>JAKQPV010000102.1:0-153563 GCA_029564515.1 Spirochaetota bacterium | reverse complement strand
TCCCGGCTTTGATGGAATATGCGACGGCAATGTCGTAAAAACATGCGTGGCTTTCTGGATCAGGCGTTCCATTGACGGTACTGACGATGAATTTTATGCGGGCCTTGAAAAGCTCCTGAAAGTATATGACAGTGATTTTTTTAACAGCTTTAGACCGCTTTCAGGCGATGTGAAATAAACGTTTAGTGAGTATTTAGTAACCAGTGATTCCGGGCAGCCGTATGGCCAGTTTTTTGATAAAAGCATATCTCAGGGTCCGCTCTCACCTCTGGGCGGTCGATAACTACTGGTTCAGGCTGGACTCAACCCGTCACGCGGTCCTGCGTATCTGCCTGCGGGCATGGAATATTCTTGCAGGTGAGGGTGCAGGCCGGAAATCTGCACTTGTCAGCAACTTTGCCGGCTCACTGGCGGATGGTCCCGGGGCGGGGCTTCTCTTCGATGACGGGCTTTCACCGGCCGAAGTCCCGGCCGGGGAACGCGAGCACTGGAGAAAGGAGTTTCCCGTCGCTAAAAAGAAGGTCCGTCCTCCCGCTTTTCTCGTGCCGAACGAGGCTTTCCGTCAGAGGCTCCGCGACTATCTTCTTGGTTTTACCGCAGGCGGCGAGGAGCGCATGTTCCGGCTGGATGACCTGGCGGTACTGGAAAAAAAGCACGCCCTGGCCGTCCAGAACCCGGAACAGGCGCGTCGCATTTTTACCGCGGAGCTGCGGGCGGCATTACTTGAGCGTTTCGGTCAGGATGCCTGCGGTATCTCGCTGCCGGAATCCTACCTACGGTATTTTTTTCCTTCTTTTAACGCAGCCGCTTTTGTCAGGGCCGGGGCAGGGTTCAGTCTCCGCGCCGGCGGGCTCTTCCAGCCGGGTGAAACTGTCGCTATTATCGATTTCCTTTGTGAAAGGATCCGCGTGCGTAACCGCCGGAACATTGTCAACCGCGCCATCATAGTTTTGAAAAAAGCGGCCATTGCCGCGTTCATCATATTCCATGCTTTGCTGCTCCTCTATGACCTGGTCATAATGCTCTACGGCACGTCCCGGAACGAATACTATTTCACCTTTCAGAACCTCGGCCAGGTGATCGAAACCTGTGATACCCCGTACGCGCGCCGGGCAGAGAGGATATACCAGCGCGACCGCCAGGCACGCTTCGAGGAGTTTTCCTCGACAATAGGACATCCGTCGCTGGGCAACAGCTACCGCGTCGCGAAAAACGCACAGCTCGCGGTCGAGCTCAATTACTCGGTATACCGGTCGCTCAGGGTTGCGGACCAGAATGGTCTCACGATCGTGGCGATCGACCGGCGCGCCATGTCCTCCCTCGCCCTCAATGAGCCGGCGCGCTATCGGGCGCTCGCCGACCTCATGATCGAGAAACGGTGGTGGGAGAAGATCCTTTCGGCCATAGACGATGCGACCGGTGACCGCCTTGATCTTTTCGATTACCGGAAGATTGACGGGGACCGCCTTTCTGCGGATGTTTCGAGGAAGATCATGGAGAGTCCCGCTCCCCTTGCATGGATCGGCCGCGTGAATTCCGTCAGCGATGTCGTGACCGTGGTTTTCCACAAGCCCAACACCATGAAATGGGCCGGGATCAGCCGGATCCCGCGCATCATGGTGAAGGCAGTCGTGCTCCGGGAGGATCGTCGTTTTTACAACGATGTCTTCCCGGTCCCCCACCGGGGAAACGATAACCTCGCGGTAATGCCCCAGATAACGAAAAAAATCGCGCACCTCGTGCTGGAGAAATCCGGTGCTCTCGCGGTGCGTCTCGGTCTCTCGCGCCCGGGGCAGAAGCTCCAGGCATATGACGCCGCCCTGAGCAATGCGTTCGAGAACGAAGACCGCGGCGGGAGCTCCGTCTCGAACCAGGTCATGGAGATGCTCTACACGAAATACATCACGGCCGGCACCGGCGGCGGCAGCTTCAGGGAGCGCCAGATCGAGCAGAAACAGCACGAGCTGCCGGCCTCGCTGGCGGTTGACTGGTTCTGGAGCGAAAACAACCTGCTCGAGGCCTACGTAAATGAAATTTACGGCGGCCATCTCTATTCGGACATACGGGGATTCCGCTCGCAGGCCGAGATCTATTTCATGAAAAACCTCGAAGACCTGAATCTGCGCGAGCAGGCAATGCTTGTAGCGGCCATAAAAAAGCCATCCCGCATAAAAGAGTATGCACTCTGGCTCAAGGCGTCCGAGCTTGCCTCACTGATCGAGGCGCGGGGCGCCGGCAGCCCGGACGTGAAAGAATGGGAGGAGACCAACGCAATCTATCGCGTGGACCGGGTCAACTACCGTGAAATTCTGGAGACAAGGATCAAGTCCAGGATCTGGCTCGAGCGGCGGATGAAGAGCGTCCTTTCGCTCCTGCGCAGCGATGGAGACATCACGGTGGAGGAATTCCGCGATGCGTGGGAGCGCCAGAAGGTGTCTTTCAGCTTCGCCCCCGGCATACTGTCGGCCGACAACCGCCTCGTCAACAATATCAAGCGGGAGCTGGACCGGGAGCTGGGCCCCGAGCGGTCCGACTCCGGGCTCGTGGTGGTAACGACAATCGACATGCCGGCGCAGAAATTTCTTCAACAACGGATCGACCGTTATTCGCGCTGGATCGACGTGGACCGGCAATTCGCGGCCAATCAGCCGCGGCGGGTCTACCTGGAAGGGGGAGCGCGGATCATTCAGGTCCAGGAGAATGCGCTGTCGGATAAGCCCCGCATCGTTAACAGGATCATCGCGGACGTCGGCGGTCCGTCGAGCGAGGACGACGAGTGGGACTGGATCTCTCTGGCAAACCGTTCCCTGGGATCCAGTCTCAAGCCGTTTCTCGACCTCTACTATATCCTGTCCGGCTCCGGGCTCCAGGATATGTTCAGAAACAGCAGTATTACCTACAAGACGTATTCGGTCGAGCAGCAGCGGATTTTCCAGAACTACATGTTCAAGCACCCGAAGCGGGAGGAAGACCGGCGGAACATCGAAAAGTACTGGTCGTGGTCTCCCCGGAACTTCACGGAATATACCGATGAATGGATCAGCGTGGAAGACGCGCTGGTCCGCTCGGTCAACGGCGTGCATGTTCAGATACAGGAGCTGGTAACTCCCGCCGTGTTCGCCCGTCTGCTGAACGAGATCATGGACATACCCGGCCCCGAGGGCCTGCACCCTCCCTACCGCTCGATCATACTGGGCGGCTCCGCCGGGGATCAGCGATATGACCGCTACCTCCTGGCCTATTCGCTGTTCCCGAACATGGGAATTTTAAAAAAACACACCTACATCCGGCTCATGATGAGGCCGGACGGCGCCGTCATGAAGCCCGATTTCCGGCCGCTGAAGAGTGCGCTCCTGGCGCGCTTCGGCGAGCAGCGCGTCAGGGCGGCGTGCCTTCTGATCACGCTTGCGCTGAGGGAAACGGTGCGACGTGGCACCATGGCCGGCATGGACGGGATCGGAGCAGGGAAGACGGGCACTTCCAACGATCTCCGCGACGCCCTTGCCACGCTGCATTTCATCGCGGGCGACGGTGCCTATATGGCCGGCGTGCGGCTCGGCGACCGTGACAATTATTCCATCGGCGTTGCGGCCGACAGGATCGCGGTGCCCCTTCTGAGGAGCATCGTGACCGGCTCATTCGGCGAAACGGCCATCATGAGCGGCGATGACTACGACGCGCATTTGAAGAAGCTTGCTGACTCAAACCCGGAGCTGGCCCGTGACGGCAACCGCTACTGCATGAAAGGCGGGGCCTGCCGTTCCAGGCGCATCGAAGTAGCGCACGCCCAGAACGAAAAGCGTGACCAGTACCTGAAAGCCGCAGATGAGCACTACAACGACCGGGAGTACCGGGAGGCGGTCCGATTTTACGAGGGGTACCTCCGCCTGGCCGACGAATTCGATTCCAGCTACCCGGTTTTCGACAGGATGGTAAGGAGCCTGATCGGGGCCGGCGACCTCAATCGCGCTGCGCAGATCATCGAGCGCTTCGCGCTCCCCGGAAAAATCGGCAAGCTTGCCCGGTTCTACGGGAAGGCCTGTGACGTTACCCTGAAAGCGGATACGGACTTCTACAGCGGGGATGATGACTATGAAAGAAGCAAGCGCTCGAAGAAGAAGAAGCGTAAAAAAAAATAGCCGCATGGCGGCTATTTTTTTTCTCTGTCTTTCTCCTCCGGAGAACAATCAGGGGCCATTCAGGTCGGCACTCCGAATCGCGGGAGCACCCATCGCTGAAGAATAACCCAGCCGGCAAAGAACAGTATGATCCATATCAAAGAATTCATCCAGGCCTCTCTTTCCTGAAAAAGTGAATAATAAGTATTTAATAAAATACTAAAATTTCCTGTTGTCGTCAATAATTTAATCATAAAAAAATAAATAAGGAATAACCCTGACGCAATTATAGTCGTAATAACTACAAAATAATCATTCTATGGCCTATTGCACAAGCTGTGATAAATACGTATTTTACTGTAAACAAGAACCAAAAAATGGCAGTAAGAAATTTTTTCCGGCTAAGGGTAGGATCTCATGAAAATCGATGAAAAGGAAGTCAGTATGATCAGTATCAAGGAAATGGCAACTGCTGGAACGGTGAGTGAACTGTGCCGGAGCCTTGAGACAGTTCCAGCCGAAGGCAGGGAGATCATCCTCGACTTCAAGGGCGTCAAGGAAGTACGTTCCAGCGATGCCGAAACCCTGATGTCGACATGCCTCAGATTGAAGGAGTCGGGCGCCGTCATCCGGCTGAAGGGCATGTCGCTGACGGTCCGGGACCAGTTTTTACTTTCCGCCATTAATAATGCACGGGATGAGATATTATTATGAAAAAAACCAGCGCTCTCATTGTAGAAGATGAAATGATCACCGCGATATTTCTCAGGCATCTGCTTGAGGAAGAGGGGTGTGATGTCATCGACGTGCTCAGCTCGGGGGAGGAAGTCATAGAGCGCATCGGCGCAAAAAAACCGGACGTTATCGTCATGGATATCATGCTGTCGGGTAACATGGACGGGATAGAGACCGCCATCCAGGTTCGCCAGACCCACGATATACCCATTCTGTTCGTAAGCGCTACAACGGACCAGGCATCCATCTCAAGGGCCATGGCCACGAAGCCCATGGGGTACCTGCCAAAGCCGGTCGAGGCCTGGAAACTGAGAAACAGCATCCTGAACTTCATACATAATAAGGAAGAATGCCGCGTACCAGCGGACAGCCGCGTTATATACAACATCTGATCTGCGCGTCCCATTACGGGACATAACACTTCATCTGCCGGATATTCTTTATGATTGACACGCCGGCATCATGCTCCTAAAATAATTTCCGTCACAGATCGCACCTTGATCAAAATGGTGCCGTTTATTTCTGTCATTGTGGACGCGGGATGGACAAACCTTCATATAAACAACTTCAGGCGCGGGTAGCCAGCCTGGAGCAGCAGCTTGCAGCCTTGAAGGCCTCGACCGACGGCGATGACTCCCGGCGCGAAAAAAACGAGAAGTTTTTCGCTGCCTTCAAGAAATGCCCGCTGCTGCTGGCGATCAGCACAATCGATGACGGGCGATTTATCGAGGTCAATGACCGGTTCCTTGATGTGCTCGGGTATCGGCGCGAGGATGTTGTCGGGTATACCTCCGCCGATCTGAACATCTTCGAAAACATAAGCGACCGTACCGGGCTTGTCGGCGCATTGCTGGGAAAGGGCACCGTGCGCAATGCGGAGATTGTCGTAACCGGCCGGAATGGAGAAAAGCACAAGGGACTGTTTACCGCCGAGATCATCGCACTGGAAGACAGCCGCTACCTGTTCACCATGATGGACGATATCACGGATTTGAAGCGGGCGGATGAGGATCTGAGCAGGAAAGACGGCATCCTGAGAAGCATGTTCGATGCCACGCCCGCAGGCGTCGGGCTCCTCGTCAACAGGGTCCTCATGAACGTCAATGCCGCGCTCTGCAGGATCACCGGCTATTCCCATGGCGAGCTGATCGGGCAGAGCACGCGGATGCTCTACACCGACGACGCGGAGTTCAATCGGGTGGGGAAGGAATTGTACAGGCAGATGGAGCGGGAAGGGCTCGGCATGCTGGAGGCGGTCCTCAGGCATAAGGACGGATCCCCCATAAATGTGCTTCTTTCGCTGAGTCCCTTCAATCCGGACGATTTTACGAAGGGCGCGACCGCGACCGTCCTTGACATAACCGACTTCAAGAGGACCCAGGAGCGGCTTCAGGAGAGCGAGGCACAATACCGCCTTCTCGCGGAAAACGCACGGGACGTGATCTGGCTGTCCGACCCCGATCTTGCACTGCAGTATATCAGCCCCTCGATCGAGCACCTTGTCGGGTTCGCTCCGAAAGAGATGCTGGAGATGGGTTTCGTCAGTATGCTGGCCCCGGAATCCCGCGAGAAAATTGACGAATTGTTCGCGAAAAATCTCGCTCTCGAGCAGGCCCGGTCAGGCGATCCGTCCCGTACCATTACAGCCGAGCTCGAGTTTATACGCAGGGACGGATCCACCGTGTGGACCGAGAGTCTCATCGGTTTTCAGCGCGATGACAGGGGCCGCCCGCTGTCCATCACCGGCATAACCAGGGACATTACCGAGCGGAAGGTGGCCGATGAACGTATCAGGGGGCACCTGGCCCTCAACATGGCACTGGCCGGCCTGGCCGGCTCGATCATCTCCCGCTCATTTTCTCTCGCGGATATCGCCTCCATCGTACTCGAATATGCGCGGGTTCTGACAGGAAGCGAGCATGGTTTTGTCACGGAGATAGACCCGGCCACGGGCGATAACATCATACTGTCGACCTCGAAAATGCCCGGTGCCGAGCATACCGGCATCCTGCATAAAATGCCGCCCGGGGCAACGGGCAACCCCGGCCGATCGTACCCGGGCCTGTGGGGATATGCGCTCAATACCCTGCAGCCCTTTTTTACCAACGACCCGGAGCGCCATCCGTCCCGGGAGGGGATGCCGGAAGGGCACCCCGCATTCAGCCGGTTCCTGTCGGTGCCCGTGATTTTCGGCAGCGAGCCGGTAGGAGAGATCGGTGTTGCGGATTCACCAATCGACTATGACGATGATGACCTCCTTGTGGTGCGCCGGCTTGCCTCACTGTACGCGATGGCCATCAACCGGCTGCGGGCGGAGGAACAGCTCAACCATTCGCTCCGGGAAAAGGAGATCCTCATTAAGGAGCTGCATCACCGGGTGAAGAACAACCTCCAGGTCATATCAAGCCTGCTCTCGCTCCAGTCCCGAAAGGTCGAGGACGAGCGCTACCGCGCGCTGTTCCAGGAGAGCCAGAACCGCATCCACGCCATGGCCCTTGTGCATGAAAAGCTCTATCATTCCGAGGTCATGACCAAGATCGACTTCGGCAGGTACATCAATGAACTGACACAGCACCTGTTCTATTCATACAATATCAGCCGGGACCTGGTGGGACTGGACCTTGACGTGAAAGAGATTTACCTGGGCATCGATATCGCCGTGCCGTGCGCAATGATCGTCAACGAACTGGTCTCGAACGCGCTGAAGTACGCATTCCCCGACGGACGAAGGGGCACCGTGTCCGTCATGTTTTCGCGGGAAGAGGACGGGAAGAATGCCCTCGCCGTGGCCGATGACGGCGTCGGCATGCCGGATGATTTTGACATTGCGAAATCAAACTCGCTGGGAATGCAGATCGTGCATTCCCTGTGCCGGCAGATACGGGGCACGATCGGGATTTCGGGAGCAGGCGGGACCCGGGTAACGATCCTGTTTTGACATACATGGCGGCCGATGCACTCATGAAAAAAAACAATATACTTATCGTGGAAGATGATCCCATCACGGTCCTCCACCTCAAGGAGATGCTGAAGCTCAAGGGATACGGGATCATCGGGCCCGAATCGGACGGGCTCAGCGCGGTTGAGACGGCAATACGCGAAGAGCCGGACCTGATCCTCATGGACGTGATCATCGGCGGGGAGATCGACGGGATCGACACGGCCATGAGGATACAGTCGGACCTGGACGTACCGGTGGTCTACCTGACCGCCAGCACCGATGATGCGAATCTCAAGCGGGCCCAGGAAACCGACCCGTACGGGTATCTGATCAAGCCGGTAAAAGAATACGACCTCTACTCGGCGATCGAGACCGCGCTGACACGCCACCGCCTGGAGCGAAAGATCAGGGAAAGCGAGGAATTCAGCTCGAGCCTGATGAGCTCCACGCCCATCCCGGTCATGGTCGTCAACCTCGATTCATCGATACGGTACGTCAACGCGGCCTTTGAGGACCTCACCGGCTTCAGCGCCGTCGAGGTCGTCGGGAAGCTTCCGCCCTATCCCTGGGTTACCGCGTCCGCGGGCGGAGAGTTCGTTCCCGCCCCTGCCTCCGGGAAAAAGGAAGAGCACTATCGATCGAAGAGCGGCGAGGCGTTCATCGTCGAGGTGACGACGGTGCCGGTGTTGCGCAACAGCGTGATCCAGTATTACATGGTGAGCTGGGTTGACATGACACTGCGCCGCCGGCTCGAGGAGCAGATCCTGGACATCAGCGAGCGGGAGCGGATCCGCATCGGGCACGATCTCCATGACGGGATCGGGCAGGAGCTTACCGCCGTCGGCTATCTCTTCGCCGGCCTGGTGAACATGATGCGGCAGGGCCGGCAGGCCGACGAGTCGACGATCGGCTCGGTCATGAAGCAGCTCGACCAGGCAAAGTCCCATGTACGGCTACTGGCAAAGGGACTTTCGCCGGTAAACATGGACCGGAACGGTATCGCCATCGCGGTGGTGGAGCTCTGCCGGAACGCGGAGCGTATTTTCGGCATACACTGCGTGATCGACAGCGAGGACATATCGATCCCGGACAATTCAAAGGCGACCCATATTTATTACATCATCCAGGAGTCGCTGAACAACGCGGTCAAGCACGGCAAGGCTAAAACCATCGAAGTGACGCTCAAGCGAAGGGGCGCAGGCCTCTTCCTCTCCGTTGCCGACGACGGCGTCGGCCTGCCGGAAACGGTTGAGCGGTCCGAGGGCCTGGGGCTCATGTTCATGAAGTACCGCGCCGATATTATCGGGGGCGTGCTCAGCGTGAAGCGTCTCAAGCCGTCAGGCACGATCGTCGCATGCGAGGTGGCGAGCATCGCCTAGGAACGGGGAGGTCGCCCGGGAGAACGCAACAAAACCAGGACCAGAGGAAAACCCTATGCAGGAAGAACAGAAAAAAAAGATCAGGATCTTTATCGTTGATGATCACGAGGTGGTCCGCCTGGGACTCATCCAGTTTCTCAACAGCCATGCCCATTTGCACGTGTGCGGCCAGGCCGGCGACGCGAACGCCGCCATCGCCTCGATCAACGACTGCAGCCCCGATATCGCCGTCGTGGACATCAGCCTGGAGGGGATAAGCGGCATCGAGCTCATCAAGGCGATCAAGTCCAGGTACCGGCAGGTAACCGTGCTCGCGCTCTCGATGCATGCGGAAAAGGAAGTGGTCAGGCGCGCCCTGCAGGCGGACGCCAGCGGTTACGTGCTGAAAAGCGAGCCGATTGAACAGCTCGTGGATGCCATCGGCAAGGCCGTTGAAGGGAAGAGCTACATCAGCGAGCCGCTCCGCGAATCGCTCCTGGATATCATGACCGGAAAGGAAGGCCCGGAAAGCCTGATGTCAGATCTTACCGACAGGGAGCTCGAGATATTCACCCTCATCGGCCAGGGGTGCGATCGGCGGGAAATTGCCCGCAGGCTGGGGATCAGCACCTCGACCATCGGCACCTACCGCGACCGCATCAAAACGAAGCTTAACATGAAAAGCTCGGGCGAGCTGATAAAATTCGCGGTCGAATGGTCCGGTCGAGGCAATAAATAGCATGCATACTCCGGTCCTGCTCGCCGGACGGTTATTCTCAACCCCTGACTCTATCCTCCATCACGGAATCCGGTAATGTTCGGATAGGGGAATTCCCTGTGCCGCTTATAATCAGTCTAACTACAAATATATAGTTATTTCGTTTATTGTATATTTACGCCTGCCTGGCTATATTTCATATGTTAGAACAGATTAAGTATCAAGACTTTTAACAAGTTTAAGGCAGGCGTTTAAGTTTATTCATTTTTAACTTCTCAATATCCTCAATTAACCCCCCATAATTTAAAGGGAGAGCAGTAGTTCTCCCCTTTTTTTTTGTCATGCCGCCAAAAACGGCCTGTTCATCAACCTGTATTAATAAACCAATGATGATAAAAAAAGAGGAGAATAATGCCCGCTTCATGCGGGCAATTATTCCCAAAGAAGATGTTGGAGGGTTTTACAAGAATTGTTAATGTATAGGTTGCGAAAAACCGTTTTATGTTACAAAAAAAAGCGGCAGGTATCCGCACAGAGCAATTAACCGGTTATCCGGCAGCGGGCCATTTCATTTTCGGGGATTTTCCACCAGTGCCACCGGAGTTTTTGCCGTGCTCTTCGGTACGGCTGCCCGGCGTCAAACCTTGTTTTGTTGGCGCTCTTTTTTCATTTTCCGGTAGGAATAACCGGCGAACACGGCAGTTGATATCAGGAGCGGAATGTCATCGAGCAAACCGGCGACAGGTATAATGTCTGGAATGAGATCGACGGGTGATAACGTGTAAATAATGGCGAGAACCACCATTACCACGGCGCCGATAAAGCGCTTCCGTGCGGATTCAATGCCTGAGTCTTCGATTCTTTTCATGAGCAATGCCGGCCTCCCGTGAATGGTTGTCTCACACCCGCTATCAGGCATGCCGTGGTTTTCATGTTTTTTCAAGCATATTTTTGCTTGAAATTAATCACGCATGTAATCAATCGTTATATTTGTAGCATATCTGTTTAAACTTGCCGCATATGAAGCCTGTCCTTACCGCGAAAGCGGGAATCCATGCGAAAAATATGGATTCCGGCTCTCCGCTGCGCTTCGGCCGGAATGACAGTTGTGTTTTGCAACAAGTCTGTTAAACCTGTCAATTAATTCAGGAGCAAGTACGTGAAAGATGTAATAATTATCGGAGCAGGACCCGCCGGATTGTCGGCAGCGATCTACGGAAAGCGTTCGGGTCTCGACCTTGTGGTCCTGGAGCGCCTGTCGCCGGGGGGCCAGGTAATGAATACCTACGAGGTGGAAAACTATCCCGGATTCGTGGAGCCGGTTGCGGGATGGGAGCTGATGTCCCGCATGGAGGGCCAGGCGCGGCGTCTCGGCGCGGAGATCATGGGCGCCGACGTCCTCTTGGTGGCCCGCGACGGGGACGGTCTGTTCACGGTAACACCGGGAGAAGGCCCGGCGATGCGGGCGAAAGCGGTGATCGCGGCGGCGGGGGCCTCCTACCGGAGGCTGAAAGTCCCCGGGGAGGATGAGTACATCGGTCACGGCGTTTCTTTCTGCGCGACCTGCGACGGCGCGTTTTACAAGAACCGCGTATGCGCCGTAATCGGGGGAGGCGACACCGCCCTTGAAGAGGCGCATTTCCTGACCCGCTTCGCCAGCACGGTTTACCTGATACACCGCCGCGAGCGGTACCGGGGCGTGAAGGTATTACAGGATCGCGTGATGGCGAGCAGCGCGATCGTTCCCGTCCTCAACACTGTCGTGGAGCGAATCAACGGATCCACTTCGGTCGAGAGCATATCCCTGAAGAACGTCAAGACCGGGGAAACTTCCAGCCTGAAGGTCGACGGTGTTTTTATTTTCGTCGGGTTCGACGCCAACGCAAAATTTCTTCCTCCAGAAATACTGACCGAGTCCGGCGAGGTGATCGCCGATATGCGGATGAGGACGCCGGTCCGGGGACTGTTCGCAGCAGGGGACCTGAGAAGCGGATCGCGCAGGCAGATTGTCATGGCCGCGGCGGACGGGGCGGTCGCGGCGCTCGAGGTGTATGACTATATTTTAAGTTTGACATAATTTAACTTTTCTCATTTAATGCCGGACAGTCACGGTAGCAACCGCATAAGCCGGATGTTGCTGCGGAACCGGCGCTCCCTGGCTGAGCGCACCATGTTAGCAAGATCGAGAATATTACAGCAAGGAGTTGGATAATCATGAAAAAGGTCCTGATATTTGTGATGGCATCGATTGTTGCCGTTGCTTTCCTCGGATGCAAAAAAAGCGGCGAATATGCCGATCTCAAGGAATACCTGAATGAAGTCATAAAGATCAACGAGGAGTACGTATCGTCCCTCGAAAAAGCCAACAGCGCGAAGGACGTCGCCGAGGCCCTGACCGATATGGGGAACAAGATGGAGAAGATTGCGAAAGACGGGGAAGCGATCAAGAAGAAATATTCCGACATGGGCAAAATAAGGAAAGACGCACCCGCAGAGATAAAGGACGAGCTGGAAAGGCTCGAGCAGGTAGCACAGAAACTGCTCACCGTATCAATGAAGACGATGAAATACATGATGGATCCCGAGGTCATCAAGGCTTCCCAGGAGATGGCAAAAAAAATTGGCGGGCGCGATATCTTCAGATAGAATCGCTGCACATCGGTTTGCTGGAACGCGGCCCCGTGAAGACGGGGCCGCTTCATTGTTACAGGCATTTATGGCAGAAACGCTCGATAGATTCCCGCATGCTTTTCCTGATGTGCTGGATCCGGAGATCGTCCACCCTCAGGTAATCATAACTGAAGTGCGCGTCATTCAGGAACAGCGATTGGGCCAGTGATACCCGGAGCATGGGGATGCCCCGGTTGCCATAGCTCTTCATGATGAAACCGTCCGCGGGCGTATCGCTTATAACGAATTTTTCCGTGATCGTGTTTTTCTCTCCCGCAAAGGATTTCTCCACCTGCTCCATCAGGCCGCCTGCCATGCCGGTACTGCAGGTTTCCCTGGACATCTCTTTTTCACGGACAAGGTGCTCGATCATGAAAAGGGGGCGGGGCTTTCCCGGGTCCCGCGACATTTTCGGGCCGACGGCCATCATGGTATGGCACTCGAGAATGAGACGCAGGCTTCCCGTGTTGATGATTTTATTTATCGTGTCATGGAACGGCGCCCAGTACCGCTGTATCATGTTCGCGATGGCGATATCGTCAGGGAAATGATCGTTCCTGAAGACCGGTTTCCCGAATCGGGTAGACTTTTTGATCACGCCGTCCTGATCGTTTCGGAGAGATGTGTATGCCCGGTCCAGGTCGATGAACAGCCGCGATATATCGGTATCCATCGTGGCGGCGACGCGGTCCCCGAACGAGAACAGGTCGTTGGCACAGGTATCCGACTGCATGAAAAGGTCGAACTTGCTTACCGCCTCGTATCCGAAAAGCTCTTCGGGCACGTTGTATCCTCCGTGCGGTATGATAATCAGAATGGGTAGCTGGTTTTGACCCTTCAAAGCGCTCCGCCCCTGTATCCGGAATAAGTGCTGACTATTCTAACGCGATAACGCATATTCCTGTCAAGAAATTAGTGCCGGTTCATATCCGGTCATATCCGTGAAGAGCACTCCTTGCGGTCAGGCTTTATGAAATTAATAGTTGAATTATTACCGCAATGCTGTCATATTGAGCGGGCGCCGTCCTTCACCCGGACATACTAGCGCGCAGGGAGCCGCTTATGAAGACAACGGGCCGTTTCTTCCTACTTATTATTCTGTGTGTCCCAGTGGCGCTGTATGCAAAAGAGCGGAAGCTGACCGTCATTCATACCAATGATATGCATTCGCATTTTCTCGGGTTTCCACCTGCCATTGATTATACGCCCCGGGTGACGGGCGACGATGCCACCAGGGGCGGGTGGGCCAGGATAAAAACCGTAATAACGAAAACAAAAACGGAACGCGCCAACCCGGTACTGGTGCTTGACGCGGGCGACTTCCTGATGGGCTCGCTGTTCCACATGGTCAGCCGCGAGAGGGCAATGGAGCTCAGGCTCATTCGCGATATGGGGTATGACGTCATTACCCTGGGCAATCATGAGTTCGATCTCAAGCCCGCGGGACTTACGCGCATACTCCGGACGGCGCAGCAGGGAGGCTTTCTCCCGACGATAGTATCATCAAACGTGTTATTCAGCGCGACGGATGAGCGCGACAATACCCTGGAAACGGCCTTTACGGCGGGGCTGGTACGGCCTTACACGGTTATGGTGAAAGACGGTGTCAGGATCGGCCTGTTCGGTATCATGGGGAAGGCCGCCGCTGAAGTCGCCCCGTTCGCAAAGCCGGTTACCTTCGGCGATCCCGTGGAAACTGCGAAAAAAATGACAGCCCTGCTCCGGGACAGGGAAAAAGTGGACCTGGTCGTGTGCCTCTCGCATGGGGGGGTGGACCTCGAAAACATTTCAAAATCCGAAGACGTGAAGCTGGCACGCGAGGTGCCCGATATCGACATTATCATCAGCGGGCATACGCATACACCGCTCCCCGAGCCGGTCATCGAAGGAAAGACGATCATTGTCCAGGCATGGTGTTACGGCCTCTGGGTCGGGATCATGGACATCGTGATTCGCGACGGTGCCCCGGTGCTTGAGAAATACAGGATGCAGAATATAGACGATACGCTTCCGGGCGATGCGGGTGCCATAGCGATGATCAACGGCTTTAAGAATGAGATCGACCGGATGGTGCTTGCTCCCCTGGGCATGGTGTTTGAAACGATTCTCGCCCATACGGATTTCGATATCATTATCGAGGAGAAGGAATCCGGACTGGGCAACCTCGTCGCGGACGCGAGCAAATGGTACGTCAACCGGTTCGTTGCCGACCCGAAAGACCCGTCAACCAGGATAGACGTGGCCTTCGATTCCAACGGTCTCATAAGGGATACGGTGGCCAGGGGCAAAACGGGCAGGATCGCCGTTTGCGATATGTTTAACGCTCTTCCCCTCGGCATCGGAATGGACGATACCATGGGATATCCCATGCTTACTACCTACCTGTACGCATGGGAGCTGAAAAAGGCGCTCGAGATACTGACGAGCATCAATCCCATAAAAGGGTATGATTATTTTCTGCAGATATCGGGGCTGAAATGCGCCTATAATCCGCGCCGCATGATATTTGACCGTGTGACCGACATACAGATAGGGAACGACGAGGAGGGATACAGGCCCCTGGACTATTCGAACTCGAATAAGGAGCTGTACCGGGTCACGGCAAACATATATAACGCCACATTCCTTAAAATTGTCGGTAACTTTACCATGGGCATCCTCACAATCACTCCAAAGGACAGGAACGGCAAACCGATCGAGGACCTGACCCATGCCCTGGTTGACGCTGATCTGAACAGGCCGGGGGTCCAGGAAGTCAAACAGTGGGCCGGGCTGCTGGAATATGTCCGGAGCTTCAAGGATGTAAACGGTGACGGTATTCCTGATGTTCCGGAAAAGTACAGAGGCACGCTGGGAAGGATCGTGTCCGAACCGAGCCTGTGTCCCGTTTCGCTGCTCAGGCGCGGGACGTACCTTACCTGGATAGGCTTTGCAGTATTCGTTGTTATCGCCGGGATTTTCGCGTTGATAGGCCGGCTTGTATACCGAAGAGTCAAGCCGGGTAAGAAAGAAAAAAGCTGAGCGGCGATAGTCTGAAACGCTTTATGGTTTTATGGGGGCCTTCCCGTACGCCGGGAGGGCCCCTGTCATCTGAGATGATGCCAGTCGAAAATAAAATCGACCATGGTTGTTATCATGCGTTCCGGAATACCGGGATGGCTTTTGCAGAAAAGCAATTCGTCCTTTGATCCTTGTGCGGTCAGGCAGGGTTGCGGGCAACCTGCCCGGCATTACCGGGACCCCAGCCCGAGCTCCTTCTCAACGGGCCTCATGCCGAGAATGGACTCCCGGATAAGGTCAGGGAGCTCCATGCCCAGCATCGCCGCGCCTTTTTCAATGACGGTGCGGTCGACACCGGCGGCAAAGCCTTTGTCCTTCCATTTTTTCTTGACTGATGACGGCTCCAGGTCCATCAGGCTCCGGGAAGGGCGTACCAGCGCGGCGGCGATTATCAGGCCGCTGAGCTCGTCAACAGCGTATAGTACTTTCTCCATGTTTGATTGCGGCTCAATATCGGTAAACATCCCCCACCCATGCGCGGCAACCGCACGAATGTAAAGCCCGGGCCAGTTGTTTTCCGCCAGTATTTTCTGCGTCATTGCGCAGTGCTGCTCGGGGTACTGCTCATAGTCCAGGTCGTGGACGAGGCCGACAATGCCCCATGTCTCCGCATCTTCCCCAAAAGAACGGGCAAAATGCCGCATAATGGCTTCAACTGCGAGACCATGCTTGATCAGAGCATCGCTTTTTGTGTATTGGGTGAGCAGCATATAAGCTTCGTCACGGGTAGGGTTGTGCTCGGTCATGTGGGTCCTCTCTTATGGCATCTGGTGCAGGCCGTTGAATTTAAGTTTTTAATTGTAGTTAGGATTACAATACTTCAAGCCCAGAGCAAGTATAAAATTACTTTTAAACTGACCTGGAGGAGTAAGGCAATCCAAGCATGGGTAATCTATCTCCATTATGGCGATAACTATCTACTAGAATTAATTCCAACACTGGCGATCCATGCTTTTTAATCTAAAACTATTAAAATATTATATAATTGTAAATATTAATTAATATATAAATAAATATAAATTGAGAGTGATAATTTTCATAAATATATATTTCATTTTAAATAATAAAAAAATCCGTCCAGACGTATTTTTTTATTGACAATTTATTTTAGAACATCGATATTGTATACAATAGACGACGCGGTAAATCAAGCATCGGAGGCAAACATGAAAAAATTCTTCATCGCAATCATTATCGTAATAACCGGTTTCACCTTTGTTTATGCTGGCGGTTCTTCTAATCCATGCCAGACCAAGTACCCGCTCGTGTTTGCCCACGGTATGGGAGCCAGCGCTGAGATTCTCGGCATCATCAACTACTGGAACAGGATTCCCTCAACCCTTGAAGACGAGGGCGCGGATGTTTATATAACCTCGGTCAACGGCATGGACAGCACTGTTAACAAGGCCCTGGCCTTCAAACAGCAGTTCCTCCAGATTAAAGCCGTCACAGGCGCAGCCAAGCTGAACATCATCGGCCACAGCCATGGCACCATCTATACCAGGTACGCGATATCCAATCTCGGCCTCTCCTCCTATGTTGCAAGCTATACCAGCATCGCGGGCCCGCACCGCGGAAGCGCGATTGCCGATGTGATCATGGGCGTCATCCCCAACCCGGTTAAACCGCTTGTCGGCGCCGCCCTTGATTTCGTGTACGCCTTCATTTTCGGCGACTCGAACCCGAACAGCGTCCAGAACGGCTATGACCTTGTCCGCAGCTACATGATCAATACCTTCAATCCCAATACGCCGAACAAGTCCAGCGTCTACTATCAGAGCTGGGCGGCAAAGATCAAAATGATGGCGATCGATGCCCGCAACTGGTATTTCATAGGGACCTGGCCGATCCTCAGCGCTATCGAAGGAGCCAATGACGGGCTGGTCAGCATAACTTCGGCCAAGTGGGGCACATTCCGCGGCACGCAGGAAGGCGCCTGGTATTCGGCCGGTGTCGACCACATGAATATAGTCGACCAGGTATTCGGCATCACTCCCGGTTTTGACGCTCCGCAGTTCTATGTCGACCTCGTGTCTGACCTGAAGAACAAGGGTTACTAAAATAAAAAAAGCAATGAGCAAAAAGGGGCGCTTCGCAAGCGCCCCTTTTTTATGCGTACGATTCAGCCGGGCCTGCCAGCCTGCCCGGTAAACATTAATTATGATTGACTTTTAGTCTGTTATCAATCCAATTCTTTACAATATATCGGGAGATCAGTGCCGGAGGACCGCGACATGAACAAGAGGAAGATGATCATTGCAGCAGCCCTTGCAATAGTGGTAATCATTATTATTACCCTTGTCATGAGGAGAAACAGCAGCGAAGGCACTATCATCGATGAAAGTTACAGGATCAAGTTGAAGGACATAGAGCTGTATTACAAAAAGGTTGATTTCAACGAGGATAACATTGATGATTACTTCGCCAACAGCGTCATTAATCCCTACACCCTGAAGTTCTTCCTCTCACTTGACGAGAAATTTAAAGATTCGAAAAATCTCGAAGACCACCTGGAACGGGTCCGCCAGTATCTTTTCTCGATCATGTCAGCCGATGATGCGGAGAAGCTTTTCGCCGTATACAAGACCTACATGGACTACCAGATCGGTCTTGTCGAAAAGACCAGGGAATGGGGTTCGCCCGCTACTCCCGAGGAAGCCATCGAGTTCCTCCACGACATTCAGAAGTACCGGCGCGAGGTTTTCGGCAAAGAGGCGGCTGACGCCCTGTTCGGGGCCAGCGTGAAGGCGCAGGAGTATCCGATCCGCCGGAGCATGATCATAAACGACAAGGAGATGTACGGCGCGGACAAGGAGAAGAGGATCCAGGAGCTGAATAAAAAGATGTGGGGGGACGAGGCGGACGCGGTCGATGCCTACACCAAGCCCTATACCCGCTACCAGGAGAAGCTCCAGATATACGAGAAAGACCTCTCCGAGCTTCCCGCGGAGGCGGACAAGCAGGCGATGATCAGGAAATTCCGCGAGGAAATATTCACCACGGAGCAGGTCCAGCGGCTTGACGAGGTCGACAGGGTCATCGAGCAGGAGCAGAAGAAAGAGACCGACTACTACGCGAAGGAGAGCAGGATAAAAAGCGACCCGAACCTTGATGCTGACGAGAAGGCGAAAAAGATAGAGGAGCTGCAGAATGATACGTTCGGCGAAGAGGCCGAGGCGTTCCGGCGGCGGCTTGCCATAGAAAAGGGCCTCGAAGAGGCCCGCCAGAAGTAGCCGGCCGCGCCGTGCGGCCGGGACCTACTTTTCAGAAGTATAGAATTTGTCGATGCTGTCCGTGCCCAGGTCCGGCCTGAGCTTGTTCGCCTCGTGCAGATACACGTGCTTCATCTCTTCCTGCCGGCGGTCCGAGTTGACGTGAACAAGCACCCTGATGCAGCTTCGGAGGCTCCCCTTCACCGGGATCTCGAGCGTGCAGAAAAGCGGCGTGTAGATCCATCCGAGCTTTCGCGCGGCTACCGCCGGGAACTCCGCGTCAAGGTCGTTCGTCACGGAGAATATCGCCGATACGATGTCCTCGACGCTCAGGTTGTTCAGCCGCACGAGCGTCTCGAGCATCTCTTTTGTTTTGTCGACGATCTCCTCTTTCGTGTTCGAGACGGCCGTCGTGGCCCCCCGTATTCCCCGTACCGCCATGTCGTCACTCCGTTTCCGTAATGTCCGCGCCGATGGAGAGCATCAGCGTCCGAAAGTCCGGGAAGGTCACCGATACGGCTTCCGCCGTCTCGACAACGGTTTCCCCGCCGGCAGCCAGTCCCGCGACCGCCAGCGCCATGACCACGCGATGGTCATGATGTCCGATTACCGCGCCGCCCCGCAGTGCGCTTGGGCGTATCACCAGCCCGTCGGGGAGCTCGCGGATATCGGCCCCCATTTTCCCCAGCTCGGCGCGCATCACCGCGATGCGGTCGGTCTCCTTGAGGCGCGCCTGCGGCACGTTCACGAGACGCGTCTCCCCCTCGGCGAAGCATGCGGCCACCGACAGGGCCGGCAGCGCGTCGGGCATCGCGTTCAGGTCAAAGGTGCCTCCCCGCAGGGTGCCGCCCTTCACCAGGATCTCCCGCTCGCCGATTTCGATCACTGCGCCCATTTGTTTGAGTATCGTAACAGCTTCCCTGTCGCCCTGGGTGTCGCCCCAGTCCAGCCCCTTCAGCGTTACCGTTGATCCGGTAACCGCCGCGGCCACCAGGAAAAAGGTCGCGGATGAGAAATCCGCGGCGATTGGCTCCTTGAACGCCGGGTATCCCTGCCCGCCGGGTATGTCGAAGGATTCGTAGTCGTTGTTCACGTACCGTATGCCCAGGCGGTCAAGCCAGCCCAGGGTCATTGTGACATACGGCTTCTCGTTCAGGAGCGGGACGGTTATCCGGGTATCGCGCTCGGCCAGGGGCGCTGCGATCAGGAGCGAGGTCAGGTACTGGGATGTCACCGCGCTGATCTCGGTCGAGCCTCCCTGTATCTTCCCCCGCACCACGACGGGCGGCATGTCATTGCCCCTGGTGGAGAAAGCGGTGCCCCCCAGCTGGTTGATGCACCTGATGAGTCCGCCGGCGGGCCTGCTCCGGATCTGGTGGTCGCCGGTGAAGACCGTGGCCCCGTCCGCGAGAGCGGCTATGCCCAGGCCGATATAGAGGGAGGTACCCGAGTTGCCGACATCGACCACATTTTCCGGCACCGCGGGCTTCCCCGCGGTCCCGGTGACCTGCCAGGCCCCCTCCGCTTCGTCGACCCGGGCGCCGAAGGCGCGCACCATGTCCATGCAGGAGCGCGTGTCGGAGGAGACCAGCGGGCGCTCGATCACCGACCTGCCGTTGCCGAGCAGGCCGAAGACCAGCGCCCTGATGGTGTGGGATTTCGACCCGGGCATGTTCACGGCGCCGCCCAGGGCTGAAGGACGCACGACATACTTCATGCTGCCGCTCCTACGTACCCTGCTGCATGGCGGGTTTTCTTCTTGTGTAAACGCCGATGTAATAGGGCTCGGAGATCACCGTGCCGTTCAGCGCGTACAGCTCCGTCAGCCGTTCGCGGTGTTCCTCGACGACATGCATGGGGTCTGCACTCCCTGCCGGCCGGAAGGGAGCCAGGTGGGCCGAAAGCGCGGCCAGGTCGGCGGGATAGTATTCCATATGCCCCTTGATAAAGGAGAACTCGTTAAGGTCCATGAATGTTCTCAGGTCGTCCCTGAGATAATAATCGTTATGGAGGGGGAAGGCCTCTTTCATGAAATCGTCGTAAATTCCATCGAGGTCTTCGTCATGCAGCACCGTCCCCGACAGGACGAGAATGCCTTCGAACTGGGTTGCCCGTCTGAACTCGTCCACGACGGTCCCTGATTCGAGAAAGTCCAGGTAGTCCGCGCTTATAAGCAGGTCTGCGGCGTAGTAGTCGACAGGGAAGGCGTTGAATTCCCCGTTTATGAAACGGATCCTTGACGCTGCCTCGTCCTCGCGATGGCTTTCGATGAACGCATGTATTACGGCCATTGACGGCTCGACCACGGCGATATAGGCGGTGCTGTTCAGGGCTATTTCATGAAGGAGACGGCCGCTTCCCAGGCCGGCCTTGACAATCACGCCGGGATTGTATGTCTTTATCACGTCAAGCAAGCTGTCGCGAAGCTTCTCGAACCTTTTTTCCGGCTCTATAAGGACACCGCGCTCATGGTCATACTCGATAAATCCGATAATTTCCTGCAGCCTTCCCATTCGTGCCACCTCTCATGAAGGGGTTATTGCCCTCCAAATTTTTAATTGCAACACTTTTTTAGCCGGCTCCGGCATTATTTGACCGGTCTGCGGGAAAAAAATGAGGCGGAACGATGGCCGTAAATCCATCTGACATAATCAGAATTATTATTGACAGACGGATGCGGCGGGGTGACTATTCGCATCAATGTGTAACGGCGCGCCCGTCTATCCCGGCATGAATGAGCGTGCTTCAGAGGCATCTGCGCGCCGCGGCGGACGGAATACGAGGAGGACCGGATGAAGGACGACAGTGTCTACTATGATTCATATAAAGAGGAGCGGGACCTGGTTCTCGAGTATAACCAGGTAGACCTGGCCGATGCCAGGATCACCAATATCATGGGTATCGGCGTAGACAATCTTACCCGCCAGCAGGCGGTCGTCAGGATCATGGAAATGATCAAGGCCGGCGGGGTGTACCATGTCATTTCGCTCAACCCGTACAAGATCATCCGTTTCAAGGCGAATTCCGACCTTCGCCTCATCGCCGGTGCCGCCGACATGAGGCTTCCTGCGGGCGCGGGAATCCAGTGGGCCTCGAAGATGCTGAAGACGCCCATACGGGAGCGCATAGATACGCTGAGCCTCATCATGGACATCGTCCGGATATCCGAGATCAAGGAGTTTTCCATTTTTCTGGTCGGAGGCAAGCCGGAGATAACCGAGCGGGCCTTCTTCAATATCAGGAAATCATTTCCCAAGATCCGCATCGTGGGACGGCACGGCGGTTTTTTCAGCGAGGACCGCGAGAAATCGGTCATCGAGGCCATGCGGAAATCCGAGGCCAATATCGTGTTCGTGGGGCTCGGCTTTCCCCGCGAGGACAAGTGGATACACAGGATCAAGAATGAGTTCCGTAACGCCGTGTTCATCAGTATCGGCGGCTCCATCGACATTATTTCCGGCGAGGTGAAAAAGGCGCCGGCGTTTTTCATGGAGCGGGGGCTTGACTGGTTTTACCGGATAATCACGAAACCGTGGCGCATCGGCAGGTTTCTGAGGGTCATATTCTTCTTTATATCGGTAGTTGTCAAAAGGGTGTTCTCGAAAAAGTAGGGCTACTTTTCATACTTTCCGCGTTTGGCCATGGTGTCCCGGGCCGTCTGGAGCTCGACATTGCTGATCCCGCCCCGGCCGAGAGTGAAATTCGACAGTATCTCGCTGGCGTTGCAGGACCTGCATCGTACGATGGCTTTGCCTTCGGCGGTCCAATCGGCAATCTCGACGAATCGCGAGCTGCAGTTTCTGCAAAATATAACTGATACGAAGTTGTTCATGGCTTCCCTCGTGTAATGTCGAATCCTACAACAACGATTTATTTTTGGCAAGAAGTTTTCATTCTGCCCTCAATCGATTCGCAGCAGAATGATCGAGATGTCCTCGCGTATCCCGACGCCCTCGGCGAAATCGCCGGCAAACCCGAGGAGACCCTCGATGATATCCTCCGACGATGAAAAGGGCCGTTCCAGAAATCCCATCACTTTCTTCAGGCCAAGCTGCTTTCCCGTCCTGTTCCGTACCCTGAGAATGCCGTCCGAGAATATTGCGAAGAGATCGCCTGGCCGGAGCGAGACCGAGACGCTTTTTGCCTCCTCTATATTCTGGCTCAGGCTCCTCTTGCCGAAGCGCAGGTAGCGGGACACCCCGCCGCGGACCAGGACCGGGTAGGCGACCCCGGCGTTGAGAAACCGGAGCATGCGGTCGGGCACGGAGAGGACACAGTAGAGGAGCGACGCGTTCCGGATGGGGCGCTCGTCGTGCTCCATCAGAAGGTGTATCATGCGTACCAGCTCGACCGGATTATGGCCTTTTATTTTTGCAAGGGCGCGGAGCGCTCCGCTCACGATGGAAGCGTGCATGCCGCCCGGTATCCCCTTCTCATGCAGGTCGCCCAGCGCCAGGCCATAGTGGCTGTCGTCAAGCCGGAACAGGCTGTGAAACTCACCGCCGATCTCCCGCGCGGTTACTGACCGCGCGGATATGCTGATCGGACCGATCTTCATATCGATGGCGGGGATGAGCTCCTCCTGGATCGCCCGCGCCGCGATCAGCTCGCTGTTGATGCGCTCTTCTTCCAGCGCGTTCTGGAAGTAGATCGCATTCTGTACCGCCAGCGCGGCCTGGTCGGCAAAAACCCCGAACAGGTCCAGGTCGTCCTTTGTGAACCCGGGGAGGCTCAGCGGATTTATGGCCTGGATAACGCCGAGCAGCTTGCCCTTGAAGAGGAGCGGCGTGCAGACCATCGAACGCGTGGTGAAACCAGTTTTTTTGTCGAATTCGGGATCGAACCGGGTATCGCTGTATGCGTCATTTATTATAAGCGGCTTTCTGGTCTCGGCTACCCATCCGGCAATGCCCTGTCCCAGCTTTATGCGGTATCTCTCGGTAAGCTCCTTGCCGGCTTCGCCCAGGGCCACCTTGAATACGAGGTCATCTGACTTCTCCTCGTACAGGAGGAGTGTGCTTGCCTCGGTCTCCATTATGTCCTTGATGGTTTCCATGATAACAGTGAGAAGGCGCCCCATGTCCAGGGTGGAGTTGATCATACTGTTAATGTGAACGAGCTTTGTCAGATTGTAAATCTGCCGCTCGATCACGGCCAGGTCTGTGGTTTCCTGCTTTTTTTTGAACATACGCTACCGGTATCCTGTCAGGCTGAGGCTGCGGTTTCCGCGCGAAATTATTTAATTCTACAGAGCGATTTTTTTTTATATTTTCTTTTAATAAAATGCAAGCATATTTTTTGGCGACCGGGGCGGTCTTCCCGGGGCATTATGTTGCATCACAGCGCATGGTTCAGGCAGTAAATGGTTTAATAGGTTGTCATTTAACACGTAAATACCGGTTATTCGAATTAATTGTTCCGGGAATTTTCAATGAACCAGTATGCACCCATGGCTGCGGCGGACTGTCCCGTCGGTCCACACCCCGCACGGGTGGGCCATGGTATACTGACACAATAAAGAATTTTGGACACCCTGTCATATAATAGAAACGCGTTGGATTTTTTTCCGGTCGTAAACAAATCAACCTCTTGCTGCAGGAATAAACGCATGTTTTATTGTGGAATTCTCAAAAATCTATTGACATTTATTTCAGATAAAGATTAAATCTATCAAGTCGTATCATTTGGGACAATCTGGTTTTAATCGGGCTGTTTGTATATAAATATTAATTAGAATCAGTCTCTCATAGGTATGGCTAAGCGGAGTTATGATTTACGTTCGTAAATATTTTCGTAAATATTTTAAGGAGGATTTTATGAAGAAACTCATGCTATTGGTAGGGGCAATTCTTTTTGCTTCTACATTAATGGTAGGCGATCTCTTTGCCTATAACTATCAGTACGATACAAGCTTTACACGGATGCAGGCTCGCGCAGCTACGACCGACGCGCCGGATGCGGTTTACTATAACGCTGTCGGTACTGTCAAGATGGTTGATGGCCTCTATCTCGACCTGGGAAACCAGTTGGGCGCCAAGCGGTACTCGCATAAAATACTGTTTGCGAACTACCATGATGCGACCCCGTCGTTCATCATGCCGAACCTGGCCCTGGTATGGAAAAAGGACAAGGGTTCGATTTTCGCCGAAATGCACATTCCTGCCGGCGGCGGCACCCTGGAGTACAAAAAATCAACCGGTATATGGAGCCTTATGACGGAAGTCGCGGGCCTGGGGCTTCCCATCATGCCAAACAAGCTGAAAGGCACGAGCTTCTGGATTCAGGGATCGGTCGGCGGCGCGTTCGCTTTCACCGACTGGCTCGCAGTCACCGCGTCCGTCAAGTATGCACAGTATTCCTATGAGTTAGCCGTTGGCTATATAGGGCTTGGCAATATTTCAAAGAACAAGACCTCGGCGGGCGGCTTTGGCGGCCAGGGCGGGATCATGATTACCCCCATGAAAGAGCTGGCAATCACCGCTCTGTACTCGACCCAGATAATCGCGCGCGGCACAACCAGGGACCTCAAGACCCATTACAGCTATATCGATGAGGCCCGTCTGCCGGATTACCTGCTCATCGGTATCAACGTGAAACCGACTGAGACCCTCTCGATCCAGGCGTCATACCAGCTCACCTTCTCCCAGCAGAGAAACTATGGTAGCTCGTACGCATGGGACATGGCGGCAGGTACGCTTCTTCATGAATTTTCATATTCCTACATGATGAATATCCTGGCCCCGACCACTGCGCTGGGCGGCAACATCCAGGACTACAAGATGAAGATGGCACATAAAGTCGCCCTTGGCGGCGAGATGCTGGTGCATAAAATGCTGGCCCTGAGCATTGGCGCTTCGTTCGAGTCGCAGGACACGCACCCCCGCGTCCAGGTCCCGTTTGATCCGGGTCTAGCTAACATCGGCGTCGGCCTCGGTATGAAGATCATCGCGACCGATCGCTTCTCGATCCAGCTCGGCGCTGCCCGTTACTTCTATTTCACGGAAAAGATGATGTTCGGCCTGATCAAGATGAACAAAGAAGTGTGGAGCTTCGGCATAGGCCTTACGGGTAAAATCATCTAGTAATCGGCTGATCACAGTTGCAATTGACAGGGGACCGGTCCAGAAGGACGGTCCCTTTTTTTATACTCCCGATGCCGGTATCGGTCGGGCGTGGACAATTTTAGCTTGCACAATTCCTGTCATGTGCTGTATGGGTTTACCTGCGGGCCGGTTCCAGGCACGCACCGCACCCTATCCGCGACATGGAGTTCGCCAATGTATAACAGGACCATCATCGCTTGCGCCTTCTGCTTGTTTCTGTTTCGTGAGGCCGGCCCGCTTGCGGCGGGAGAGCTCAGCCCGTCGGCCTCCTTTCTCAGGATGCAGAGCATGGCCATTGTGCCGAACAGCATCGACGCGGCATACTATAATCCTGCCGGGCTCGCGGGACTGGAGAACGGCCTCTACTTCGACCTGGGCTACCAGGTCATGGCGAAGACCGTCAAGCACGAGATGGCCCGGATGGGCGGCGAGGACACGGAGCCCTCCCTGTTCATCCCGCAGTTCGCCGCGGCGTACAAGAAAGGGAGCGGCGCCTTCTTCCTGTCGCTGTGCATGCCGGAGGGCGTCGAGCGGGCTTATTATAACAGGCCGAAAGGCGGCATGCCGCTCGTATCGTACTTCTCCCTGGGCCTGGACCCGGTTCAAATGGCCACGCTCCAGGGTGCCGGCCTCACGGTCCCCCTGGGCTCCATGGAGCTGCCCATGATCACGTGGGTGAAAGCGAGCAGGTACTGGCTCCAGGGCCGGATAGGCGGCTCTTTCTCGCTCCACGAGCTGTTTGCCGTCACGGGCGGCGTGTCATGCAGTTACTTCGAAGGCGATCACTCCGCAGGCGTTCTGAACTGGGGCAGTGTCGATAAGATCGAGAAGGTGGCGGTCGGCTGGTCCGGTTTCTTCGGGATCATGCTGGGCAAGCCGGAGGGTACGATGCTGGCGGTGCTCTATTCAACGCAGGTGATCGCGCGGGGCACCGAAAAAAACGTCAAGTACAACTACACGCGCGTCATGGAGGAGCGTCTTCCGGATTACCTCCTCATCGGCCTGAACTGGCCGACATCGGATAAAACCGCGGTGCGGCTGTCATACCGGGTCGACTTCAGCGGTGAAAGGAATTTCGGGACACGGAACCTCCTGACCCGGAGCCACGAGCTGGGCTATCTGGACTGGCTGATGGTAGCCAGGAGCGCCGCGGCGTGGTCTGCGTTCCCGCTCATAGCAACCGGCAACGCGCAGAACTACAAGCACCGGGACCGGCACAGCTTCGGGGCGGGGATCGAGTTTCCGATTAAGGGTATCATCGCGAGCGCCGGGCTCTCCTACTCGTCGCAGGAAAAATACCCGCGCGCGCAGAACCCCCTCGACCCGGACCTCCAGCGGGTCGGGATCGGCGCCGGCGTGCGCATCAATGCGTCAAAGTCAATCGTCGTTGACACGGGCACCGCCTACTACTTCTACATAACCGACCGGATGCTGTACAACTCGATCCGGATGGAGCGGGGCGCGTGGATGATGGGGCTCAGCGTGACGGTGAAAGCGATGTAGCAGCGCGCTACCGCCTGATACTCCTCAACAGGCGGGCCGCCTCGTTGTAGCGTCCGAGGGCGCGATAGGCATCGGCCAGCGAGCGGGTCACGTCCGGATCATCCTCGTTCAGGCTGTGCGCGTGCTCAAGGTGGGGGAGCGCCAGCCTGATATTTCCGCTTTTTGCATGCGCCCTGCCGAGATAGTGATATGCCTCGTAATCGGTCCTGCCCTCGTCGATCGCCAGATTCAGCTCCCGCACGGCACCGGCCATGTTTCCCGTCTCGAAGAGAGCGATCCCGTACTGATAGTGGAGGTTCGGGTTGCCGCCCGGATCGTTAATGGTGAATAACTCGATGATGTCCCGGTATCTCTTCATCTCGAAAAGCTGGCCGACGGTCTCCTCGAGGAGTTTCACCGGCATGCGCTCACTTCCAGCGGCAGTAAGGAGCATGTCGATCCCTTTCACCGGCTCACCGAGCTTGATGCGCGCGAGCCCGTCCAGCTTCTTGAAGGCCATGGTATCGGGATAG
Organism: Spirochaetota bacterium; assembly: GCA_029564515.1. Taxonomy (GTDB): domain Bacteria; phylum Spirochaetota; class UBA4802; order UBA4802; family UBA5550; genus RBG-16-49-21. Next base: position 125,633 of record JAKQPV010000102.1, on the reverse strand, counting down.
ACGAGGATGCGGGGGTGGAGATACTCTTTCAGCTCCGCGTACCGGCGGTTATCGTACATCACTTCCGCCTCCCGTACCTGCTGCTCGACGCTCATCCCGAGGACCTTTTCGTAATAGGTCCTCATGAAGAACGAGTAGCCTTCGGCATTGTAGAAATAAGCGGTAATGGCAATGGCGATAGTGCCAAGAACCAGCACGTATCTGAATACAGGTCTGGGTTTCCTTCGCATGGTCTTGCTCCTCTTCGATTGTTGCTTCCCGGGCGGAATAATTTCAAGTACAAACTGTCCTGTTTTTTCAAATTTATTGGTTGAAATATATGCAATGCGCGAATAGTTGTGGCTTATCGATCGGCAGGCCGATATCCGGCCTGATTTCGGGACGCCGGAGCGTGAATCCCGCCGTATCATGCAAACGGTGCGGGAATCCGGGTAACGGTTTTTTCCCCGTTTTTTCCCGGTTTTATCGGAAAAAAATTTTTTTTCATGGATGCCAATTCGTTATACCAGTTGAGAGGACAAGAATATGAAAGCCTTACGGTTCATTTGCGCCGGCCTTTTAATCATGTTTTCCACTTCCATTTTTCCTCTTGCCGGGGACGAGGCGGTGGAGAAATTCAGGAGCAGGATGCTCAGGCTGAAAAAGCTGACCGGCGTCGTATCCTGGACCGCGATTGACGGCCAGACCTATTCCGGCGGATTCAAGTACATGGCGCCGGACAAGATATATGTGAAGTTCACGAGTCCGACGGAAAAGGTGCTCGTTTCCAACGGCAGGACGCTCTGGATCTACAGTCCCGCCAACAGGATGTGCGGCATACAGGAGCTCGAGAAGGGAACGACGTCGGGCGGCATTGCCGGGCTGGTTGTCGGCTATGACGGGATAGCTTCGGGCGGCGAGCACGGCTATATCATCAAGCTGAAAAGCGATGAAAAGCAGTTTTCCGAGATCATCCTGAGCGTGGATCCAACGTTTCTCCTGAAGGGGGCAATCTTCAAGCGTGACGACGGCAGGATCATGAGCTTCTCGCTTACCGATGTCAGCACTGCGCCGGATGTGAGGATGTCGCTGTTCGAATTCACGGTGCCCAAGGGCGTGCAGATAGTCAAAAATCCGCTGAATATACAATAACATGAAATCGAAGGTTGCCACAATACTGATCGCTGCCGCCGGTGTCTGCGTCCCTGCAGGGGCCATGTCAGAGGAGCGGGACCTGGTCTATGCGTACCTCTTGCCCGTGGCGGGCGGCGGTGCAAACGATATCCGCTGCACGGACCGGCTTGGCCTGTTCACCGACTCGAAGAAGATTTCCTTCGGGGAAGCATCGGCATGATTGTTAACGTCGACCGTAGTTAGGAACCGCGCATGCTCCATCACGGCGCCAGCATAAACCGCACCACGCGTGCGTCATTCATCCGACGGCCATCCGCGGCCCGGTAACAACGGACAACTCTTGAAATCGCTAAATCGTTTGTTTACGGCATTAGCCGAAGTCCTTGCGGGATCACGGGCGTTTCCTCCATCGCTCTTCATTGCGCTCTCGGTAGGGGCCTCGATCACGCTCGCGTCATCCTTCTGCCTGGAGGGGCGCCCGGACACGCCCGGCATTGTCCTGCTGGCCCTGGCGGCCGCCTCGTTTCCTCCCGTGTACCTGAGCTCACTGCGGATCGCGGCTAAACCCGTGTCTCCATTCCTGCACCGCGGCGGTTCGCGCGTCATGGGCCTTCTGCTCCTGTCCGCATGTCTCGCCGCCGCGACCGGCGCGCGCGTTTGCTCCCTTCTGCGGGATGAGCCGGCCACCCTGAAAAACGGGCGGCACACGGCCCTGGTAGAGCGGGTGACCGAGAGGCGGTATTACCGGGAGGTGATTGCCCTTCTCAGCGTGCCGGGCGCGGCCGGCGGCCCTGCAGCCGGGGACCGGCTCCGGCTTATGGCGCGCGTCGGCGGGAACGGCGCGATCCTCCCTGGCGACCGGTTCGAGTTCAGGGGCGAGCCGATACCGGCGACCGATCCCCGGTGCGGACCGGATGCATATCGCCGCGCGCTCCTCCTTGACGGGGTCCGGTATGTCGTGTATCCTGACGGCCGCTCGGTCGCCGTGTCGCCGGGGGGAGGCTCCGTTCGGGACCGGGTCCGCGCGCGGCTGGCGGAAAACTGCGACGCGCTCTTCAACAGGGAGACGGCCGCGATCATCAAGGCCTTTTACTTCGGCAACCAGGAATACATCGACAAGATCACCATGAATGATTTCAAGCGCGCCGGTGTGCTGCACATACTGTCGGCGAGCGGTCTGCATGTCGCTGTCGTCGCTGCCATCCCGCTCTTCCTGCTCGGCCTGCTGCGGGTCAACCGCAAGGTGACGGTACTCGCCGCGGCGGCGACGGTTGCCCTCTACCTCTACCTGACCGACATGCCGGTATCGCTCCTTCGCGCGTGCCTGATGTTCTTCCTGTTTGCGGCCCAGAGGGTCATGGACCGGAAGGGAAACGTGTTCAACGCGCTGTTCCTGTCAGCGGCCGTCCTGCTTGCGCTGTACCCGGGCGATATATACACGCTGGGGTTCCAGCTTAGCTTCGGCGCAACCCTGGGCATACTGCTTTTCCATGGCCCGTACCTGAAGACGATGTCCTGGCTCCCCCGGCCCCTTGCCGGTCCGCTGGCCGTCACCCTCTCCGCGCAGGTACTGGTACTCCCCGTATTATTGAAACAGGTGGGCGAAGTCAACCTGACCGGCCTTGTCTCGAATATCATCGTCGTGCCCCTGATGTCCCTTCTCCTGCTGGTTTCGCTGGCCGCACAGGCCCTCACTCCTGTCACTGACGCCGCGGTATGGGCGGGCCGCGCGGGCGATTTTATCTACCTGGCCGGGAAGTGGATGGTGGCCCGCCTGTCCTCGCTGAACGGCCACTTTTCCGCTGCCGCGGCCGGACCGGCCCTGGTGGCCGCATTCTGCCTCCTCCTGCTCCCGGTCCTGCCGCGCTTTAGAGGGAAAAAAACGATGTCACTCTCGATCCTCTCGGCCTTGATTGTCGCCTGGCTCTATCTCGACGCGGGCGCGTCCGAGCAGGACAGGGTTACAGTCGTGAAGCACGGGCAGGGGACCCTCATCATTGTGAAGGAGGGAAACGGGGTTTCCCTTGTGGGCCTTCCGCCGGGAAAGGAGTTCCGTCAGCGGGTCATATCCGAGATCATGACAGCGGGGTGCAGGGAGGTGACCCTGGTGCTTCCACGGCCCGATTACGGCACCGTAGCCGGTTATACGGCGCTGGCGCAGCGACTGCCGGTCAGGCGCTGCTACATGGGGGGCTCCTTTAACATTAGGGGCTATACCCGCCGGTTTTTCGATGTTCTGGGCAGGGACGGGGTGGATCTCGTTATCGATGATCTCCCTGGAAACGGATCAACAGGCCGGTACGGCCGGCGGCCGGAAGCTTCCGCGGAGCGGATATGCGCGCTGTATGAGAGCGCTGCAGCAGGGGGGCTGGAGGAAGTCTCGCACGGCGGCAAAAAATACGCTGTCAGATATTTAACTTTACATTAAAACGCGTTTCACATAGAGTAGATGCAGCGTAACGCACGGACCAAAATTCACGAGTGTTCCTGATGTTTGATTCATCAATTCTTGCACGGCAATTCGATCGGGGTGAGGAAGTGTACCTGAGCTTCCAGTATGTCACCGGGGAGATAGATAATGATCTGACCTCCCTGCTCGTCAAGATTCTCGCCCGCATAGACAAGACGTACCTGTACGATACCCTGGAATCGGTGCTCAGGGAGCTGATACAGAACGCTGTCAAGGCGAACATGAAGCGCGTCTGGTTCGCGAACCAGGGCCTGGATATCTCGGACGAGTCGGACTACCGGAAAGGGATGCTGAAATTCAGGGAAGTTGCCTACCACCCGGAGGTCATGCGAGAGAGCCTGATGGGAAGCCCGTACCGGATCGTCATCAAGTTCCGGAAGCGGTCCGGCGGCGTGGAGTTTGACATATTCAACAACGCGGGCGTCCTTCCCGGCGAGCTCGAGCGGATACAATTCCGCATGGTCAAGGCGGCGCAGTGCAAGAACTTCGGCGAGGCGTATGATAACATGTATGACGCCTCCGAGGGCGCCGGCCTGGGGATCATACTCACGATCATGCTGCTGAAAAACGCCGGCATCGGCGCCGGTGCGCTTTCCATCAAGCCGGAAAGCGGCTCCATGAAGGCTTCCGTCGTCATCCCGGGCGAGCTGAAGAGCTCCGAGATCACCACCTCGATCAAGAGGAGGATACTGGACGAGGTAAGCTCGCTCCCCACATTCCCTGAAAACATGCTGGAGCTCCAGGCCCTGTGCAACAACCCTGAAACGACCATAGAGGCGATATCTGACAGGCTGGCCCTTGATCCGGCCCTGACGGCCGATGTCCTCAAGCTATCGAACTCGGCCGCGTTCATCATGGGCAAGAGGATCAGCAAGATAGACGAGGCGATCGTGGTCATCGGCCTGAAGAACCTCACCGCGATCCTGGCAGCGTCCGCAACGAGGAAGATCCTGGATATGCGGTATCGCAAGTTCGAGGAGGTGTGGGACCACTGCAACCGGGCGGCCTATTACGCCCGCTGCATAGCCCAGGAGAAAGGCTACTCGAAAATTGTGGACAGCGCGTTCATTGCCGGCCTGCTCCATGATATAGGCACCATCGTGCTCCTGTCGATCGACCCGGGCCTCCTGACCCGGATATCGAACATGGTCAAGAACCGGAAGATCAGGACCGCGGCAATGCTTGAGGAGATATCCATCGGCATCAGCCATTCAACCATCGGCGGACTCATCGCGGAACGGTGGAACTTTCCCGAGGAGCTCATTGAGGCCATTCGCTACCACCATGCGCCCCTGGACCCCGTCATCCGCAACCGGGACCTCGTCATGATCACCTACCTCGCAAACCACCTGTGCAGCTTCGAGAACCGGGAGCCGGACCTTCTCTTCTTTGAAACCGAGATACTCGAGAAGTTCGGGATCGGGTCCCGCGAGGCGTTTGATGTCTTTTTCAAAAAGCTTCGGGAACAGTATGACAGCCACGACCAGTTTTTAAAAAAGAGCGCGCCATGAGCAGATATATCGTGAGCATGACGCCGGGCGGCATGCACACGCTGGCTTACCGGAACGGCCGGGAAGTGCGGATCCACTCCGCCTATGACCCGGCGCGCGAGGCCGAGCGTGCGGTTGCAGCCTTCAATACGGGCCGTGCGACGATGATCGCCGTTTCCGGGATCGGGCTCGGCTATCACCTTGCGGCGCTGAAGGCGGCGTTTCCCGGCATCCCGATCCTGGCCGTCGAGCATGACGAGGAAGTGGTTGCCCTTGCGCGCGAGTCCTGCCCGCGGAACCTGGAGGGCGTTATCGTGGTCGTCCCCGGCGCTGACCTGTCCGCGGTGTTCGAGGAACTTGACGTAGCCGGCTTTCGCGGCATCGCGCGCTACGAGCACCGCCCCTCGTACCTTCTCTATCCCGAATACTACGATGCCGTCATGCGCGAGATGGGGCAGTACGCCTCTTCGAAAATGAGCGATCTCCTGACCCGGTTCGAGTTCGAGGAACGGTGGGTGGAGAACATACTGCGCAATATTCCCCGGCTCTTCACCGCGGCCAGGGTCGCCTCGCTCTTCGGCAGATTTTCCGGGTGCCCCGGCATCATCGTGTCCGCGGGCCCGAGTCTCAGGAAGAACGTGCGCGTCCTTGAGCGGATGCGGGACCGCGCCCTCATCGTGGCGGTCGACACGGCGGCGCCCGTGCTCGCCAGGACGGGCGTCTCGCCGCACCTCATCATGACCCTGGACGCCCAGAAGCACAGCATCAGGCATTTCCTGGGACTCGACGGGGGAGGGGCGGCGCTCATAGCGGACATGGTCAGTTATCCGCCGGTGGTCCGCTCGTTCGGCGGGCCGGCGATCATGAGCGCGACGACGAAGTATTACACCGCGGCAGACGGCGCCATGAAGCGCGAGACCACGCCGCTCATGGGCTGGATAGAGAAATACATCGAGCCGATCGGCGACCTGCAGTCCGGGGGCTCCGTCGCGACCAGCGCGTTCGATCTGCTCCTTAACCTCGGCTGCAACCCGATCATTCTGGCCGGTCAGGACCTTGCCTATACCGGGCGGGAGATACACTGCAGCGGCACCCACCATTACAGCGAGTGGCTTCCGCGGACCAACCGGCTCGGGGGGCTGGACTCGATGAACCAGTCTATCATCAGGCGGCGTAAGATTAAATACGTTCCCGCGTACGGCGGAACGGGGAAGGTGATATCCGATTTCGTGTTCGACCTGTACCGCGGCTGGTTCGAGGACTCGGCCGCCAAGGTCAGCGTCCCGGTCATCAACGCAACGGAAGGGGGAGCACGGATCAGGAACACGGAAGAGGCCGCACTCTCCGCCCTTGTCGATCGTCTGCCGTCCCTGAGCCCCGTGCCGGCCGATATACTTGCCCGTGCCCTTGCCGGCGACAGGCGGGAGCGGCCGGACCGGCTTGCGGCTGCCATGAAAGCCGCGATCCGCGACCTGGAAGAGGTCAGCACAGCGGCCGACCGGGCTATGGCAGACCGCGAACAGGCCCCGGCCGTGGAAGAGCTGGTCAACAGGGAAGATACGGCGCTCATTTTACAGCCGTTTTTAAGGAAGGCCCGCACTTTCCTGACCCGCTACAAGGCCGGACAGGAAGAGGCCGAGCGTCTTATGCTGACGGACATCCGATCGGCCGCGGCCCGGCTTATCCCTGCCCTGGCCGCCTGCCTGGAAAAGCTTGGCGCGTAATAGTGCCGGGGGCCATTCCCCCGAGGAAAACGGAAAAAAATTTTAACGCGGAGAACGCAGATCCCCGCCTTCTCCGCGACCTCCGCATTGAAAATGATCAGCTAATTCCCAGTATAAATATGATGTTTCAGGGGCGATTTTTACTGATTTTCGAATGTATACCCGCCCGATAATAACAGTAACGGCACCCTGTGTCCGGGAACTCCATGCCCGGACCGGGGACGGCCACTCCCGCTAAGGATGGACAGGCTCCATGATTAAACGAATTCTTCTCGTCATCGTAATATGCGCATTCGCATTGATCGATTCAACGGCACGCGTCAGCACGCTGCCCCCCGACGCTATCGACTGGACAAAAGGGACCATCGTCACGCACGGTGCCTTCAGGCTTAACATTGACGATCGCGGCATGCCCGTTAACGAGGACGGCTCGGCGAAGATATCCCTCACCGGCGGAAGAGTGGATGCCTACCGGAAGGCCCGGGAGCGCGCCATCCAGGGCATGGTCAGGCTGGTGAAGGACGTCAGGGTCGATGCGGACACGACGCTTTCAGAGCTGCTTGAACGGAGTGACGTGTTCCAGTCGCGGATCGTTGCCATTATCAACGGAAAGATCAGGGCCAGGGGGTTTCCCGTCGACTTCGCCACATCGGGGTGCAGGGCCGAGCTCAGGATCGGCGACCTGCTCCCGGCGGTCCCCTATACCTATCCGGGCGAGGAGTTTCCCGCGCGGATCGATGCGCCGGTCCCGACCGTTTACTCGAGCCTGGTCATAGACACCCGCGGGCTTCCCGTGGAGCCGATGATGCTGCCATCCGTCCTGAACGAAGACGGGCTGGAGGTCTACGGCCGGTTTTTTGTCGATATACGGAATGCCGGCAGATACGGTATTGTCGCCTACGCGCACGGCGAGGACGAGGCGATGAAATACCGCGCCGCCGGCGATCACCCCTTCTACACGGTGGCCCTCAGGGCGGTAAAAGGATGCCCGGTTATCGCCGACAGGGACGTCCGGAAGATATTCAGCAGCCCGCAGACCGTGGAGCAGCTCAGGAAATGCAGGGTCATTTTTATTATTGATAAAAAAGCGAAACAATAGTATATTTGTACAGGGTGCGAAAATGCCACAAATGCCACGGATAAAAATATCTCCTCAATCAATGACGCGGGCCGTATCCGGCCTTGATCGGATGATAAACAGGATCCCGCGCCGCACCCAGCAGACCATTAAAAGCCTGTTTGTACTGCTGGTTCTCGGCGGCTCTGTCGGGGCTTTCATCTGGGGCGCCGTGAAGGGGCGCGAGGCCGCCGAGATCAAGAGCGCGCCGATTGTCAGCTCCACGAACGAAGTGTTCGATGTGGACATCAAGCGCGAGAACGAGGGCGGCAATTTTTCGGCCCTGCTCGACTCGGAAGTGATCAACGAGATGAAGAGCATAGAAGCGGAGAAGATGCGCTTCCCGACAAAGACGAACCTCGAGCCGGAAACAGACCGCGGCATTGTTGAGCCCGATTTCGGCAGGAAGACCAGGGAGTCTACCGAGGTCCGCAACCCCGAGCCCCTGATTGAAGGCGACTACCGGCCCGGGGGCGGACCCGCCGCGGACGTTCGCCCGGTGGAGAAACGGGGCGGCGCTTCGGTCGAGTTGCCCGAAACGGTTGTCGATGCCGAGAAGGGCGGGATCGAGAAGCTCCCGGAACGCGAGACCGGGAGGAAACCCGACACAACCTTCAGGCGCGATACCGATGTCCGCCAGCTGGAGAAGAAAAAGCCGGTCAGGGGCGCCGATATACGCGAACCTGCGCCGGTAGACCGTGAGGGAGGAATAATCAAGGATTGAAACGATACATTATAGCCGCGCTCTGCGCCGGTATCGCTGCGATCGGCCTGCAGCCACGAGCATGGGGACAGGCGCCCCGCACCGAGCCGGCCGTTGTTGACGACCGGCAGACGGAAGATATCATTAACACCATCCTCACTGAATCGCCGGAGGAGAAGGCCGCTGATACGAAAAAACAGCCTGCGGCTGACGGCGCGAGCGGGGCAAAGCCGGACTCCGGCACGGCGGCCGATAGTACCGCCGGCAAGCTGAAGTCGCCCGACAACGCTGCGGGCGCAACCAGGAAGAGCGCAGATATTAAGGAAGAGACAGCGCCGAAGGTGAGCACCGAGGAGGACGTTCTGTTGAGGACCGGCATCGACTTCTACAAAAACGGTTTGTACGAGTCCTCGCTTCGCAAGTTCCAGGAACTCGGTGAGAAGTTCCCCAAGGGCGCGCTGAAAGAGAGCGCCGGCTTCTGGGCGGGCAAGGTCCTGGTCAAGCTCTACCGCTACGACGACGCGATAAAGGAGTTCTCCGCGGTCACACCTGAGTCGGGCGATTTCCAGTCTGCGCTCTTCTCGATCGGCGAGTGCTACCAGATGAAGGGTGACAGGATCGCCTCGATCGAATATTACCAGAAGGTATACGCCCTCTTCCCGTCACGCGACCTGGCCGACAAGGCGCTCCTGAATATCGGCAAGCTCTACCTGGACCAGCAGCGAGGAGCGCAGGCGCTTGATTCGGCCGTCAGGCTGGTCAAGGAATACAAAGACCGCGATACCGTGGATGACGCCTATTACCTGATGGGCAAGATATACGAAAAGGATCCGCGCCTCAAGGACGTTGAGACGGCGCGGCAGATATACCGCCAGTTCCTCAAGAAGTCGGAGACTGATCCGCGGTTCGGGAGCTCCCCCCTGAAAAAAAGGGTTATGGAAGACCTCGCCCGGATAGAAAAGATGTATTTCAAGATGGAAAAGTGACGACAGACCGTGAACGACCAGGGAAAGACACGATACAGCTACCGCGACACCGGGCTCACGCCCCACATGGAGGACTACATGGAGGCGATCGTCATGCTGTCCTCGAGCAACAGGGTGGTGCGGGTGAAGGACATAGCGAAAAAGCTGGACATCAAGATGCCCAGCGTCTCGGCGGCACTTGCAAAGCTCAAGGAGATGGACCTGATCGATTACGAGAAGTACGGTTACGTGGAGCTGACCGAGAAAGGGCAGGAGATCGCCGACCGCGTGTTCAAGCGCCATACCTTCCTCACCGATTTCTTCGCATCGGTCCTGCAGATAGACGCCGCCGCTGCTGACGAGGAGGCGTGCAAGGTGGAGCATGCGCTCTCCCCCCAGACCTGCTCGCGGATACACCACCTGCTCGATTTCTACAAGGTTGAGGAATCCGATCAGAGCGAATGGATAGCGCGCCTGAAAAAGGCCCTCAGGGAATGAGCCGATAAAAAAAAGCCCCTTTCGGAGGGGCTTTTTTGCACTATACGCCAGATAGGCCGGTAAACGTTTGCGGTCTTAACTCGCCTTTTCCTTTTTCTTTTCTTCCATTTTTTTCAGGACCTTTTCCTGGACATCCTTGTTGAGCGGGACGTACTTGAAGAACTCCATCGAGTAGTTGGCCCTGCCGCTGGATATGTTCCTGAGCTGTGTCGCGTACCCGAACATCTCCATGAGCGGGACGAAACCGATGACCTTCTGCGAACCCTTGCGGTAGCGGCGCATGGATTCGATGCGGCCGCGGCGCCGGTTCAGGTCGCCGACGACCTCGCCGATGTAGTCGTCAGGCGTGTTCACCTCGATTTTCATCATGGGCTCGAGCAGTATGGGACCAGCCTTGAGGAAGCCTTCCTTGAAACAGATGGACGCGCAGGTGCGGAACGCCATGTCCGAGGAGTCCACATCGTGGAAGGTGCCGTCCAGGAGAACGGCCTTCACGTCGACTACCGGGAACTCGGAGAGGATGCCCTCCGCCATGGAGGCCTCGATCCCCTTGCGGACCGACGGAATGTATTCCATGGGAATCGCCCCGCCCTTGATATGATCCTCGAACTCGAAGCCTTTGCCCGAATTGGGCTCGAGCCGCATCACGGTATGGGCGTACTGGCCGCGGCCGCCGGTCTGCTTGGAGTGCTTGTATTCGCATTCCACTTCCTTCGTGATAGTCTCACGGAACGCGACTGAAGGCTCGCCCACGATCGCGGTCACGCCAAACTCGGTGCTGAGCCGGTCGATGATGATCTCGAGGTGCAGCTCGCCCATTCCGGCGATGATAGTCTCGTTCGTTTCATCGTTGAAGCGTACCGTGAAGGAGGGGTCTTCCATCGAGAGCTTTCTGAGGGCGGCTCCGAGCTTTTCCTCTTCCTTCTTGGCCGGGGGCGATATCTTCATCTCTATGACTGAAGGCGGTATGAATATTGACTCCAGGTGGAGCGGGTGACCGGAATCGCACAGGGTGTCTCCGGTCTTGGAAAATTTCATCCCGATCAGGGCGACGATGTCGCCGGGACCGGCGCTTTCAATCTCTTCGCGCTCCTTGGCGTGAATACGCAATATGCGGCCGATCCGCTCGGACTTTGACCTGGTCGAGTTCAGGACCTGCATGCCGCTCTTCAGCTCGCCGGAATAGACCCTGATAAAGGTCTGCTGGCCGACGTACGGGTCGTGGATCAGCTTGAAGACAAGGGCCGCGAACGGGTCCTTCGGGGACGGGTGACGGGTATGGGACTTGCCGGGATCATCGATGTCCATGCCGACCACCGCGCCGATATCGATCGGCGAGGGCAGATAGTCCACGATCGAATCGAGAAGAATCTGCATTCCCTTGTTCTTGTACGCGGAGCCGCAGAAGACCGGGGTAATGAGCATCTTGATGGTGGCTTCGCGCGCGGCTTTCATGAGGAGGCTTTCCGGGACCTCCTTGCCGTCGAGATATAATTGCATGATCTCTTCATTATAATCAGCCAGTTTTTCGATGAGAGTGGTACGCATCTCATCGGTCTTTTTCTTGTACGCTTCAGGGATCCCGGTTTCGATGAGCTCCATCTCCTTGAAAGTAAAGGCCTTCTGCCTGATGATGTCGATGACTCCCTCGAAGGTGTCCTCGACGCCCATGGGCACCTGGAAAGGGACCGGGTTGGCGTCAAGGTACTTGTCCATCTGGCTGACGACTTCGTAGAAGTCGGCGCCGATGCGGTCCATCTTGTTGACGAAGGCGACCCGGGGCACGTGGTAGCGGTCGGCCTGGTTCCAGACGGTCTCGCTCTGGGGCTCGACGCCGGCGACGGCGCAGAATACCGCGACCATGCCGTCGATGACGCGCAGGGAGCGCTCGACCTCGACCGTGAAGTCGACGTGGCCGGGGGTGTCGATGATGTTGACCATGTGGTCGTTCCAGGTGCAGGAAATGGCGGCCGAGGCGATGGTGATGCCCCGCTCCTGCTCCTGTTTCATGAAGTCCATGGTTGCCTCGCCATCATGCACCTCGCCGAGCTTTCTCGTGGTCCCGGTGAAGAAGAGTATCCGCTCCGTAACAGTCGTTTTGCCCGCGTCGATGTGGGCGGCGATCCCGATGTTTCTCACTTTTTGTAACGGCATATAATCCCTCTGTTTAATCAGTACTTATAAATTTCTTAACAAATTATTAGTAACCACGGCGTTGTCAGTTTTCCGGAGACGGAGAATTCTCAAGCAGGTTTACTTCAAAGACCGCGTACGGCAAAATAAGATGGCATATTCTATTGAGGGCGTTTTTTGTCAATAGAAAAACAACATATTTTTTTCATACCGTCCGGTAGTACGGACCCGGCGGCTCATTCTCCCAGGATGTTCAGCATGTCAAGCTGGAGCTCCGCCTGCTGGCGAAAGGCCGATTCCCGGTGGTTTTCTATTATCTCGTTGAAGACCTCGGATGCTTCCTTGTCATAGCCCATTTTCATATAGCAGATGCCGGTATTGAAAAAGGCTTCGACACCGGGTTCTGTGTTGCTGAATTCCTCGTACAGGGCGCGGTAATACTGGATGGCCCTGGCATACTCGAGCCTGTTGAAGTATATCTCCGCAATGTACTTGTAGGCCTCGTTACGGTGGTTTCCATTGTAGTAAATCTCGAGATATTCGTTGAATGTTTCCAGCGCCTTGTCATACATCTTCAGCTTGATGAAGCCGAGGCCGTTCTGAAACTTGACGTCGTCAGCCAGCGCGTCAAGGGACCGGGGCGAGCTGGCGTCTTCAGCCGCATGTACCGCAGCCGGAAGCAAAGCCAGTGCCAGAAGGAGGGTCATTATTCTTACAGATGTCATGGCGTCACCCTGTCAATAATACAAGATATATGGATAGGTATCGGCAGTAATGCGACATAACATTAGAATTTTTTATAGTTCCATGAGGTGATTCAGATTGGTGTTGAGATCATCTATATATGAAGCCGTGCCGGCCTGCCCGGCGACCTCGATCCTGGCATCGGGATTGAACGGGTTTGTCCGTACCGCCATCGAGTAGAGATAGGTGTAGTTTGTCTTCAGGTGTTTCATGTATCCCAGCCATTCGCCCACGATAAGCCTGTACGCCCGGGAGATATCGCCCCTGAGATGGTTGAGGTCCGAACCGGGGAGAGGATCGAATGAAGCCCGGTGCCCACCTCGCTGAAAAAAACGCCGATGGTCATGTTCATCTTTTTCGGGAGCGCTTCTTTTTCCTTTTTTTGCATAAGCCTGTCGAGCAGGAGCATGACCAGGAGGACCTGTATCGGCACGGAGGCGGGTGCCAGATTATTTTTTTTCGAGGTGGAGGCCGCCGTATCGAGAACGAACGACCCAGAGGAGCGGGACGGCCGCGATAAAGGCCACCGCGCAGAAATTGAAGGCCGAGCGGTAGCTGCCGGTGTGATCTATCAGGAAGCCAAGTCCGAGGGCAAATGCCATCATCCCGCCGTTGAAGGTGGCGGTAAACAGGGCGTTTGCCTTGCCGCGGTCGCAGGTGTCCACCAGGCCGACCATCGTCGCGTTCAGGACCGGGTAAAGTATGCCGTGGGCCACGCCGTACATGATGCTGACCGCAACGAGAACGGCCATGGAATAGAGGATGTTCATGGAAAGGTTCATCAGGGCGCCGACCGCGAATGCCAGCATGATAAGCGCAACCCGGTTGAACCGGTTGACGATACGCATGAAGGTAAACCGGATGACGATCAGGACCGCGATATAGGTCATGAAGAATATCGAGAACTTGAAATCGGTTGTGGTACGAATAAAGTTTGGCAGGTAGGTGATGATGACGCCGAACCCGCCCCCGAAGATGAACCCCGCCAGCGTCATGAGGAGATATTTAGGGTTCGTGAGCAGGTGCAGGGAGCCGCTGGTCGACGGCTCGCACTCGCCGGCATCATGGAGGTCGGTGCGGGGGAGGATGAAGGTGATGGCCATGCTCATCCCGACGAGCACAACCGATAATAGGAATATCAGCTGGTGAGGGTAGCCGCGGGCCAGGAGCATCTCTCCCACGAAGGGGCTGATCGCATTGCTCAGGGAGCCGGTAATGCCGTATATCCCGATCGCCTCGGCCGCGTTCTCGAGCGGCACGATGTCGAACACGATCGTCGTGCCGAGTATCATCGCCACGGAGAACCCGATTCCGTGAAGCACGCGGATCACCAAGATTGCCCAGGAGAGGGAAGAGATCAGAAGGTATGAGGCATACGCGACCAGCAGAATGAGATAGCCCAGCCGCAGCATCCTGATCCTGTCCCGGCCCTGCATGAGCGAGGCAATGGAGACTGAAGAGATGATGATGAATATCTTGTCCGCGTTGTTCATGATCCCGATGTAGGACTCGGACGCGCCCATGTTCTTCAGAAAAACCGGAAACAGTATGTAGAGCGAATTTCCCAGGAAGAACAGGAAGTTCGCAAGGGCAAGGTAGTAGAATATGGGCTTGAAGCGTTTCATGCTTCCAGAATAGGGACTGGCGCTGATTGGCAAGCATAATTTGCCCCGGGAACTCTGAATAAACGGCAGGGTGAAAGATAAAGGCCGCTCTTCAATCGATGTACCAGCGACGCCTGGATCCATCCCGGATTATATTAAGCATTGAATTGATTGCCATTTTTTCTATGGATGCAGCTCTCCGCGTTCTCTGCGTTGATTTTTTTTTGACGTATCATCCCGATAAAAATTGATTGCATTAATTAACCCCTGTCGCCATTATTAAGCAGGCCCGCACGGTCCGGGCCCATCACCAACCGGAGGACCCGCATGGAGCTGCAGGACGCTATACTCAAACGCCGAAGCCAGAGAAAATTCACCGATTACCGTGTCACTGACGAGGAGATACGCCAGCTCCTTGAAGCGGCGCGCTGGGCCCCGTCATGGGCCAATTTCCAGGTCTGGGAATTTATCGTGGTCCGGGACCGGGACGTCATTGCGAAGGTGGCCGCAACCTATGAGGAGAACAACCCGGCTGTCAAATGCACCCAGGCGGCATCCGCACTGATCGTCGGATGCGCGAAGACCGGGGTGTCCGGCCTTAAGGGAGGGAAGCAGACCATATTCTCGGAGTGGTTCATGTTTGACCTGGGGCTCGCGGTCCAGAACCTCTGCCTGAAAGCGCACGAGCTGGGGTTGGGCACGGTTGTCGTCGGCTCGCTTGATCACAATGAGCTCAAGAAGGCGCTTTTGGTCCCCGACGGCTATCAGGCCGTAGTGGTCATGCCGCTGGGTAAGCCGGTTGTCCCGGATAAGCAGCCAACCCCGCGGAAAGAGTTGAAGGACTTCGTTCACCTGGACGCTTTTGGCAGGCCGTATGCCTGAGAACAAATAGTGGAGACACCGATGACGCCAAGCGGCATAGAGCTGGAATATCGGGGCCACTGTGCGGTTATCACGCTCAACAGGCCGGAGAAGAGGAACGCCTTCAACCGGGAAATGTGGGCCGCGCTTGACTCGGTCGCGAGAAGGCTTCATGACCGGCTGCCCCGCGCTGTTGTCATAACAGGCGCCGGGGGCAGCGCGTTCTGCGCCGGGTTCGACGTGAACCCCGAAAATCCCCAGGTGTCAGAGCTGATGGGCGCCGTGCAGAAGCGGGACCGCGCGCCAGCCGAGGAGCTTGTACGTTACATTCGGGGCGTCGTGGATCACCTGGTGAGCCTCCCGGTCCCGCTGATTGCTGCGATCAACGGGCTTGCCTACGGCGGCGGCGCGGAGCTGGCAAGCCGGTGCGACATGCGCGTCATGGACCCGGCCGCAGTGGTGTGTTTTTCGGAAGTGCGGCTGGGACTGATGCCGGACTGGGGCGGCGGGGTGGCCCTGTCGCGCCTGATAGGGAGGTCGCACGCGGCGGACCTGATACTCACGGCCCGTCGCGTTGGAGCCGAGGAGGCCTTTCGAATTGGCCTGACGGACCGGGTGAGCGCGCCCGGCCGGGCGCTCGAAGAGTCGCTTGCCCTTGCGGAATCCATCGCGAAGAACGGCCCCCGCGCTGTTCGGTCCGCGCTCGAGGTCATCCGGAGGGCGGCCGATATCCAGCTACGGGATGCGCTGGAGTTCGAGACCATGATCGCGGCTGACCTCATCGCATCCGGGGAGTGCGTACACGGGATCACGGCGTTTCTTAAAAAAACAGAGCCGGAATTTCCCGATCCCGAGTAATCCCTCCAGTACGGCCGCATGCAGTAAATACCTGATTGTTGTTATATATCGAGGATCTTCAGGCCCATGTTCATTCCAACGACCGCGGACGAAGTACGCTCTCTCGGGTGGGAACGCCTTGACGTCATCCTTGTCTCGGGTGACACCTACATCGATACGCCCTGTGACGGCGCAGCGATCATCGGCCGCGTGCTGATGGACGCCGGGTACCGCGTGGGCATCATCGCGCAGCCGGACGTTGCCGGTGGCAGCGATATTGCCCGTCTGGGCGAGCCGCTCCTGTACTGGGGGGTCACCGCCGGCTCGGTCGACTCCCTGGTCTCGAACTACACGGCAACCGGGAAGCGCCGATCGCAGGACGATCTTACCCCCGGCGGCAGGAACATGCGGCGGCCGGACCGCGCATGCATCGTGTACGCAAACATGATCCGCCGTCATTTCCGGAACACCGCACCGATCGTCCTGGGTGGCGTCGAGGCGAGCCTGCGCCGGGTGGCGCATTACGATTTTCGCGACGATGCGGTCAGGCGCTCGGTGCTCTTCGACGCCAAGGCCGACATTCTCGTGTACGGCATGGGCGAGAGGGCGGTCCTGGAGCTGGCCGATCGCCTGAAGAAGGGTGAAGACTGGCGGGGCATGCGCGGCATCTGCTACATCGCGGGGAGCGCTCCCCCGGGATTCGTGAGCCTGCCGCCGTACGAGACCGCCGCGCGCGACAAGCGCGAGTTCATCCGCATGAGCGAGCTTTTTTTCTGCAACAATGACCCGGCCGCGGTCAAGGGAATGTCGCAGAAGCACGGGGACCGCTTCCTCGTGCACAACCGGCCCGCACTGCCTCTTTCATCCCATGAGCTGGACCGGGTTCACGAGCTGCCTTTTGAGCTCGATGTGCACCCGTACTACAAGAAGATGGGCCGGGTGAAGGCCCTGGATACGGTCCGCTTTTCGATCACCACGCACCGGGGCTGCTTCGGCGGGTGCAATTTTTGCTCGATAGCCGCGCACCAGGGGGCCGGCATCGTCTCCCGGAGCGAGGAGTCAGTTGTGAGAGAGGCGCGGCGCATGACAGCCCACGCGTCCTTCGGGGGCACCATCGCTGATGTTGGCGGACCCACGGCAAACATGTACGGGATGTCATGCAAAAAGATGGCGCGCAGGGGAGCGTGCCCGGACCGGCGGTGCCTTGCGCCGCGGCCGTGCGCCAGCATGCAGATATCACATCGGAGGGCCACAGGCCTTCTCCGGCGCATCAGGAAGGTCCCCGGCGTGAATCACGCGTTCGTCGCCTCGGGCATACGGCATGACCTTGTCATGGCGGACGGGGAGCACGGTAAGGAGTACCTGTCCGAGATCGCGCACTATCATGTATCGGGGCAGCTCAAGGTCGCGCCAGAGCACAGTGACGGCCGTGTGCTCGCGCTTATGAGCAAGCCGGCGGTTGACAGCCTTATCCGCTTCCGGAACCTTTTCAACCAGCTCAGCCGCAAGTTCAACAAGCGTCAGTATCTCACCTATTACCTTATCGCCGCGCATCCCGGCTGTAACCTCCAGGATATGCGCGCGCTGGCGCAGTTCACCAGGAAGGAGCTGCACCTTGCACCGGAGCAGGTCCAGATATTCACGCCCCTCCCGTCAACCTGGTCGACGGTCATGTACTACACGGGCATTGACCCGTTTACCGGGGAGTACATCTTCGTAGAGCGTGACATGCGGGAAAAGGAGAAGCAGAAGAGGGCTCTGACGGGGTAATGAACGGTTAATAGTTAATAGTGAATAATTCCGGATAATTTATTTCCGCTCCTGCGGAGCGGAAATAAATTTAGACTGGTAATACAATTATCATCATGTATTTATAGAATAACTGCTGGCACGTTATTCAATTTGGGTACTGCTGTACATGCCGGTGTTTATTTGTAAACCACGTTCGCGAAGGTTCGTCGTATCCCCCGCTTGTATGTGAAGGCCGGATATCCCAGGATCATGGCGAGGGCGACCTTGTTGTCCGCCGGTATGCCCCATTTTTCCTTGAGCTTTTTCTCCCGGTCGAGCGCAAACGCGACCGTTCCGATCATGCAGGTGCCCAGGCCGAGCGACTCGGCTGCGATCATCGCGTAGGTGCAGGCGATGTGGCCGTCCACCGGGTCGGCGTAGGGCGACTGGTGGAACAGGGCCACGACCGGCGCGTGATAAAAGAGATAGTCCGTTCCCTCTTTCCGCGCGTCGATCATGAGCTTCGTGGCGGGAAGAATGAAGTCCTTGAACGCCTCGATCTCTCCCTTTTTAAAGAAGGGGCGCATCAGCAGCATCACCACCGGGTTGAAGAACACCTGCCATTTAGCGAACACTCCGGTGATGTCACCGGCCAGCTCCTGGACCCGGGCGCGGCCGCTCACCACGGTAACCCCCACGTCAGAGGGGGGTATGCCCATCGGCGCAGTAGCGGACATTTCGAGAATGCGGCCAATGGTTTTCCGCTCGGGCTCCCGGTCCCTGAAGTCCCGTATGCTCCTGCGGCTGACAAGCAGGTTCATCAGGGACTCGGGCGTTGCCCGCTTCTCCTTCGGAGGCAGCGTGAACGCGTCGCCGGGGGCCAGCTTCCGTCCTGTAACGGTTACAGCACCCTTTGGGCAAACCGCCATGCACTGGCCGCACGCAATGCAGCCGAGCTCGTTATCGATATCGACCGCCGGCTTTCCGTCTCTCATGATGATCGTGAAGGACTTGCATACCTGGACGCAGGTGCCGCAGCTGGTGCAGATTTTGTAATCAATCACCGGCCTGCCCGATTCGTCTCCGAATCCGGTCGTTATGGTTTTCCCCGGTTTTCCTTTCATGCTATCTCTCCTTGTACGTGGTTATAAATGTTTCAGTGAAGTCCTCGATGGTCTGCTCGAGAACAAGTTCTGCGTCGATTATCAGGTACCCGATGATGCCATCGAGGGCGGCCATGAGCGCGAGCGATGCGCTGCGGGTGTTAAATGATCTGAATCTCTTGCTTGTGATGCCTGTGAGGTATATTGTATTAAAAAAATCGGTCATCTGTGTTGTATAGCCCCTGTAAAGGTGCCGGAATTGCTCGCTTGCCATGGTTTTTATCATGGTGAGGAAAACGAATGACAGCTCGCGCGGGTGACCGGTCCAGTATGAGAGATAATTGCGGATGTATCCGGCCAAACCCCGTGCCGGATCAGGATCGGCCATTGCTTCACCCATGAAAAGAAAGATCGGTTCCATGAACGTTTCATTGGCCTTTACCAGGATATCGTCCTTGCTGTTAAAATGATAATACAGGCCTCCCTTGGTAAGACCTGCCCTGGCGGCTATTGACTCCATCGTGGTATTTTCATAGCCCTTTTCTACGAATTCCTGAATGGAGGCGTCTAGAATGTCACTGATTCGCTTGGTTTTAGGCTCTTTTTTTGTCATTATTCTTTACCTGTTTAAAAAATACCGACGGTAGGTATAAATGTCAACAAAAAAATATCTTCTGTGAATAAGCGAACGATAGTTATCGCTACATTCGGGAGTGGCAGAGAATTGGATTTGGCGATAGTTATCGCCAGTATTTTTACTCAGAGTAAGGCTTAACAGATAGTGATCTTATGCAAATGAAGTTTTATATGGCTGTCAATACTTCGACAGAAATGACTGGATATTCAATATATTGTTCTCTAATTCCGTGTGATAAAAATAAATGCATGGTCGATAGTTATCGCCATCAAGGGGCGAAGCATGCAATATTCTGATACTATAAGGAAAACTATTTGAAATCCAGGGAGCGTTCCACAACTATTGTCCCGTTTGAAATTGAGCCATGATTCAAGTAGCCAATCTATCGAAATCCTTTGGAAGCCAGCTCCTGTTCGATGATGTCAGCTTCAACATCAACCAGAAAGAGCGCATCGGGCTGGTGGGAAGGAACGGACACGGCAAGACCACGCTCTTCCGTATCATCATCGGCGAGGAGCAGGCCGACTCGGGTGAAGTATCCATTCCCCGCAACTACCGGATAGGATACGTCACCCAGCAACTCCTGTTCTCCGAGCAGACCGTGCTTTCCGAGGCCTGCCGCGGGCTGCCGGAACATCTTCACGGCGAAACGTGGATGGCCGAAAAAATTCTTTCAGGCCTCGGTTTTACGAAGCAGGACATGGGACGGAACACGTCGGAATTTTCCGGAGGTTATCAGGTGCGGCTCGGCCTCGCGCGGGTGCTGGTATCGGAGCCGGATCTCCTGCTCCTCGATGAGCCGACCAACTATCTCGACATTGTCTCGATACGCTGGCTCGAGAAGTTCCTCCGGCAGTGGAAGAGCGAGCTCATGGTTATAACCCACGATCGCTCTTTCATGGACAGCGTTACCACGCATACGATGGGAATCCACCGCAAGAAGATACGCCGCATCGAAGGCGGCACCGACAAATACTATAACCAGATTCTGAAGGAAGAGGAGATATTCGAGAAGACGCGCATCAACGATGAGAAAAAGCGAAAGGAAGTCGAGCTCTTTATCACCCGCTTCCGCGCCAAGGCCCGCCTTGCCGGCATGGTACAGTCGCGCATCAAGCAGCTGGAAAAACAGGACCGGCTGGACAAGCTTGACAGGATCAAGACCCTGGATTTCTCTTTCACCTACAAGCCGTTTCCCGCCAAGGTGCTCATGACCGTCGACGGCCTCTCTTTCTCGTACGGCGAGGAGGACCTGATCAGGAACTTCGGCCTCACCATCGGGAAGAGCGACCGGATCTGCGTCATTGGAAAGAACGGCAAGGGCAAGACCACGCTTCTCCGCCTGCTGGCCGGAGAGCTTGAGCCCCGGTCGGGTGCGGTCCATTCGCATGGGGATATGAGCATAGGGCACTTCGCGCAGACCAACGTGCTGCGGCTCAATGACTCCTTTACGATAGAGGAAGAGATCATGAGCGCGGGGTGCGAGCGGCAGAGGGCCCGGGATATCGCCGGCGCAATGATGTTCGAAGGCGATATGGCGCTCAAGAGCATACGGGTGCTCTCCGGCGGAGAGAAAAGCAGGGTGCTCATGGGAAGGATCCTGGCGCAGAAATCGAACCTGCTCCTGCTGGACGAGCCTACCAACCACCTGGACATGGAATCGTCTGACGCACTGCTTGCCGCCATCGACGACTTCGATGGAGCGGTCATGATCGTGACCCACAACGAGATGTTCCTGCACACCCTGGCAAACCGTTTCGTGGTGTTCCAGGGGGGCGGTGTGTCGGTGTTCGAGGGGAGCTACCAGAGTTTTCTTGACAAGATAGGATGGGAGGAAGAGCGCGCCTACCCTTCACAGAGAGAATCTGCAGCCGCGCACGTGGTGCGATCCGAGCGTGAGCCGGTAAACCGCAGGGACGCTCGCAAGCTTCGCGCGGATATACTTTCCCGAAAATCAAAGTCGATCAACCCGCTCAAGACAAAGATTTCGGAGGTTGAGTCGGATATCGAGAGGAAAGAGCGGCGTCTCACCGCGCTGAACAACGACATAATTGCTGCATCAGGCATAGGGAAGGGCGAGACCATCGCTCAGTTATCCAGGGAGATACATCAGATGAGGAACGAGATTGACTCGCTTTTCGATGAGCTGGAGGTGCTGATAACTGAGCTCGAGGTCAAGGTGCAGGAATTTGACCGTGAGATGGAGGTCCTGGAGGCTCCGGTAACGGAGTAACCCGGCCGGCCCCGGGGCCCTGCTATTCTGATGGATTATTACGGGAGAGCTGCATGAAACCAGATGCCGGTATTCTAATCGTGCTGGTTGTACCAGCTTTTGTCTTGCTCTGGATCGCCGTTACCGCCCTGATAGCTGTCGCCGGCGGTTGGTACGGACTTGCACAGTCTCACCCCGTGCCCGGGCATTTGTATGAGAAGGGAACGCGTTATTCTTTTCAATCGCTACGGCTCGGTCTTTTTGCAAACTACAATTCGTCGGTGCACGTAACGGTCTATCCGTCAGGAATAATGCTTGTACCGCTATTTATTTTTTCCATTCTGCATAAACCGATATTTATCCAGTTTGATATTATGGACGCACCAGCCTTTTGCAGGTTCATCGTACATTATGCGACTTTTTCAATTGAAGGCAGGAAGATCAGGATAATGGGAAAAAGCGCACTCAGGATCAAAGAGCACTTTTCCACAAAAAAATTATAAATGCCACTAACAAGAATCGTGCAGTTCGCTATTTCAATCCTGATGAATTCGTCACGGCATCCTGTTGGAAGCCGTGACGGGAATACCGGTGCTACTTATTTTTTATTGAAACCAGGCTATACTTTTCACCCGCTTTTTTAACCACGACAACGACATCGAGCCTGTTTCCCTTTTTACGTAAAAACTGCTCTACCTTTTTGCTGCTTTCTTTATCGAATCGAAGTAAAGCGCCATAGTGATAGAGCGAATAACCGCTTGCCGCACAGTCGGGCATCAGTGCGCATTCTTTTGTGTGAGATTTTATAAACTGCTCCATGCTGCTTTTATGAGCATCTGCGCAGTGATTATCCACAAGGATACCTGAAATTGTAATATTTTCCGATATTTTCCCCTTTTGATTATCTGCAGCTATCGCTCCTGTAGAAATAACGGTGAAAGTTATCATCATAAAAATTAAATGTTTCATGGGATAGCTCCTATATTTAGAATATTAAATAATACTAAAATATCTCTGTTTTGTCAAGAATCAGGAATGTTTTTTTATTATCGAGAGATCCGGTATAATGAGTTATTTGTTTGAGAATATTAAATGTTTCTTTATATGATCATGTTTGCCTGGATTAGGCATCAAGGGGGAAGTTTTTCCATCAAAATCTACAGATGAAGAAGGCGGTAGTGTAGATTTTGCATGCCGACAGGGTCCCGGAGACTACCGATGAGAAAATGAGATGATCGGATATGGGAACCTTCCCGGGCCGTTTGCCCCTGCAGCGGAAGCACGCTTACGCCCGCACTTTATATCATTATGGAAGAGATCAACCGTTTCAAGGAGGTCGCCCAGCTTGTTGCCGATATAGTGCTGCACGGGTTCGAGGTTGCAGGCTGAAGTTTAGTAAATGTTCTGTGACGGGAATACCGTATCGCCGAGTTCCAGCATCGCATTGATGAGAGCAGCATCCCGGAATAAACGAATGTCCGAGATGGTAATTTCATCCTCGATGATCAGTCCCGTTGCAAGAAGGTGCGCCCGCTTGGTTCCTTTGAGCAGTGGTGATGCCGGTGTTATCCATTTTTGCCCGTCGAAGAATACAATATTGCTGTATGATGTGTCGGTAATCCTGTTGTTTTTGATGATGAGGATGTCATCGCATTGACCTCTGTATTCCCGAAGAGAAAGAAGACATTTTTTATCCTCATATTTATATGAGTAATCTATAACATCGTCGTAAACCAGCTTGAGGCTGTGTACGTTTCTCCTTGAGTATTTCTCGAATTTTGCCTCGATTATTCTATCGGAATACACAACCCTGCATTTGTAAATGCCGCGCATGCATGTGGCCGGTACCGATATGATGTCTCGTACATCGAGGTTATCGGAGATTCCGAAGAGGTCGCGCCGCGATGTATTCATTCGGTTCGAATGATATGACGGGTTGATTATTGTTCCGTCATCGATTTTAACACTTTCAATTAATTGGCACATAGATTTTGTCTATAAGCTCCCGGTACTCCATTTCCGGATCGCTGTATACCGTGATCCCCCCTCCGCTTTTATAATAAATGCAGCCGTTTGTTTTTTCCATATACCGTATCATGACGCCACTGTCCAGGTTTGTACCGTCAAAGTAACCGAATATGCCGGTATAGTATCCCCTTTCGTATTTCTCCGCCTGGTGAATTAATTCAAGCGTCATTTTTTTTCGCGCGCCGGTGACTGATCCGGCCGGGAGGAGTGACTTGATTATGGATCCGATTCGGTTTTGGTAATTCTTCTCGAGCCGTCCCGTGATCATGGAGCTTGTCTGCAGCAACTCCTTATCCTGGGTGATGACTTTTTCAACATATCGAAATCGTTCTACCGTCACATCGGTTGAGACCATGTTTAAATCATTTCGAATCAAATCAACGATAGTGAGATGTTCGGAAAACTCTTTCTCGTCATTTAGAATCCTGCTCTCCGCATCAGGAATTGCAGCATCGATGGTCCCTTTCATGGGATGGGAGGATATTAATCCTTCATGTATCGTGATGAAGGTTTCGGGAGAAAAGACCAGAAATTCATCTTTATATATGAGCTTGTATCTGGCAATGCACCGATGATATAATTCGATGAACGAAAGATTGATCTCGATTTTTGTGGGACAGGTCAGGTTCAAAAGATATGAGTTTCCGTTGGTCTGATGTTTGATAATGAAATCAAACATATGTTTATATTCCTGGTAGGATATCGGATGTTTTTCAAGCATGACATCCGGAAGCTTCCCATTGAAATCGACAACTGGATGGTTGGTTATTCCGTTTATAGAATACAAAATAGTGCCCCCATGAAGGTCGGCAAGGGGTATTATTAAAGGTCGCAGTATATCAAAATCAATGATGAATAAAAAAGGGATGTGGTTCTTCCCGTAATAATTCATTTCGTCAATCATGTGATCCGTACCCTGGCATCCAGCGAGACTGCGCCGGAACCCAGTATACGCACCGGGTTTGCGTCAAGCTCCTGAATTTCGGGGAATTCGGCCAATAAGTGCGAGATCCGGAGGATCATGTCAACGTAGGCGTCGATATCGCCCGCAGATTTTCCCCGCGCGCCTTTCAGTATACGGAACGATTTCAGCTCCATTACCTTCTTCATGATCTCGTCGCGGCTGGCGGGAGAGAGGAGAATTTTCACATCCTTGAAAATCTCGATGTAGATGCCGCCGTATCCGAAAAAAACAACGGGCCCGAATGAGGGATCCTGTCTGCCGCCGACGAACATGTCGTAACCATCCTCGGCCATCTTCATGACACGAACACCATCGAAGCGTGCATCCTTGTTGTATGCTGCAAGATTTTTTTGAATCGAATCGAATCCATTCCTTACTTCTTTGTCGCTCCTCAGGTTCATGATAACGCCGCCAGCCTCCGATTTGTGGAGTGCATCCGGCGATACGACTTTCAGCACGACCGGAAATCCGATCTTTGTAGCGAGAGAGGCTGCCGTATCCCTGTCTCCGGCTACGGCCGAAGCTGCGACCGGAATACCGAAGGAAGCAAGAAGATCGAGGCTCTCTTCACCTGTATCGCCCTTGTGAGCTGAGATCCAATTTCTTGCGCTATCGAGGTCAATCCCATCCGGAAGCGAGTAATCCCCGGGTCCATGCTGTCTCCGCATGTGATAATTGCACTGTTTTTTCAGTGCTATCATCATCTCCTCGAAGCTGTCAAAGATGGGAAAGTTGATGTTTTGTTTTATGGTGGATATAGTCGAGGACAGACCGAAAATGCAGCATGCCAGCGGTTTGCCAGAGGAAAGCATAGTGCCGGTGGCTTCCTTGGACAGGTCGGTGTGAAACATCTTGTAGAAAACATCCCGGCCGCGCGGCATCTCCGGCCACTGACTCACGAATACAGCGCCGTCGACATTGGTGTTATGCATGACCTCGTAAAATATTTTCGTGTGAAGGTTTGGGTCGTAAATGTCGCCCATGTCGAGCGGGTTCGAGAAATTAATAACACCGGCGTTGGAAAAACCCTTGAGTCCTTCGTAAAACTCTTTTCCGGGATCGGCGAAACGAAAGCCGATCTTCTCGCACAGATCGGCCATCATAACAGTGATGCCGCCGGCCGGGCTCATCATCATGAGACGGTTGTCCCGCATCGGTGGCAGATCGAATGCCTTGGCAACGTTGATAAAGTCGTTAAAATGTGTGATCCTGATTATACCGGCTCGCTCGAAAGCGGCGTCGATGATCTCATCGTCATTTGATAGCGCAGCCGTGTGGCTCATGGCAGCCCGGCGGCCTGCCGAGGTTGTATTGGATTTGAGGATGACAATCGGCTTGCTTATTTTAGCTGCGGCAGCAAGCAGGTCTTTGCCGCGGGGAAGGCTCTCCAGGTACATGCCGATGATCTTTGTTTCAGGATCGCGACCGTAGTATTCAAGGAAGTCAACCTCGTCAAGGTCCAGCTTATTCCCGATGCTGGCAAACTTTGCCATCCCGATGTTCTGATCGGTCATGAAGTTCCAAAGCATGATGCCCACACCTCCGCTCTGGGATACGATCGAAAGACCGCCTTTGGGGGGCGGAAACGAAGGGATGAAAGGAAGGCAGAGTCCATTTGCCGTATTGGCAACGGTGAGGCCGTTGGGACCGACAAACCGTATGTTATGTTTGCGGGCCTTCTCGTGCAATAGAGCTGAAAGATTTTTTCCCTCCGTTCCCAGCTCGTTGAAGCCGCCGGAGGGTATCGCCATCCATCGGGTGCCGAATGTTCCGCATTCATCGACGAGGTCGGGGATGAATTTCGCGGGTACCAGAGCGAATACCAGGTCCGGCACAACTGGCAGGTCACTTATACTTTTATACATCTGGATCCCGTTGACATCATGATCCTCAGATCGGGCATTTACACCAAGGATCCTTCCTTTGTATCCCCAGCGTATCAGGTTTTCTAAAACCAGCTTTGGAATATTATTGGCTTTTGAGGAGAGCCCTATAATTGCGAGTGATTCGGGATAAAAGAGCTTTTCCATGGGTTCCTCCTTGTTTGTCGCCATGCATATCAAGATGGCGATGGTGGTCATGCGATTTCAGCATATGATGAAAAGATAAGCTTCGTCAATTCGTTTTATATATGATTGGAACGGTAAAGCTGGCCGGGTATCCGTTATGACATGTTACACGGCATAGATGTCCATAACCAGAGGTCTCTATGACCCTTGATGTGATAGTATTATAAACCCTGGAGGGATGAGAATTTTAGAATTCGTTTAATGTTATCTGAACAGTTTATTATTGAAAGATTATGGTTTGAATCTTTTAATTTGTTAGAAAGAGTTAATAGCGCACGTATACCGGATGAATCAATATAATCCACCAGCTCAAGATCAACCTCTACATTTTTCCCCATACCGGGAATGTTTACAATCTTGTCGCTGAAAGGTTTTATCGTGGTTGATTCTAGATTGCCTTCAATTATTATTTTTATGATATCGGTTCCCTGATTGATCCTAACTTTCATTTTGATATCCTCGTTAATCTTTTATGTGTATAAATCGATGTTTATAATGCCATATGTTAGAAATGGGATTATTTTGTCCTATTTATGCCTATATGTCAATAAACTTTCTCATCATGGAGATTGTTATCGCTATGAATATTGAATGAATGTAGAACTACCGGAAGTTCTGTTTGCTGATTTTATGTTCAAACATAACGGATCGAATGGAGGCAGAAAACGAATAATGGGTGATTAATGTTACTTGTAAAATGGAATGACTGAGAATTGTAACTAATCTAGGTAAAAGTGGCCTTCGCCAACCAGTTGCCCTCCTGCTGTCCAGACTTCCACCGTGTATTTCCCGGGGCCCTCCAGAATGGTATGACGTGACCATGTACCAAAACCTTGCTTTCTGCCTCCACGAATTTCGCTCAGACTTACTGTAAACAGGCATTTACCGTTGTGATACCATACATGATCAATTTTTTCTTTAAGTCCCCGCGGTGCGAATATTGAGGAATAAAAATAAACCTCCGAAGCAGAATTTATACTCGACCGACTGAATGGCTCAATTGGATTATAAAGCTCAATTTTACGGCAGGCTGTTGCACGAGTCAGTTTGAGCGGCGAAGGAGGGATGAGACTTCTGCCAAACCATAAGAGAATGAAGAATAGAAAAATTCCAGCAATAAAGACAAGGGTATTTTTTCTGTTTTTGAGCAGTTTAATATGGGGATACACGAAGACGAGCACAGCTGCTGCGGCAATCGAGCCGGATATAAGCAGGCTCCATATATTTCTTGTACCAAACAGAACAGGAAGAAGAAAATTTAACACACAGAAGAAAGTGAGGGCATAAAATAGTGAGCTTCTCATGGGGTGTTCGACTATAAACCGCTGGTATAATGAAAACCAACCTGCGATGACGGCAAGCCCGAGTATTAGCGGAGTGAATAACATGTTGCGTGATGGAAAGGTCATTGATTCAAAATAAAATGGCAGGACGAAGAGAAGCATGTTATTTATGATGAAAATAAGTGCCGTATCCCATAGTGATGTAATAACACCTTTTTTTTCTTTTAATAAGTAAAGCCTGAATGTAATATAAAAAAATGCAAAAATGGTTGAAACAATCGCTAAGGGCACATATTCAAATCCCTTTTTAAAAAGAATTATTACCAGAAGGCTTGTGGCCAGAGAAAAGACCGGCTGCAATTTCATGAGCCGCTGCAGACCCTCGGGCCACAGGGTAATTAGTGTGCCGAGATACCTGAAGGTTCCGGTTATTCCTGCCGGTTGAACTTTTCTGGATGGGAAACCTTTGGCGTAGTATCGCAGTAATCTGTTGATCATTAGTAATGAGATAAGCGATGATAAAGCATAGTTGTCAAATAATTTTTTAAGAAATATAACGCATCAGTGTTTCTGTATCTGGTAATCCCCAAAAATATGTTCTGTAAATGATGCCATCGTTTATTCTTTGCGATAAAATATAATTTTTCAAGCGATAACTATCTATATTCTGAATAATATTATTTTTCATTTTCAAAATAAGTAAATTTATATATTTCTTTACAGCTTCGGAGATTATCAATGATAATGATTTTTTATATACTTTGCGAAAATCATTGCAATATTCATATTCATCTTCTCGTAAATATAAATGAAATGGTTGCCAATTAGAGGGATCATCCCGTTTCTGATATTTAACCGTTACAAACATAATGACTTTCTTGTTCTGCTCTGAGTATTGTTTCAATAGAAATCTTATAATGTTCATCCTGGAAGTATGCAGAATATTTGATGCATGGTCCAGTTTTAAGATGATTGCTTTGTGGATATTGATGGTTGTTTTTATTGCCATGATTACTCCTGTTTTTTAAATCTTTATTCTGTATAACGAACGGCATCGTCATAAAATAAAAATATTTTAAGATAGTTATCGCTTTAATCGTATATTTTAAAATTATTTACGAGGTTTAGCTTTTGCAGTAGGAACAGCAGCTTGGGGATTGTCAGGCCAATAATGTCTTGGATATCTACCCATCTGTTCTTTCTTGACATCTTTATACGATCGTTCCCAAAAACCTTTCAGGTCGCGAGTAATCTGAATGAGCCGACCTGCTGGATTCAGCAGGTGTAATATACAAGGAATTCCGCAAAGTTGAGGAGTTTCAGTTGATCCAAAGAATTCCTGTATTCGAGCTGCTATTACTGGTATTTCTCCATTTTCATAGTCGATTAATTTTCTTGTTCCAGATGGTAAGGTATAATGCTCTGGAGCGAGCTTATTTAGGGAATTTACCCGATTCCATCCTAATCTATTTTCAAGTGCTGAAACAATTTTCTGTTCTTGAAATATTGGCCCACCATTGTAGTTGCCATTAGGGAGCAGCCATGTCTCGATTTCGTTGATAAGTGTTTGAGATTTAAAATCTGGCCAATTATTCTGGCCTCCGAATTTCTGAATAAATCGGCATCGTGCCAGATACTTAAGTGATGATTTATTCCATGGGAGACAGTCCAAGCCTTCAAGCATAATGCGGTTATAAGCGATTGTTATCGCCTTATCTTTGGGAAGTTGTGTTATATATCTTTCTTTCAGTAATAATCGCCCCAAACGCAGAATCAGCCTCGATTTTGGTGTCCATCCATCCCATTCAGTAATAAGTTCTTCGCCAGGCTTGCCTGCCAGACCATGAATGATATCTTCTTTATTAAGTGGTGCAGCGAGAAAGATCCGTGCGTCTGTTTCGCCGCCATCCAGATCGGCTATGGAGATAAATTCTTCTCTGGAAAGAGGGCCAATTAAACGCGCGGCTCTTCCGCTTGCCAGTATCCATCGAGATTCATTGTTATCTGAGCTTGTTTTTTGTGCAATTCGGTCGGGATAAGCCATCGCAAGCAATGTCCCGGCAAGATCTTGATCGATGTCGGCTGCTGTAAGATAGTTATCGCCTCCTGAACAAATTCGAAGAATGCGAAGGGATTCATTCAGAATGCGGTGTGCGAGGCTTTCCCGGATGGATCCTTGTTTGTTATCGATCCATAGCGCGATTGCCGACAATCTATCACGGAAATCGTGGCCATCATTTCTCCCGGTGTCACCTTCTTCGATGATGGCGGCTGTAACTGCAGCTGTTGCGAGCCAGCCTTTTCCTGCAGCAACCTGCAGCATGTGCCCCAGACGCGGGTGGAGGCCCAGGATCGCAACAGACCTGCCCGCCTCCGTAATACGCCCCCTATCGTCGATGAGCGATAACTGTCCCAGCAGCTCAGACGCCCTGTCCACGGACGCCTGTGGCGGTGTGGTCAGCCATTTGAGTTCGTAGGGCGAGACGGTACCCCAGAGCGCTGTTTCAAGAACGAGCGGCGCCAGGTCCGACTCTGCTATTTCCGGGGGTGAAAATTTTTCCCGGCGATTCGTTTGATTCCACCAGCGAAGGCAAATGCCCGGGCCGAGCCTTCCAGCCCTTCCTTTCCGTTGTTCGGCTGAAGCGATGGATATTTCTACTGTATCCCAGTGATCCATCCCGGTTCGAGCGCGGTAGCGCACCCGCCGTTCCAGTCCTATATCAACCACGGCGCGGACACCGGGGACTGTCACACTTGTCTCTGCCACATTTGTCGAAAGAATTATTCGCCTTCCGCTTCCCGGTATCGGTAAGAGGACAGCACGCTGTTCTTCAGGGGTAATACGGCCATGAAGAACCACAACCTTTACATTATGATCTGCATATTGCTGAAGAATCTCCCGTGTACGGTGTATCTCGCGAAATCCGGGGAGAAAGACCAGAATGTCCCCCTCCGATGGCATAAGGATAGTTATCGCCTCCATGGCCAGGCGGGCGGCGCCTTCCCACGGTTTTTCCCCGGCATGGGGCGGCCTATACTCAACCCGCACCGGGTGCGCGCGGCCGGGAACAGAGACTAAAGGTATTTTTCCGTAAGCCGAGCGTACCTCGTCGGCGGGCGGGGTGGCTGACATGAATAGTATTTTCAGCCCGGGCCTGAGTGTTTCGCGGCAGTCCCAAGCCAGCGCCAGGCCCAGGTCGCTCTGCAGATTTCTCTCGTGAAACTCATCGAAAATGATGGTGCCGTAATTATCAAGCGACTGGTCTTTCTGCATGATGCGGGTGAGGACTCCCTCGGTCATGACTTCGAGGCGTGTCGTTTTGCCGATAATGGTTTCCTGCCTGGTGCGTAGTCCTACCGTTTGCCCGATTTTTTCTCCCAGGAGATCGGCAATGCGCTCGGCCGCGGCCCGCGCAGCTATGCGGCGGGGCTGGAGCAGGATCAGCCTGGATCCGGTAAACGCATCATGCGAGAGAAGACGCCACGGTACCAGCGTAGTTTTTCCGGCTCCGGTCTCCGCGTGAAGAATGAGTGTGCCCGATGCGGCGAGAGAGCCCGCTATTTCATCGAGTTGGGCATATACGGGAAGGGATAGGATATCGTCTATTGAACGCATTGTCGGATCATGAATGATCATTCAGCGGGCAGGCTGAATTGCCCGCATACTCTCATTTACTCGATTCGTTCTATTCGGCCGCCGGCCGATGCTTTTACCACATGTTGTTTTCGTATCGTGTCAACAAGAAGCTCGCGCAGCGGCAGGCCGGTTTTCGTCGATGGTTTCCCGGTGAATACGGCATATCCGTCGCCGCCGGAATACATAAAATCGGTTATGGTGACCGAATATGTTCTGGCGGGGTCGAGAGCGGCGCTGCCCACCTTGACATCGGTTACAGCCTTGCCCCTGATCGTGAACGAGAGGCCGGACACGTGGAGAAATCCGCCGTCCTCGTCCGCGCGATTCCCCTTGACCGAGCGGCTCAGCGCAGCGAGAAGTTCGGTGCCTGACAGCTTCACCAGAATTATCTCGTTGGGATAGGGCATTACCTTGAAGACGCTCTCAAAGGTTATCGGCCCCTTGTCAAGGCTGGACCGAAGCGACCCCGCGTTAATAAACGCTATATCCGAGCTCGTGTAATTGCGCATGACATCCGCAACGAAGTTCCCCAGGTTTGTCTCCTCATACCTGATGCGCTCTCGCTCGCCGTCCATGAATACAAGGCATTCGCCAATGACCTCTTTGAACGTCGTGTCGAGCTTTGAGCTGTATGCGTCGACGATTTTCTTCACCTGCGGGTCCGGTTTAATGTCTGAGATTACGGGCAGGTAGCTGGATTTTTCAATCTCACCGCGTTTGAGATCCGGATCTATCGCGATATCTATCCTTCCCAGGTAGCGTCCCTTCTCGAATGCCTGGAGAATCGGGACCCCGTTCGCCATCTTGACCGGATCGAAAAGGACCTGGTCGTGGCCGCCGATAATGGCGGTGAGGCCGCCGACCTTGTGGGCGATATCAGAGTCGGTCTGGAATTTGCTGTGGGAGAGGAGTATCACGGGGCCTTTCGAAAAAGACTTAAGGAAGTGGTAGGTCACTGTCTGCACCGAGTCCTGCACGTCGAGCTTCTCCACGTTTGACGGCGCGGTAGTGGTCAGGAGCTCCGTGGTGGTTGCACCTATCACGGTGAGCCTGAGCTTGTCGGTAATCGGGAACACTGCCAGGGGCTCGCTCAACATTTTCCCGGTTTTTTTCCAGACGATGTTCGAGCTGATGACAGGGAATTTCGCCGCCTTCTTCAATGCGATAAAGTTATCAAGGCCGAAGTCGAATTCATGGTTGCCGACCGTCATGGCATTAACACCCATGGCGTTGAATATCTCGATATCGGGCTTTCCCTTGAAGACCGTTGACATGGGTGTGCCCTGCAGCACATCTCCCGCCACGAGCAGGAATGTTTTGATACCCTGTTTTTTATTCTCCGCGCGGATTTGTTTAACGAGTGTTGCTATTGCAGCTATTCCTCCCGTGTCGACAGTCGTGCCGTCATCCTTTTTTATCTTGAATGGAAGCAGGTTGCCGTGAAGGTCATTGAAAAACAGGATTGTGATTTTCTCAACCCGCGCCGGGGATTTTTTTTGGGAGGATACCTTGTTTGCGACTTGCGCGGAAAGTGCCGCGCCCGTTTGGGCGGCCCGTAACCCGGGGATTAACGGGTTGTTGTTGCTAAATGGCGCAAGCCATGTGGCCAGAAGCAATGCAAGGGTAAAGACGGAAAGACGCCTGTATGATTTCATGATCTGGACCTCCTCCGGCTGACGATGCCATATGTTTATCAGGAAAAACAGTGGCGAGAATAAAATCAAGATTATTTTTGTTTCTTGCTCTTTCCGATCCTGGTAGTGCCATCTTCGTACGGTTCCGGATGTACCGTGACGTCAGAATTAGGGATGGAATCCTGGATGGTTTTTTCAATATGTTCGGTCAGATCGTGTGCGCTTTTGAGGCTCTGGGTGCCGTCAGTGAGGATGTGAATGTCGATGAAAACGCGAGGCCCGGATGTGCGGAATCGTATATTGTGGCAGTCCATGACACCGGGGATCGTCTCTACCGTCCTTTTCAGCGTCCCGTAAAGCCCTCGCGGCGCAGCATCCAGTAGCGCCT
Source organism: Spirochaetota bacterium (assembly GCA_029564515.1). GTDB lineage: Bacteria > Spirochaetota > UBA4802 > UBA4802 > UBA5550 > RBG-16-49-21. Next base: position 91,688 of record JAKQPV010000102.1, on the reverse strand, counting down.
GCACGGTACGGATCCCGAGCCGTATGCTGACATAGATGACGATCATTGCTACGACGAAGGCCGCGATGGCGTCCGCTTTCTCAAGGAAAAACCATTCCTTTTTCATTTCGGCGATTTTCACGAAGATGAGTCCAAGGATAACCACAGCCGAGCTCCAGATGTCTGTGCTGAAGTGGAGGGCGTCCGCTTCAAGTGCCTGGCTGTTATGCTTGCGCGCCGCGTGATAGAGTACCCTGGAACGGGTGAAATCGATAAAAATCGAAACTGCCATCACTATAAAGGCCCATGCAGAAGCCTCTACCTGGACGGTCTTGAAAAAGATCCGGTTTGCCGCCTCATAGATGATCCACACGCATGTCGCGAGTAATAGCATCGTCTCGAACATGGCAGAGAGGTTTTCCACTTTGCCGTGGCCATACAGATGGGTTTGGTCCGGGGGGCGTCCGCTGATCCGAATGGCGAAATAGGTGATAATGGCCGCGATCAGGTCAAGTGCCGAGTGGGCGGCTTCCGCGAGTATGCCGAGGCTGCCGGTCGAGATCCCGACGATAATTTTAAAGGAAGTCAGGCCGACTGCAGCGATGACCGATGAAAGGGCAGCAGTTCGTTTTTCCCGCTCGACAAGCGCCTGTTCATTCGTGAGGTGGCTGAATTTTTTCAGAGGCTCACATCCTCCGTTATACGAGTGGTATTCGGATTATGTTATGCTCGCAAATCAAAGTTAGCGAAGCATAATATTCTTCGTGCCGGCTTGCAGAAAACGCCGATACCGCGTCTCAGCAAAAGTCATGATCGCTGCATCTTCGGAAATGTCAAGTTTAAACCGGCACGGCAGGGATGACAAAAACTCGTGATTGTCCGGATCGCGTGCGGGCTGAGAGGGCTATTTTCTCTTTTTATCTTTCGGCGGAAAAAGGAGTGACAGGATGATCGAGATTGCCAGTATCCCTCCGACCGTGCCCAGGGCTATGCTCACGGGGATTTTATAATAATCAGCAATCAGCATTTTGACTCCGACAAAAACAAGTATGAGCGAGAGCCCGTAATTCAGGTAGGCGAAGAGCTGCATGATGCCGGAGATGGCAAAGTAAAGGGCGCGGAGGCCCAGGATCGCGAATATGTTCGATGTGAATACGATGAAGGGGTGCCGTGTGATGGAGAGTATCGCCGGTATTGAGTCGACCGCGAATACAATGTCAGTCGATTCTATTGCAATGAGTACAATAAAGAGAGGCGTGGCGAATGTCTTGCCGCCCTGCCGGGTGAAGAATTTACTGCCCGTGTAATTCGTGTCGACCGGGAATATGCGCTTCACTATCTTTAAGAGCGGGTTCTGCTCCGGGTGGACCTCCTTCTCTTTCTCGAAGGCCAGCTTGATTCCGATATAGACGAGGAATATGCCCAGTATATAGATGACCCAGTGGAGCCGTTCTATGAGTGCGACTCCGGCCAGGATAAAAAAGGCACGCATGATTATTGCGCCGAGGATACCCCAGAACAGGATCTTGTGCTGGTACCGGGGTGCAACGCCGAAATAGGCGAAGATTATTATGAAGACGAATATATTGTCGACGCTGAGGGCCTTCTCAATCAGGTAGCCGGTCAGGAACTCGAGCGCATAATCGGTTCCCATATAAAAATAGATGCCGAGGTTAAATCCAAGCGAGAGCACGATCCAGAAAAGAGTCCAGAGGAGAGCTTCCCTGATCATGATCTCGTGTTCTTTTCTCTGGAAAACTTTAAGATCAAGAACGAGCATCGCGATGATAAAAAGGATGAATCCACCCCATAATGCTATGTCGGACACTCGCGTTCCTCCCTATACGACGATGAAATAAATGATTGCTGATATTATTGCGGAGAACGGGATCGTGAGTATCCAGGCCCATACAATCTGGCCTGCTACTCCCCACCGTACTGCAGTGAATCTGCGCAGTGTGCCGACACCCATAATGGAGCCGGTGATGGTATGCGTGGTGCTTACGGGAATGCCGAACCAGGAGGAAAGTGACAGCGTCACTGCCGCGGCTGATTCGGCGCAGAACCCGTCGACCGGCCGCAATTTCGTGACCCGCTGGCCCATGGTTTTGACAATGCGCCATCCGCCGAACATTGTCCCCAGTGCGATGGCTGCCTGGCAGCTCAGCACAACCCATACGGGGACGTAGAATGTCCCTCCGAGTATGCCGGTGCTGAAAAGAAGGCCGGCTATGATGCCCATCGTTTTCTGCGCATCGTTGCCGCCGTGCCCGAGGCTGACAAGGGCAGCAGACACGAGCTGGCCTTTGCGGAAGAACTGGTCCACCTGCGTGGGCGCCATACGTCGGACGAGCCGGTACACAATGGTGCCGAGTAAAAGGCCCAGAACCAGGCCAAGTACCGGTGAAACGAAAATGAACACGACTATTTTAATTATTCCTGACCAGATCAGCGAGCCGACGCCCGCTTTTGCTATTGCCGAGCCGATCAATCCGCCCATAAGCGCGTGGGATGAGCTCGTGGGGAGGCCGAAATACCATGCGATGATGTCCCAGAGGCAGGCGGCAATCAGCGTGGAAAAGATCAGCTCCTTGCTCATGATGCTGATATCAATTATCCCCTTGCCAACCGTACCGGCCACATGCGTGCCGAAGAAAAGGAATGCGATAAAATTGAAAAAAGCGGCCCAGATGACGGCATATCGGGGGGAAAGGACGCGGGTTGATACGACCGTGGCTATCGAGTTCGCCGCATCGTTAAAACCGTTGAGGAAGTCAAACAGAAGAGCCAGGGCTATAAGAAAGATGACAAACAGGTCCATCGTTACCCCTGCTTCACGAGGATGGATTCCATGAGATTGGCTATATCCTCGCAAATGTCGAGAACGGTTTCAACGCTCTCGAAAATCTCTTTCCACTTTATGATCTTGATGGGGTCCCTGGTCTTGTCGAACAGGTTGAGTATGATGGCGTCCCGCAGCTGGTCCCCCTGGTTCTCGACCTGGTTGACTTCTATGCAGGCATCATAGATGTCTTTCGGGTTCTTGTGGTTTCGCATTGCGTTGATACCCCTGCTCAGTGCGGAAACCGACTTAACGATTAACTCGGAGAACTCGATGAGTTCCTTGTTGACTGTCTTGAGTTTGTACAGCCGAAGCCTTTTTGACGTGGTATAGAGCATGTCCACGACGTTGTCAAGCTCGTGGGCCAGCGAGTGGATGTCCTCGCGGTCGAATGGGGTGATGAATGTACGGTTCAGCTTATCGATTATATCATGGGTGATGGAGTCGCATTCATGCTCGAGGTCGCGCATTTTCGCGATGCCTTCGTCGTCAAATTTTCCGGTTGAAGCCAGCTCTTTGAAGCATGCTGCCGCGGTGACGATTTTCGCTGCCTGCTGGTCAAACATGTCGAAGAATTTTACTTCCTGGGGAATCAAGCGAAATGCCATGTGCTTATCTCCTTTGGGTGTTTCCCTGCATGGGGTATCATACCGTGATTGGTATTCTAATTACAGGGTAAATTTAGTCAATATTAATGTTGACTAAATTTTAAATATTCCACCAAGCCCGGGTGCTTGAAAACATGCCAAATAATCCAGATGCGGTGGCCACCGGCCGTATACTCAATGTTTCACATCAGCATGCTTTTCCATTCGTACTTTCAATACCTGGTAAAATATGGGCAGAACCGAAATAATGATTATGACGACCACTACGAGAGAGAAATATTTCTTCACGATCGGGATGTTCCCGAAAAAGTAGCCGAGCAGGACGAACAGCATGGGCCAGGCTATGCCTCCGGATATGTCAAAGGCGAGAAAGCGCGGATAGTGCATGCGCCCGATGCCTGCCACGAATGGCATGAAGGTGCGGATAATGGGCATGAACCGGGCCAGGATGACGGTTTTACCGCCATGCTTATCGTAAAATGCATGGGTCCGGTCAAGGTATTTTTTGTTGAAGATGCGAACGTTTTCCCGGTGAAAGATCCTGGGCCCCACATGGTGACCTATCCAGTAGTTAACGTTATCGCCGATGATTGCCGCCGACGAAAATACCACTATAAGCAGTGTTACGTCGAAGGCGCCTATAGCGGCAAAGGCGCCTGCTGCGAAAAGGAGTGAATCTCCCGGCAGGAACGGGGTCACTACCAGGCCTGTCTCACAGAATACTATGACGAAGAGTATGACATAGGACCATATCCCGAATGTCTGTATTATCACGTTTATGTATTTGTCGACATGCAGGATGATGTCGATAATCGTCATTATCAGTTCCACGGGTACCTTCCGGGAGTATAAATTGCGTTTGCTCGGTTCATCGTGCAACGCTACGGGGGACCGCATCCCTTGTCAAGAATATATGAAGAGGGTTGCGCCGTGACATTGCGGTCAGTTGAGTTTGAACGCTCCCATTTCGTTGAACTCGAGCTTGAGTGGCGACGACTTGATCTCATCCGGCAGCTTGATGTTTGAAAATCCCCTGAGCCGGTAGGATCCAGCACGTGTATTGAACATGCTGACGACGGATGCGCCCAGGGCCTTCGAGCTGAAGGTGCTGGTTATCCGTATTAATGACGCGTTGCCCTCTTCGCTGACTATACCCGTTGTCCCGCTCAGGATCTTCGTATCATTGACCAGAAAATCATATGAAAGGTCTCTGCATGAGAGCTTCGCCTTTGTGTTGTTCTTCACTTCCACGTCAAAGCTTATGCTGATGGGAACGTCAATCGAGGTCAGGTCGAGGGCAGGGGTGGTGTCGCGGCCGGATATCAGGCCCTCGAACATGCCCAGGAGATTTTTGGGGTCCAGGTTTTTCTTTCCTGTTTCGATAAGGGACTTCTTGATTTCGTCGAGGGTCGGCGCTTTGACGTTCACATTGACAATCCTGAAAGACGGCTTCAGCGCGGGTATCTTTTTCTCCACCGTGTAGTTAAAGGTGATATTTTTCTTAATCGATTCGAGTGCCTTCGGGAGGGGGATAACCGTGTCGATATCAATTTTACAGGTGAGATAATCTCGATCCGCGTAATTCTTTATGATTTTCATAATGTCTTCGTATACGAGGGTGACCTTGACAGGCGTGGTCTCGCTTCCGTTGGCCTTGACCGTTACACCTTTCTTCGTCCTTGTCTTGAACAACTGGTTCCCTTCGACCTGGACGTTGAAGCCGATGTCCTCGAGCTTGAATCCGACAGGATAAGGATTGTTCAACTCGATCTCGAACAGGAACGTAATATCCTTCAGGCTGATTGAGTCTATATCGAACCGCTTGAGGCTTACTTCGGGTTTTTTCCCTATCAGGTTTTGCAGTTCGGCGCATGCAAAAAGAAAAACAGGGAGTACCAGCAAGAGCAGGTATTTTTTCATGATTTTGCTCCTTCGATGCAGATTTGCAGATTGGATTGTATGATACCTGTGGTGCACCATTATTTCAAGTCTTTTCTTTGCATTCGTTACGATAGTAATGAAATGCTGGTCGGTTATGGGGAAAATATCTTGCTTTTTTTATCTTTGGATAGCATAAGTATGGCGGACGGGCGATCTCTGGAAGAGAGGATCGCTAGTGCCGGAATAATAACTGCTTATTAAAAGGAGGAATATGATGAAAAACAAAATTCTGATTGGCGTTCTCTGCTTGACGGTGGCAGCAGCGGCCGTGAACGGGTGTAAAAAGCAGCAAGGTACCGAGGATAATCTGAAAAAGGCGATTACCGGTGAGACCACGGCCAGTGTGAAATACGCTGCCTTTGCGAAAAAGGCGAAGGAAGAGAAATTTGACAAAATAGCCAGGCTGTTCGAGGCTGCGTCCAAGGCGGAAGCCATCCATGCGGTAAAGCATACCGAGGTGCTGGAAGCTGCCGGTGTCAAGATGGATACCATAACCCCCCAATTTGCCGTGAAATCGACCCGTGAAAATCTCCAGGATGCCATCAATGGCGAATCGTATGAGATAGAAACGATGTATCCGGAATTTATCAACAAGGCAAATGATGAGAACAAGGGTGATGCCGCCGCATCGTTCGATGCAGCCTTCAAGGTGGAAAAAAAGCATAAAGAGTTGTACACTGCCGCGCTCGCTGCGATTGACAAAAATGACATGAAGGTGCTCCCTGATGTATATCTGGTTTGCCCGGTTTGCGGTAATACGTTCGATAAAAATGTCCCGGCCAACTGTGAGGTATGCGGCGCCCCGAAAAAGGACTTCATCATAGTAAAGTAAGCATTGATTCGCTCTCGGCAGGTCCCTGGCTGTTTGCGGACCCGTCGAGAGCGTATCCCGTCCAGGGATTTCCGCGCGACGCACGTCCGCATTTTTTTACAAATGGAAAAGGATGGACCCGGTGCATTAATTATGTCGCATAACAGTACGTTTTTCTAACCGCTGTGGTGCGATGAAAATTAATGGCCCCCCGAAAATTCTGTTGACAGCGCCCGGTCGGGATTGTATTAATCTGCATTGGAAGAGGTTGTTTCCTTTGTTCTCAATCCGGCTTTAATCATTCGCAGGGGCCCGCCGGGTCCTGGCGTTTATCGCAGGAAAAACGAAGTTATCGAATATGCGCAAGGGCAAGATTTTCACCAGAAATGATTATGAACGGCTCGTCAGGATCCTTGATGGCAGGGAAGCGGCGGGCATACTTGACGCTAATACTGCGGCAAAACTGAAGCGTGATCTGGAACATTCCCGCCTTGTTGACCCCCGTGATATCAGGCCGAACATAGTGACGATGAATTCGAAGATCTGTCTTAAAAATATCGGAAACGGAAAAAAAGAGGTTTACTCGCTGGTATTTCCCGGGGAGGGCAAAGGCACGGATGCATTGAGCGTGTTTTCAGGCATTGGTACCGAGCTCCTTGGCAGCACTATCGGCACGGTCGTTAAGAAGAACCCTGCCGGCGAGCAGTATTTTGTGATCGAGGACATCATCTACCAGCCGGAAGCGGCCGGTGATTATCACCTCTGATCAGTGGTTCCTCCTTGCCGGATTTTTCCCGCGGCATCAGGTTAAAATGAAATGGTCCAGGTATCTCCCGTTTTCGTGAGTTTTTTAGCTTTTATTCCCTTTAGCAGCTCGAGCGCCTCGGTGTAATCAATACCGGTAATAAGGTATTCGTCTTCGCGGCCGCCGACCAGATGATCATAACGGTATTCGTCCGTGTAAAGCCGTGAGCAGAGCGGACATTTGAGTATGTGCCATGAGTTTTTTATCAGGATGAATTCCTCGAGACCGGATGTCTGGGGAGTGAGGGTCCCGGAAGGGCCGCGGTGCAGTGAGTTATTGCCCATGATGCCTGAAAGCCGGGCGCACATCGGGCAGGTGCGGTGTTTCTTCGGTGCCTGCTCCAGCGAGGCCAGAATCATTTTCAGGTTCTCTTCGGTATAAAGATATTCCATGCGGCCGCTCCGGTCAGGCAGGAATGCTTTGATGGATTCCTGCCCGTAATGATTAACTGCATGACGGGTGTTAACCGGGGAACGATGACCACCGTGTACGGATGGTAGCAGGAAACTGCAATTAGGCAATCTTTTTTTACCGGTGACTGCTTCAGCAATAGATGAAAATGTACTTGACAGTATTAACCGAATGGTTAAACATTGCTGCTTGATTATTTTAAAATTAACCGTCTGGTTAAAAATTGCGTCCGATGCAGGAAAATGGTGTTGTATGAACAGTCGTATTGATGTCATTAAATCAACTTTCATTGAAAAGAAGGGCCTTATTGTCGCCAGTGCCGCGTTGACATTCGTGGTGATGTTGTATTTTATCGTCTGGCATTGCTCCATAATCGCGATCGGTTCCATATACTCGATACAGGATGTTTCCGGTGATTTTCTCAGGCTTACTGCGAAATATGGCGCAGCCAGCCTGATATACTCGAGCGCCGTCTGCATCTCGCTGATTGTATTCAGAAGGCCTGTCGTCAGGAAATTCATCGTTGGATTCGCTCTTTTCCTCTTCTTCGCCTCCGAGTTCGTCAGGATGTTCGACTGGGGCGCTCTGTACTTCGGCGGTGCCCACGTGGACAGCAATTTCTGGGCGCACGCCTTCTACTCCGATGGCACCGTGTACCTGACAACCTGGCTCTCCTTCGGGATATATGCTTCGGTCCTGGCCATCTTCGCGCTCGTGTTTGCTATTCTGCGTAAAATATATCTGTATACAGACAGGGTTGATGAAGGAGCACGGTCATGAAGGCGCGCCTGTCAATAATCGTGATCGTGGTGAACGCGGTAGCGGCGCTGGCCCTGGGCTTGCTGGTGGCCGTATGCGTATGGCTGTCCGGCCTTGTGGGCGACGACGGGCGTGACCGGCAGCCGGTAAAAAACAGTGACGGCTCGATCTCCGTGCTTGTCGATAAAAAGACGCTGATGGATCGGGAAAAGTCGATCGAGCGGATAAAAACCGCGGAGAAGGCGTTCAGGAACGATATCTCCGACCCCCGCGTCTACCTCAGGCTGCCGGAGTCGGAGTTCTTCAGGTCGCTGTTCGCGTATTATTTCCTTTCGAAGATCATGAGCGCGAAGCCGGTCACTCTGGACAAGGCCATCATCGATTTATTCAAAGAGCGGGGACAGTTGTTATACAGCATGGATGAGCGGTACCCGCTCATGAAAAAAAGCATATACCTGGATCCCCGCAGGAAAACATACAACAGGCCGGCGATACGCCCGGGCACGAACGTTATCATCATATTCGTCGAATCGCTGTCCGATTTTTTTCTTAAAGAAGAGCTTCACGGGCTCCGGGGCCTTACGGGCCATATCAACGAGATGGGGAATGAATCCTTCTCGTTCACGAGGATGCGCAACGCCAGCTTCCCGACCATACGGGGGCTTATCGCCGCGCTGGGTTCCGGCGTCTACCTCCTGGACGAGAACATCGGGGGATCCCGCATTCCGATACCCTGCCGCTTCCTGTTTCTCTCGAACATCCTGAAAAAAAAGGGTTACACCACGATCCACGCGCAGGCCGGGAGCGAGCATTTCATCGGCATGAAGGATTTTTTCATGAAACGGGAAGGCTATGATTATTTCTACGGGTGCGAGAGCCTGATCCCGCGCGGGATAAGGGACCGGGAAAACGGATTTGGCGTCGACGACGACGTCCTGTTCGGGTTCGTCGTCGAGCTGCTCAAAAAGCAGCCCCGGAACGCGCCGTTTCTCCTCACGATATCGACCATAAACTCTCATCCGCCGTTCAAGGTGAAAGAGCGTCATCCCGGCTCCGACGGCAACGAGATGATCGACGCGATCCATTCCACCGACCGTGCCTTCGGCGAGTTCTGGGAATATTTTAAAAAGTCTCCCCATGCCGATAACACGGTGGTGATACTCACCGCAGACCATGCGATGGGCAACAACAAGCAGTATATCGATTTCATGAAAAAGCACGAGGATCACTTTAGCCCGTTCTTCGATATCATACCCTGCTACATACATTTCCCCGGGGGTGCGTACCGGGGCGTGAAGAATGACACCCTCTGCACAAGCATGGACCTGCTGCCGACACTGCTCGAGATGATGGACATGGACCTGCCAAATCCGTTCATGGGCATTCCGATATTTTCGGAGAGGAAGTACTATAAGAATATGGATAATCCGACAGGCGCCATGAAGCTGGACCAGGCGACGATAGCCCAGGCAAAAAAAATCCTTGCCTTCTACCTCAACCTGTACAAAGAAGACAGGATACTTCCCAAAGATTATTCTGTCACCCTGCATTAGTGCCTGACGGTGTGACCTCGCGGGATGTTCTTCATCAATTAAAGAAAGATCTGGAGCGGGACATGCTGCGGTCGATAGTGAATTTACTGAGTGGAAAACCTGTCGGCGGCGACACGCGGGGCGACGGCGGGAAACGGATCAATATCGCCGCGTGCGTGATCCTCCTGGAGATGGCCCACGCCGACGACGATTTCTCCATCATCGAACGGGACCGGGTGCGCAGGCTGCTGCGCGAGGAGCTTGGTATACCCGACGGGGAGATTGAAGATGTCATCTCGACGGCCGAGCACGCGCAGCGCGAAGCCACCGATCTGTGGGCCTACACCAGCGTTATCAACCGGAATTTCAGCGACGGGGAGAAGCGGAGTCTCATTGAGTCGGCCTGGCGCATCGCGTACGCCGACGGGCGGCTCGATCCGGGCGAGGATCACCTGGTGCACCGGCTCGCCACGCTCCTGCATGTCGACCACGCGGAGCTGATAGCCGCAAAGCTCCGGGCGCGCGACGCGCGTGACCGGTGATGTTTCCGCCCTCTCTCACGTGAAGAATTTCTCCATGCTTTTGAGCGCCTGCCTGTATGTTTCATCAAACGATAGCTTTGACTTGTACCCGGCCGCGTTCTTATGGCCGCCGCCGCCCCGCTCCATGGCGAGCTGTGCCACGTCGATGTTGCCCTTGGTCCGCATGCTTACCTTGACCGGGCCCTCGAAGTCCTGCTTGACCAGAAGGCTGGCCACCACGCCCTTGACCGTGAGGGGGAGGTTGATGGCCGGCTCGCCCTCGGTAAACGTCGCGCCCGTCTCCTTAAGCATGTCCGGGGTAAGCTTGAGCGCTATCATCCTGCCGCCGTGAAGCACCTCCATGCTCGACAGGATCCGTCCCCGGAGCGAAAAGCTTGACAGAGCGTTCTGTTCGTAGATCTGCTCGTGTATAAAGAACGGGGTCACGCCGGCCTCAACCAGTTTCGCGGCTATGCGGAACGTTTCCGGCGTGGTCTTGGGATACTTGAACGAGCCGGTGTCGAACACCATCCCGCCGAAGACCGCCTGGGCCGCGCGCAGGGTGATGGGTGTTTCGAAATGCTCTATGATGTGGAACATGATCTCGCTGACAGAGGAGGCCCCCGCCTTGATGATGTTGGCGCCGAGCTTGCTCTCGTCCCCCTCATGGTGGTCGATGATAAACACCTCGCGCACCCGGTCCTTGAGCGCGTTGTAGGCGGCCGCCCCGATGTTGTTGTAGTCATTGGTGTCAAGAACGAACTGCGCGTATTCAGCGATATCGCCGGGAAGAATAAAGGACCCGTTCATGACGTTGATGTCGTGCTCTATGTCGAGGAAGAGAAAATTGTCGGGCGTGGGGTCGGAGTTGACGATGAGCGGCTTTTTCCCCAGCTTTTTCAGGAGCTCGAACATTGCGATCTCGCCGCCGAGCCCGTCCCAGTCCGGGCTTTCATGCGTTGATATGACGAATTTGTCGTACTTCGAAAGGAATGTTTCGAGCTTGACGAAATCCTCATCCATCAGGCTGCCCCGGCCGGTTGTTTCATGAGGAGCGGAAAGCCCATCTCTTCGCGTATGGCGACGTACTGCTCCGCGCAGCGCCGTGCGATGTTGCGCACCCGCGCGATGTACCCGACCCGCTCGGTAACGGAAATGGCGCCGCGCGCGTCGAGCATGTTGAAAACGTGCGAGCATTTCAATACGTAGTCATAAGCCGGGAGCACGACTTTTTGTTTTGGATTGTCGAGAATGGAAAGGCATTCCTTCTCGTACAGGTCGAAGAGCTTGAAGTGCAGTTCCGTGTCGGCGATGTTGAAGTTGTAATGCGAAAACTCGAACTCGCTCTGGCCGTGCACATCGCCGTAGCGCACGTTCTTGTTCCACATGACGTCCTTGAAATGGTTCACGCCCTGCAGGTACATGCAGATCCGCTCCGTGCCGTAGGTGAGCTCTACCGACACCGGCTTCAGCTCCAGGCTCCCGCACTGCTGGAAGTAGGTGAACTGAGTGATCTCCATGCCGTCGAGCCACACTTCCCAGCCCAGGCCGGCCGCGCCAAGGGTGGGCGATTCCCAGTCGTCCTCGACGAAGCGGACGTCGTGCTCCTCGAGCTTGATGCCCAGGTGCCGCAGCGAGTCAAGGTACATGTCCTGCACGTCGACGGGCGAGGGTTTCAGTATTACCTGGTACTGGTAGTAGTGCTGGAGGCGGTTCGGATTGTCGCCGTAGCGCCCGTCCGTGGGGCGCCGCGAGGGCTCGACGTAGGCCACACTCCACGGCTCGGGTCCGAGGACGCGGAGGAAGGTTGCCGGGTTGAAGGTGCCCGCTCCGACTTCGAGGTCGTATCCCTGTATGATGAGGCAGCCCCGCTGGGCCCAGTATTCGTTCAGTTTGGCGATAAGGTCCTGGAAATACATCGCACGCTCCTTTGTTCTGTGGGGCCCGGCCCCCCCGGCCCCCCGGCAGGGGAGCCAACCGGCCATATTGGTAATGAATATGTTACCTGCGGCTGGCGCAGGAGGGACAATAGTGGGGTGGAAAAATGTTTTTCGTCAAGTAATTTATTGGGCCGAGGATTCGTTCAAGCCGCCTATCGCCACCTGTATGCTGTCGGTCATCTCCTTCATCTGGCCGGCGGGCTTGTTGATCTCGTCGGCGACGACGGCAAAGCCGCGCCCGTGCTCACCGGCCCGGGCGGCCGGGACACTATGCAGGGCTACGCGGACATTAAAGCTCCTTCTGCTGGTTCTCGTAAGACTCCTTCAGGACCTTATGCATGATGTCGAAGGCCTTCCGGTCGCCCAGGTTGAAGTACTCGATTACGTCTTCATCTATGAACTCGTAGCGGAATCGGTTCTTGTCGATTTCCACCAGGCAGTCGGCCAGGTATACGATGAACACGAGCTGCCGGATATTGACCGGCGCCATGTGCGGGCGGTGGTGGTACTCCACGGTCTTGATGAGCGCGTCGTTGAACTTCCACTTGCTGAAGATCATGCCGCCCAGTGCGGCGTGGGATATGCCCAGGCTGATCTCCTCCAGCAGGTCGATGTTCTCCATTCCCTTGAACCCGGCCAGCTCCTGGAGCGATTTCAGGAGCTCGGACCTGAGGGAGAGCATCACGATGAAGCCGACGTCGGAGAGGAGGGCTGCAAGGTAGGCGAAATCGCCCAGCTTGGTCTTCTTCATCTGCACCGCGAGCTGTGAGGCGTAGGCGGCCCGCTTGTACGAGTCCTTCCAGGTCGACTCCGAGCGCTTGTAGCGCGCGTCCATGACCTTGTGCACGCCTGTTGCGAGCAGCAGCGCGTTGATACCCTTCACGCCGATGATCTTGACAGCCTCCTCGATGGTCTCGGTCTTCTTGACGGTGAAGTACCCGGCCGAGTTGGCGAGCTTGAGGATCGAGGTCGTGAGTCCCGGGTCAAGCGATATTGCACCGGCTATCTCCTTTATCGTCGCATCCGGGTTGGCGCAGAGCTTCTGAATGCGTATGATGTTGTCCGGGAACGCCGGTATGGACTCGATCTCGCGGATTATCTCGCCGGCGATCTGCACGCGGGCGCGGATCTTGTCCATTGCGAGCGGAATCGCGATCGCGGATATGGTAAGGTCCTTCTTCCGGTATATCCGGAACGACTCCGGGGACATCCCCATGTTCTTGAAAATCATCATCGCCATTATAAGGCCCAGGCCCGCGCCTTCGGAATCGTCCAGTACCTCGTCGAAGGCCTCGGAAATGTCGTTGTACTTGTATGCTTTCTTGATCCGGGCGTTGATCTTGGAGAGCTCGGTATCAAGGATCGGGACGTTGTTAATCACATTGATATAGAGGTATTCGCCCGAGGTCTTGAACGCGACGCGCACGACGAGGGGGGAATCCGCCAGCATCGACATGTAGTCCTCGTCGCCCTCGTACGTCTCCTCCTTGAAGGTCTCCATACCCTGCCGGTAATCTTCGGTTTTGTTGATGTCCAGTTTTTTGACCGTGAAGTAAAGCCGTTTCAAATTCGCCTTGATCGCGTTGTTGACAAGCTCCTTGATCACGTTGATGATCTGGTTCTTAATGTAGCCCAGGTCGTAATGAGCCAGGTAGCGGTGCACGCACTTGTTGATGATGCCATCGACCGCGGGCGACAGGACATTGAACTGGATGTAGAAGTCATTTTCAGCGGCAACGGCCTTTTTATAGTCCTGCGGCTGAATTGTGTAGCTGGCGGTGCTTCCGTTGCTCAACCCCTGTATCCCCTCATGTGTCTGGATGTTTCTGGTATGTCTTATATTTATATATCGCTCGGTTAATGAAAATAATCAAGTATTTTGTTGCTTTTTTTTGCTACGATGCCCGCTACAGGCCGGGCCGGGGAGGATGGCGGTCCTCCGTCCATAACGGCCACCCCGGATGGCTTTCCATTAATCCATTTTTCATCTTGACAACAGAGTTTTGTTTTTTTACATTCTTCAAAATTGTTGGAATTCATACGTTTGGAGGCGCCGGCACTGGTTCGAAGGTCGCTAACGTTATGTTTCTTCTATATAAATATTAGTGCGGAGGAAAGATGAAGGGGAGAGGGGATTTTCCCAGTTTGAATACCAAGATGCCTGACGGACTCAAGCCAGGAGGAAGGCCCTATAAGCTGATGGTAGTGGAAAACAAGGATTTTCTGAGAAAGCAGATAGTCCAGATTTTTGAGTCGGAGAGCTATAATGTTGTTGCCACAGCCGCCAACGGGCAGGAGGCTCTTGACAAGCTTTCAAAAATTGAAGGCAAAATCGATCTCATAACGACGACCCTTGACATGCCCGTCCTTGACGGATATGCGTTTTTACATGAGCTTTCCAAAAGGCCAAACCGGCCGCTGGTCGTCTTTGTCAGCGATGAAACGACCAAGGGAGTTATGGCGGACCTGGTAAAGCTCGGCATCAGCGATTTTATCCTCAAACCGGTCGATCGCAGGATGCTCCTGCAGCGGGTTAAAGCAGTATTGCAAAAATACAGACTGGCAAACCCGGAATGAAAAAATTCTTGTAAAAACCTGGTCGCTGTGGTTGGATGATAGAAACGGAAGAAGCGGTGGCGCTTCCGCGGCCGTTATTACACACCCGTGGAGATTTATGTCAGAGATACTGGAAAACGCGGCCGGTTCGCTGTCCGATTACACGAAAAAGCTCAAGATTGCGATGTTTTTCACCAATGGTGATGAAGATCGCGCAAAGCAGATGATCGCCGGCAACCTGGAGGACATCTGCGTGATCAAGGGCCGTTTTTCCTCGACCCAGTCTTTCGGGGCATTCATAGCATTTTTTAACCGTTACTACCTGACGCTGAACAGCGTGTATCCCGTCATAACCGATTCTTTCAACCTCAAGGAACTGAAAACCAGTGTCGATTGGAGGTCCTTCGAAAAAGACATGATGAATTTCGTTGGGAGCCAGCCGCATGATGATGTCCTTGGCCGGCAATTCAAGAATGTCTTTCTCTCCACCTTCACCGTGAATTTCGCCGGTGAGCTGAAAAAGCTTCTGGACGGACAGAGCGAAATCGACATCAACCGCATTTTCCAGCTCATGGTACAGGACCGCATGGGCCTGCAGGGTGTGAGCATGATGGTCGATACCGAGTACCTGTCGTCACTGGAGATGGAAACCGATTCCGTGACCAGCAGGAAGATGATGGATTACCAGCTGCCGAAGGACGGCACGGGGAAGGATGACGTCGACATCGAGATCGACACGGACGACGACCACGAGGCCCTCAAGGGGAAGGAAATCAAGCTCCTCCTCAGGGGAAGCCTTATCCTTGCCCCCATCAGCGGCAGGGACATCGGCCTTCTGGTGGTAGGCGACCGGCTCAAGGTCAAGATCGTCGACCGGCACCCGCGCGCGGTCCAGGTCGCCAAGGCGTTCAACGCGTACACGGAAGAGGGGATCCAGCCCATAACCGGCAGGATCGTTTTCCTCAGGCGGCGGGCCGACGGCGGGTACACCATCTTCGTGGCCGTGGCCAAGGGCATCTACGTCAAGGTTGAGGAGATGGAAGAGGGCATCAAGGTCGCCATAGACACCTCCTACATGGATGCTCCCGCTCCTTCTGACAGCATGTCCAGGATCACCATGGGCGTCATAGCAGCGCTCGCAGTCCTGCTCGTGAGCCTCATCATTGCAATGGTGCTTGTTTTCAAGTAATCATCGTGCATGATAAGCATTCTCGCGGGACCGTTTAAATAGATAAGAGTGAATGGTGCATGGTGAACAGTTGTGGATAACAGTATCCTCCAATGTTCATTTGTTCGTTTTTTTAAAAGGGGTACCGCATGGGAACTCCGCGCGCCTGCAGTTCCCTCTTGACCTCGGCAATGGATATCTCCCTGAAATGGAAAATGGAGGCGGCAAGCACCGCGTCGGCACGCCCCATGGTGAGGCCCTCGTACATGTGGTCTATCGTGCCGACCCCGCCGGAAGCGATTACGGGGATGCTCACGGTGTCCGCCACCATCCGTGTAAGCTCGATGTCGTACCCGATGCGGGTGCCGTCGCGGTCCATGCTCGTGAGGAGGATCTCCCCGGCGCCGTGCTCCTCGACCCGGGCCGCCCATTCGACGGCGTCTATGTCGGTCGGAGTCCTTCCGCCGTTGAGGTAGACGGTCCATCTCCCCCGATCGTTCCGTTTTGCGTCTATCGCCACCAGGATGCACTGCGAGCCGAAACGCCGCGCTGAATCGGTGATAAGCGCCGGGTTCTGGACCGCGGCGGTATTGATCGATATCTTGTCGGCGCCGTTTTCCAGTATGAGCCGGACGTCCTCGATGGAGCGTATGCCGCCGCCGACAGTGAACGGGATGTGCACTTCTTCCGCGACTCCCTTGACCATGTGGAGGATGATGTCCCGCCGGTCGGACGAGGCGGTGATGTCCAGGAACACGAGCTCGTCAGCCCCTTCGGAATCGTAGAACTTTCCGTTTTCGACAGGATCGCCCGCATCGACCAGGTTTACGAAATTTACCCCCTTGACGACCCGGCCCCGGTCTACATCCAGGCATGGAATGATGCGTTTGGCAAGCATAGAAGCTCTTTCAATTAAAATAGATTAGGCGCGATGGAGCGCCTGCGAATGTAACTTACAAACAGGCCCGTCCGGTAATAATCAACATATTTTTCCGTGATGCATGTAAAATAATCGATACACTGATTGCAGTCTCACTGTATCATCCGGATGAAAAAAAGCATAAGGTTTTACCACGGATTTTCACTTTTATATTAAGCAGAGAATTATCAAAATGGCGGTACTGCTCATTTATTCGATTAAATACGAGGTAAAAACTAATTAACATATTTTATCAAGCTGTTAATTTAACGGGTTTCCGGATGAAATAAAGCACACTTTTTACAACTTTAAAACGTTGGCTAAATGGCATTAATTTTATTATTGATTTTTAAAAAACATTGTTTACTCTGGTTGGGCGTTGAACAACCAAGGTGAATCATCTTATATGAGAGGATGAGACAGGTACTATGAAAAACAGACCCCTAAGCCATATATTGATCGTTGCCCTTGCCTGCCTGGCCCTGCTTCTCGGCGGGTGCGCATCGCTGAAACCGGCGACCATCACCATCGGCAGGCCCGCGCCGCTTGCGGCGCAGGATGTTCCGGAGACGCTGGCCGGCGCCGCGAAGGTCGATATCACGCCGCCGCCGGGCATTCCGCTGGCCGGTCACTCGCTCAACGGAAAAATATCCCGCGGCGTTCGTACGCGCCTGTATGCCCGCGCCCTGTACCTCAAGCCGAAGTCGGGCAGGCCCATTGTGCTGGTCCAGGCCGATATACTGTCCGGATCGCGCATCCTGCACCACCGGATCGCGGAGCTGATCGCAGCGAAGACCGACGTGGAGGCCGGCGGCCTGGTGATCGCGGGCACGCACACTCATTCGGCGCAGGGCAACTATTTCGGGGACGCTTTCTATGACCGCATGGCCTCTCCCAAGCCCGGCTTCCAGAGGCAGGTGTACGAGTTCATGGCGGAGCGTATCGCGGGGGCAATCATCAAGGCCTACGAAACGCGCCGTCCCGCGAAAATTGCCGCGGGATCGACCACTATCGAAGGCGTCAACCGCAACCGGAGCCTTCCAGCCTACCTTATGAACAAGACGCTGAACGGCAAAAGGCCGGGGGAGACCGAGGCGGTCAATTCAGAGCTGCGCATGATCCGTGTCGACTGTAAGACCGAGCGGGGAGACTATGTGCCGCTTGGAGCACTCTCTTTTTTTTCACTGCATCCTAACCTGGACAACAGGGAAGGGGACCTGCTCTACAACGGCGACGTGACGGCATACGCGGAACGGGAGGTCGAGTGGGGGATAAAGAGCCGGTACCCCGGCGCGGCGGACCCCATCCACGCGATCGCGAACTATACCCACGGCGACATGACTCCCAATTACGGCAAGGATGAAAAGCTCGGGTATGCCGCGATGCGCCGGATCGGCGTCATCGTAGGAAAAAAATCGCTCGAGCTCTTTGACTCCCTGAAGAAAGACCTGTCGGAGAATGCGGTTATCCGTTACCGGTTCAGCGAAGTCGATGTATACGAGGAGAAGTGCACCGGTAACGATTGCCTCTGCGACAAGCCGGCAGTGGGCCAGGCACTTGTCGCGGGAGCGAATGACCGCCCGACGCCGCTGCTTCATGGCGTTGCCGGCTTCGCGCCGGGTTGGCCCAGGCGCTTCAATACCGATACCTGCCAGGGGAAGAAGCGGATCGTGGCCGAGGCCATACATTACAAGATTCTGCCGCTTGAAGAGTTCCCGCATGTCCTTTTCCTGCAGGCGATCCAGATCCAGGACACGGTCATTCTCCCGGTCCCCTTCGAGGTAACCGTCGAAGCGGGCCGGCGCATAATGGCGCGCTGCGGCGAGTCGGCGAAGGCCGCGGGCCTTCCCGACGCACGGTATATCGTGGTCGATACGGCAAACTCCTACTGGGGATACTGCTCCACTCCCGAGGAATACTCGATCCAGTATTACGAGGGCGGCCACACCCTGTACGGGCCCGGTACCAGCGGCTACCTTGGAACCGCCCTTGCGGGCCTGACCGCCGACCTCTCGAAGGGGAGCGGCGGCGTCCTCCGGCCTGACTGGACGTTTACCGTCAAGGAAGCAAAGAACTACTATCCCGCTGACGTGGAGCCGAAGGGCTATCGGAAAGTCGTCGCGGCTCCGGTGCTGACGGCGAAAAAGAAGTCGGAGCCCTACTGGTCGTTCCGCTGGCAGGACCTTTCGCCATCCCGCATCGCGCTTCACGAGCCGCTGGTCTGCATAGAAACGAGCGATGACGGCGCCCTCTGGCGTCCGCTCATCACCGGCGGTATTCCGGTAGACGACAGCGGGTACGACATTGCTATCATCTGCGCGAAGGCCAAAAACGGGGAGGGCATGGGCGTGTATGAGGCCCGCTGGTATAATCCCGCCGGTGATGGAAAACAGTATCGCTTTAAGATACTTCCCAGAAGAGGGCAGGCCACGTTCTTTTCACCTGCTTTTCGCTAGTACCGCAGGCCCCCGGCGCGCCTGCCGGGGGCAGTAATGTTCTTGACACGATGCCGCTGCCCGGGATATGTACGTTGTACGGGTGACGGCCCCTGCGCAGGCGCGACCGCCGCTGTAATTCTCGCGAATGAAAGGATCACCCATGAACACAACACCGACCCCGCGCGACCGTTTCAAAGCCTTCAGCAAAGAATATATTCCCATGATAGACAGTTCTATCCACGGATTTCTCGAGGTGAAGAAAAAAGACGCGCGGCTTCCCGTGATCAGCGACATGTACGGGCTCCTCGAGGAATACTGTTGCCGCGAAGGGAAACGGGTGCGTCCGCTGATCATGCTTATTTCGTGCTTCGGCTACCAGCGGGGCAAGAGGCGCGAGGATGCGGTGAAGATCGCGTCCGTGATAGAGATGATGCATTCATTCCTGCTGATCCAGGACGATATCATCGATCGTTCGGAATTGCGCCGGGGCGGACAATCCCTCCACATGGCCTGTGCCGGCCGCTACGGCGGCAACTCCCATAACCGCAACATAGGGAACGACATAGCGCTGATCCTCGCGGACGTCCTTTTTGCGGCCGCCGTCGAGATCCTTGCCGGTTCAAATGTGCCGCCGCGCGTGAAGGATCGTTTCCTCAGGATCTTCTCGAGCACCTACGAGGTCACCGCATGGGGGCAGATCCTGGACATACTCCATTCCCGTTCGAAAAAAATTGACGATCCCGGTGATGCCTCCATCACCGTTGCCACGATGAAAACCGCGTACTATACGGTGTATTATCCCATGCTCATGGGGTACGTGCTGGCAGGGAGAAATGCAGACCAGGAGAAGGAGCTCATACGCGATTTTTCTCTTCCCCTGGGTCTTGCTTTCCAGATCAGGGACGATATACTGGGCGTGTTCGGCAGCAAGGAAGCCACGGGAAAACCTTCGAATTCCGATATCATGGAAGGGAAGGTGACCATGCTGATCAACAGCACCATCGAGAAGCTCAAGCCGAGGGAGCGGAAGAAATTCATGGCCATCTTCACCAAGAATAAAAAGACCGGTCGCGATGTCGATGCGATTCGTCACATGATCGACGCGAGCGGATCGCGCGAAGCCGTCGTCGAGAGGCACTGGGAGCTGGTCGAGCAGTCGCGCTCTCTCCTGTCCCGCCTGCAGCTGTCGGAAGAATACCGCGAGATAATGACCGGCCTGGTTGAGCTTGTCGCCAAGATCTGACCCTGCCGCGGCCGCTTACCTCGTCATGATGATCCCCCGCTTGTTCCGGTACTGGCCCGCGAATTCCAGGGAGCCGTTTTTCAGCACCTCAAAGAAGACCGGGTAATCGTCCGGCCTCTCCTTTTTCAGCCAGATGACGTTTTTATACTGGAGCACCTCGCCGGTGGCAGCGTCCGTTTTTTTTGCGTCCTTTTTGTACAGCATCTCGTTCTGCGTTGTCTGGAATTTCCCGTCGGGGGTGCAGCGGTAGACCGTGAGCCGTCCTCCCAGGATCACGCGGATTTCCCGTATCTTCTGCCGGGCGGGCCTGGTGAAGCGGTCCGGGTAGGCCAGGAAGTAGTCGAAGAGCCAGCCGGTACGGTTTACATCTGCCGAATCCATGACGTAGGCCCATCTCCCTTTCAACGCGCCGATGGTGACCTCTTCCGGCTTGACGTAGAGCACGGTGACCTTTCGCGTAACGGGAATCTGCGCCAGCACCCGCGAGGTCGTGTCCGGCCTTGTCCTGAGGTTGACAATGTCCCCGGTTACCAGGGCAAAGCGCTGGTACGCGGTTTCGAACTGTCCGGGCACGCACTGGCCCGACAGGCATCCCTTCTCAAGCTCGGGGATTTCCGCGTCCCCGTTTTTTGACCCTGAACAGGCGCCGGCCAGGAGGCCGGTTGCCAGTGTGGATAGTATCACAAGCATGACGGCGATTCGATGTCTCATGGTTTTTTCTCCGGTCAGAGGATATGAATCCGGCAAAAATATGAAAAGTCCTGCCTGCTGTCAAGTTTTTAGCCGGTCCGGCAGGAGGGTGCGCCCGAAATAATGGCGATAGTTATCGGCGGGATAATCCGAAAATAGTAACGGCATCCCGAAAATCCCGCCGCCGGCCAGAGGCCGGCCGGGTTTCACGGCGCGTTTTATCATCTGCAACTGGAGCGAAGGGCCATGTCAGGAAGGATCAAGATCATAGCTGTCGGGGCCGTCTTATTAATCGTCAGCCTGTTTCTCTATTTCACCATACGCTTCAAGTATGTCGAGCGGGACCTGGTCGCCTCGCTCGTTGCTACGACGAACAGGATCGTGGCGGAATACAGCGACATGGAGAAGCGGCTCGCCGCCGACAAAAAGATGCCCGCAAACGAAGACCTGACCGCTTTTCTGAAGCAGATACACCGTGAGTATCGGGACATCGCACTTCTTGCCATCACGGACAGCGGACTGACGCTGCGCCTCTCAAGCAAGAACGACCGCTTCATCAGGACGGCCGGGCTTTTTGAAACGATACTGAAGGACTTCACCCAGGACAAGTTCAGCATCAGCACGTCCAGCCCGTTTATCACGCGATATTACGAAGAGAAATATGACGGTGTAACCGACCAGCTCAAGTTTTATATCTTCATCGGTAAAATCGGCGTGAACCGGCTTCTCGTGGTTTACCCCTATTCGTTCGGTGACACGATCCTCGTCAGGACCATGCTGGAGGTCTTACTTGTGGTCCTTATCGTAATCATCCTGACCGCCGTCATCACGATCGTGTCTGGCAGGGGGGCTGCGGCCGTGGATAGCGATGATCGCCATACCATTGACCTGGGGCTGACCGGCGGGCAGGCCGCGCGGGAAGACGGTGCGGTATCGCGTGAAAGCTCCAATATCGTGTCAGATACGATCAGCAGTTATATCCAGGAACAGTTCGGAAGGATCCATGCGGCCTTTGGCACGGACAGCGTGGCCCTGTACCTGTATCATCCGACAGGGAAGCTGGTCAAGACAATGGAGCTCAGGGGGGGCACATTCTTCCGGATAAGCTCGATCAGCTTCGACACCATCGATCTCGATAACGAGGCGGGCAGGGAAATGCAGAGCGGATCGACAATGGTGCTGGAAGGCGGGGAGAAGGTCGTCGTCCCCCTCATCTATAACAACGCGTTCCTGGGCGCGGTGATTATTGTCCGCCGCCAGGGGCTGCGTGGCAGCGACGTTAACGAGATCAAGGCGGGTATGTCGGGCATACTGAAAAGCATACATGACTTTATCATGTTCAACGATGTGATGACCGATGCCGGGACCGGGCTGCACAGCAAGATATATTTCAGCCTGAAGTATAACGAGTACCTCCGGCAGTGGAAGCATCGTGAGAAGAACTTTTCCCTCATGTTTATTCGACTGTTCGATCAGGGCGGCGGGATTAGCGAGGCCGAGAGGAGCGCCCTGATACGGCTCATGGCCCCGTCGATTTCCTCGATAGTAAAAAATGACGGATTCATCTGCCGGTATGACGAGTACCTTGCAGTTATTCTGCCCGACCTGGATGCCGGGAAAACGTCATCTCTGGCAGGCGAGATCCGGAGCGCCTTGCTGAAGTACCGGGTCAAAGTCGGCCCTGATGCATTCATCCGGATCGAGCCGGCCCTCGGAATGTCGTCAACCGATACGGCCGGGACGGATGATGACATGATAGCTTCCGCATTGCAGGCAATACAGTCTGCTTGACCCGTACCGGCGAAATGAATGGCGTTCCGGGGATCGTACATGATTCTTTACCCGGCATATCCTGCCGGAAGACCCCATTTCCAACAGAAATTTATATAATTTTGTTGACATATAACCCCCAAATTAAAATATATATTTCATCAAATAATAGCTTGTATGGTTATTATTTAAGCGTATCAATTTCTTACCAATAATAAAGATAAAAAAGGAGAGGCCTGTTGAAACGGACCGTTTTTCTAATTGGAATACCTTTTTTAGTAACCCTTTATTTTGGCTTTATATTTTCAAGTAAAGGCTGTAATTATGTTATGGCCAATCACCCCGATAAGCTCATCGACTTTAACCACAAAAGCCACCTTTCAAAATATTTTCCTGAAAACGGCTTGAGCAAGGATGATTGCACCATTTGCCATGATTATTATCCTAACGGGAGGTTCAAGGGTCTTCCCACCGTGGCTGAATGTACTTCCTGCCACGACCGGAACGCTCCCTCCAAAGATGCCGGACCGAATGTGGCACGGCGGAAGCCCATGTTCGACGAGTACAAGGATACCGACAAACCGTGGGGCTCCTTCGCAAAACAACCCGGTCTCGTCTATTTCAGCCACAAGGTTGTCATGACCGCGAAATACGAGGACGGCAGGCTTAAAGCCCGGTGCGGCTCCTGTCACGGCGATAAGGCGGATTCAATGAACGCGGCCGCGATCAAGGGCAAGATGCTCATGGGCCAGTGCGAAGACTGCCATACTGCACTGAACATCAGTAACAAGTGCGCCGTGTGCCACGACTGATGGCCTGAAATCACGAAACTTCTGAGAGGAGAAGGATTATCCATGAAAAAGTTAGAACGCAAAGATTTCTTGATGTTAGGCGGCGGCGCTGTCGCCGGCGGCCTCGCGGGTTATGTTTTTTCCGGCGCACCCTTCCTCGGACTGCAGTGGCTCGTGGAGTGGACTCAGGACCAGCATGTCCCTGTCGGCGGTCCGGAACAGTACCTGAAGGCTATCTGTGGTGCATGCCGCAATTCCTGCGATATGTCAATACGGATGATTGGCGACCGGGCGGTGAAAATCGAGACTTCCAACAGCGGCTGTCCTTTCAGCCAGAATGCCCTCCAGCTCCTGTACCATCCCGAACGGCTCGATTCGCCTTTGAAGAGGACCGGCAAGAAGGGAACTGCCAGGGCCTCTGCATTCGAACGCGTCTCCTGGGACGAGGCGATTGCCGACATCGCAAAGCGCATGAACAAGCTTATCGGCGCCAAAAAAGGGAACATGATCGCCGGCATCAGCAAGAATGACAACCTCGCCGGAGCGCTCCTGAACAGGCTTGTAAAAGCTTCCGGAAGCGCCAACGCATATTACGAGCCTACATTGAACACGCTTGCCCAGGCGGCCCTGGGCGGTTACGTTGACTACGACCTGGACAATGCGGACTTCATCCTCAGCTTCGGAGCGCGCCTCCTTGAAGGCTGGGGCACACCCTGCACGATGAACAAGAGCTTTGTCGCCTGGAAGAAGAAGGGCGCGAAGCTGGTGCAGGCCGACGCGGTGCGTACCCGCACGGCGTCGATTGCAGACACATGGCTGGCCATCAAGCCCGGCACTGAAATTGTCCTGGCGCTGGGCATTGCCAACTGCCTTGCTAAGAAAGGCCGGGCGGCCGGCGGCGCGGACTGGATGGCGATCGTCGGAAAGTACACCCCGGAGAAGACCGCGGCCATCACCGGGCTCAAGGCAAAGCAGATCGAGGATGTGGCGGACGCTTTCGCCCGCGCCGGGAACCCGGTGGCGGTGGCGGGCCGCGGCGGAAGCGGCGTTTCATCGTCGTCCGCTGAGTTCCTCGCCGTGCAGGCGCTTAATGCCATGGTCGGATCGCGTGCCGCAACCCTGAAGAAAAGCCAGGACCTTGGCGAGCCGGCCCTTTCGGCCGACGCGGCAGCTTCGCTCAAGGACGCGAAAAAGCCCGCGGGTCTGGACGATTTCATCAAGAATGGGAATTTCGAGATGCTCTTCGTGAACGAGGCCGACCCTGCGTACCGCAGCGTGTACGGCGCCGATCTCATTAACAAGATGGAAGGCGCATTTGTGGTCGCGTTCATGCCGCTGCTGAACGACACGGCCATGTATGCGGACTATATATTCCCCTCGCTGAGCTACCTTGAAACAGCCTCCGCGACCGGGGACGCCCCGCTGAAACCGTACATGAAAGCGGTCCACGCAGGCGACGCGATAATCTCGCTGGCCAAAAAGGTCGACGACGCGAAAGGGGCCTTTCCCTGGAACGGATATATAGACCTGGTGAAGACCTATGGGGCGGCTGCAGGCGCCGGCGCGGCGAACTTCAACGCGAAGGTCCTGAACGACTATCTCGCCTCTCTGGAAAAGATGTTGAAGGCGTCGGACGAGTTTCCGCTCAGCCTGGTGCCGATAGAGCTGGCCTTCGTGGGCGACGGCGACGGACTGGCGTTCCCCTATGTGCTAAAAGCGATCGACGACAAGACATATTCGCAGGGCAAGCTCTGGGTCCAGATCAACCGAAAAACAGCGGACGAGCAGGGCGTGTCCGAGGGCGAGCGGATCGACATTGAATCGTCACGCGGCGAAATCGGCAGCGTCCGTGCGCATCTCACCGATACGGTGGCGCCCGGAACGATCGCGATTCCGCTCGGGTTCGGCCACAAGGCATATACCCGGTACGCCCGTGAGAAAGGGGTGAACCCGAAGGAGATTATGACGAATGATATCGATCCCCTGACCGGGGCCGCCAACTGGTGGCTCACCAGGGTCAAAATCAGTTAAGAGGTGGATACCGACATGAAGATGAACAGAAGATGGGGAATGGCGATAGATCTGGACAAATGCACCGGCTGCGGCGTCTGCGCCATGGCATGTGCCCAGGAAAACAATATGCCGGTGTTCGAGGACGACTCGGACCTGCCGAAGCGTGTTCAGTTCCTCGATTTGATGAAAGTCACCAATGACCGTGACGCCTCTTACCCTGATGTGGAAGTCTGCTACATCCCGAAGATGTGCCAGCAGTGCGAAGGGAACGATCCCAAGAACCCGAAACCGCCCTGCGTTTCAGTATGCCCGGTCGTAGCTACCGACGTGGGTGATGACGGGGTCGTCAGCCAGGTCTGGTCGCGCTGCATCGGCTGCCGGTATTGCCAGGCGTCCTGCCCCTACGAGGCGCGCGCCTTTAACTGGTGGAAGCCTAAATATGAAGGCTCATTTAAGAATTCCCTCAATCCCGACGTTTCGATCGCGTCGCGCGGTACCGTGGTCAAATGCCAGTTCTGCAGCCACATCTGGAAGAGGGAGCGGGACAAGGCCGCGGCGAACGGCGTACTGGACATCAACGCCGTCACTTACACGCCGGCCTGCGTAGCCTCCTGCCCGACAGGCGCAATGGTCTTCGGGGACCTGAACGATCCGAATTCGGAGCTGAACCAGCTGCTTGAAAAGGAAAAGGCGCGGAAATTCCGTCTCGTGCACACAATTGACGATAAGGACGAAAAGACCCGTGAAAAGCTGATGCACATGAAACAGTATCCCAATCCCAAGGTCTTCTACCTGACAAGCAAGACCTGGATCAAGGGAATAATGAAATTTAAATAGACTCCGATACTCAGATTAAGGAGAAAAACAGTGGACCTTATTAAAAAGTTTATCAATTTCCTCAAGACGGAATTCAACAGCTATTCAAAGAATGTACGGATAGCGCTCTACATACTCTTTTTCTTGACGGCTGGTTTCCTCATCTTCGGCATACAGATCCTGTTCTGGGGTCTGGGCTACACCGACATGAGCAATGTGTATCCCTTCGGCCAGTGGATCATCGGGGACCTGGGACTGGTCGGACTGGGCGGCGGGGCCTTTACTACCGGCTTCCTGCTTTACATCTTCCGCAACGACAAGCTGGAGCCGCTCATCAATTCCACGGTCCTGATCGGCTTCATGTGCTACCTTTTCACCCTGGTGTTTCTCGTGTTTGACATCGGCCAGCCCCTCCGGGCCTGGTTCGGTTATACCTATCCCAACTGGGGACCCGGCCTGATGCCGATCTCCATGCTGACGGAGGTAGTGTGGTGCCTGACCCTTTACTTCATGATTCTCTGCGTTGAGCTGGTCCCGGTAGTTCTCAAGCACAAGGTCCTTGAAGCGATCCCCGTGCTGAAGTATATCGGCCATTACCTTCACCGGCTCATGTGGATCTTCGCGGCCGGCGGCACGTTCCTTTCGTTCTTCCACCAGGGCTCTCTGGGCGGCGGCATGTGGGATATCATGTATGGAAAGGCCTCCTGGTTCAGGGCCCACCATATTTACTTCTTCGTGGTCATCATCGGCGCGACTGCTGGCGGCACAGCGTTCATGACGCTGTGCGCCTATATTGCCGGCAAAGTGATGAAGAAGGAAGTGGTTCCGAAAGAAACGTTCCATTCAATCGCGAAGGTCTCCGGGGTAATGATCACGGTGTACTTCCTGGCACGCGTTATCGACGTCGGTCTCATGGCCTCGAAATGGACCCCTCTCTTCGACCGTTCGTTCACCGGCATGATGGGCGGCTATTACGGGTACTGGATGCTCGCGGTTGAGTTCATTCTCCTCATTGCCGCGATATCGATGCTCCTCGTCAAGAAGAACCGCGAAAAGGAGAAAACCTTCCTGATAGGCATCTGCAGCGCGGCAGGAGCGCTCTTCCTGAACAAGATGTTCGTTGTGCTGAACGGCTCGTCGGTTCCCAACTTCCCCTGGAAGTCGTTTGCGGCGTATAATCCGACCATCCAGGAGTGGTTTATATTCCTGGGCGGCCTTTCGGTGATGGTGCTGATATACATGTGGTTTGCAAAGTACACGCCGCTTTTCCCCCACGCTGCAGGGCACGGGCATGATGATAAGGAACATGCGGCTGAATAAAGAAGAAACAATAATACCAAGATAACAAGAAAGCGGCAGATTCCCTGCCGCTTTCTTGCTATAGGATGATTCATCCCGGGTAATGCACCACGGGTTTATCGCGGGAAATACCTGTCGCGTAATCTGCTTACTTATTATGTAAAATAGATGCATTAGGCCACGGATTAAAACGAATTTCCAACGGATGGTATAGTGCGTTATCGGGGCAATTGTATACAAACATGCCGCATACGTTTATTTCCCGGATTATATTTAAACTGGCGCATGATTGCATCGGTTGTGTGAGAAAAAAGTTTATGGCACAATGCTCAAGGAATTTACTTCTTGACAATTCATGCCTATCCTTGTATGAGAACTGAAATGTCAGCTGGAAAGGTCCAATGATCGATCTCCATGCCGAACAATACGGCGATACAATTATTATCCATCTGAACGGTGTTTTTAACATCGACAGCATATCACTTGTGGAACGGATCTGGACCGAACAGGTCGTTAAAATGCCGCGCTTGATCGCGATAAACTGCCTGATGCTTGAATCACTGGACTCGTCGGCCATTGGCAGCATCGTCAAGTTTTTCAACTACGCCATGGGTAAGGGGATCATGATGGTATTCTATGATCTGAATTCCCAGATCCGGAGGCTGTTCGAGACCGCGAAGCTCACCCGTTATTTCAATATCACCACTGTTTCTGAATTTAAAAACCGCTATTTCCTCGAGCCGCAGCAGCCGTGCTGTGAGATGGTGTCATCACTGTAGTTACCCTCGGTTTGCCGCCATTCGGAGCACGTCGACATCTTTTCCTGCATCAATTGCGAAAGGTACAGCTTAAAAAACAGGGGGCCGGAGCAGGGCAGGGTGTTGTTCAGCGCACGATATTGAGCTCGTGTCCGCATGAGGCGCAGGCGCTTCCCTTAAGCTTTTCAATCCGCGTGGCGTAGCCCATCCTGCGTATGACGGTTCTGTGGCACGAGGGGCAGATCGTGTCGTGACCGCCCGCTTCGGACGGGACGTTGCCGCAGTAGACGAAGTCCAGTCGTTCCATGGCTTCGGCGTGGAGCTGCGTCAGATATTTCACGTCGGTCGCCGGGCGGCCGTAGCGGTAGTTCGGGTAGTAGCGGGATATATGCCACGGGATTCGTTTATCAAGGGACGATATGAAACCGATGATGTCACGCATCTCCTCCATCGAGTCGTTGATGCCGGGGATGACCAGCGTCGTTAACTCGACATGACATCCGTGTGAGTGCGCGAAGGTGATGGTTTCCAGCACTTCGGCGAGTCTTGCCTTCTGTACCGTGCGGTAGGTCTCCTCGCGGAAGCTCTTCAGGTCTATGTTCATCGCGTCTATGTAGGGGAGGAGCCGTTCGAGGGGCTCCCTGTTGATGAAGCCGTTGGTTACCATCACGTTAACGAGTTGCTTCTCCCGTGCCAGGACAGCCGTGTCAAGGACGTATTCGTACCAGATGACCGGCTCGGAGTAGGTATAGGCAATGCCGATGGAGCCCTCGCGGAGCGCGTGGTTGATGATATCGATCGAAGAATAGCGGCTCGCGTGGGCGGAGGTGTCCTGTGAGATGTTCCAGTTCTGGCAGTAGGGGCATTTCATGTTGCATCCGCGAGTGCCTATGGAGAGTATCGATGATCCGGGATGGAAGTGATACAGCGGTTTTTTCTCGATCGGGTCCATGGTGACGGCCGTATGGAGGCCGTAGATTTCGGTGATGAGGGTGCCGTCGCAGTTTTTCCTTACACCGCAAATGCCATGTTTTCCTTTCCGGATTATACAATTATGGGGGCAGAGTCGGCACCCGACGGTTCCTGTCCCGTCATCTGTTTTTTCATAGAAGGAGGCTTCGTGGCCATTCATGACAGGCCTGCCTGATTAATTATTCGGCGGCTTCTTCGCTCTCGGTTGCCCCGGGCTCGTCTTTATCTTCGGATTCCTTGTCCGTCTTCTTCTGGTCTCCCTTGATCATCTCGCATTTGCCCTCGAAAACGACGCCATCGGCGATCTGGAGCTTGGCGGTCCTGATATTGCCGTAGAGCTTGCCGGTGGTGTGGATCTCGAGGCGCGATGTT
Source organism: Spirochaetota bacterium (assembly GCA_029564515.1). Classification (GTDB taxonomy): domain Bacteria; phylum Spirochaetota; class UBA4802; order UBA4802; family UBA5550; genus RBG-16-49-21. The sequence continues at coordinate 61,734 of JAKQPV010000102.1, read as the reverse complement.
GCCTCGATGTTTCCGTAAACCGTGCCGATGATGATGACCGTTTTGGCCCTGATGTTGGCTTTCACGACCGCGCCTTCACCGACGACCAGGAATCCGCCTGACACGATCTCGCCTTCGAACGTGCCGTTTATTTGGAGTGATTTTTTAAAAGAGAGCTCGCCGTTGAGCTCGGTGTCCTTGCTGAACACCGTAGTGACCATCCCGATATCGTAAACCGGGTTTTTGTTTATCTGGATAACCTTTTTAGCCATATCCCTGTCCGCCGTGTGTTATTTTGTCGTCATCGTGAAAACGCCGTCCCAGTCTTCGCCCGGCGGATCTTCCTTAAACCCGCGTGACCGGTCGAGATAGAGTGATGACGGGCCGTCTTCGGGATCGATTGCCAGGGCCTTTTCAAAAGCGTGAATGGCGTCTTCCCATCGCCGCTGCTTGTACGCCACCAGGCCCATGTTGTAGAATTTCAGAAGATCTTCCTTTTCTTTTGTGATCATGACATTCTCCGGGACAGCGGTGTTTGATCAGGTCTATCTAACAATAATCATGGCCCGTAATATTACAACTTAATTTTTCCCGCGGCGGGCTGAAATTCTATGCCCGCGCGGTCATCCGGGCCTCAATATGTCCTGTTGAGCAAAAATTCCGACAGATCGAGCAGAATGTTTTTAAAAACTGAACCCGGGTAGCCGCCCAGTATGGCGCGGGCCTGGTCTATATAATCCCCGGCCAGGCGGACAGAGTAATCGATGGCGCCCGAATCCGCCAGGCGTTTTTTAATCCCGTCCCAGGCGCCCGGGTCAGGGTCCGCTATGTACTGCTTGAGATTCGTCAGCTCAGCAGGTCCGCCCTTCTCGATGAGGTAGAGGAAGGGAAGTGTGATTTTCCCGTCTTTGAAGTCGCTCCCCACGTCCTTGCCGACCTGTTTGGAATTCTGCATGATGTCAAGCGTGTCGTCGATAATCTGAAAGGCGAAGCCGAGGTTCAGGCCGAACCGGTAGAGCTGGTCGCATTCAGCGGAAGGAAGTCCTGATTTCACGGCGCCCAGCCTGCAGCAGGAGGCCATGAATTGCGCCGTCTTGAGCTCGATGATTTTCATGTAATGTTCGCGCTTTGCTGTATCAATATTGGAGTACTCGATCTGGCAGAGCTCGCCCATGACCATGTCCTTGGTGCCGTTGACCATGAGGGGGAAGATGGCCGGGTTGCCGTCCTGTATGGCGGTGTTGAGCGCGACCGAGTACATGAAATCGCCCGCCAGAACGGCGACCTTGCTGCCCCATTTCTGCGGAACGGTGATGTTGCCCCGCCGGAACATCGACTGGTCAATGATATCGTCGTGGATGAGGGAGGCGGCGTGGACTATTTCGGTGGCGGCCGCGAGCGGAATGATGCCGTCGGGCACGGGACCGCGAAGGCCGCTGGTCAGTATCACCAGGGATGCCCTGATCCTCTTGCCGCCGCCGAGAAAAAGGTGGAATGAGCTCGCGTCTATGATCGGGACGCCGGTCTTCAGCCTGTTCTCGATTTCTTTTTCAACGTGTTTGAGGTAATCGCTCAGCGGCGCGAATATCGTTTTTATGTCCTTTCCCATGTCGTGCGCCGCTGTCAGTCGAAGGTCGATAGGCACTCGCGCTGGGATTCGAAAATTTCGAACACTTTATCGAGCATGGTGGTTTCAAAAAGCCTCAACAGGTTATCGTTCACGATAACGAGCTTGATGTCGCCTTCGTTGTCCTTGATCTTTCTTTTTATGGCCACCAGGACGCCAAGGGCCGAGCTGCAAATATGTTTAACATCCATCATATCGATACAGATGTTGTTTTTGCCCTTGTCAAGGCAATCCTGGAGCATTCCCTCGAGTTCTTCCGAACCTTCCTGGTCAATGCGTCCATCGAGAATAAGAATTTCAACATTATCAGTTGATTTTCTCTTCATGTTATATACTCCATACCGCCATTGTTTATGCCATCCAGCACCGCAGCCGACATCGTGTCGATCGACGCAGGAAGTTCCCTTCTATACCGATAGTATGCCGGGGTCAATTCATATATTCGCGGTTAATCCAATATAGAATAAAAATTATTTTTTTTCAAGTCTTTTTATGTCCGCCCGGGCCATTGTAAGGGAAATTACGCTCCGGGCGCCGGCATTCCTGAGCTGGCGGGCGCATTCGTTTATCGTGGCGCCGGTCGTAAAAATGTCGTCGACAAGGAGTACAGATTGCCCGGACAGGGAGGCGCCGGACGCGGCCTCGTACCGGCCGAGGATATTGATGAAGCGGTCCCGCAGGCCCAGTTCCCGCTGCTTACCCGCGCCGCGCCGCTCTGAAAGCAGGCTGCGGCAGGGGATGCCCGTCCTCTTCGACATGACGCGTGCGATCAGCTCGGACTGGTTGAAGCCCCGGTCCCTCTGTTTTTTCGGGTTCATGGGGACCCACGTTATCAGGTCTGCCGATATGCCCCGGCCGGCAAGCCCGGCGCACGCGAGATCGCCCAGGAACGAATGGAGCTTTCGCACCCGGCCGAATTTCAGCTCGTGGAGGAGCTTTTTCATTATGCCATCATATGAAGCCACGGTGATGTTCGAGTCAAGATACCAGCGCCGGCCGGAGCAGACGGCGCACATCCCATTGTCCGGTTCAGGGCCCGAGCAGACCGGGCACGATCGGTCAAGGAAGTGTACTGCGCGTGCGCAGTCTTCGCACAGAAAATTCATCCTCGATGAAACGGGCCGTCCGCATCCGGCGCAACGGGACGGGAACAGGATATCGGCAAACAACGCGATCATGCGTGACGGTAACGCGTGGGATCGGCGACGCCGGCGTCGAGAAAGCCTTTTTTCCTGATCTGGCAGCTGTCGCAGGATCCGCAGGCGAGGCCGTCGGGATCCGGGTCGTAGCAGCTGTGAGTGAGAGCGAAGTCGACACCGAGTGAGGCGCCTTTTTTGATGATCTCCGATTTGCTCATGCCGATGACGGGTGTTATGATGGCGAACGGGTCTCCGTCCACGCCGGACCTGGTGCCCCGGTTCGCCATTTCCTGAAATGCCCGGAAAAATTCCGGCCGGCAATCGGGATAACCGCTGTAATCGACCGCGGTCGCCCCGATAAAGATGTGGCGTGCGCCGGCCGACTCCGCGAAGGCGAGCGCGTATGAAAGAAACAGAATATTGCGGGCCGGCACGTAGGTATCCGGGATGCCGTCTTCGTGCGTGTCGCGGTTTTTAGGCACGGACAGCCCCGCGTCGGTGAGGGCCGATCGGAATATCCGAGCCGGGATATCGATGACAAGCGGGGGCGGCATGCTGAACGAGCGGGCGATCCGCCCGGCGGCGATCACTTCGACCGCGTGCTTCTGGCCGTACGAAAAGGTGAGGGCGGTGAGGGCGAAGCCCGAATCGATGGCGATCGCTGCCGTTGTTGCGGAATCGATGCCGCCGCTTAGAAGGATAATCGCCTTTTTATTTTGCATTATGAAACCTTTTCATTTGTGTAATACCTGCTTCAAATTGCAGGTACAGGGTTATCTGGCATGTCATTCCGGGGAGCCCCTGCGGAGGCGATGAAGCACTCTTCGGCTACGATCAGGGACCAATCGGTTGCCGAGCGGAGCGGCGCAGTGAGCCTGCCGAACTGTCGAGGCACGCTTCGCTTCGCTCGTGATGACATCCACCAGTGGTACATAAACACCCGGTTTTATATAGTACGAACGGGAACGGCGGGCGATGAATTATTTTTTCCGCGGCGGCGTCTTTTTATTGATTTTTTTTACCAGTTTGACCTGGTTACCTTTCTTGTTGTAGCGGACGGAGTCGAAGATATTCTTCGCCATCGAGATGCCCCTCCCGTGGGCAAGCATGTGCCGGTTGGCGTCACGGGAATTGTTTCCCATCACCTTGCGGTGGTCAAACCCGTCTCCCTCGTCGGATATCACGTACATGATGCGCTCTTCATCGACCATATAGGAGACAATGACCCGGCGGTCGCGGCACTGCGGTTCGTTTCGCCGGCGTGCGACAAAATCGAAATAGGAATCGTCCAGCATGGCTTTTGATTTTTCACGGAAAGAGATGCCGAGGTTCCCGTGCTCAATTGCGTTGATTATCATTTCCCTGAGGGCTATGCGGACAAGCTTCACCTGCTTCTGGTCAACGAGCCGCCGGAGGTTTTTCGTGATGAGCTGGGTCACGTCCTCCGCCGCTGTCAGGAGGTTTTCGATGGCGTAGACGTGGTTTCGTTTGTCGAGACACTCGATCCCGGAGCATTCTGTCGCGGACTGTGTTTTCCCCGATGTTTTACCCGATCGCGGCATTTCGTCAGCACCTGCTTTCAATTCATTCTAAAGGCTTTCCTGCCCGGTAATCCGCCAGAGTGCGGTCATACAACGTTAAACAACTTCTTTATATGCAGCATGTCGAAAATCTTCATCACGAAGGGGGAGATGTTGATGATAGAGAGCTCTTTACCGAATGATTTAACCAGGGTCTGGAGCTCGACAAATGACGCAATGGTTGAAGAATCGCATGAGCGGACGTGCTCGAGGTTCAGTACCAGGTCCTTCCTGTGCTCGCGCACCGTTTCCTCCAGCTGGCGGAATATAACCTGGGAGTTGTGAACGTTCAGGATGTTGTCCTGCAGGGTGGCGATTATTGGATCATTAATCTCTATCGTGACCATGAAATGCCCTTCTTCAGAAGAAGGCTGACAAAGTGATAACCGGAAATCAACTCATTTTTCGGGGGTTATGCTAAAAAGTGAACACGGAGGCTGTTTTTTTATTGAAAAAATGCAGAAGTGAAATTATTACGGAGGAGACGGAACGGTCGCTGGCACCCTGCCGAATGGCCGTTGTAACACAGGCATTGTGACAGGGAGGATTGGGTGTGGACAAGGATAAAATCAAGAAGGCGATTGTTGATTTACTGGATGCGATCGGTGAGGACCCTTCGCGTCCCGGACTGAAAGACACGCCTGACCGGGTGGCCCGCATGTTCGAGGAAATCTTCGGGGGTGACAGGAAGGACCCGGCCGATATCCTGGGGCGCACGCATGAGCTTGAGCACGATGAAATGGTCATAGTCAAGGACATCAATTTCTACACCATGTGCGAGCACCATCTTCTTCCCTTCTTCGGCGTCTGCCATATAGCCTATATACCGGAAAACAAGCGGATAGTCGGTATCAGCAAGCTTGCCCGGATCGTTGAGATATTCAGCAGGCGGCTCCAGATCCAGGAGCACCTGACCACGGAGATAGCCGATGCGATCATGACCCATGTCAGGCCAAAGGGGGTCGCGGTGGTCATCAAGGCGCGTCACCTGTGCATGGAAATGCGGGGTGTACGCAAGCCCGGGGCCAGCACCATGACCTCGGTAGTGCGGGGGGTGTTCCGGAGTGATATACGGACCCGGGAGGAATTTCTGAAGCTCATAGAATGAATTAATCTTGACAGAAGCGTACGGGACATAATTAACTTTAATTATGGCAAAAATACGGACCGCGGCATCCGGCTCGACGGGCCGGCCATCATGCGAAAAGCGCGCCAATGAAAACCAGAATCGCGGTGTTAATATCCGGGTCGGGGACCAATCTCCAATCCATAATCGACAGGTCAGAGTCGGGCGATCTGCCGGCCCAGGTCGTCTGCGTCATTTCTGACAGGGAGAAGGCCTTCGGGCTTGAGCGGGCGCGGAAACACGGTATCAGGGCATTTTTAGTAAACCCGAAAGATTTCGCGAAGCGGGAGGAACACGAGGAAGCGATCATCAGGCTGCTGGATGATAACCGGGTCGAGCTGGTCGTCCTGGCCGGGTACATGAGGCTCCTTACGCGGCACATGCTGGAGCGTTACCGCAACCGTATCATCAATATCCACCCGGCGCTTCTGCCCAGCTTTCCGGGCACCGACGGTTACGGCGATGCATGGCGATACGGCGTGAAGGTGAGCGGCTGCACCGTGCATTTCGTCGACGAGGGGTGCGACTCGGGACCGATCATACTGCAGGGGGTCAATCCCGTTGAGGAAGACGATACATTCGAGAGTTTCCGTGAGCGTGGTCTGAAACTCGAACACAAGGTTCTCCCGGAGGCCATCAGGCTTTACTGTGAGGGGAGGCTCAGAATAGAAGGCAGAAAAGTACGAATTCTAGAAAAGGAGTAAACTATGGAAAAAGGTTTTGAAGCGCTAGCGCAAATGGTATATCCCGGTCGCATTATTATAATTGGAAGCAGTCCTGCCGGGGACGATATCGTCCTGTACGCGGTAACGGGGCGGAGCCCCTCGAGCCAGGCCAGGCGTTTCGAGAAGGAAAAGAGAAACGTATTCGTCAAACCGTCGGATGAAAAGGCCGTTCAGGGCGGGAACCCCGATCTGCTGATCTATCCGGCGATCATGGTGGGGCGTTTCAAATGGATTGGAGTGAGCAACGGCAAACAGACGCCGGACATCGTCGCACAGTTCAAGAAGGGCGTCTCGCCGGTCGCCGCGATGGGCAATGCTCTCCGCGCCTGGGATTTCGAGCCTGACGCGCCGAACCATACCCCGCGCATAAGCGGCTGCCTTTGCGATAGCGCAGCGCTTTCCATCGTGAAGCGCGCGAAGGACGGCACCGTCCTCCGCGTCTACTATGAAGTACCGAAAGCGGCCGGCAAGGGCAAGCTGATCGCCACCTACTCGGGTGTCAACACGGATCCGCTTCCCGTTTTCCAGGGCGAGCCGGTCGATGTCGAGCTGCCGTACGCCTCGCCGCGCGAGGCAGCGAGCGCGCTCTACAAGGCCCTTGCTCCTGAAAAAGGCAGGGACGATTACCGTGTTGCGACAGCCGCGGTTTTCCGGAGCCCGGAAGGCAAGATCAAGTTCGCACTCAAGAACAGGAACAAGTAGAGGAGCGCAAGAGAGCATGCTTGCAACGGGCGCGCCGGGCGGCGCGCCCATTCATTTTAACCAGGAGATGTTTCATGGCTACTGACGTATCATCATTCAAAGACGCATACAAGAAAGCGATACAGAGCGATTTTCCCGCTGAAGCGAAGCTCGTTATCGGCGACACTACAATCCCGCTGAAGAAGGTCCCGTTCCAGCTCAGGTACGGCACCAACCCGCACCAGCCGTTCATCGCGTACGCGCCGGCCGACGGGAAAAACTGCTCGGTCGGGAACCTCGACATCCTCAAGGGAGGCAAGGAGGGGCTTTCTCTTACGAACCTCCAGGACATGAGCCAGGCGATCAATATACTGAAGTTTTTCCGTAAGCCGTCCTGCACCATCATGAAGCACGTGAATCCCTGCGGCTTCAAGGTCGAGACAGCCGGCGAGTCGCTCTCCGATATCTACCGCATCGCGCGCGCCTGCGACGAGCGGAGCGCTTTCGGATCGATTATCGGGTTCAACACCACGGTCGATGCGGCGACGGCGGAAGCGGTCATGGAGAGCTTTGTCGAGGGGATCATCGCTCCGTCGTACGAGCCCGCGGCTCTTGAAATACTGAAGAAGAACGAGGGAACGAAAAAGCTCAATAACGCCATCAGAGTGGCGAAAGCCGCGAACATGGGCGGCGTCCCGAAGTTCATCGGCGACGATGTCAGCGGGTACTATAACCTGCGTAACCTGGTGGACGGCTCCCTTACCGTCGAGGTACCCTACCTGACCAGAATCAGGTCTGCGGAGGACTTCGTGATTGACCCGATGATTCCCAACGCTGACCCGGCGAAAAACGGCGGAGCGAATTACGTGGTCCGCCGCAAGCCGACAGAGAAGGAGCTCGAAGACTGCCTGGTTGCCTGGTATGTCAACATCAACGTGCGCTCCAACGGGATCGTATTCGTCAAGGATGGCGCTGCCATCGCGGTAGGGACGGGCGAGCAGGAGCGGGTCGGCGCCGTTGAGCAGGCCATAGACAAGGCCCTCAAGAAGGGACACAGCCTGAAAGGTGCGGTCATGTCTTCGGACGCTTTCTTCCCGCAAAGGGACAGCATAGATACGGTGGCGCGCGAGGGCGTTACCGCAGTGGTCTGGCCGGCAGGGTCCATGAACGACGCCCTGGTGATCGAGGCGGCGAACGAGCACAACATAGCGCTCATGGCCACGCTTGAGCGTTGTTTTCTGCATATTTAAACCATCGGGATTGTAAGGTATCGTTCATTATTAAATGTATTTAATGTTTGAAAAATGTCATCCCCGCGAAAGCGGGGATCCATTATTATAGGGAACGGTTATTGTTTACCTTGCTGGAAGTATCTGGATTCCCGCTTTCGCGGGAATGACAATCAAATTAATCATCGCTCCAGTAAACAACTTGATTTCATCCCCCCGTCATGAGAGAATAGCCGTTGCTGTCTGATCCCGCGGAGCGTTATAATGGGAAACAATCGCATACTGATTGCCGAAGACGATGTCATATCGGGGAAATACATCCGTGACGCGCTTATCGCACGCGGTTATGACGCCCCGGATATCGTGACATCGGCAGATGAATTGATGCGGGCTGTTGAGCGCTTCAACCCGGACATCATACTCATGGACGTCCTGCTCGAAGGCGCCGGCGACGGCATCGATGCGGCGGGAAAAGTGGCGGCACGGCATGACATTCCCGTTATTTACCTGACCGGCCATACGGACCGCGATATCCTCGACAGGGCCAAGACGACAGGCCCGTACGGATTTCTCGTGAAACCGGTGAACATCAACGAGCTCGTCATAACCGTTGAGTTCGCGCTCTACCGGCATGGCATGGGCAAGATGCTGAAGCAGAGCGAAGAACGGTACCGGGCCATCGTCGAGACCGCGCCTGTCATGATCTGCCGGTTTCATCCGGAACATTTCGCCATCACGTTCGTGAATGACGAGTTCTCCCGGTATTTCGATGTGAAGCAGGAGAATGTCATAGGCAGGCCCCTCGACGAACTCCTTGCGAACACCGACCTTTCCAATGCCGGGAAAATTTATGCGGCACTGAGCGCTGAAAACCCGGTACTTAACCACGAGCTTCGCATCCGGATCAACGAAGAGGAACGCTGGCAGCGATGGATCGCACAGGGCCTGTTCGACGAACAGGGCAAGATCACGGAGATCCAGGCGATCGGGGAGGATATCACCGAGCGGAAGAAGTCGGATGAAGCGCTTCGCGTCTCGGAAGAGAAGTTTTACAAGACGTTCCATTCCAGCCCGAGCGGCATGCTGATAACGAGGATGGACGATGACGCGATCATAGATATGAACGAGAAGCTGCTGGTAATGAGCGGATTCACGCGCGAAGAGCTTCTGGGCATGCCCGGAAACGTAATTGAACAGTTCATCGAGGCAGATGTCCTCGAATCGCTGAGGACGACCCTGCGGCGCTTCGGCGCTGTCCGGGACCGTGAGGTCCGGCTCCCCTCCAAATCAGGGGAGATGATGACAATGCTGGTCTCGGTTGAAGTGCTTGACCTGGGCGGCGAGAAATACCTGCTCTCGGTATTAAATGACATTACCGAGGTCAAGAAAATCGAGAAAGCCCTGCGCCAAAGCGAGGAAAAATTCCACCTGCTGTTCGAGCAGTCGGCGGACGCCCAGCTTCTGATGGAAAACAGTTTTATCGTGGACTGCAACATGGCTGCGGTGCATCTGTACGGAGCCCGGAGCAAGTCAGACATACTGGGCATGGCGATGTATGACCTTTCCCCTGAATATCTCCCCGAGGGAATGCATACGCCGACGCGAATGGATGAGATCATATCCCTGGTATATCAGATGGGCAGTCTCAGTCTTGAGTGGGTGTCGCTGCGTCTTGACGGGCGCGAGGTGCCTGTCGATATAACCCTCACCGCCATACCGATCGCCGGGAAGCCGATGATACATGCCGTTCTGAAAGATATCACCCTGCGCAAGATGGCCCAGAGCGCGCTGAGCCGGAGCGAAGAGAAGTACCGCGTGCTGGTCCAGGCCATGAGCGACGGTCTGGTGCAGGGGGACGAGCAGGGTATCGTTGTATTCGTGAACGACCAGTTCTGCCTGATGATCGGCTGCCGTGAAGAAGAGATAATAGGCAGGCCGATACTGGATTTCATACATGAGGCCGACCGCCAGGGTTTCGAGGATGTCCTCAGCGGGAAGACAAGCGCCCGTCCGGGTGCGTACGAAATTGCGCTGCTGATCACCGACGGCATCAAGACCGGAATGGTCGTTTCGCCGCGGTCCCTGACAGACGACCAGGGCCGGGTAACGGGTTTCGTGGCCGTGTTCACGGATATTTCCGAACGCAAATACCTTGAGCGGCAGATATTAGAGATCAGCATGAGGGAGCAGCAGCGTATCGGGCGCGACCTGCATGACGACCTTGGCCAGATACTTGCCGGCACCGGGTTCCTCTGCGAGTCCCTGGTCAAGAAGCTGACCGTGCGGAACATCCCGGAGGCGGAAGACGCACGCGGTATAACCGCGCTGATCAACGAGGCAAAGGAGCACACACGGCTTCTCTCGCGCGGCCTGTCTCCGGTCGAGGTTGACTCGGGAGGCATTATCGCCGCACTCGACCGCCTCACCAGGACCATGGAAAATGTATACTCGGTCTCATGCAAGATGAAGTACGATTCGTCGATCACCATCAATGACAGCATGGTGGAGACGCAGTTCCACTACATTGTGCAGGAATCCATAACGAACGCAATCCGTCATGGCAATGCGGGAAGGATAACCGTGTCGCTTACGAACAGGAGGGGCATTGTTCGTCTTGAAATCGAGGACGACGGCACGGGCTTTCCGGACGACGTCGATTCTCTTAAGGGCATGGGGCTCCGTACAATGCAGTACCGCGCTAACGCGATAGGCGCTGCAATCAAGATCGGGACAAACAAGCATGGGGGGACCACGGTTTCTTGTTACTGGCGAAGGCAGTGACGGTTGCCGGTGCGGCTAAATAATATATTGACAGCCGGGACTCATGCATCGATACTATCCGGGTGCGAGGACAGGCGTTATCATGAAGAAAAAAGTATTCATCGTTGACGATCACCCGGTTGTCAGACAGGGGCTTGCGGTGTTCATCAACGGGGAGGAGGACTTTATCGTCTGCGGAGACGCCGAGGACGCAGAGGGCGCCATCCGGCAGATCAATGACCTCCGGCCGGACATCATAATCGCGGACCTCTCGCTCAAGGGTACCAGCGGTATCGAGCTTACCACTGCCATCAAGTCGCGCTTCAACATCCCCGTCCTGATCCTCTCCATGCATGATGAAAATTTTTACGCAGAACGCGCTATACGTGCGGGTGCGCGCGGCTTCATTATGAAGAAGGAATCGATGGAGACCGTTGTCAGGGGGCTCCGGGATATACTCAACGGAAAAATATTCGTCAGTGATGAAATCAAGGAGCGGCTCCTCGGCAAACTCCTTACATCATCGGACGTCATGCAGTCCCCGCTTGACGGCCTCACGAACAGGGAGATGGACGTCTTTCACCTCATCGGGCGGGGTATGTCGAACAGGCATATCGCGCAGGAGCTTTCCCTCAGCGTAAAAACGGTCGAAACCTACCGCTCTCGCATAATCGAGAAACTCAAGATGAAGGACTCAAGCGAACTGGTGCGTTATGCGGTTCAGTGGAACCAGGACCACGCCTCAAACCCATGAGTGAGAGCCCCTGCGGGCTCGGTATTGTAGGGGAATTCACCTACAAATTTATTCGTGTTTTTTCTCTCATCCAAATAACACTTTCAAGGATTGCACTATACCTTCCCCTGTAGTATATTCACTATTGTAACGGTCAACTAATTGCGTATTGTAAGTAGGAGGTTTACTTTCAGTTCGCTTTAGAGACAGTATGCAAAGTCTGCTCTCTACAGCTTGCGGCAAAAAAACTTCACCTTGAAACAGAAGTGGATGAATGTGTTACCCATACAACAATGTTTCATATCCCCCCCCATTCTTCTCCATGCCGCAGGCTGTAGTTGAGCAGTTTTAAAAGAAGCCTCGAAAGAGGCTTTTTTTATTTTTCAGGCACCACGCATACCGCGACTGAAATCCCACAATGGTTTATTCCGGCGATTGATAAAAATCCGTGTTGTCAATACGCATGTCAGGATACTGCCGGGATAAAATCCTGCGGTGTAGATTGGATCCGGACTGTCAGGCTGCTCCGGCTTCAGAGCGATTGCTTCAGCTTTTCGAACTCATCTTCCTTCATGGAGAACCGCTCTTTCTCGGAGGGGAACGAACCGGCCTTTACTTCTTCGATGTATTTCTTCACGCCGGCCAGCGATGCGGCGTGGAGATCCGCGAAAATCCTCACGAACTTTGGCGTAAACCGCTTGAACAGGCCCAGCATGTCGTTGAGGACGAGGACCTGGCCGTCGCAATCGGCGCCGGCACCGATCCCGATCGTCGGGATCCGGAGCTTTTCGGATATGATACGGGCGATCTGCCATGGCACACATTCCAGCACGATGCTGAAGCACCCGGCAGCTTCCAGCCTGGAGGCCTGGTCGATCAGCCGCTTCGCGGTCTCGAAGTCCTTCCCCTGGACGATCGAACCGCCCAGCTTGTCGGCGGTCTGCGGCGTGAAACCGATATGTCCCATGACCGGGATCCCGTCGCCGACGATACGGGTGGTAACCTCGAGCGCGCTGTCGAACCATTCCAGCTTCACGCCCTGGCACCCTGCATCCATGAAGCGGCGCGCGCTGTCCAGCGCCTCCTCCGGGTTCGACTGGTACGAACAGTAGGGCATGTCGCCGATAACCAGCGCGTTTTGCGAGCCTTTCGCGACCGCCCGGCAGTGGTTGATCATTTCATCAAGGCTTATTTCAACGGTTGATTCCATGCCAAGGACCACGTTTGCCATTGAATCGCCTACAAGAATTATATCCACACCGGCGGTGTCCAGTATCGCCGAAAAGGAGTAATCATACGCGGTGAGCACTGTTATTTTCTCGTTCCGGGCCTTTTTTTCTATTATTGATGCGATTGATGCCCTCATGTCGGCCTCCTCCTTCCCTGGATATGCAGTGCAGAAAAAGTAATGATTTATCCGTCCCGAGTCAATACATTTTCCGGCACGGCGCTGTGCGATACAGGGCACCGGCAAATTAATAATTGACTTTTCGCTGACACGGGCGCAGTCTCTTCACATACCCGACAATCGGCAGGCGAAAATGGAGCAGAAACAGAGGGCCACAGCTTCCGCTGATACGAAGCGCTTCTTCGATTATGCCCGGGAGCTGGGCAAGACGGTGTACCGGCGCATCAACCAGGCTGCCAAGTTGAAAGAGTTCATCGAGCTTTCGACAGAGCTGAGGGAGAAACTGGCCCTGAAGGCGGAGATCCTCCTGAAAGCCGGACTGACCTTCCGGGACCAGTGCTCTACCATCATCAATTCATCATCGATTTTGAGCATAAATCTCGAAAGACAGAAGGAGCTTGCCGGCGACCTCCTGGTCATCGAAGCGATCGATCCGAAGACCGAGAAGCGACTGATGTTCAAGATCCTCATGCTCTCGGAATCGATACAGAAGGGGCTTGCGCTTGCCCGGCAGATACACGAACGGACCAATGCCATCGTCCTGATCGATTACCGGATAGCCAACCATATCCAGCGGGCGGCCGGGCGCGCCCGGGAGGTCTGGAGTGCGGTGGAGCGCCAGCACGGGTCGGTGACCGCCGACTGGAGCGGATACTGCGTCAATGAGAAAGAAAAAGAGGATGAGGAGCAATTGCATGCCAGGATCACGGCGATTATAGAGTCAGGGGATGTCGGCGATCTTACGAAAATGCTGGATGACGTAAGCGCGGAGATCGGGGCCGAGAAGGATCTGTCCGCGAGCCTGGCTGCCCAGGCGGGCGAGGCCGTGACCATGAGCCGGTCCGCGAAGGACCTGTTCCTTGACGCGGTCTGCATACGGGAGCTCGTGGAGGAAAAGGGCGCCCTGATCCGGAAAAATCACGAGGAGAGCACGGCCCTCTCCGAGGTGATCTCCCTGGAGCTTGCGGATTATCTGAAGATACGTGATTTTCTTGATCCCGGGCAGGCCGATGACGGCACCAGTGACGAGGCCCGGCGCAAGCTCGAGGTGCTGGATGTGCTGTTCGATATAGCGGGCAGCTCCATAGACAACCTGATTGAGCTGAACAGGTATACCGTCGAAATCTCGGACACCAATGTCAAGCGGGACGACCAGATGGTTGAGCTTTCCAACATGTTCTTTCACTGCCACGACAGCATCAGGAAAGAATCCGAATCAGCGGAAAAGCTCCTGTCCCAGGCGGCTGAAGGCTCCGAGAGGAACCTGATAATAGGGCAGGTTCTTCAAAAAAATATCCGTAAAATTCTCGAGAGTTTTAGCATTTAGCTTCCCGGGATCTAATTAAATAAATTAAAATATATAAATTATATAAAATAACCAATTTTATCATTGTTCTTTCATGAAATCACAAAAAAATTAAAAAACATTGAAAAAACTGGATATAAGATAAATTGATTATAAATATAATTATATTTTGATATAAACACTTCTGAAATCCTCTAAAAGCTATCCACAGCCCTCAATCCGGTCACCAAAGGTGGCGAAAATTCGAATAGGGATACGTGTCCCTCTTTACTCTACGAGATCTTTCAAAACTTATCGGCGAAAACTATTCTTGGAAAAAGGGCTATACAGTTTTGCATAAGCCCATTTGCAAACCTGGAATAGCCCTCAGTCCGGCTGATGCGTAAGGCCTCAGCCCAACTGGTAGTAATCATTCGATTCCTCCTGCCCTCGGAATCCGGATGGCAAGGAAGCCAGAAACCATTCTGACAAAGGAGTGTAAAATGATTATTAATCACAACATGAGTGCGATTAATGCCAACAAATCGCTGAAGTTCAAGCACTGGGATATCCAGTCAAGCATGGAAAAGCTCGCATCAGGTCAGCGAATTAACAAGGCAGGGGATGACGCATCCGGCCTGGCCGTGTCCGAAAAGATGAGGACACAGATCCAGGGGCTGCGTCAGGCGGAACGCAACACGGAAGACGGCATGTCGTTCGTGCAGACGGCCGAAGGGTATCTCGACCAGACGTCGTCGGTCATTCAGCGCGTAAGGGTCCTCGCGGTTCAGGCCGCGAACGGCATCTACGGAGCTGAAGACCGGCAGCTGATACAGGTCGAAGTGTCCGCCCTTGTCGACGAAGTTGACAGGCTCGCATCTCAAGCGGAGTTCAATAGATTTAAAGTACTGACGGGGGATTACGCCAAGACCAATCCCAAGGCAAGCATGTGGTTCCATCTCGGGGCCAACAAGGACCAGCGGGAGCGGGTGTACATCGGGACCATGACGGCACGGGCCTTTAAGTTCAGGGACGGCGCTGGCAAGATCAGTGTGACCCTCTCCGCACCGGGCGGCGCCAACGATGCCATCGGGATCATGGATGCTGCACTGCAGAAATTGGCCAAGCAGCGTGCCGACCTCGGTGCGTATTTCAACAGGCTCGAGATGACTGCGAGAGGACTGATGAACGCGTATGAAAATACGCAGGCATCGGAATCGCGCATCCGGGACGTTGACATGGCGGAGGAGATGGTTGAGTTCTCTAAAAACCAGATCCTCGTCCAGACGGGTTCGGCGATGCTCGCTCAGGCGAATATCCAGGGTCAGTCAGTATTAAAACTGCTCGGTGCCTAACAGTACCGATTACCATCTCGAGAGTAAAGGAAAACAGGTTCTTTGAAAATTCATCACGATTCTCATCCCTCCTGATGTCCCGACTGCTCGCATCAGGCTGTTTCGGCAGCCCGTGATGCGGAGAGGGCATCACCGGCTGCCGAAGCTTTCGGAGCCGGTGTTGTCATGATTATGGGCAGTCAGGACAGCATGACAAGGAGACAACCTTTGGACCGCTTCGGCGGTCCCTGCCGCGGCATGATGGCGCGGTTGAAAAACCCGGGCCGCAGACAGATACAGGTTGCGGACCGGAATAAAACAAGGGAGGGACCCAATGAGAATCAATCACAACATGAGCGCCGTATTCGCAAGCAGGCAGCTGTCCGAAGTTGCGAATCGTATGGACAAGACCATTGAAAGGCTCTCATCCGGCGAGCAGATCAATCGCGCCGGCGACGACGCCACCGGTCTGGCCGTGTCAGAAAAGATGCGGACCCAGATCAGGGGCCTCGCACAGGCTGAGCGGAACGCCCAGGACGGGCTTTCGTTCATCCAGGTGGCAGAGGGGTCGTACCAGCAGCTGAACGAGATCATGCAGCGGATAAGGGTTTTGTCGATCCAATCGGCCAATGGGATTTATTCAAACGACGATCGGCTCCAGATGCAGGTTGAGGTATCTCAACTTGTGGATGAAGTCGACCGGATCGCGTCTTCGGCGGAGTTCAACAGGATGAAAATGCTCAGGGGAGAGTTCGCGAAAGCGAGCAAGACCGGGAGCATGTACTTCCATGTTGGGGCCAATCAGAATCAGCGCATCAGGGTTTTTATCGCGACCGTCGGCTCGAAGGCCTTCAACCTGGTAAATGAGGGAGACAAAAAGCGGGCGATCTCCACGACGGCCGGAGCAAACGCGATGATAGGGTATGTCGACAAAGCCCTTGACAGGCTTGGTCGGCAGAGGGCAGACCTTGGAGCGTATTACAACCGGCTGGAGAATTCGATTCATGCCCTGGCGCAGAATTATGAGAACATGATGTCTGCAGAGTCCCGGATCAGGGACGCGGATATGGCAAGTGAGATGGTTGAATTCACAAAGGACCAGATTCTCGTTCAAACGAGCGCAGCGATGCTGGCCCAGGCGAACACCAAGCCGAAGCTCATCATGAAGCTGTTTGATTGAGGATTATTTTAACGGGGCAGTCCACGCAGTGCGGACGTTCCCGTCCCTCCCCGGTCGCCGGAACGGGTGCGCACCCTGACCCGCGGCAGGGGAGGGAACGTCTTTTATTAAAAAGGGAGGTTGAGAGAATTTATTCTCTGTGTAACAGGGAGGTTACAGATGAACATCAAGAGCGTCAATTACGAGCCGAATAACATCGGCAAGTACGCTCGAAACACGGAGTCTGTCGATCAGGCCGCCGTCGGCCAGCATTATAAACCGGCGGAGTCTGCCCCCAAGCGAGACCTGAGCAGAGAGGAGATAGCCGATGTCGTTGACAGGCTAAATTCGGGCGTTCGGGACATGCACGAGCGGCTGACTTTTTCATTTCATGAAAAGACACAGCGCGTCGTGGTAAAAATCATCAATACCGATACCAACGAGGTAATCCGGGAAATACCGGCGCGGGAAGCGATAAAGCTGCTCGAGCATATTCAGGATTTTCTCGGGATGATAGTGGACGAATCGCGGTAACGCGGCAGGTGCAGGTATTGATTTTTCTTCAAGGGAACGGAATGGTTCTCCCCCGCTACCTTTATGCATTCAAAAAAAGACACCCTCTATCAGGCTGCCGGAGTAATTGCCTGACCGATAGTTATCGCCATATTCTATTAAGAAACCGGTAAAATATAAACATACAAATAAAATTGACCATATATTTGCCGACAATCCATTCTATATCTGCAGATTTTTTCATTATTATTGATATCAACTTTACTTATTTTTTTTCGATATTATGTCGATAATAATGATACGGGACGAGTGTGTAATTGTACCCATTTGAGTGATTCTCAAAAAGCTCACCGGAATTAGCAAAGGAGGGCTCAATCATGCCGATATCAATGAGCGGAATGGCATCAGGAATGGATACCGATGCTATTATCGATAAACTTGTAAATGTCGAAGCCAGGCCGATAAAGCAGCTTGAAATCCGCAAGAAGAACCATAGCACCCGTAAGGAAGGACTCAAGACCCTTGGCAAATACCTTGATGAGGTCAACAACGCGGCCAGGGAGCTGTTCGGCTTCAGGGCTTCCTACACGGATAAGGCAGCGGCCGTTTCCGATCCTTCGGTCCTTGAGGCCAAAGCCACAAAGGAAGCGGACAAGGGCGTAAAAAAGATCAAGGTCATACAGGTCGCTGAATCGCACCGCATATCCACCGACCCGGTTGACGAGAAAGCGGTTCTGCCCGCCGGAAAGTTCACCCTCGAGGTCAACGGCTCGTCCGCCGTGATCAATTTCAAGGGCGGAAAGTTAAAGGACCTCAGGGAAAAGATCGACGAGGCCGCTTCGGGGCTGGTCACTACCGACTACCTGAGAAAGTCGGGCGATTCCTTCATCCTCACGATCCAGTCAACGAAGAGCGGGGAAAAGGGCGAGATCAGCATAACGGGAGACAAGGGGCTCCTGACGCAGACAGGGCTTATCGACGGCGCGGCCGGCGAGAAGAAAAACGAGATGTCTGTCATCTTCGATTCGCGCTATTTCACGTCTTACATGGGCGAGAAAAAGCCGGCGGCCGAGAACGGCTCGATCCGGGTCGCCGACGGCGGCAGGTCCGTGACGGTGCGCGGCCTCCTCTGGCGTGAATACGCGCTTCCGGTCGAATCGCAGGTCCAGGAAAACACGCGGCTCGAGTTCGAGCTGTCGTACCGTGAGAAATCTGACGAAGACGCCGGGGTTCCGAAGCGGATCAATGTGGGGCCCCAGGAGCGGGTTAATATAAAGGGGATCATCCTCGACGGATACAACGTCGACCGGAGCCGGAAGGACCGCGACGATGAGGCCATGGCCCCTGACAGCGTCCAGGGCGTAGGGATTGTCGCCGTTGACGGCGGCACGCGGGTCGAGAAGATATACCCGATAGCGAAGGACGCACGGGGGCCGCATGCGATACCGGTCGGAAAGGATTTTAAGAACGCCAGGATAACGAAGATCATCCTTTTCTGCAACAGGGGCACGATGGATGTGTCGGCCCTGAAGCTCGCGACGCCCGTGGAAATGAAGGGGAAATTCGAGCCCAAGAACACCGTCTCGCGCGCACAGGACGCGAAGCTGTCCGTAGACGGCATCGAAATAACAAGGGACCGGAACGATAACCTGACCGACATCGTAAGGGGAGTCACCCTTACCCTCAAGCGGCCCTCGGCCGGCGAGCTAGACCTGAATGTCGAGCACAGCATAGACTCTTCGCTGGAAAAGATCAAGAAGTTCGTCGACGCATACAACAAGTACCTTGATTATCATGCCGATATCACCAGGGCGGCGAAGGCCCAGAAGCCCGGCGATTATGAAAAGATGCTTTCGGAGTCCGGACTTTTCGTGGGCGACATGACCATGATGAGGCTTGAGAGCACGCTCAGGATGACCGTGACCGGCGCCTATCCAAACGGAGCGGACAGGCCGATCAAGATGCTTGCGCAGATGGGTGTTACGACCGGCGCGGTAAACGCGGCATGGGAGTCGATCAAGTCCGGCAAGCTCGTCATCGACGAGCCCATGCTCAGGAAGGCCATAATGGAAAACCCGGAGGGAGTGCTGATGTTTTTCGGATCGGACACCGACGGCGACGACAAGCCCGACGAGGGCATGGCCTACAAGGTCACGTACGTGCTGAAGCCGTACATCCAGCCGGGCAAGAACATCATCGCTGCCCAGATCGAGAACGAGGACAGCTCCATCAAGATAGCCGATGACAGCATCAAACGCCACGAGGACCATCTGAGAAAATACGAGGAAAAGCTCCGGACCAAATTCGCCCACATGGAACAGGCAATCTCCGAGACCAACGCGCAGAAGCAGTGGATGAAGCAGCAGATGGGCGGGATGTCGGGCGGCGGTTCAGGCGACAGGGATAAATAAGGCAGAGAGGTGCGGCGTGCAGGTCATGATCAACGATTGCCCGGTTGAATTCGGGCTGGAGAGCGAGAAAAACATTGCCGATATCGTCAATTCGGTTTCGGCGTGGACCCGGGAGCGGGACCTGATATTCTATGAGCTCTTTATCGACGACAGACCGTACCCGGTCGATGCGCCCCCTGACAGGAGCCTTGACGAGGTCGGAGTAATAAACTGTATCGTACAATCGAAAGCCGATATCGTTTTCTCGTCGGCCGACGAGGCGATGCGCTACTGCGACAGGGTCGAGGCGTTCACCGGCAGTGCCGGTGATACCGGCGCGCTGAGCGTGGGCGACCGGGCCGATCTCGTGACCGGCGTGTCCTGGCTTCTGGAGGTTTTCTTCAAGGTCGTGAGTCTCCTGGGCGTCGACGCGGGCGGCGTGAAGTACCGCGACCGTGCGCTCTCCTACTACGCGCGCTTGCTCGAGACGCTCCGTGACGCGCTTACCGCAGCGGACGGCGCCCCGGGGTTGAACGAAGCCCTTGGAGCGCATGAAGGCATCTTTGCCGACATCAAGGGAATATTCCGAATGCTCCTCCTGAGCGACGCCATGCGCTCGCTCATCGTACAGAGCGTTGATTCGCCCGATGTGCTCCTCTCGTCGCTCAGGCAGATGGGGGAGGAGCTAGCGGAGCAGCTGGCAAACGTCGAAGCGGCAGCCGTAGCCTACCAGACCGGAAAGGACGCGGACGCAGCGGGACGGTTGAAGGGCTTCGTCGATTTCATATACCGCTACACGCGGATCTGCTCGCAGATAATGCCGGTCTTTCGCGTGGACCTGTCCGAAGTGGAGGTCAACGGGGTGAGCATGGAGAAGCTGAACCGGGATTTACGGAACCTGCTCCATAACGTCATAGAAGTGATGGAAAACAGCGACATCATCAGCCTCTCTGACATCCTCGAATACGAGATCAAGCCGGCGCTGGAAGGCCTGCGTCCCTATATAGACCTGCTGTCGGGCCGGATCGCCGGCCGGTAGCGCCGGCGTGACTGTCCGCTGACGCGTGTAATTTAGCTTGATTTATTTTATACGATACTCCGTATTGTTAACTTGTTGTGAAACCCGACTGTCATTCCGGCCATAGCGCAGCGAAGAGCCGGAGTCCATATTTTTCGCATGGATTCCCGCTTTCGCGGGAATGACAGGCTTCATTTAGTGTAATTGATATACGCCATGAGTACTGAAAAGAAAAAACCATGGGGCGGCCGGTTTACCGGGGCGCTGTCAGGCACGGCAGAGAAGATATCGTCATCGATACAATTCGACGCGCGCCTCTACCGCCAGGACATCCGCGGCTCCATCGCCCACGCCGGCATGCTGAACCGGATCGGCATCCTGTCCGGCGCCGAGCTGGCGGATATCCGCCGGGGACTGTCCGACATCGAGAAAGAGATCGACGCGGGGACCTTCGCGTTCAAAACCTCGCTCGAAGACATACACATGAACATAGAGGCCGCACTTACCGAGCGGATCGGCGACGCGGGGCGGAAGCTCCACACGGCGCGTTCGCGCAACGACCAGGTGGCGCTGGACGAAAGGATGTACCTGCGCGACGAGGCGGTCGAGGTCCGCGGCCTGCTGGACGCGCTCGTCGGCGTCCTCGTCGGCATCGCGGAACAGAACATTGACGTGCTCATGCCGGGGTACACCCACCTCCAGGTGGCCCAGCCGGTGCGCTTCAGCCAGCACATGCTCGCGTATGCGTGGGGCTTCCTGCGTGATGCGAAACGTCTCGACGCTGCCTCTGACGCATGCTCGCTCCTGCCCCTCGGGTCGGGCGCCCTGGCCGGGCTCAACTATCCCGTCGACCGCGAGTTCGTGCGGAAGGAGCTGGGCTTTGAGGGAATCGTGCCCAATTCGATGGACGCGGTAAGCGACCGCGACTTCATGCTCGACTTCTGCTACTTCGCCGCGGTCTGCGGAGTGCGTCTCTCCCGCTTCAGCGAGGAGCTGGTCCTCTGGTCTTCGTCCGAGTTCGGTTTTATACGGCTCGCGGACGCCGTTACCACCGGCTCGTCCATAATGCCGCAGAAGCGTAATCCGGACATAGCGGAGCTGATACGGGCCAAGTCGGGCCGGCTCGCCGGGAACCTGGTTTCCCTCCTGACCCTGCTGAAGGGCCTGCCCATGACCTATAACCGCGACCTTCAGGAGGACAAGGAAAGGGTTTTTGATTCCATTGACACTATGAAGCTCGCGCTTGCGGGCATGGCCGAAATGCTTTCCGGCATGACCCTTAATGTCGAACGGATGAAAAAGGCCGTGTTCAGCAATTTCTCGACCGCGACAGACATCGCCGACTACCTTGCGCGCAAGGGGGTGCCTTTCAGGAAATCACACGAGATCGTCGGCAGGCTCGTCCGCTCCTGCGAGGAGCAGGGGACCGATTTCTTCGCCCTGAAAGCGGCGGATTTCAAAAAGCTCGCCCCGGAGTTCGATGACGACATCGTCGGGGTAGTGGACCCCGCACGCTCCGTCGAGGGCAAACTCTCCGCCGGGAGCACGGCTAAAAATGAAGTGCTGGCGCAAATAGAGGCGCTGAAAAAGCTGCTCGGGTAGGGCCCGCCCCCGGAATTATTTTATACGACGAAATCTTTCTCCTTGACAATTTTTATCAGGTGCTTGCTTACTATCCCTTAATCAAAAACAGGGGCCGGGCGAACAATTACAAGCGCAGCGGCCTTGGGATACGGATATGAACATGAAAGATAAAAAGAAAGCGGACCTTGACTGGAAAACTCTTCCCTTCGACTATCACAAGACGGATTACAATATCCGTTATTACTGGAAAAACGGCACCTGGTCTGCCGGCGAGGTGGTTTCCGACGAGCACATCTCCCTGCATATGGCAGCGCCGACGCTCCACTACGGACAGGAGGCCTTTGAGGGCCTCAAGGCTTTTGAGACAAAAGACGGCAGGGCGGTGGTCTTCAGGCCCCTGGAGAACTCGCATCGGCTGCAGAGGAGCTGCGAGCGCATATTCATACCGCCCGTGCCCGACGAGTTGTTCATTGAAGCCGTGCAAAAGGTGGTGAAGGCCAACCTGAAATACCTGCCGCCCTACGGCACGGGTGCCAGCATGTACCTTCGGCCCCTGGTGATAGGGACCGGCGCCCGCGTGGGACTGGGGCCCGCGTCCGAATACCTGTTCGTGCTGTTCGCAACGCCGGTGGGCCCCTACTACAAGGGCGGCTTCAAGCCGGTCAAGGCGCTGGTCGTGGAGGATTTTGACCGGGCCGCGCCGATGGGCGTGGGTGACTGCAAGGTCGGCGGAAACTACGCTGCCGGCCTGGGCGGCGCCGAGGTCGGCCATGACCGCGGCTACCCGGTCGTGCTCTATCTTGACTCGAAGGAAAAGCGCTACATCGACGAGTTCAGCACGTCGAATTTCATCGCCATCCGGGACAATACCTATATTACGCCCAAGTCGCGGAGCATACTGCCGAGCATCACCAACGACAGCCTCTCGGTCATTGCGCAGGACCTGGGCATGATTGTGGAGCGCCGTCCGGTCGAGGCGAGCGAGCTGGAGACATTTAACGAGGTGGGTGCGGTCGGCACAGCCGCCGTTATTACCCCGGTGAACCTGATCCGGTTCCGCGACCGCGACTACAGCTTCGGCAGCGGCGAACAGGCCGGGCCGGTCATCACCCGTCTCTACGAGCGTTTGACGGGCATACAGTACGGCGATTACGAGGACAAGAACGGCTGGCTCGTCGAGGTTAAATAGAGCATTGTAACGGGTCGGGTTAAAACCCGGCCCTGCAGGGGATTAAACGCCTGTCTCAGGTGAGGCCTTAACTAATACCGCGGCAGATGTTATTGAAGGGGTTGTCCCCAAAGTACGTTATATCGTTCTGTCATCGCGAGCGAAGCGAAGCGATCTGTTGCCTGCCACGAATAGCTGCATTATTGATTGAAATATCGTTAAAAAAATTACCCTGAGCATCATGATGCAGATCGCTTCGTCGCTTTGCTCCTCGCAATGACACATGTCGGAACGGCCACTTTCATTCATTTCGGAAGATACTTTTTCACGATCCCCATCAGCACTTCCTGGCCCGCCCTGTTCAGGTGGACCGGGTCGGATGCATAATCAGGATTGAGGCCCCCGTTCCGGTAGAGGCTGGGAAACACATTGATGAAGGTTGCGCCGAACTTTCGGCAGGTCTTCTCCAGGCGGGTATTCAGCCGGAGCATGGTTGAATTCTTGATATACAGCCTCGGATTGACAGGAAGGTTGCTTATGCAGTACACCCTTTCGCATATCGATTTGTAAAAGCCGATCAGCTCCTCGTAGTTGCGGGCCGTGGTCTCCTCCGGGTACGACTTCACGACATCGTTGCCGCCGACGAGGACGACTATGATCGCGGGCCTGAGTTTCCGGACTTTTTCCTTTCGTGCCAGCACGTCGGCGGTCGTGCTCCCGCGGTGTGAATAGTTGCAGGCCGGGATGGTAAGGAATGCCTGGAAGTCGATGAGCTCCATGTTGCTGTCGCCCTCGAACAGGACGCAGCCGGCAGTGCAGGCCTTTTTATTGTTTTCCTGGACCTTCTTTACGTGGCGCAGCCATATCTGGCGCTGCGTGAGCTGTTTGCCGGTGCATCCGGCCGCGCCCAGGAGAATTACGGCGCAAAGAGCGATCGCTGCTGTCTGTCTGTTCATAGGTGTTGAATTTCCTGGAGGCATGTGGCCTTCGCGGGCGTCCCGGTTTCCCGCGGTCAACGAGAATGGCCCTGACGCGGGCAGTCTGTCAATCAGAAAAAGGCCGCCGCGCACAAACGGAAAGAGCACCGAAGTGCTCTTTCCATGAAGTAATACTGTTGGCGCAGGGCACCATGCGGTGATCCTGCCGCGCCCGGGGCCGCGCCGGTGAAGTGCCGTCCGGCGGTTGCCGTTGCGCTATGATGAAGTGACCCGCTCTGCCTGGATCGCGAGATATTTGACAAGCGTCTGCTCGGTTATCGCACCCATGGTGACGAGGATTATACCGATCAACCCGCCCTCTTTTTTTTGCACTTCTATGGCTTTTTCAAGCTGTTCCTGGGATATTTCCTTGTTGTCCAGGAGTATTTCGCCCAATAACGGTCTGGCCATGCTCTTCCTCCCTAAGATATCTTTATGACGGGCTGTGCCGTGTCATTGCAACAATAATCTACGTATCGCGTCATTCCAGAGCTGGACCTGATGGTCGCGCTCCGATTTACTCATCCCCGGTTTGTACGAGGACGCTATCCTGTTCGTTTTTGCGATCTCGCCGATGGAGCCGAACACGCCCCCCGTGATGCCGGCAAGATAGGCGGCCCCCAGGGCCGTGGACTCGGTGATCTCCGGCAGGAGGACCGGTATGTTGAGGATGTCCGACTGGAACTGCATGAGGAAGGCGTTCTTTGTGGCACCGCCGTCCACGCGAAGCTCCGGCACCTTCATCCCCGTGTCCTCCTGCATCGCCTCTACCAGGTCGCGCGACTGGAGCGCGATCGATTTAAGCGCCGCCATGACGATGTCCTCGCGGGTCGTGTCCCTTGTCAGGCCGAACATTGCGCCCCGCGCGTCCATGTTCCAGTGGGGGGCGCCCAGCCCGACGAAGGCAGGCACCAGGACCACCTGGCTCTCCTTGGCGACGGAGCGCGCCATTTTTTCCGACTCGGCACTGTTTTCGAAAAATTTCAGGTAGTCCCTGAGCCACTGCACGACCGCACCGCCGATGAAGACCGAGCCCTCGAGCGCATACACCGGGTGGCCGAAGGTGTCGCAGGCAAGGGTGGTGAGAAGACCGTTCCGGGAGATGATGAAATTCTCGCCGTTGTTCATCAGCATGAAACAGCCGGTGCCGTACGTGTTCTTCAGACTCCCCGGCGTTACGCAGTTCTGGCCTACCATGGCGGCCTGCTGATCGCCGGCAATGCCGCCGATGACGATGCCGTCCGGCAGACCGGGCGCGCCTTTCGTGACCCCGAATTTCGAAGCGGACGCCTTGACCTCGGGAAGCACCTTCGTGGGTACCGACAGGATCTCCAGGAGCTTCCCGGACCAGTTCTTTTCCTTTATGTCGAACATCAGGGTGCGGGAGGCATTGGTATAGTCCGTGGCGTGCGATACGCCGCCGGTAAGATTCCATAATATCCAGGTGTCGATGGTGCCGAAGAGTAGCTTGCCGCTCTCGGCCTGAGTGCGCGCACCCTGCACGTTGTCCAGGAGCCACTTGACCTTGGTGCCGGAAAAATACGCGTCGATCACCAGGCCCGTAGTCTCGCGGAAAAGCTGTTCGTGGCCCGCCTGCTTGAGTTGGTTGCAGATGTCCGTGGTCCTGCGGCATTGCCATACGATCGCGTTGTAAATGGGCTTGCCGGTGTCGCGGTCCCACAGGAGCGAGGTTTCGCGCTGGTTGGTGATCCCGATCGCGATTGCGTCGGAGGGTGAGAGCCCTCCGTCCTTGATCGCCCGTGGAATAAGCGCGCTTACCGAGTCCCATATTTCAACGGCGTCATGCTCTACCCACCCGGGTTTCGGGAAATGCTGCGTGAACTCGCGGTATGCGCTGGAAACGGGCAATCCCTTCTCGTCGAAACAATATACCCTGTTGCCGGTCGTTCCCAGGTCTATGGCAATTATGAAGCGTTTTCCCATCGAAAGCCCCTGCGATGCGTTTTAGTTTGACAGTTGGCCTGCCGGTTATGCCCGTTCCTGTGTCCGGTCTCGGAACCGGCCGAGTCAGGGCGAGTGTTCGATACTACCCGTTTTTAAAGATGAGTGTCAATTAAAAATTAATCCATACGGGTGAAACCTATGAAAATTTATATATACGGGTGCGCCGGAGCGGCGTGGGCGGGCTTTTTACCTTGCCCGGAGGCCGGTTCATGTCGATAATACAAGTGTCCGCGGGTGTCGCGGTATCTCCCGACCGGGGCTTGTGAACGGGTAACATTTCATGCTGGAATCCATCTTACAAACAGGGCGGCGCGCATTATACGTCGCAGAAATCGGGCTTAACCATAACGGCGATTTAAACACCGCCCGGGCCATGATAGAAGCCGCGGCCCGTGCAGGGGCCGATGCGGTAAAGTTCCAGACGTTCGTGCCCGAGCTCATGAGTTCGGTGTATACATCGGACCTCATGGAAACCGGCGCCGAGCGGAAACCGGACAGGGGCCTGATAGACTTTTTCAGGCGGTTTGTCCTTACCCGGGACCAGTACCGGGAGCTTAAAGCTGCGGCCGAGGGTCTCGGCGTGCTTTTTTTCTCCTCGGTGTTCGACCTGGACTCGCTGGAACTGCTGGAGGGGCTGGGGACCGCGCTCTACAAGCTTGCCTCATCCGAGGTTACCAATCACCCCCTCATAGAGGCGGTCGCGGGAACGGGCAAGCCGGCTATCCTGTCCACCGGGATAGCGACGGAGGAGGAGATAGGGATGGCGGTGGACCTATTCCGGCGGAAGAGCGGGTCCGAGCTTGTGCTGATGCACTGCGTATCGCTCTACCCGGCCCGGCCCGAGCAGGCGAACCTTGCCAGGATCCCGGCCCTCTCTGGCCGCTTTGGACTTCCGGTAGGGTTCTCCGATCACCTGCGCGAGCACACCGCACCGATGCTGGCGGCGGCCCTGGGGGCGCGGATTTTCGAAAGGCATTTTACTATTGACAGATTTCACGATTGCCCGGATAAAGATATCTCGTGCACGCCGGAGGAGTTTGCCGCGATGATACAGGAGGTCGAGGAGGCCGCCGCCATGATCGGTGACGGTACCATCTCGTACGGCGAAGCCGAGGCCGGTACGGCCCGGGGGGCGCGAAGAAGCCTGTTCGCCCGCCGGCATATTCCGCGCGGCGCGATCATCGGGGAGGACGATCTGGTGTCACTCCGGCCCGGCGTCGGGATTCCCGTATATGAGCGGGACCGGGTTATCGGGAAGCGGAGCAGGGTCGATATACCTGTTGAATATCTGATCAGAAAAGAATATATTTAATTTGCCGGGAGTGTATACATGAAGATCAGGGGACTGCTGTGCGCCTGCCTCTGCCTGTTCACCATGCGGTGCGCCACATACTATCATATATTCAGCGGCGAGAAGAGCACGTACTTCACCGAGAAGGAGACTTCGCTGCTGGAAAAAACGACCCGGTCGATCGAGTTCGATTACGGGTACGACCAGGGGATGGGACTGGACTACGTGTTTCCCGTGACCCGCGGTTATTCAACCTTCAAGGAGGGAGACAGGGAGCTGTCCCGCGCCCTTGAAGACATAGACAACAAGACACTTATCGCTTACTATGAGAAAATCTACCGGCTCAAGAAGCTGACCGAAATGAAGATGGAGCAGTACCGCGAGGACGGCAACTGGAAAAACTACACGTATCTGGAGAAGTACCTGAAGCCCCCGCTCGAGCATTACACCGGGACCCTGGAGAGGCAGGCCGTCAGGAGGGACCGCGCTTATTCTGCCGATATTGAAAAAAGAAAGAAAGCCATAGACGAAAATGTCCGATTTGAGAAGAGAAAGCTTGAATTCGAGGCAATGTGGAAAAATGACTATAATTCCTAACGGGGCGGAAGGGGCGCCGGCGCGGCGGCGCAATCCGGTCATGTGCGCCCTGGCGCTGGCGGCGCTCGTTGCAGCCTTCGCCGCTGCCGCGGCGCCGGCGATTGCCGCCCGGGCTTCCGTCAGCGTGCTCTGCTACCACACGTTCCTCGACAAAAAGAAGATGGACCCGTATTGCTTCACCGTGGGGGAGCTTTCTTCCCATATAGCGCAGCTCAAGAAGCAGGGGTTCCGGTTCGTTTCTATCGGCGACGTTGTCAGCGGCCGGATCACGGGTACGAATAACGTGCTGGTAACAATCGACGACGGCAACAGGAGCGTATACGAGGCCTTCCAGAAGGTCTTCAAGCCCAACGGTATCCGCCCCCTCCTCGGGATATATCCCAACATCATAGACAAGAAGAAATACGCGCTTACCTGGGACCAGCTCTCCTATCTCGCGAACAACGGGTGCGATATCGCGGCCCACGGGTACTTCCATGAGAAGATCAACCAGGAGCTCAAGGACAAGAGGCCGGCCGTGTTTAACATGGAAATCTTCAAATCCAAGCAGGTCCTTGAAGAAAAGCTGAACCGCAGGATAACGGTATTCCTCTATCCATTCGGCCTCAAGACCGAAGCCGGCATGGCTGCGCTCAAGGAGGCGGGGTACCGTTACGCCTTTACCATCAAGCGCGGCAAAATTGACCTCCCTGTGGTAACCGGCGGAGACCGCCCCTTCGAGCTCCCGCGCTACATGGTCACCCGGACCACATGGAATATCTGCCTCAACAGGCTCATGAAGAATGCCGGCATGAAGGGCGAAACGGCGGTGGCGGCGGCCGATGGCGGACCTGACCGCTCTCCGCTGTCTGCCGTGAACTCGTACCCGCTCCTGAAGGATATCGATCCGATCACCCGCCTGGAAGAGCGGCTGGGCGAGCGGCCGGCGCCGGTTTCGCTGAAGCTGGCCGTGAACGGTGAATCCGGCAGACCTGACAAGCACAGGAAATTAAAAAAAAAACGGGAAGAAAAAGCGGCACGCGACACGGCGCCGGCCGTCGCGGAACAACATGACGGCGGCGCGCAGAAATACAAGCCCCGGCTCCTGACCCCTGAAAAATCTGTCGTGCGCGTTGAGCGGGAAGGCACCGCCATCGCGCCCCCCATCCAGAGAGTAAACAGCAGCGTGCGCCGGGACCTCCTCGGCCTTGACGCGCGTAATCCGGATATCTATGAAGACAGGGGGGGGCGTTCGGAACGGCCGGTGTCGCTGGATCTGCTTTCAGCCGGTGAAGGGCCGGACCGCAGCGCCGGGGTCGCGCTCAGGGGAAAAGTCGAACGTGACGGGCGCGGGTACCGCGCGAACCTGAAAAAACGCTACCGCACCATACACGACGGCTCGCAGAAATCATACGACAGTTTTTTGGACATGGTCAGGGACAAGCTCGGCAGGTTCAAAATATTGGTCCGGCAGTACGTGATCAGGCATTTCTAGCTGCGGCCTGCGCGCGTCAGCGCCGCAGCACCGCTCACTCCCTCTCCAGGATCTCTTCCGTAAGCTTCATGTAGTCGTCGGCGCCTGTGCAATGCGGCTTGTACTCGAAGATGGTCTTGCCCCAGCTGGGCGCTTCCTGGAGCGCCACGTTTTCCCTGATGAGCGTCTCGAACAGCTTGCCGGGAAGGCGGTTCTCGGTTTCGTCGATCACTTCCCTGTTGATGGCCCGCTTCGCGTTGTACATGGTGCCGATGATGCCGGTAACGTCGATGTCCTTGTTGAGGCGCCGCTTGACAACCTGCACGGCCTCGAAAAGGTTATACATGCCATGGAAGGGAAGGAATTGTACCTGGAGCGGCACCAGAATCTCCTTCGAGAAGGCGAGCGCGTTCAGGGTGAGGATGCCCAGCGACGGGGGGCAGTCAATCAGGATGAAATCATACCCGTTCACTTCCTCCAGCGCGTCCCTGAGGAGGAACTCCTTGGCGGGTATGGGAAGAAACTCGATGTCCTTGAGGTCCTGGTTCGCCGGGAGTATGTGGAGGTCGTTCCGGTTGATCAGTATCTCGTCGAAGGGCAGCTCGCCCTTGAGCACGTGATAGATCGATTTTTTGATCTGCTTGGGATTGTAGCCCAGGTGGTAGGTCGCCTGCGCCTGGTGGTCAAGGTCGATGACGAGGACCCTGTTTCCCTTGAGCTGGAGCGCGGCCGCAATATTCACCGTGCTGGTCGTCTTGCCGACGCCGCCTTTATTGTTTGAAACGGAAATTATTCGCATGGTTACCTCGGGTTCGGGATTAACCTATCGCACGGGCGCGTCTTTTGTCAATGAATAAAAAACAGGGCGTGCCGTCCGGCGCAGGGGGACTCGCCCATGTCATTCCCGCCCCTCGACAGGTTTATCCTGAGCTTGTCGAAGGGCTCGGGATAAACTCCAGCGGGAATCCATTGGTCATTAGGATGAACTTTTTGTGAGAGTATCAGGGTTTGTGCGCTGAACAGCGCAGGAGAGCGACCCGGAGCGGATCGGGCACATTAAAAGGGAAGGGGTGGCAGCCGCTTTGATAGGGTCGGGTTTAAACCCGACCCTGTCATAAATTGAGTTATATCCCCCAATAAATTCACAATCTCTGAATCAGCATAATTCTTTCTGTTGGCGACGGATTTAAATCCGTCGCCGCTTATAACCCCACCCCCCGCGCCGCCTCGCGGGCGGGGGCTACCGGCAGATTCGGTCGCTCTCGGCCATCCATGGCCTCCGCGACACTCGGCCCTCCTGGCCAGCGCCAATCGGCTACGCCGAATCCGGCTCACTGCTCGGCAAGGTTTTGACGTTTTAATGGCGATCTGTTCACAATTGGATCATTCCCGGAAATTACCTTTTGTATCGTGAGGCTTTGTAATAACATGCGATTAGCGTTCGCTCGAGGGCGCACTTCCATGTGCGCGCTCTCGCGACGCCCGGCTTACATGCCGGGTGTCTGGTCATCAATACGATAGCTTTATATCCTAACCGCTGTTGTTCTATACACTGGGCAGCGAATTTTTGCCCATTTCTCGCAGGATTTCTCATTTTTTCGGCGCGCGCGACCTTTCGACAAGCTCAGGGCAAGAATTTTAAGCCCCCCGTCCAGTATTTTTTGTGTTGATATTTGTTATTCGATCTCCCATGTTTGCTACAGATAAAGCTCATTGTGTCCCATGAGCCTTTACCGAGGAGGGTGTAAAATCCTATATAATCCATTACGTTCGGCTATGTTCCCGCAAGCCACACCGACGACTTCAACCGCCGTCTCAACGACCATGTATCTGCGCTTTGCCGATCCCTTCCCCTGAGAGTAAGGACAGATCCCCTGATTTATATATACATCGAGGTTTTTCAAAATAAAATTCAACTTGACTCATCCTGCTTTTCAGTAATATTCAGAGACAGATTAATCCCCGTGGAATGAATCATGAATGATCCGGGACCAATCTTCCAAATAAGTTCAGCAATCAAGTTCGGGGATGTTCCAATAGGCGACACCGGCGACTTCTACCGCCGTCTCAACGACCGGATATCTGCGCTCTGCCGCTCTCTTCCCCGGAGCGCTCAGACGGCGGCCCTGACGTTCCTCATGGAGTATGTTCATATTAATGTAGGTGAAAAGCTTGATTTCTTCAAATACTACTACCGTCCCGCATGGTCGGTCCTCTACTGGCTGACCGCGCAGCGCCATGATCGCCGGATCGTCTCCGATGAAGAGATAGACGCGATGCTGGACGGCCAGGCCATTGCCATGCTGCTCCATTCTCTCGATGATCACCTGGTGGACGGAGAAGTGCCGATGTCCCACGTGACGCTTCTATTGCGCGGGCAGGCATGGCATCGCATGAATGAGGGTTTCAACCGGTTTTGCTCCGGGATCACCGGCGGGATCGAAATTGCCCGGGAACTAATCGGCGATTACTATTCCGGCATCACGGATAAGGAAGCCCCGGCGTCTCTTGATGCGTACTGCGGACTATTCCGCAAACAGATGGCGACCTGGGTAATAATGCCGGTTCTTGCAGCAATGAAGACCGGAGGCAATGCGAAATATGTATCGGGCCTGAGAGGAGCGTATGAGTCATTCGGCATCGCCTGGCGTCTACTTGATGACATCCAGGACCTTGAAGCCGATATGGAGAAGGGCGAACGGAGTGCGGTGTATGCCTGCCTCAATGACGACGGCCGTAGATTATGGGATTTGCTTGCTGAAAAAAACGGTGACGCTGCGGCCGTAACTTCTGAAAAAATATGCGCAATTATCCAACAAGAATGTATAGTGGAGAGAATAGCAGATCGGATCGTTGTGGAACTCGAGCGCGCAGCGGAGCTTTCAACCGGCGTAGGGTTGGTGGGTCTTGCGGAGGAGTTTCGTGTCCTTGCCCGACCGGTCATAGAGTTGCTGGAAAAATGAAAAAGGGCCGTCCCGAATTACAAGCCTGCTGTCCGGTGCTTTTTTTGTTGAAAGATGTGGTATGATCTCCCATACTTGCAGCCGATACAGCGCATTGTGTCCCTTAAGCCTTTACCGAAGAGGGTGCTGAATCCTTGATATTTGAACTAGTCAGAGGAGAGATGCAACAGCCTGTCAAAAAAACAAAACGAATATACAGGAAATATTTATACTTTGCTGTAATAACAATACTGGCGGTTTTTTATTATACTTATGTCCCGGGATATTATTGAACCGCCTGGATTTTTTTTATGGCGTAAAAATTTAATAGTCAATAAAATCAGCGGTAACCTGCCTTCTGCATCATGGAAGACTATATTCAAAAATTTACCCCCACCATATTTCACCACATATAATAGTTTCGATCCAATAAAAGTTGAATCAGATTATTCAGAAACAGAAAATGGGCTGGTCCTCTGGAATACAATATTTGGGAAATTCTGGGGCTATGAAAGTGAAAAGGAATTTGTCCAGATTATGACATTTGAACAAAATGACAACATCTACCAACAAGGACCAGTAAAAATCAAAAACGGAGATGTTGTTATTGACGTTGGCGGATTTCTAGGGGTTTTCACTCGTATTGGTATTGATCGAGGTGCTTCAAAAGTCGTTGTTATCGAACCGGAACAAGGCAATATCAAATGTCTGAAAAAAACATTCGCAACAGAAATTAACAGCGGTCAGGTTATCCTGATTGATTCAGCTGTATGGAGTAAGAAAGGTGAATTGGAATTCACCGGTAAATCAGCCGTATTTCATGTAAAAAGTAAATTGGAACAAGATAAGGCGACCATCCGCATCCCGGCCACAACAATCGATGCAATTGCAGAGGATCTGGGTCTCGATCATGTCGACTTCATCAAAATGGACATAGAGGGAAGCGAACGTTATGCGTTAGCCGGTGCTCAACAGGTTCTTGCTAAATATGGCCCGCGTCTGGCAATTGCAGCATACCATACCTCGGAAGATAGTATTGTATTGCCTGAAATCATTCAAAAAGCGCGTCCATCTTATCGAAAATATATCATTCCGCGCAGGCATGAATTTTTATATTATTACTGATACAGCACTGATCAGACATTAATCATTATCTGAATTATTATACATGAAAATCGGGTAAATTTAAAGCCCCCTGCCCTGCGCTTTTCCTCGCATCTCCGGACATCCGCGTCCTCCCGCCTCATGCAATTCCACTTGCCGCCAGTTAACCGGCTTTAACGTAATCGTCCGCCACGTCGATAACGAGCAGCGTGACGTCGTCGTCGAACCGGTCCCCCTGGCCCGTCCATTCCGACATGCGGGCGATGATGAAATCGGCGAACTCGCGCGGGGGCAGGTGCCGCTGCGTGCCGATGTGACCGAGAAAAGTTTCGTAACCGAATAAATCGCCCGCCTTGTTCCGGGCCTCGATAATACCGTCCGTGAACAGGACTATCCTGTCACCGGCAGCCAGAGCGAATTCCTCGCGCGTCAGCATCGGCTCGCCCCTGATCCCGATGGCCCATCCCTTCGGCATGAACTCGTGGATCGTCCCGTCCTGTTTCCGGTGAATGACGATGGGGAAGTGTCCCGCATTCGATCCCGAGAGGGTCCCCGCTACCATGTCGATATAGGCATAGATGGCGGTGATGAAGCTCTTCCCGAATTTTCCGCGCAGGATATGGTTTATCTCCCGGAGGAGCTCGTCGGGCTCGCGGGCGATCGATTTCTGGAGCGAGAAGGCGACCTTCAGCATGGCCGCTATGATCGCGGAAGGAACGCCGTGGCCCGATACGTCAGCGGTAAAAACGCCGATGCGGTCTTCGTCGAGGACATGGAAATCGAAAAAGTCGCCCCCCACCCGGTCCATGGGAAGGTACCGCGTGTATATGGCGAGCTTTTTCATGACCGGCGGTCCGTCGGGAAGGATCGATTGTAAAATTCGTTTCGCTATCTCCAGCTCCTTCTGCATGACGAGGAGGGAATTGTTCTTTTCGATGGCGTCCCTGAGCGAGAGCAGGGTGTTGACGCGCGCGATGAGCTCGCGCTTGTCAAAGGGCTTGGCGAGATAATCGTTCGCCCCGGCCTCGAAACCGGCGATGATGTCGTTCAGCTGGTTCTTGGCGGTCAGCATGAGGACCGGGAGCTCGTGCAGGCTGTAGGTCTCGCGGAGGCGGCGGCAGACTTCAAGGCCCGACATGCACGGCATCATGATGTCAAGCACCACCATGTCGGGCGGATTCTCGGCGATAAGCTTGATGGCGTCTTCGCCGTTCGTTGCCAGGATCACGCGGTGTTTCTCCAGCAGCAGCTGGTTGGAGAGCACCTGCAGGTTGATCGGCTCGTCGTCGACGACGAGTATCCTGGCGCTGCCTTCGCCCGAGATCGCGGGAAGGGGCGGGAGCTCCTGCAGGGCGATCGCCTTCACTTCGCCTCCCGCCGTGTCCGCCGGGATGGTCGACTGGTTCTCCGAGACGGGTATCGTGAAGATGAAGCTCGATCCTTTTCCCGGCTCCGACTCGACCCATATCCCGCCGTTGTGAAGCTCGATCAGCTTTTTCGTTATCGAGAGGCCCAGGCCGGTGCCGCCGTATTCGCGGGAAATGGAAGCGTCCACCTGCTCGAACGAGCGGAAGATGTCGCCCTGCCTGTTGTGGGGAATGCCGATGCCGGTGTCCTCCACGCGCACCTCGACCATGTGAGTCCCGGCGTGCAGGTCGCGGGCGGCTGCCGTGATCCGGACGTGGCCGCGGTCCGTGAACTTGATGGCGTTCCCGACCAGGTTGAAGAATATCTGCTGGAGACGGTTTTCATCCGCGAACACGAGCGGCAGCCCCTCCGGCACGTCGTTCTTGAGCTCGATCAGCTTGCCGCGGAGGAGCGTTCGTGCCATGACGAACACCAGGTCGGCGAGCTGGTGCAGGTCTACGGGACGGCGCCGAAGCTCGAGGGTGCTGTTTTTCATCTTTGAATAATCGAGGATGTCATTGATCAGGCTGGAGAGACGCAGCCCGCTCGAGCTGATCATCGAAAGGTTGTATTTCATCTCTGCGGTCATGGGCCCGGCGGCGCCGTCGATGAGCGATTCAGCCATGCCGATGATGCCCACCAGGGGCGTCTTCAGCTCGTGCGAGGTGTTCGCGAGGAATTCGTCTTTCAGCCGGTCGGCCTTGCTCAGGTTCTCGATCGCCATCTGCTGGGAGCGTATGGCGTCCTGCTGGGCGCGGTCCTTCTCCATCTTGATGACGTTGATCCGGTCGCCCAGTCCCAGCGCGAGCAGGATAAATTGTATGACCGAGCCGATCTGCAGGGCGTACGTGGTGAAGGTGTTGGTCGGCAGGACGGCAAGGACTTTGAAGGCGTAGATGATCCCGCCAAAGAGGATGATCAGCCATGAGCCCATGAAATAACGGGCCGGCCGCGACTTCCTGAACACGCCCACCGAGCCGACCGTGACGACCGAGCCGAGCGTAAGGAGCGAAAGCGCGACCTGGATCTGCACCGCGATGGAATATTTCAGGAAAAGCTGGAACGTGATCGAGACGGCCGTGAAGACTGCCAGCCCGGTGAAATAACGGTTGAAGGCAGGGTAGAGCTTCTTCGTGTCGAGAAACGACCGGGTGAAGAGGATCAGCGTGACCAGCGTAATGGCGATTGAAAAGGGTATGACATGGTTGTACTTCTCGAGGAACGAGGGCCAGAAATATTCCTGGAGGGTCCCGTTCTGGATCAGCTGGAAGAATCCGAAACCGAGAACGAAGAGAATGTAATACAGGTACGAGATGTCCCGGATCGAGACGAAAATGAAGAGGTTGAATATGCAGATGAAGAGTATGATCCCGAAATAAATGCCCAGGATATACTGCTCCCTGTGGTCACTGGCCTGGAAAGACGATTCCGACTCCAGGGTCAGCGGGATTTCCATCCGGTCCTGGTTCCTGAGCCGCAGGTAATAGGTCCTGGTCTCACCCGGCCCCGGATCGAGATGGAATAAAAAGAACCGGTGTGGCACCTGCCGCGTCGAGAAGGGGCGGGAGAAGCCTGTTTCAGACAGGAGCAGCACCTTCCGGTCGGGCCTGACCTCGTACAGGCTGATATGGTCCATGAGCGGGTAGCCGAATTTGAGGATCCAGTGCTTGTGCTTCAGGCTGTCGGTCCTCAGCGTGAACCTCACCCAGTACACCGAATCGGTAAAAGCGAAATTCGGGGTTTCTTCCTTGCTCGGGTGGAACGTGTAATCATGGGATGTGCCGGTGATGTCATGTATCGTGAGGAGCCCGTTGACGTCTTCGAGATATTCCAGGTGCAGGCCCAGCGGATAGATGTCCCGGGCGTCGTTCACCTGAACCGGCTCGGCGGCGAACAGGGTGCTGCCTGTAGTGATGAAAATGATGATGAATAAAGGGATAAGTATTATCCGGGGAAAGGCCAGGCAGGTACGGTCGTGGGAATGGCGCATATATGAATGTCTCTATCCCGAAATTGGACGAAAGTCAAATTATCAAGGCTTGTTGTTGTGTCACCCTGTTGTTATACGTACCTTTCCAAACCATTTCTGTCAATATAAAAACCTCAATCCCGGGTGTTTTGGTCTTCGATAGTCCGTTTTCCCTTATCTTAAAATATTCCGAGATTGACGGGCCGGCAATAACATGGTTACACCGGATATCGATGCAACGGGAATTACAGCAGGTATGATTGCTGAAATGATTGCGTTTTAATAAATGAATTAATTTTTCTTATTCTATAAACAGGGGCTCTACCGCTGATTTATCCGGTTTCAGAATATACCTTTTAAGATAAGTACACACAGGTATGCTTCTGTTGGAATATTATAATACAATACCGCGTGTTGTGTAAAGGGCTGTGGGGCTCAACAGACCTTAGTTGTGCTGCCGGTACCGGGGGCCTGCCGGGGCCTGTGTAACGGTTTGAAACATCAAATTGAGCTTTCAACACAAAAAGCGCTGGACAAAAGTCAAAAACCAGGATTGAGTATAACCATTTCGATGCTGGGGGAATATTATGAAAATATCCATTATCTTTCTGGCTTTATTTGTGGCAATAACAGTGTTTCCTGGATGTAAAAAGTCACCGGAACAGGAGCTTGCCGTTACGGTTCACTTCTCGGTCGGTAACGCACGGATCGTATCCGCCGGCGGTGAGAAGGCCGCTGTATCCGGGGATAGTATATCGTTTAACGACACCATTGTCACCGGCGCCGCATCGATTGTTGATCTTAATTTCGGCAGCAAGGGGATAATCAGGATTGTCGAGAATTCCAGCGTCAGGATGGCCCAGATCCAGCCGTCTCCCGGAACCAGCCAGGTGCAATTTGACATGGAAAAGGGGAAAATTGTCGTGATAATGTCCAAACTGTCAAGGGCAACAGATTTCAGTGTCAGAACTCCGACCACAATCGCAGCTATCAGGGGGACTTCTTTCATGGTCGTTTCTGATCCCGGCAGTTCAAAGATTTATGTTCTCAAGGGGAGAATCCTTGTCCAGCTGGCCAGGGAAGGCAAGCTGGCCGGGAATATCGAAAAAATGCTGGAAGCAAACAAGAAAGTCGTTGTGAGCGAAGACCTGGTAAACCAGATCGTTGCCGGTAAAAAGGATATCGAGGTAGTGTCCCTGAATCCTAAAGAGATTTCCGATATCAAGAAAGAAATAAAAGATATAAAAGCAAGCGATAAACTTGACGCTGAAGCGCAAAAGGAGTTTGCCGAGATACTCCGCGATGCGGATGAAAAACCTGGTGCGGCGAAAAAGGGAAGGACGGAGCCGCAAAATCAGGATATCCAGAGCATTCCGAGCATATAACTCCGTTGACCCGATACGTTTACCCATCAGACAGGGGGTGAGACCATGAAAATATCAACGTCTGTAGCAACCACATGTATTGTCGGATTTTTATTGTTCGCGCTTTCTTTTCCGCTGGACGCCGCGCCACAGCAAAAACAGGCGGCGAAACAGCAGAAGCTGTACGAGGTCAAGAAGACCAGGCCCGGGAAGGACGGCAAGCGGGAGTGGCACATCAGCGTCGGATTCAGGGCGGGATGCTTCTGGTGGCAGCCGGTATGGCAAAAGTACGTTGCCAATGAAGTGGGCAACGGGCTGGACAATTTTAAATACCGCATGGGCCCCAACGCGATTTACGGACCCATGCTGAGCTTTACCTTCAATAAGCAGTGGAGCTTGTCCTGGAACTTCCAGTATGGCCAGTACGTAGCGCGGGCACGCGCGCTGATATGGTTCCCGCCGCTCATCCCGGTGCTCATCCCGGGGAATATTCGCTTCAGGGTCGCCAAAATGGACAGCGATCTGCTGGCCATGGTGACCCTGGCAAAATTCGTTAAGCTGTTTTTCGGGCCGCGGTACCAGGGATACCGTTACAACGAGAAGTTTCTGCTGATCAAGTCGTCTCCGGTGGTATACCACTCGGTCTCGATGGGGGTAGGCGCCGCTTTTACGGTGCCGATCGGCGCCAGCTTCTACTTCCTGCCGAACATCTCCCTGGTGGGGCTTGTCGGCTGGGAAGAACAGAACCCCTTCAAGCTGTCGTATACGCTTCAGAGCGTCCCCGGGATCTCCGGCGCTCTCGGCTTTAACGCCAATGTGGACTTCGGCTACTTCGTTGTTCCCGCCGGTCTCACGATCACGGCCGGTTTCCGCGTGCAGTATCTTCATTATCTGAAGAAGGCGCGCGTATCTTACGGGAATAATGCCGATATCTTTTTCGGACCGAGCGTGTCCGTTATCTATACGTATTAATTGTTGAAACAACGCCCCGTATACAAGCAAGGCCCATTGGATACAATGGGCCTTGCTTGTGCCGGGAAGTCAGAGATCGAAATAACAAATATCAACACAAAAAAAACTGGGTAGAGGGCTTAAAATTTATCGAGAACTAACGCGGCCAACTGCGTTATCTCGGCCGTGGTGAAGGGCTTGCGCAGGGAAGCGGTGAAACCGAAATCCTCGGGCCGGGCCATGATATCGCTCTCGCTGTAACCGCTGACAGCGATGAGCGGCAAGCCGGGGCAGAGGGTCTGGATCTCAGCGCAGATTTCCTCGCCTCCCCTTCCGCTCGCGACCGTTAGATCGAGCATGCACAGTTTGAAGGGGCGGTCTTCGTCGCGGCACTTTCTGATCAGCGCCAGGGCCGCGTCGCCGTGGGCCGCGGTCTCAACTTCGTATCCGGCGCTCTTCAGCATCCGCTCCGTTACCGTGCGCACCACCGGTTCATCATCCATCACCAGCACGCGGCCGGCCCCGCGCCGCAGCGCCGGCCAGTCCTCCTGCCGCTCGGGAGTCGCGTCAGGCAGCGCGGGCAAATAAAACTGAAAGGACGTGCCCTGGCCGGGCCTCGACGTGACCTCGATATGCCCGCCGTGGCCCTGTATGATGGAATAGGTGGTGGCAAGGCCAAGTCCGCTGCCCGTCTGCTTGGTGGTGAAGAACGGGTCGAAGATCCGGGGGAGAAGCTCGGGGTCGATCCCAACGCCGGCATCGGTGACCGTGACCTGGATATACTCCCCTCCGGGGAAATACGGGCTTTCCGGCATGTTCACGTTTTTCGCAATAACCTGCACGGTGCCGCCGCCGGGCATGGCCTGCTGGGCGTTGATCACCAGGTTGTCGATGACCTGGCCCATCTGGTTCGGGTCGGCTTTGCAGGGCCAGAGGTTGTCGTCGATGTCAAACGCGGCGTTGCAGTGCATGCCGCTCAACGCAAAACGGGTGTTCTCTTCCAGGAGCGTGCGCACCGACACGACGCGCCGGTCCGGCGCGCCGCCGCGCGAAAAAATCAGGAGCTGCTGGGAAAAGTTGCGCGCGCGCGTAAGGGTGCGCATCGCCTCATTGAGCGCGTCGCGGCTCTCCCCGGACGGCAGATCATTGCGCGCTATGTCTATGTTCCCGTAGACGCCGGTCAGAAGATTGTTGAAATCGTGGGCGATTCCACCGGCCAGGATGCCCAACGATTCAAGCCGCTGCGACTTGATCAGCTTTTCCTCGAGCCGCTGCCGTTCGGTAATGTCGCGGAACACGAGGACGACTCCGACGATCTTCCCCTCATGGTTGCGGATCGGCGCACCGCTGTCGGTGATGATCCTCACGGTGCCGTCGCGCGCCTGCAGCATCGTGTGATTGGCCATGCCGACCACCGAGCCTTTTTCCAGAACGAGCTCGACCGGGTTCCGGCATGGTTGGCCGTTCCGCTCGTTGCGGATGACAAACACCTGCTCCAGGGTCCGGCCTGCCGCATCCACTTCGCTCCACCCGGTCAGGTTCTCCGCGACGTCGTTCATCAGCAGGATATTCCCCGCGCTGTCCGTCGTTATCACGCCGTCGCCGATGCTCCGCAGGGTCACCATCAGCTGCTCCTTCTCGGCGGCCAGCTCGTTCCTCATCCGGGCGGCTTCCGCCACCGCGCGCGTGAGGGGCACGGTCATCACCAGAATCAGCCCCAGGTAGGCATACTCGATCATGTACGGGACGTCGAGAAAACCCACGCTGATCAGCGTATCGCTGATTATGCCGAGGCTGAACACGGATATGGCAATTAAGAGCTGGAACGCTTCTCGGCGCCTCCGGCACAGCTCCCGGATGCAGAACGAGATCGTGCCGATTATCACCACAAGTCCGAAAATGCTCTGGATATTCGCAAACAGGCCGGGGGTCGCTTCGAAGTAGGTCACCGGGAACAAGCCGAACCAGCTGACATGCTTGATGGACGGCATGTCGTCCTGCAGCGTAACCGATGAAGGGAGTATGAGTATCAGAACGCCGATTAACAGGCACAGCGCCACCCAGTACATGTTCCACGGACGGTGCCTCACGTTAAGGTATTCGAGAACGAACCATGGGACCGCCCATGACAGGTTGGCGAGCGCGAAAAACTGTCCGCGTTGAAAGAAAACGCCGTGCGCCACAGAATCGACATTATACAGCCCTATGCACATAACATCGTACAGGACGATGAACATGCAGGTCACGCTGAAGCTCAGGTGCACACGGCCGATAGTTCGCGGGGCGTATACCAACAGGTGAACGATACCCACATAGAAGGTGAGGACACAGGCGATTAGTACTGGAACTGAATGCGGTGTCATGGCAGTAATATGTAAAAAAGTGGTCCGGGAATCCGTCCGGCATTTGCTACCGGTGTATTTTGCATTCCGATAGCCGGCGACTTTCAACTACAATCATGATCGCATAGAACCTTGAAGATGCCCGCATGCTGCAGCAGGGTCATCACCCGAAAGAAGGATAATGTCCCGGAGGCGGCCTGCGGCACATGGTTCACCCTGCATGAAATCAATACAAAAATGAAATGTTTCCTTTTTTTATATATTGTGGGATTGTCCCT
This sequence comes from Spirochaetota bacterium, assembly GCA_029564515.1. Lineage (GTDB taxonomy): Bacteria > Spirochaetota > UBA4802 > UBA4802 > UBA5550 > RBG-16-49-21. Next base: position 19,656 of record JAKQPV010000102.1, on the reverse strand, counting down.
GCAAAAGTCAAGTCTTTTATAGATTCTCCGCACAGGGTTTTAATATAATGGAAAAAGCACCCTGGTTACTATAAGTCCAGGTGACCCAATGCGCTTAATCGTAACAGGCATGGGAGATCATCTAACATATCAACACAAAAAACGCTGGATATGGGTCTTGTATTTTTTTGATAAATGCATAAAGACCTCCCATGCTTGTTTCCCGCAGATTCCAGTGCGTACCGCATGCCCCAAGAGATGAGGTAGCACTTCTGCTGGATAATAAAACGAGGAGCCCGGCATGCAAAACAAAAAAGCATATGCCACGTTCAGGGAATCCTGTCCTTTTTATCTGAGCCGGCACCAGAATACAACATGCAGGGTCCTGCATTATATCGGAAGCTGGTTCGTGCTGATAATTCGTTTTGCGGGAGCATTGACGGGGAATTTTCTGCTCTGGCTGTTAATGCCCGCGGCGGGATACGGCTTTGCCTGGGTCGGCCATTATTTTTTTGAAAAAACAGGCCGGCGACCTTTACCTATCCCGTTTACAGTTTAATGGGCGATTGGGTGACGTGGCGGCAATTCACCACAGGAAAGATGAGTTTTAATGCCAGTCGGGATACATGACAAGCTCCCGGGTACCGCGCGTTACTGGATTCCGGAAAAATAAATTGCCTGTTATCCCCTGACTTCCCGCCCGCCCGGCGCAGCATGGACCACCAGGACCGTCATGTCATCGAGCTGGTCGGCATCATCGCTGAAGCTTCGTGCATCGGAAATAATCCAGTCAATGGCATCCCGGGCCGTGAACGGGGCCGTCGCCGCCCTGTCACGAAAGCGGTCAAATCCATACAGTTCCCCCGCGCTGTTTCTCGCTTCCACGATCCCGTCAGAAGAAAGGATGAGCATGTCCCCTTCCTCGAGAGGAAATTCCATGGTCTGATAGGCAGGGGGGGTGCGAAGAATCCCGAGCGGAAGTCCTCCCAGCTCCAGATACCGGCATTCGTTTCCGCGGCGCAGCAGCGGCGAAATAAGTCCCGCGTTCGATATCTGCACCCTGTACGTCAGGGCCCCGCCGGGGTTACGGTCGACGCGTACATAACAGAGTGCGGTGAACATCCTGTTCCGGGACATGAAATGATGCAGGGTCCCGTTCAGCTCCCCCATCAGCCGTCCCACGTCCTCCATCACCGGGGCACGGGCGGAAAGGACCGCCATGGACACTGCCATGTACAGGGCCGCGGGCATGCCCTTGCCGGTGACGTCGCCGACGGCTATCGCGCAGCTGTTCGGATCTCTCCCCTCGATCGCCTGAAACTGGTGGTAAAAGTAGAGGTCTCCGCCCACCATGCGCGACGGGATGCTCCTGCCGGCGATATCCAGGCCGGGCATGACGGGGGGCTCCTTCGGCAGAAGGCCGGTCTGGATCTGGCGGGCCATCTCCAGCTCCTGCTGTATCGCCTTCAGCTCTTCCGCCTTGCTGAGGGAACTCACCATCCGGTTGAAGGCACTGGTCAGATAACCGATTTCATCGTTGTACTGGACGTTCAGGTTTATGTTCATCTGGCCCTCATCCAGCAGGCGGACCCCTTCCAGCAGGTTGTCCAGCGGCCGTATGAGACTGATGCGGAAGAAGAGGGGAAGTATCAGCATGACCGCCAGGGTGCTTCCCAGGATCAGCAGCATGATCGGTAACGTGTAGGGATGGAGCACTTCCCGGTAGCCGGAAAGGGCGAAACCGACAATATATTTTCTCTCCCGGGCGTCGAACTTGAAAATGGAATACATGCTGCTGTCGGAATCACCCGCTCGTATGAACAGCACGGTGGGCAGGGTTTCGAGGCCTTTCCGATTGGCATACGCCAGGCTGAATCCGGCATCCCTGACAATGTGCGGGGTGTATTGCATACCTCGACCGGTATTCGTGAGCGATCGCGACACGACAAACTGTACGGACGAAGGGACGTCATCTGGGTTGATTTCGCCTGCCGGGCCCGTTTTCATGAGGGCTTTTTCCACCATCCTCACGTCCGCGGACCGGGCGGCCATGTAGCTCTCTATGTGGCCTGACAGCGTGATGCTGTACATGATGTTGACGACGACCAGCACGATGACAAGCGTGCTTAAGACGAGCTTGACAAGGAAGGTGGTCTGCTCCACCGAATAGTTGAGATAGATCATCATAAACGCAAAGAGGCACACGAGGAACCCGTAATCGAATATGAGCAGGAATACCCCGTACGGTATCAGCTCGGCATAGTACGCTAGCGTCAGGAACGCCACCAGGAGCGGCGACAGGATTACGAGCGTGAAAGCCCTGGTCGCCTTCGCATACCTGCCCACCGGCCTCATCAGGGCAGACAGGATCCCCTGCTGGCTGGTCCGGAGAGGGTCATTCCCGGTGTTGCTGCGTGATAACCGGACGGTCTGCATCAGGAGGTTTGCAATAAGATAGAAATATTCCAGGATGAAAATCCCGTTGAAGATGAAACGGATGGTCATGGGGGCGATCAGTGACAGATACCATGAAACGGTAGCTAAGATTCCGAGCAGAAAGGCCGTGACCGCCGCTGCCAGCGCTATCCGCGCAGGCCACCGGTTTGCCGGGTCAAAAAAGGGAAAATGATAGGGAAAGAGAATTAAAAAGCCGAGGGTCAGGATTATGAACAGGAACTGCACGGGCACCCAGTCGCTGTTTGCCGACACATCGAGTATGAAAAAACACACCAGCACGCACAGCAGGGAGGTCACGCCGCAGATCATCAGCCAGGTGTGCGTTTTCTTTTCCCTGCCCAGCAGGAGGGACACAACGATGGCCGCGGTCAGAGAAATATTGGTCAGGTCAGTTAGCCCGGAAAGATTGATCAGGATAGATGAAAAAAGATCCGGCATGAATGTTATACAACCTGGTGGATGAGGCCTTTTACGTTACAGGCCCATAAGATATCATGGGCTTTGCGAGCAATCATGGAATGAACGAAGACATTATTCAACACATTTATTAAATAAATATCAAGGAAATGCGGCTCCTTCAGTATGGGCCCATGCGACACGATACGCTTTACTTGTTCCGAGCTTGTCGAGGCATCTGAACTATTGTGGGAGATCATACCGCATCTTTCAACACGAAAAACAGTGGACATGGGGCTTGAAAATTTCTGCCACGCGTTTTTATACGCGGATTTCCGGTCCACGCCCGGCCGGTAGGGCGGAGCTGTCTCGTTTGTTCCAAGGTACATGCATGGAAGGATGAACGGGGACATGGGAAATGAAAAAAATTATAGTACGAGCGCAGGTTATCCACCGGAGTTTTCCCACGCCTGTTAAAAAGAACAGGATAGACCTGTAGAGGGCCGTGGATGACAGTTGCCATATCCCGCATCAGGTGATGCACAAACCACATCTCCCGCTACCGGCGGGCCAGCAAACAGTTCGTAATTGAAGGAAAATTTGAATCCTAAAACAAAAATTTATCTATATAATGTATTGACATCCCCGGTGCGGTAAGCCATTCTGATGCCAGCAGACAACTATTCAGGATGGTAGAACCCATGGCAGAAATTACAGATAAAGACAGGGCGATGGCGCAGAAGTGCGTTGAGTGTCCGGTATGCTCCCGGGCGCGGACGAAGCAGAAGGGTATTGCATACTGGTTCGTCAAGAACATCGAAAACGGGCTCTGTCCCTACTGCTCGGCGTACGAGCGGGTGTACGGCAAGAAGGCCCACGAGGCCTGAGCCCGACAGGTACCACGGAATGGCCAAGTCCGATCTCTTCCTGGGCCTCGATGTGGGAGGGACCCATACCGACGCCGTGCTGATAGGCGACAAGGGGATCGTCGCGCACTACAAGGCAGTTACCGACCACGATAACCTTTTTCTCTCCGTCAGGACCGCGATCGAGAAGATCAGCGGCGAGGCGGAGCGGAAAAACATAAAGCGGCTCAACCTCAGCACCACCCTCTCGACAAACGCGATAGTTGAAAACAAGCTGGAAGACGTGTGTGTCATCATATCCTCCGGACCGGGCATCGACCCGGAGCAGTTCAGGATCGGCAGGTATTTTTACCCGGTCAGCGGGTCCATCGACCACCGCGGCAAGGCGGTCAGCGGCATTGACGCGGCTTCGGTCGCGCGCATCGTCGGCGAAGCGGCGTCGAAAAAGGTCCGCACCTTTGCCGCGGTAACGAAGTTCTCGACCCGCAACCCGGACCAGGAGAACGTCATCGCGGCCGAGGCCAAGGGAAAATCCGATTTCATCACGCTCGGGCACAAGCTCTCCGGCCAGCTCGGGTTCCCCCGCCGCGTCGTCACCGCGTACTTCAACTCGGCCGTGTGGCGCATTTACAACGGGTTCGCGGACGCGATCGATGCCTGCCTCACCGAGCTCGGGATACTGGCCGAGGTGAACGTGCTCAAGGCCGACGGCGGCACCATGCCATTCTCGCTCTCGCGCGGCGTGCCGGTGGAGACGATACTCTCCGGCCCGGCGGCCAGCGTCATGGGGATCGCGGCCCTCTGCGACATCACGCAGGACTGCGTCGTGCTCGACATCGGCGGCACCACGACGGACATCGCGGTCTTCGCGGGCGGCGTCCCGCTCATCGAGAAGGACGGCATCTCCCTCCAGAACTACCCCACGCTGGTGCGCGCCCTCAGGACGCGCTCGATCGGCGTGGGCGGCGACTCGGTCATACGCGCAACCGCGAAGGGCGTGACAGTGGGCCCGGACCGGAAGGGCCCGGCCATGGCCGCCGGCGGGAAGGAGCCGGCGCTGGTTGACGCGATGAACGCCCGCGGCATCATCTCGTACATGGATGTGAAGAAATCGCGCGACGGCATTGCCGCGCTTGCCAAGAAGAAAAACATGACGCCGCAAAAGCTTGCGGACGCGGCGATCGATTCGGCCGTGGCCGCCATCAGGGCGGACGTGAACGCCATGCTCGAGGACATCAACAACCGCCCGGTATATACGATCCACGAGATGCTCGAGGGCGCGCAGCTCGCCCCGAAGAAGCTCTACGTGATGGGCGGGCCGGCGGAGGCCTTCAGGGAAAAGCTCGCCGGGGCGTTTGGCCTGCCGGTCGTGCTCCCGAAGAACTTTGAAGTGGCGAACGCGATCGGCGCCGCGCTGGCCCGGACCACGATCGACATTGAGCTTTTCGCGGACACGGGGCGCGGCGAGCTCCTGATCCCGAACATCGACGTGCGCCAGAAGGTGGCCTCCGGCTACACCCTGAAGGACGCCGAGCGTGACGTTCGCATTCACCTGGCCAATCACCTGAAGGGGCTGGGGCTGACCGTGTCGGAGGCGGACACCGAGATCATCGAGTCATCGTCGTTCAACATGATTGACGGATACTACAGCGCCGGCAAGGACATCCGGGTCAAGTGCCAGATCAAGCCCGGCGTGCTCAAGAGGCTGTCATGATACAGGCAAAGAACCGCATGGGGCTCATATTTTTCCCCGCGTACGACTGGGCCATTTCTCCCACGCACCCGGAGCGGGAGGAGCGGCTCCTCTATACCCAGGACCAGCTCAGGGAGGAGGGTATCTTCGACATCGACGGCCTGGTCGAGTACAAGCCGGACATTGCCACGGAAGAGGACGTGATGCGGCTCCACTTCTGCTTCCCCGACGTGGAAACGGTGACGACCGAGTCGCACATGATCTCGGCCGGCGGGGCGATCAAGGCGGCCCGTATCGTCATGGAGGGGCAGGTGGACAAGGCCTTCGCGCTCGTGCGGCCGCCGGGCCACCACGCCATGAAGTCGGTCCACGGTAACCGCGGCTTCTGCAACATCAACAACGAAGCGATCATGATCGAGTACATCCGCGACAACTACGGCGTGAAGAAGGTCGCGGTCGTGGACACTGACTGCCACCATGGCGACGGTTCGCAGGACATCTACTGGAACGACCCGGATGTGCTCTACATCTCGATCCACCAGGACGGGCGGACACTCTACCCGGGCTCCGGCCACGTGGACGAGCTGGGCGGCCCCAATGCCGCCGGGAAGACCATCAACATCCCTCTCCCGCCGGAGACGTCGGACGAGGGCATCCTCTACGCCATTGACGAGATGGTGCTCCCGATCCTGAAGGACTTCAAGCCGGAGCTGATCGTGAACAGCGCCGGCCAGGACAACCACTACACCGATCCCATCACCAACATGAATTTCTCTGCGCAGGGCTACGCGATGCTGAACGAGAAGCTGAACCCGGACATCGCGGTGCTCGAGGGCGGCTATTCGATCCAGGGCGCGCTCCCGTACGTGAACCTGGGCATCATCCTGGCGATGTCGGGCGTCGACTATTCCCACGTGCGCGAGCCGGACTACAGCGCCGCTGCGCTGCGGCAGGACCCGCGCATCATGGACTACATAAAGAAGCTGAAGAACACGGTGCTTGACGCCTACCGCAAGCCGCCGCGCTACGAGGGGCTTCCGCCCTACGGTGAGTTCATGAAGCGGAAGAAGAACATCTTCTACGACACGGACGGGATACGCGAGACCCAGATGGAATCGATACTCCGGTGCAAGGAATGCTCCGGACTTTTCAGCCTGGAGACCTATTCAACCGTGTGCGAGCTTTCGCTCGGCATCGAGATACCGCTGGGCGCCTGCCCGGCGTGTCAGAAGGAAGGCGTAAAACAGTTGAACGCGGCGAAGAAGTCGGGAAAGTACGGCACCATACAGGTGATCGACAGGGTGAAGAAAGAATACTACCGGGTGTGAGCCTCAGTCCTCGAGCACGAAGGTGATCGGGAGGCGGAGCACCATCTTTACCGGCCTGCCGCCGATCTTGCCGGGCCGGAACCGTATCCGGTCCAGCACCTTCATGGCCGCCTCGTCGAACCCGTACCCGGACGGCGGCGAGATTATCTTCGCGCTTTTAAGCGAGCCGTCATCGTTGACCTGCAGCTGGACCACGACGGTCTTGCGGGTGATGTTGGCGGAGCGCGCCGCGGCGGGGAAAAACCTGTTCAAATCAAAATCTATAATCGGCTCGGGCGGACGGTCGCTCAGGTCGGCGAACATGTAGCCGTCGGCGTCGGTGCCGTCCCCGGACAGGCGGTTGATGTTCTGGTCGGTGTTTTCCGCGTCCGGCCTGTCCTTCCCGGTCCCCTCGATCCACTCTTCCTTCTCGACGGGCGCCGGGTTGGAGTCCCCGCCCAGCGGCACGGACGGCGGCAGGTCGATGAAGTCCACGTCCACGTCCTTCATCCTGATGGAGTCCGCGTCGTACACGCTGTCGTTGTCGGCGAATGAGGGCAGGCTGGAAATGAAATACGCGCCGTAGCATATGCCGTGCAGGGTGATGGAGAATATCAGGCAGAGGACATAAGGGTCCGTTCGTTTGACCCACGCGCGTATGTTCAAGATCAGCCGTGACGCCATGACCGCCCCGCGTGCCCTATCGCTTTACCGAGAGCGCGATCCGCGTGACGCCGGACTGCCGTATCAGCCCCATGGCGCGCGCGATCGTGCCGTAGGAGAGGCGCTCGTCCGCCGACAGGGTCACCCGCATGTTGGGCCGGTACTTCGCTTCCCGCGCCAGGTAGGCCACCATCCTGTCCTCGGTCGTATCCAGTCCCTCCATCAGGAGCTTGCCGTCCCTCGTCAGGGCGATCTGCACCGACTTGGCCACGTTGGGGTCGGACGCGTTCACCTTGGGCAGGTTGATGTTGACGGATTCCTGCTTTAAAAAATTGGCCGTGACCATGAATATGACCAGGAGGACGAGGAGCACGTCAACCATCGGGGTAATGTTGATATAACCTATTTCGTCGTCGTCGCCGCCGGGAAGTGTCGCCATGGGTGGTTACCTCTTTCTGGCTTTCGGCTTCGGGGCGGGCGTGCGCCCGCGGCCGCGAAGGCTCGCGGTGAATTCCTTGGCCAGGATATCGAGCTGCTGGATGATGATTTTTACTTTTTTCGAGAAGTAGTTGTTCACCATGACGACCGGTATGGCGATGAAAAGGCCTGCCGCGGTCGCCAGGAGGGCCCGGGAGATACTGCGCATGACCACTTCCGCGCCGGTGCTCCCCAGCGTGCCAAGGCCGTGGAAGGCCTTGATGACGCCGAGCACCGTGCCAAGGAGCCCGATGAAAGGCGCATTGTTTCCCAGGGTGTTTAGAACGGTGAGCCGCTTTTCCAGAAATATTTTCTCCTCTATCATCTTGCCTGTCATGAGGTCGGGGAGGCCCTCCGTGTTGTCCCTGGACTGTTCAATCGCGAACTCGGCGAACCGGGTATACACATTGTCCCCCGCCTCCCGCACGAGCTTCCCGGCGGAGGCCAGGTCGCGCTTCCGCAGCAGCGAGATCAGCTCGGCCGCGAAGAGGGATATCTTTTTGCTGGAGTTCTTCCTGAAAATATAGGCACGCTCCAGCCCGACCGCGAGGGCGAGTATGCTCGCGATAACAAGCATGGCGAACACGAAGGTCTCACCGTAGCCGACAAAAAGGAGTATATCAGACATGGACGCTCTCTTGTATAATGGTATTTGATGCGCAAAGCATTGCAAATCCTACAAAGTATTACCGATTGCGCAATACATTTTTTCGGGAAAGGGCAATAATCGGGGCAGGGCGGGAGGGGGAGCGCTGGAAAAACGGCCGCGGGACGGGCCCTGTGGCCCGCTCCGCGCCGCTATCGTCTAGTTTACGAACAGCATTTCCCAGAACTTGGGCATGGGCCACAGGTCGTCGGCGATGAGCGCTTCCAGCTCGTCGACCTGCTTCCGTATCTCGTCCATCCCGGGCTTGATCCCGGTGCAGTAATAGTCGGCCAGCTTGTGGTGGTCCTCGATGGCCGACTTCTTGTCCAGCTTCGCCTTGAGGGAAGACAGGGATACATGGATTCCGTTTATGAGCTCGGTGATCCGCTTGAGCGAGCCTTTCTGCGCGGAGAGGTCCACGCCGCCGCCCAGGACCTTCTCGGTCTTGCCTATCGTGGTGGCCAGCTCGAGCTGGTACTTCACCGAGGCCGGTATCACCTGGCTGGACGCCAGGGCGATGAGGGCCTTGGCCTCGATGTCGATGTCCTTGATGTACTTCTCAAGCCTGATGGTGTACCTCGATTTCAGCTCCACCGGGGATAGGACATTGTAGGTTTCGAAGAGCTTCCGCGCCTTGTCGGTCTCGAGCGCGTGCAGTGCCTCCGGCGTAGTCTTCAGGTTGGGCAGGCCCCGGCGCTCGGCTTCCTTGTGCCACTCGTCGGTATAGTTGTCGCCCATGAAAAGCACCGATTTGACTTTCGGCAGCTCCTCTTTCAGGAGGTCGAACACCGTTTTCCTGACATCGGTGCTGCCGCGCTTCTCGATCATTGCCGCTACATCGTCAAGGCTCTCGGCCATGATGGTGTTAAGCGCCGTTGCCGGGAAGGAGATGTTCTGCGACGATCCCACGGCCCGGAACTCGAACTTGTTGCCCGTAAAGGCGAAGGGCGAGGTGCGGTTCCGGTCGGAGTTGTCGCGGCTCACCACCGGCAGGGAGGATATCCCAAGGTCAATGATGGTCTTGTCGGTCACGCCATTGGCGATTCCTTTCTCGATGCTCTCCAGGATGTGCGTGAGCTGCTCGCCCAGGAAGACCGAGATGATCGCCGGCGGCGCCTCGTTTGCCCCGAGCCGGTGGTCATTGGCCGCCGAACCCACCGATGCGCGCAGGATGTCGGCGTGCCGGTGCACGGCCTTCAGGGTCGCCAGGAGAAAGACCAGGAACTGCATGTTGTCCTGGGGCGTTTTGCCCGGCTTGAACAGGTTGACTCCGTCGTCGGTCGAGAGCGACCAGTTCACGTGCTTGCCCGAGCCGTTGATGCCGGCGAAGGGCTTCTCGTGGAGCAGCACGGCCATGTTGTGCTGGCGCGCCACCTGCTGCAGCTTGTCCATGACGAGCAGGTTGTGGTCAACGGCGATGTTGGCCTCCTCGAAGATGGGCGCGATCTCGAACTGGGACGGCGCCACCTCGTTGTGCCGGGTCTTCGCCGGGATGCCGAGCTTGTAGAGCTCCTCCTCCACGTCGTGCATGAAGGACTGCATCCGCTCCTTGATGCTGCCGAAATACTGGTCCTCCAGCTCCTGCCCCTTCGCGGGCGCCGCGCCGATGAGCGTCCTGCCGGTCAGGACCAGGTCCTGGCGCTTGTAGAAATAATCCATGTCGATGCAGAAATATTCCTGCTCGGGCCCCAGGTTGGACACGATCTTTTTGGATTTGCGGTTGCCCAGCAGCCTGAGCACCCTGAGGGCGCTGCCATTGACCGCGCGGATCGAGCGGAGGAGCGGCGTTTTCTTGTCCAGCGCCTCCCCGTGGTACGAGATGAATACCGAGGGGATGCAGAGCGTGATACCGATCCCGTTCTTGCGGAGGAAGGCCGGGCTTGACATGTCCCATGCCGTGTAGCCGCGCGCCTCGAAGGTGGAACGCAGCCCCCCGCTGGGGAAGCTCGACGCGTCCGGCTCGCCCTGTACCAGCTGTTCGCCGGTAAACCGCTCGATAACCTCGCCCGGGCCCGAAACCTCGATGAACGCGTCGTGCTTCTCGGCCGACGCGCCGGTCATGGGCTGGAACCAGTGGGCGAAGTGTGTCGCCCCGTTCTCGAGCGCCCATTCCTTCATGGCGTGGGCGACCGCGTTCGCGGTTTCGATATCCAGCTTCTTTCCCTTGTCGATGCTTTCTTTCAAATTCGAGTAAAATATCTTGGGAAGCTTGGCCTGGATTACCTTATCGTTAAAGGTGTCTTCACCGAAATAGCTCGAGATTGGGAGGTCTTTCTCCTTCTGGACCGTGTACGTCCGCTCGGTCGCAATCGTGGGGGTGATCTTTTTCATTGGTGCCTCCAATACGTATAATGATCTGAATCAGAACAGGTGGAATATAGTTTTTATCGGCTACATTTGTCAATAGTTGTGACAAAATGAATGCTTCAAATCGGCTAAATTTAACATCTGCGTAATAAAACGGCCCCGGAAGCGGTTTGAGCGCGCCCGAATGTCATTCAATGGTGAATGTAACCGTGTTTATCACCGCCGGGCCCTCGTAAATCATGATCCGGTGCCGCCCCCTCGACAGCACCAGCGGCTCCTCTATATCGCGAGTCACCTGCCTCCGCTGCCCGTCGTCAACGGCGAAAAAGTAGCGCATCGCGCCGGGGGCAGGGTCGCCGCTGTACGAGATTTTCACCGGCACCGGCTGGCGGTGCCGGGGTGTCAGCGGGTCTATGACGAAAGTCTCCCCGGCCACGGGCGAGAGCACCGTCGGGACAGCGTCCGCGCTGTACGTGTGCACGCTCCCGTGGGAGAGGGAGCATGTCCCGGCCGGCTCGTCGCCCGGCGCGAAGGTTTCGCGATAGGAGGGGCACGATTCCCGGGCGCGCTTCCCGCTCGTCCTGCATATCTTCAGCGAGATGAAGCCGTCGGTCCTGGTGAAGCGCGGGTGCTCCCTCCCGGTCAGGAGCCGCATGACCTGGTGGAATATGCGGCCCGAGCCCCATGAGCCGGAGACCCGTTTCATGGGCTTGCCGGAGAAATTCCCGGCCCACACGCCCACGACGTAGCGCGTGGTGAATCCCAGCGTCCAGGCGTCGCGGTAGTCCTTGGAGGTCCCGGTCTTGACCGCCACCTCGAAGGGGAAATCGAGAAAATTCCTGCTTCCCGGCGAAGCGCGCCGCCTGATCTCGCGGTCTGCCAGGATCCCTGTTATGTAACGCGCCGTTTTGTCGGTCATGAGGCGGGCGCCCCCGCCCGCCGTTATGGGGCTGCCGCGGCGGTCCTCGCCGATGAATACCGGGAGGAGCATGCCGCCGCGCGCAATTGCGGCGTACACGCGGGCCAGCTGCATGAGGCTTGCCCCGCCGGTCCCGAGCGCAAGGCCGTGGCCGTAGTGGTCCGGCCCGCAGGTCATGTGGTCGAACCCGGCCTTCCTGAGCAGGGTGTAAAAGGCCGGGACCCCCACGGCCCGTATCATCGATACGGCGGGTATGTTCCGGGAGGCGCCCAGCGCTTCCCGGATGGTCAGGGGCCCCCAGTAGGCCAGGTCATAGTTTTTCGGGATATAGGTTTCCGAGCCGTCCGCCGGGTATCCCTGCTCGCGGTCATCAATGATCGTGTTGGGAAGATATCCCTTCTCGTCCATGGCCAGGGCGTAGAGGAGGGGCTTCAGCGAGCTCCCCGCCTCGCGCACGGCCAGGCAGCCGTTTACCTGGCCGTCAATCGAGCCATTGAAGTTGCGCGAGCCGACCATGACGGCCAGGGGGAGCCGGTCCCCGTCCGAAAGGTCGAGGGCCACCACCGCCGCGTTTTCGGTGTCGTAGCGCTCCAGGAACAGGAGCTCGCTGTTCACGATCCTGGTTATCTGCTCGTTCAGGTTCCCGGATATGCAGGTGCGGACGTTGCCCGCCAGCCCGGGATTTGACGCGCGGAGCCACGACTCGAAATGGAGGGTCGAGGAGTTGGGCCGCACCGGGGTGAAGGGAGGCGGCTCGAACACGGCCTTTCGCAGCGCGTCGATGTCGCGCGGCGGCGCTGCCGCGATCCGCCCCCAGAGCCGGAGAAAGCGCGCGTCGAACTTCTTTTCCGTCACCGTGTTCTGGCGTATGAGGATGACGAGCGAGGCGAGCTCTTCGCGGGTAAGGAAGCGGATGTCCCGGCCGAAGATCCGCTTCGCCGCGGCCGGGAACCCGTTCTGGTTGTACTTCATCGGCACGCGGTTGAGCCAGCATTCCAGTATCCGCTCCTTGGGGATGCGGTACTCCAGCTTGAGGGCGAGGAGTATCTCGCATGCCTTGCGGGCATACCTGTTGCCCGGGAGGCTGTCTTTCCACGCGATGCGCGCGAGTTGCTGGGTGACGGTAGACCCGCCGGACACGATCCGCCGCGCGAAGGCGTTCTGGACGGCGGCGCGCCCCATCGCGACGGGGTCAAACCCCGGGTGCGCGTAGAACCGCCGGTCCTCGGCGGCAAGCGCCGCCCGGACCAGGAATCGGGGCTGTTCCCCGAGGTCGATCCATTCCGCGTATGCGCCCTGACCGGCGGTCCGGAACTGCCGGAGGACGGTTCCTTCGCGGGACAGCACGCGGAGCGACTGGTCGCCTTCAAGCCGCTCCGGCGGGACCGGCCAGGCCAGGAAGAGGGCCAGGCCGGATGCGGCCGCTCCTGCCGCCGCCCGCGCGGCCAGTGATCCGATACGCGCCGCCGACGGCATCACTTGACGGCCAGCGACCCGCTGCCGGTGCGTCCGAACACCTCCGGCTCGTACATGAGCTTCGTCTGCGCTGCCGGGGCCTGTGCCGTTCCCCTGAGCAGCGGCCGCACCAGGTAGGTGAACTCGTGCATGCCGGGCGCGAGGTAGTTCTGTACTATCACGACCCGGTCGTCGCGGTACTCGATCGACGGAAGCGAGTCCATCCACCAGTATTCATGCGACGGCTTTTCTTTCGACGTGTGTTTCGAGAGCGAGGATTCCTCGGTCTTGAAGGCCGTGTTCACGATCTCCACGTTCGACGGGAGCGGGTCCGTGATCAGGGCGTTGAAGCAGGGCTTGGGCGCCACCACGCGGATCCTGACCAGATAAATGGTACCCCGGGTCAGGCTGCCCCGCGTGACCGTGCCGGCCCTGTCGGTTTTCGACGGCCGCCCCAGGTCGATGATGTCCCGCTGGATCTCCATCCCCTCGTCGCGCGGCTCGACCTTCGCGAGCGCCGGGAAGTAGCTCAGCGTGGCGGTGTAGTAGAGCCGGTTGCTTTTTGCCGAGGAGAAGACCATCGGGTGGTTCACGCCGGCCGGGCCGTAGGCGTTCAGGCCGTCTATCGGAAGGCCGAAGGAATACACGTCGAGCTTCCCGCGGTCGAGTGTCGGCCCGAATACGGTCTTTCCGTTGAGGGAGACGGTCCCCTTGAACGAGGAGCTGCCGGTGCCCGCCTCGTATATCCTGTAATATTCGCGGAGTGCGAGGGCGGCCTGGCCCGCGCTGTGGCTGTCGCCCCAGACGGTCCCGCCCCGGTCCGCGATGATATACTGCACCATGCTCGCGATGAGGGGGTTGTTGCGGTCCACCATCATCATGAGCCGGAGAATGACCCCGGCGGTGGAGCCGCCCGAGTAGAAGGCGCGGTTGAACCCGTCCGTGCCTTCTTCTTTAAACGAGACCTTGCGGGTCGTGATATTCATGCGGTTCCTGAGGTTCTCGACGATCCGCTTCGTATGCTTGTTTTCGCGGTAGTCGCTGATGTCCTTCTTTGTGGCGATCGCCAGCGCAAGGTACGCTTTTCCGCGGAGGGAGAGCTTCTGCTCGTTGTCGAGCAGGAGGTCCGTGAGGGACGAGTTGAAGTCGCCTTTCGCCGCGAGCACATAGTTGATCAGGGAGAAGGTCTCCAGTATGTAGAGATAGCCGTCCTGCCGCGGCTCGCGCACGTAGTTTTCCAGGTAGTCCGCGGCGCCGTCCAGCACCGACGATTTCACGTTGTAACCGTTCTGCCTGGCCATCTGGAGCACGAAGGCCACGTACGCGGTTAGGTAGGGATCGCTCCTGTCGTAACGGTCTTCCTTCCATGCCCTGAAGCCGCCGTCCGCGTTGACGAACTGCCCGATCTCCCCGAGGAACAGCTCTTCGATGCGGGAGAAATCGTAGTCCCTGTCGCTCGGCGGCCGGAACGAGAACTGCTTGAGCAGCTCGCCCGCCGACATGGTCAGGAGGAACGCGGAGGCCCGCTGCTCCAGGCAGAAGAACGGGTTGGTTTTAAAGAAGGTAAACGCCTTGTTGAGCCCGACCAGCGCGGTAGGAGCCAGGGTGATGTCCAGGCCTCCCATCCCGGGCACAACGAGGCCCGGCACCGGGAACCGGATGAATTCCTTTTCCTCGGCTGTCGTGAAGCCCGCAACCGTGAAGGCCTCCTCGGGCGGTTGTTCACGCACCGGGAACGTGAAGGCGAGCCGGTCCATGACGTCGCTTTTCTTGAACCCGGCGCCGGTAAACTTGTCGATGTTGGCCGGCCTCACCGAGAGCCAGCCGCTCACCGTTACCTGTCCGGCCGGACCCTTCGATTCGGGATCGGCGGCGTCCTTCCTGGGCGCTTTTTTCTGCGCGAGATAGCCCGGGATATTGAGCGATACGGGGAAGGTTATCTCCTTCGCCTCGCCCGCGCCGATGGTAACGGTGGTCGTCATCACCGCTCCCTGCAGGAGCGGCGACTGGACGGAGAAGATGAAATTGTCGCTGCGGTCGGTCTGGTTGATGACAACGGCCCCGAGCGAGAGGGTGTCTCCCGGCCGGATGAACCGCGGCAGGTTTTTCTGGATGACGAGCGCCTTGCGCACCCTGAACTCGCGGCTGGCGTTCCGGTACCTGCCGTTCACCGACGCGAGCGCCATGATGCGGAAGGTGCTCAGGTTGTGCGGCAGGGTGAAGGTGACGGTCGCCTTTCCTTCCCTGTCCGCGATGATTGCCGGGTTCCAGTAGGCGGTGTAGCGGATGTCCTTTCGCGATCCGTCCTCGCTGTCCTTGTCGAAGCCGCCCAGCCCTTCGAGCTCGTCGCCCTTGCCCTGTCCGCCGGGGCTCTCGCCCTTCTGGGTGTAGCGGTACTGCTTGATGAGGAAGCGCCGGTTCTCCAGTATGCGCACGCCCAGGGGCCAGTTCTGGTAGAGCTTGTTCACCGGGTTCGCGTACTGGTAATCCACGAGGTCGAGAACGGCGCGGTCCGCCACCGCCAGCGCCACCTCTGCCCCGGGCTGTGTCTGAATCGTGATGGTTACCGGGTCGCCGGGGCTGTATTCGTTTTTATCCGGCGTGACCTCGAGCCGGGCCTTTCTCGACGCGTTGCTCACCGATATCTTCGTCACGCCCGCCTTGAAGCGCGGCATGCCCAGGTCGTTCTTGATGTATTCCGCGCGTATTTTTGGGTCCGCGTTTTCCGGCAGGTCCACGCGCGGCCGCACCAGCATGACCGAGAAATAGACGTTGGGAAGGTACTCATCCTTGATGGGTATGTCCACCGGCGTCCCGCTTCCGGTAATGTCAATCGTCTTCTGCCAGATGACCGACTCGCGCTCCAGCGTGACGATGGCCTTGCAGCGCTCGTACGGCGACTGGATGAGCACGCGCGCCGTCTCGCCCGGCTCGTACTCTTTCTTGTCCGGCACCAGGGTGATCGCGTCGTCGTCATCCATGTACCAGGAGACCATTTCGCCGCCCCACGCGTAAAAGTTCTCGCGCGAGTAGCTCATGCCGCCGCTCTCGCTCACGATGATGGCGTACCCGCCGGCGTCTTTCGGCCGGAAGGTGAAGGGGCGGGGCGTGCCCGAGAGAGTTATCTCCTGGCGGAGGACCTGCTCCTTGACCAGCATGTTGCGGGGCTGCATCGTGCCGCCGGGTCCCTTCGACATGATGGAGGTATAGTTGTACCTGATGACGGTGACGACAGCGGCCCTGCCCTCCGTTGCCTTCCCGTCGTTGGCGAGGGCCACCAGGTCGAAGGTGAAATCGTTTTCAAAGTGCTGGTAGCGGTTTTTCGTGCGTATCCCGATCAGGAACGCGCCGGGGTACACGGTCGAGTAGGCGGTCCTGGTGACCGTCTTGTCGTCCACGTCCTTGACCTTCGCTTCCATCTTTAAATCGTAAATGTCAGAGAGCTGGAGCGTCTGTTCCGGCGACTGGAGCTTCTCCTGGTTCAGCATGGCGCGCGGCGTCAGGGTGAACGTGTACCTGCCGGCGGAATCAAGCCTGCCGGAGTCCCCGGTATAGTAGCCGGCGTTGGACCAGTCGACGTCGGTGTCTTCCCAAATCTGGCCGTCGCCGAACGTGAACTCCGAGTAGTTCGGGAACGAGGCGCGGCGCTTCACCCGCATGCAGCTGTACGATACGGGAGCAGACTGCATGGGCGCGCCGAACAGGTACCGTCCCTCGATGGTGACCGGGAGGTTCTCTCCCACGCTCGCGTCGCGGAGTCCGGCGACGTTTACCGAAAAGGAAACCGGCCTGAACTCCTCCACCTGGAACGTGTCGTTGATGTAGGATTCATCGCTCTCGCCCATGCGCACCTGGTAATGTCCGAGGGGCGCGTCGGAAGGAATCTCGACGCTGGTCCAGAGGCCGCCCTGGTTCGAAGTGGTTATTTTTTTTGAAAAAAGCTCCTCGCCCTTGGCGTTTGCGACGGTCACGGTAACGCCCGAGCCGCGAAGCGGCGTAAGCCTGCCCTTTTCCCTGACCGCGAGGATGCCCTTGATGTTGACCGTGTCGCCGGGCCGGTACAGCTTCCGGTCGAAGATGATCTCGCCGCCCAGCAGGCGCTCCCACGCTTTATCGTTGAACTGGTTGCACACGTAGTACATGGGAAGGTCGTGCTCGCGCGCGGTCACGAAGGCGCGGTCGTTCTGCCCGGCCGCGGCCACGTAGAGCGATTTTTCTACAAGGCCCGTGGCGTCCTTGGGGATGCGGCAGTAGCCCTGCTCGTTGGTGCGCATTGTGCCGATTGTGTCGTCGATATTGTAAAAGGTGATCTCGGCGTTCCGCACCGGGGTCCCCCTGTTGAGGGAGTGGACCCAGATGTGGGAGGAGTCATAGGCCTCCTTGACTGAAAGGCCAAGGTCGGTCGCCTGTATGAGCTGGCCGCTGGTCTCCTCCTTTGACTTGCCTTCGTAGTCGATCACCGTGCCGGTGAAGATAACGCCTACCCATCCCTTCCGGTCCGGGGTAAGGTGCTTCCTGAGATCGTATCCGACCCGGCCGCTGGCGTATTTCCCGACCCCGGTTTTCCATTCGGCAGTCGAGTAGCGGAGGCTATCCAGTATGCTGTAATCATTGTCCGCCAGCGACTTCTGTATGTGCTTCAGCGTGAAGGGCGCGGTGCCGACGGTGATGACCGGCATGTTCGCCATCTCCACCGGGACTTTCTGGCTCATTGCCGATTCGAGAAGCGTCTTGTCGCTTTCCAGGGAAAACTCAGGCCTGAACTCGGGGACCGTGATCTTGAACTCGCGGTCGCCGGAGACGAGCGCGTTGCCGTGAACGTCGGACATGTTCCCTATGGTGAATTTATACGTGGCGCCTGGTTTGACCGCCCAGGAGGTGAGGGCGATGTAGCGCGTGCGGCCGTACGCGCTCTCGCGCCACGGGACCGCGGGGGTGACGCGGATGGCGGCACGGGCAGTCGCGAGGTCCACGGTATTGTTGAATTCGAGCTGGTTGCGCCAGAAGTCCTGATAGAAGTTGCCGCCTTCATTTTTAAAGGTGACGGTTAGCGGTCCGTGGGTCGTATGATTGAAGGAGGCTTCTTTTTTCAACTGGGCAACGCCTCCGGCCGCGCGGAGGCCCTCCGCGACGGTCAGCTGCACCGGCGCATCGCGGTCGAACCGGGCCGAAGGTGTGAGTATGACCACGCGGCGGTTGGGCTCGCCGTCCTGGCTCGGCGGGCCGTCGTAGTAACCGTATTCTCCGCCGTCGTATTCTCCGCCCGTGGAGGGTTCGCGGTACGCGACAACAAACGGCACGGCCCTGTTTTTACAGGTGAGCCTGATGCTCGCCCGGACCTGGTCGAGGTTGACGGGATGGCTGAAGTTCAGGGAGAAGGACTGGTTGTAGTCGATCGTGCTGGGCTGATAGGGTATGGGGTGCGCTGATATGTCCATGTCGGGAATCTCGAACGTGAATGAAAAGATGTAGTCCTCGGGCAGGACCTTACCGTTCAGCGATACGGTACCCTTCCTGACTTTAATGGTATACGTACGGCCGAATTCCCACGAGGATTCCGGGATGAAGGCGCAGATACGGCTTCCGTACCAGCGGAAATTTCCCCTGGTCGCCGGCGATATCTCCAGCACTCCGGCTGTATTCTGTTCCAGCTGCGCCAGCGGCACCAGCGGGTGGTTGAAAACGACAGTCACTTCCTTCCTGGGCTCGTCGCCGGTTATCGTCCCTGTCGGCGCGGCCTGGATGACGCGCAGTATCGTATTGTCTACGGGAGCTGGCTCCTTGTAGGTGCCGGGCTCGATGTCGGCGACCCCGCCGGAGGTCAGGGGACCGGCAACCAGGGCGATAACTATCACCACCGCACCGCCCACGGCCGTTGCTATCCGGTTTCTTTTTACGGAGAAGAACGGCTTGAGCCGCCGGGTCCAGAGTTCGCCTGTTATAAAGCTTTTCGCCCGTAGGACAGTGGCTTTGTTAAGCCTGAGGGTTTTTACCCATGACCAGGCGCGTTTGGCTCGTAGGGGCGCCTGCGACCGAGCCGTACTTAATAGTGAGGCTGCCCTGCCGGCGCCAGCGATAATAAAAGAACGAAATTTTTGGATAATAGATTTAATTGAAACCACTAATGCATGAAATGTTTCTTTGATTTTCATGGGGCCTGCACCTGTTTGTGGAATGTTTGGATATCGGACAATAAAATAGTATTAATTTCAATTCTATTTTTCCGGCTTAACAAATGTATTGATATGATAGCAATCCCCGGGTCCCCGATTCTTCCTTCAGCGCCGATTTGCAGATAATCACGTAGGATGTATGTTCCTTAGTTTTAGTTCTATGTCAGGGGGGAAGCCCCAGTATACTTTCCAGCATATTATATTATCAACAATGTCTTTAATGATAACATGATTCTTAAAGAGATAGTTATCGCCATTTTTATTATTTTTTTTCTGCAATATGTACTTTTTAATAGCGCGTTGGAGAAAATATGAAAC
>JAKQPV010000089.1:0-3522 GCA_029564515.1 Spirochaetota bacterium | reverse complement strand
TTCCCCTGCAAGAGCGGCGTTTTCCTCGTGCAGGCGCGCCTTCATGGGAGAATGGCCGACACGGGCCATGATGGGAACTCCCCCCGCCTTCTTCACCTCATCGTAGAACACCCGGGAGCACTTCACCTCGCCGATGATCTTTTCGCCCGGCCTGCGCTTCAGGATATCCTTGGCCAGGATCGTGGTGATCATGTCGCCGTAGACGGGATTCCCCCGCGAATCGATGACCCCGATGCGATCGGCGTCTCCATCGAACCCGATGCCGATATCCGCCTTTTTGTCCAGCACCTCGGCTTTGAGCATGGCGATGCCCTCTGCGGTGGTAGGGTCCGGGTGATGGTTCGGGAACGTGCCGTCAGGCTCCAGGCAGATCCCGCTGACATCCATACCCAGACGCCGGCACACCGCCATGGCCGTCTCGCCGGCCACGCCGTTGCCCGGGTCGATGACGACCTTCAGGCGCCTGGGGCACGTTGTGATCCGCGAGACGATATCATCGATATACTCGGGCACGATGTCGCATGTCCGTGCGCTCCCGAAGCCTTCGACTACACAGCCCTGCTCCATGATGTCGCGTATCTTGAGGATCTCGCCCCCATAGATGGTGCTCCTGCCCAGAGCGATCTTGAAGCCGTTGTTGTCGGCCGGATTATGGGAGCCGGTGACCTGAATCCCCCCGTCCAGGTCGAGCCGGAACAGGGAAAAATACATTACCGGCGTGGGGACGAGCCCCAGGTCATAGACCTCGATGCCGCTTTTCGTGATTCCCTCCTTGAGGAGATCCCTGAACACAGGCGAGCTCAGCCTGGCATCCATGCCGATGGATACCCGCTTCACGCCCTGTTTCACCCAGTAGACGCCCATCGCCCGTGCGAGCCGCCGGACAAAGTCTTCGTCCAGGTCTTTCCCTACAACCCCCCTGATATCGTACTCTCTGAACACCTGCGGATTCATCTTTCCTCCGGATTTTCATGCTCGGGCTGAGCCCCGGCCTTCACTCATAACTAAGGTATCGTCAACAGGATCGACATTTTCAATACTACGAAAAAGCAGAGTGAAGAGTCAAGGTATACGGATTTTCCGTCGGAATTTCGTCGCACAGGTACGGTCTTTGTTCCTGTGCATCTTTCCCAATAAGCAGGAGCGGAAATAGCTCGCGATCATTCTGCTCTTTCGGAAATTTTTCAGCAGGGTATTGAGAACCGATAACTTTGCATATTTCTTATGTATTATTTTTGCAACCAATGGTTTTCCTTTGTGTCGCAAATACAACATCTCAGGATGATTCGTCTCCTATTTTATTATTATTTCAGGATATTTTATCTTGGCACACAAATTGTATAATATTTCGCGAGGGATATGTTTGCACGTGTTGTAACAGGCCGTGATCCGTAGGGTTTCATGGCAACGGGATCAGGGCCTGAAGGGGCTTCACAGTCAAAAAGAAAAAAATTACTAGAGGGAGGGATTTAGGATGAAAAAGGTTTTATGTACCATCGCGCTGATGTTGCTCGTGGCCACCTCTGCATACGCACAGGCGACATTCAGCATGACAGGGAGCTACTGGGCTGAGGGGAAGTACTGGTTCAATTTCAATCCTACTCCGGGCACCGATGCAACTTATGAAGATACCAGCTTCGGCTTCTATGAGCAGGACATCAACCTGTTCCCCAAAATCACGGTAGGCAACACCTCTTTGAACTTCAAGCTCGCGATCACCGACGTGACCTGGGGCGATGGCGGAAAGGCTGCTCTGGGCGATTCAGTTGACGACGACAATTTCCTTGTCGAGCGCGCCTTTATCACCCACAAGTTCAATGACGTGTTCACCCTGGATGTGGGCCTCATGGACGGCACCCAGTGGGCAACCACTTTTGCCGACGACAAGCAGGGCCGCTGGAGAGTGAAACTCACCGCCAATACTCCTGTGGGCGTCATTGGCGGCTTGTTCGAGAAGGTTGAGGAACTTGGAGAGACTGCCGCAAATGCAGCCGGCGAGAACGCAGACACCGACCACTATGGGCTCTTTGCGGTCACAAAAGTGGGCAGTATCTTCATCAAGCCCCTTATTTTCTACACCGATATCGATGTGAATGAGTTCGCTATTGTTCCTCGCTTAGGTATCCCTGCTTTTGGTATTGATCCAGGGACTGCGCTTACAGCTGCCGATGGAGACGGCGTGCAGATGTTGAATCTCGTACTCGGATTTAACGGCGAACTCGGCCCGGTATCCTTCGAGTCAGAATTCAATTACAAGGACTACGATGTAGATTTAGAAAATATTGCAATGTTGGGCGGTTTGAACCTCAACAACGACTGGGAAGTCTGGGGCATTTACCTCAACTTCTGGAAGCAGCTCGATGCCATGACCCCCGGCTTCCTGTTCGCCTATGCGAGCTGGGACGATGAGGGTGGACCGTTCGGCGCCGGTGCAGGCTTTGGTTATGAAGACGATTTCGATGCCACAGTGATTCTTGACGACCAGTATGCATGGGGCAACCCGACTACCGGTGAAGACGGCATGGTGGGTATGACCACCATGAAGCTCTATGTCAACGACATCAAGACCGGCATCGATCCGCTGACCCTTTCCGCGTATGCCGCGTATGTCATGTCCAACCAGGAAGACAACGCCTATGAAGACGCCACGGCCTGGGAGCTCGGCCTCGGCAGCGCGTACAAGATCACCGACAACCTCACCTACTCGGTCTACGGCGCCTATGCCGATATCAGCTACGACGTGGCCAGCATCGACGATCCGGATTCCGTGTACATCCTTGCAAACGCAATCGAGTTCACGTTCTAAGCAAGGATCATCTTGAAGCAGTAAAAAGCCCGCCTTGTTAAAGGCGGGCTTTTTTCATTCCCCGGATTTCTCCTGCCGATCGGAAAATCTCAAGAAACGATGACCGGCCTGAGCTTCCTGGGGCGGTCATCGACATAGCGGGCTTGCCGGAGATGCAGATGATGCACCAAGCCCATGCAGGATGCCATTCGCAGGCGAGTCAGTCTTTGAACCAGAAATCGGGCATCCCGTGGCTCAAGAGGTGGGAGACGTTCATTTTCGATAGGGCTTGGTGGGCTTTCATATCAAAAGTCAGCCATGTCCCGCTCACCTCTTCTGCCAGAGCAGCATAGCATGAATCATATCCGGTCAGGCCTGCCCGAATGTATTTTGCGGCCTTTACTGCCAGAGATTCGTCCATGGGCTGCCTGAACATGCCGCCGGTGAGCAGAGGGACGACTCCGGCCTCGAATGCCTCCTGCCCCGCGGGGTGAACCCTGCACAGCACGGCGTACACCTCGAAGCAGAACAATTCCGGGACGCCGAAGCATTCCGGCTTATCAATAAGCCTGGCGAGGACAGCGTCCGCATATGCATTCTTTTCGTCTTCAAGAAACCAGCGGACAGCAACAGAGGCATCGATGATCCACATTATTTGGAGTATCCCCGTATTTCCCTGAGCACGTCAATGCTCTTCTTCTCGCCCACACTCCCGGCCCGCAAGGCTGTTATGGTGT
>JAKQPV010000087.1:0-187803 GCA_029564515.1 Spirochaetota bacterium | reverse complement strand
TCCCGAATCGGCATCGTCCATTTCTTCTCGGCCCGCGTCAGCGCCAGATACATGACTTTAAAGATCGCTTCGTCAGTCGGAAACGCAGCCCGCTTTTGAGTAACCTTCCGAAGGCTCGAGTTCAAAGACTCGATGGCGTTCGTGGTGTAAATAGCCTTACGAATATCGGATGGGTACGAAAAAAACTCGTTCAGATTTTCCCAGTTTGAGCGCCATGATTTCGAAATCATCGGATATCTCGAATCCCATTTTGCGGCAAATTCTTCAAGTGCGTCAAGACCTCCCTTTTCGGATGGAGCAGAATAGATTTTCTTCAAATCGGCGCAGATGAGTTTCCGTTCTTTCCATGAAACGAACTTCGTGGAATTGCGTACCATGTGTACGATGCACAACTGTATTCTCGTCTGTGGATATACAGCAACGACGGCTTCCGGAAATCCTTTGAGCCCGTCCATGCATGCAATGAAGATATCGGAAACTCCGCGATTTTTGATTTCGCTGACGACCTGAAGCCAGAATTTAGATCCTTCCGTTTGTGCGATCCATAGTCCCAGAACCTCTTTTTTCCCCTGTATATTGATCCCTATGGCGGTGTAGACTGATTTATTCGCGACTTTACCGTCAGTTCGACCTTTTACCACAATCGTGTCAAAATATATGATGGGATATACCGGATCAAGGGGGCGAGATTGCCATTCTAGAACAACCTTTATTATCTCGTTGGTGACCGTGCTGATCAAGTCCGGGGAAACCTCCACCCCATAGATATCTTCAAGGTGACCCTGGATATCCCGTGTCGTCATTCCCAAAGCATACATCGATATGATTTTCTCATCGAATAGGTCGAATCGTTTCTGATGCTTTTTGACGATCTGAGGTTCAAATTCGGCTTTGCGGTCTCGAGGAATTTCAATTTCGACCTCGCCGTTATTGGTTATTACTTTTTTTGAACTTTTCCCGTTGCGGACATTGTCAGTCTTTTCAGTCGATCGCTCGTTTTTCTCATAACCAAGATGATCGGTCATTTCGGCATTCATCGCCGTTTCAATGATTTTCTTGGTTAACTGCTGGATAAGACCGTTTTTCCTGGTGACCTGTTCGGGGGTCAGCTTCTTGAAATCTACGTCTTTGAGTAATTCTTTGATAATTTCATCTTTATCCATAGCCATATCATGCTCCTTGTATATTAAATATTGATATAGCTATTTACACAAATCTTTTTACAGTCTCTATTAAACGGAAAAGAATATTCTAAAATGATTACTATTACCGCGACACTTCTTTTATGATATCTGATGTAATATCTTTAATCGTTGCGCAACCGGTCAGGATCATGGCTTTTTCAAGATCTTTTTTTAAATGATTCAAGTAAAAAGAAACGCCTTCAGAGCCCATACCGACTGCGGCAATAGCAATTGGCCTTCCAATAAGCACTGCGGATGCTCCTAATGCAAGGGCTTTTAGAATATCAACGCCTTCGCGGAAGCCACCGTCTACTATTATAACAAGATCGTCTTTAACTTCCTGCTTGATTTGTTCAAGAACATCCATAGAACCCATCATTTCATCAAGCACCCGGCCGCCATGATTTGACACGATTATACCATAGGCGCCGGCTTTTATTGCTGATGCAGCATCCTTAACATTCATTATTCCTTTTAAAAAAAAGGGCAGTTTGGTTGATGAAATGATTAATTTAAGCTCGGAAAAGCTTTTGGGACCGACGGACTGGTTTTTCATAGCCATTGTTTTAAATACAACGGCGTCAATATCCATCCCAACGGCAACAGCACCGGCTTTTTCTGCGGCTTTTATGCGCATGATTATGTCATCATTGTTGCTGCGCGGTTTAAAAATGGGAATGCCTTTACCGTTATTTTCGGATATTGCCTGAAGTCCGATTTTATATTTATCAGGCGTGGCGCCGTCACCGACGAATGCAAGTGTATTGGACTTAATGCATCCGGAAATGATGGCCCTGTTGTAGTCGAGTTCATCAATGGCGCCTCCCATATTAGTAACAGTCCCGGTAATGGGTGCGGCCATGACCGGGAGGGCGAGATCCATGCCCATGAAGGATGTTTTGGTGTCTGGGTTTGTAACATCATGAATGAGGCGGGTGTTGATCTTATATTTTTTAAGTGAAGCAATATTTCTCCTGAAGGATTCACCGGTACCGGTACCGCCCATGCCGGGAACGCCGGTGGGACAGTCTCTGCCGTCACAGGTTTTGCAGACATAGCAAATTTTTCTGAATTTTTCTTTTGCTGCGAGATGGATTGTTTCCATTGAGATTTCGGATGCTTCAATCATTTCCAGCTTGAGGACTTTTTTGCATTCTTCAAAGCTCGCTATGGCTTGTTCGAGTGATTCCCCGACAGCAATAATATGTCCGGCCTTTTCAACGTTGGAGCGCGGCTGAATGACCTTGTCCCCTGGCTTGACATTGAGAAAGATTTCCTGGATGCCGTTGATTTTAAAAGCCTCTTCAAGGCCCGTTATTTTTTTTACAACGCCCGGATTGGTTATTATTGCCCGTTCGATTGATACCCTGTTCATCACCGGCTCAAGGTTGCCCGGTTCCTGCCCCAGGGCTACTTCAATGGCGGCTTTCATGAGATCAACGCCTGTGGAAAGGGGATAAGTGTACGCTGACATAAATCCACCCGAGAGACGAGCGGCAAGCTCACCGATCATTGGTCCTTTGCTTGTTATCTTGATGTCTCCTTTGGCCGCACCAGTGGTAATGCCGAGAGCACGTATTCCCATCTTCATCACTTCACAAGCATCCGCCTGGATGGCGCGGGTAAGGTTTGAAGGCATATTGTGGCCGGTTTCAATAAAATAAGGAGGATATTCAATAATGCGATCAGCAATACCGGTGAAGGTGATATCGTTATTATATATTATGGCGTCGATCGATAACTCGGGTCCTTCCATGAATTCTTCCATGATGAGTTCCCCGCTTGGAGATGCACCTTTTGAAAACTTAAAAGCATCGGATATCTGGTTGAGATTATCGATCCGCATCACTCCGCGGGCGCCCATGTTATCGGATGGTTTAATGACAACTGGGAATTTTAATATTTTCCCTGCCTTTTTTGCATCTGACAGCGACCAGACAGGAAGAAAGTTCGGGGACGGCACACCATGCTGTTTGAATCTCATTCTCATCTTTATCTTGTTGGTAGCTGCTTCAGCATCTTCAAACTTAATACCGGGAAGGTTCAGAGCATTTGCGACAGCTGCAACAGCCATCGAGGCATCAGTACCGACAGTGAGGACGGCACTGATAGGGGTTAGCTCATTCTGGGCTTTGGCCACACGTACCGAACCTTCGATGTCACGGGTGCTCATCACAATGGGGATATCAGCATCTTTCATACCCGGTGCATTGGGGTTGTAATCGGTAACGATTACCTGCAAACCCATCTTCTTGGCGGTTATTATCACGGGGATTTGAAGTAAACCGCCGCCTATTATCATTATTGATTTGTTCACTATTGGTGCCTCCGCTCAGTTGAGGGCATGATCACGTATTGTCACTGACTTTATCATCAGTATCTATAACTTTAGCCGCGTTTGACTCGCGCATAAGATGCCATGCGTTTTGTAAGGCGGCTTCTTATGTCACATTATACACTATTATGATTATTGAAGTCAATTATTTATTCCTGGCGAACAGTGAAATTGAAAATGTCTTGAAATAAAAATTTTGGTTGAATAATTTGTCAAACTGCTCAGGGTATAAGTATCATATTATACCAGTGCGGAGGAGTCATGGATCGGTATCTGACGATTGAGGCAGTACGGCTGACAGAGGCGGCAGCATTATATGCCAGCAGATATATGGGAAAAGGTGATGAGGATATAACTTATCATTCGGCTGCTGAAGCAATGTTCAGAGTGCTCTCTACAATGGATATCGATGGACAGGTAGTGATAGGCGCGGACAGCTCCGACAGCGTCCTGTACGATGGGGTGCATGTTGGAAGCAAGAGCGGTGGTATAGTCGATCTCGCTGTGAAACCGCTTGACGGTAAAATGACCTGCGCACGAGGCGGACATAATGCGGTATCGGTAGCCGCTGTCGGAAGCCAGGGCACTTTTTCCAGAATGCCGTCACTTCACATGGATAAAATAGCGGTTGGTAAAGAAGCAAAAAACGTGGTTGATATTAATGAGTCTCCAGCGATTAATATCAAAAGGGTGGCGCGCGCGAAAGGCAAGTATATAGATGACATTACTGTATGTGTTCTTGACAGAAAACGTAATGAATTGCTGGTCGAAGAGGTGCGTAAAACAGGGGCCAAGATAAAATTGATTCGGGACGGCGATATCACGGGAGCGATCTCAACAGCATTCCCCGAAAGTTCGATCGATCTTCTCATGGGTGTTGGCGGGTCCAAGGAGGCGATCCTCGCTGCTTCTGCACTGAAATGCATGGATGGCGACATGCAGGTCAGATTTGTTGATGTCAGCGGAAAAGAGAAGGACCAGATTCGTGACCTTGGCTTCGGCGATCTCAATAAAATATTCTGTATCAGTGACATGATCCAGGGTGATGATGTCATTGTGTCAATTACGGGTGTTACGGATGGTGTTCTTCTCCCGGGAGTTCAATACATTCCTGGCGGGGCTAAGACCAGTTCGGTTCTTTTCAGGCAAAAAACGCATACTCTGCGGTATATTACTGCTGTTCACCAATTCGATTTTAAGCCTATATTCTGACGGACGGGTGATCCGATAAGGAATCAGGGATCTTCGGTAGCAAGAACGGGAAAGATGACGTTACATGATTACCGGGACAGTTAATCTATAGGATAGTTATCACTTAAAAACCATGAAGGATCTGGAAGAACTTCTTAATAGCATATACTCTGATATCAGGAAATATAATTCCAGCCGGAATATGCAGGCAGTTCCCCAGTCGGACTGGTTTTTCGACGAAATTCAGGCACGCTACAACCTCATACCATTTTCAATACCGAAATTAATAAAGATACTTGTAGATTCACACAAAATCTTCATTTTTAAAATTGTTGAAGCTGACGGCAAAGAACGGATACGTCGCGTTGATGGAATGGTCACGACCGAGGGAAATGTAATCAAGGAACTACTTGCCTGGTATGGCGATGAGCTGGTACGTGCCTATTCCAATGAGTTCTCCAAAAAATTTGCAGTAGAGCGGATAATCAAGGAATTCTTTCCGAGGCTTGATGAATACAATAATACGCATATTGGAAAGGTTGCAAATATCGTCATGCATCTCATGAGTTTTGAATCAACGATCGAAAGGAATATATCGCAATACAATTCGAAATGGCAGGAAAAGCAACTCAAGTTTGAAATTGAAAAAAGCGACCCCCCCGCTTTTTTTATTGATGAAGGTGATAGTTCCCCAATCTCGAAAAACGGTGATTCGCAGGTGCCACCCGATAAAAACCGACGCGCAATAGACCTGCCGAAATATGATGAATTTAAAAAATACATGAGTAAAAATTCCATAGAAAAAACGCTCACGGTATATGGCGTGGAGTTTTACTCGCGGGTATGTTTCAGGGAATATCAGTTCACACTTGTCCAGAAGCTTATTGAGGATGGGCACATAGCTGACAGTGACGATCTGATGCAGGCAAAAAAAATGCTCCAGAAGACACGCGCCAATTCTGATCAGGATTTGAATCTTCAGAAATACGCGCATGACATCAATGATCTCGAACGAATAATCAACGATAAGCTTAAAAAGGGCGGGAACAGGTGAAACGGATCGCAGTTATAGGAGGAGGGGCGTCAGGTCTTATGGCTGCGTGCTTTGCTGCTGGCGGTGGAAATACCGTGGTCTTGTTTGAAAAGCAAAAAAAGATCGGCAGGAAAATACTGGTCAGCGGCAACGGAAGATGCAACATTACAAACAGCGCACTGTCAGCGGAAATGTACCATGGGAAAAATCCTGAGGTGGTAAACAACATATTCGCACGCTTCGGATTTGAGGATACGATTGCATTTTTTCGGTCAATTGGGCTCCCTCTTGTTGAGGAAGAGAGGGGAAGAATGTTTCCTGCCTCCCTTCAGGCAACTGCAGTGGTAAGGCTTTTTGAATATGAATTAAAACATCGCGGCGTTGAAGTGCTCCTGCACCGGAAGATAGATCTGATAGAGCGGAAGGGTGAAGGGTTCAGGCTTGTGACGGCAGGCCTGGAAGAATATTTTTTTGATTCGGTGATTCTTTCAGCCGGGAGCTGTGCCTATCCGCCGGCTGGCGGGTCAGGAGACGGATACGGGCTGGCCCGACAGATGAAGCATTCTGTGCATGAGCCTTTTCCGGCGATTCTTCCCATTAATATTCCTCTAAAAATATTGCATCGCCTCCAGGGCGTTAAGTGGGACTGCGCGATTCAAGTGCTGCATCAAGATCGCGTGGTTGGATCATCTGAAGGCGAGCTGCTTTTTACGGCTTTTGGGATTTCAGGACCGGCCGGTCTGGATGTATCCAGGGTGATAAACGATCTGGTTATAAGAAAAGCCGTGCCGGTTGTAAAGCTCGACCTTTTTCCTGGGTATACGGAGCGGGAGCTGCGTGCTCTACTCGATGAGCTCTGGATGGACCCGTCAAAATCAGCAGGGTTCAGCCTTGTTGGCATCCTTAAAACACCGATGCCTGAAGTCCTGCTTCATATTGCCGGTATCGATCCGGGCAAGAAATCGGGTGACCTCTCGCGGGAGGAGCGGCAAAAGCTGGCCGGCATTCTTAAGTCTCTTCGTCTTGAGCCTGGAAAGCCACGGGGCTTCAACGAGGCGGTAATCGCCGCCGGTGGGGTCGATATCGACGAGATCGATTGCACGACAATGGAATCACGCTGTGTCAGTAATCTATTCATTACCGGCGAATTGCTGGATATAGACGGGAATACCGGCGGGTACAATCTGCAATTCGCCTGGAGTACCGGCGCAATTGCAGGCATGTCGCAACATGCAATCTGACTATCAGACCATCATGATGAAGCCGCGGACTGCTGAAATACTGCAGCAGACCTGGTTGAGATGTGTTTCGGAATTGAAGTCGGCCGTAATGGTGAAAGATATGAACGTACTGTTTTTGCTGTGCCTGTGGGTTATCTGGCCGTTGATGCCATGATCGGCCAGGATGGCTGCAATAACTGAAAAGAGTTCAGGATCGTGTTTAAAAACCGACTTGAACGTAATTTCGGCAGGATAATCAATTTCCCTCTTCATGATACAAAAATGCGAAAATCAGCTTTGATTGTCAACACTATATGCCAAAGCAAATGACAGGTCTTGATATTAATCTTGACTCGTTCAGGAACTGCTGGCTGTAATGGTTACGGTAAAATAAAATGGATATGACCTATTTAAACCTGTTCCAGCCGTTTTTCATAGCTCTGGTGCTGGGGGCGGTTCTGGGTTTTGAAAGAACCTACGCGTCGCGCGTTAGCTCGGATTTTCTCGGTGGAATACGTACATATTCCCTCGTCTCGCTCCTGGGGTCTCTGTCATCATTTCTTTCGGAAAAGTTTTTCCCTGAAATTCTTATAGTAGCTTTTTTGGGAATCGTTGCAATGACGGTTGTATCCTATTATATAAGCTTCGGCAAGCACAATGAGGGGGGCATAACGACCGAAGTGAGCATGCTTATCTGCTTTATCATAGGGGTAATTGTGCAAAAAAACCTGCTCGTCCTTGCCCTGTTCATCTCGATCATGACCGCTGCAGTTCTGCATCTGAAGGAGTACCTTCACAGGATGTCCGACCGCATGGAAAAGGATGATATCCAGGCGACGCTTAAATTTGCGGTTATAACATTCATTATCATTATGTTCGATCCGGATTATACGTTTTATATAAAAGACGTTGGTTTTCCGGTAGGACTGTTCGAGCGGTTTCCCGGACTGGCGGACGTGAAGATGATCAATCCTTACACCGTGTGGCTGATGGTAGTCCTGGTCTCGGGCATAGGCTTTTCCGGATACATCGCCATAAAATTCATGGGGGCCCGGAAGGGCATCGGTTTGACGGGCCTGCTCGGGGGGATCGTGTCGAGTACGGCCACGACCATGACGATTTCCCGCCGGAGCAAGGACGATAATGCGGGCCATCTCTCTTATGCGCTTGCCGTGATACTGGCATGCTCGACGATGTTTCCACGGATTCTGCTTGAAGTCCTCGTGATAAACGCGGAGCTTCTGCGGGGGCTGGGGATGGTGATGGGAATGATGGCCTTTGCGGGATTCCTTTTCTGCCTGGTCATCTGGAAAAAGAGCGGGAAGGAAAAAGGGGAAGAGATAGAGCACAAGAACCCGTTCAATATCCTCCCGGCATTTAAATTCGGTCTGATATTCGCCGTCATCGTGCTCATCGCCCGCATCAGCGAAGTAATTGCCGGCGACAGCGGCGTTTACATAATCAGCGTACTGACCGGGCTCTCGGATGTAGATCCCATCACCCTTACGATGAGCCAGATATCTCGCGACGATCCATCAAAGCTGAATCAGGCAACGATTGCCATCACCCTTGCGGCATTCTCCAACACGGCGATGAAAGCCGGGCTGGCCTGTTTCCTCGGTTCAAAACGGTTCCGGCTCACGGTGCTGCTTGGATTTGGCGTGATATTGTTCGCCGGTGTCTTCGGCCTGGCAATTGCGTACCTGATTTAATCTGCCCGGGGTTCTATCATTTAGGGATTTTCTTGTAATCATCCAAAAATTTCGCCATGCCTATATCGGTCAAAGGATGCTTTATTATTTTCTGGAAAACGTCAAAGGGGATGGTCGCGATATCGGCGCCGATTAGGGCGGCATGCTTGATATGGAGGGGGTTCCGTATCGATGCGACAATTATCTCGGTATCGAAATCGTAGTTGTCGAAAATTGCCGCGATCTCCTCGACCACGTCCATGCCTTCAGCGCTTATGTCATCGAGGCGGCCGATAAAGGGAGATATATATGAAGCGCCCGCTTTTGCAGCCATGAGGGCCTGTACTGAATTGAAGCAGAGTGTGACGTTCGTCCGAATATGTTCCGATGCAAGAGTTCTGACAGCACGCAGTCCTTCTTCGATAAGCGGAATTTTAACATTGATGTTGTCACGGATTTTAGCGAGATCGCGCGCTTCCCTGATCATACCGTCGTAATCGACAGAAATAACCTCGGCCGAGACGGGCCCGTCGACCTCTTTGGCGACCTCGGTCAGAACTTCACGGTACGGCCTCCCAATCTTGCTTACGAGCGATGGATTGGTCGTGACGCCGTCAAGTATGCCGAGATCCTTGGCACGACGAATCTCTTTTATATCGGCAGTATCAATAAAAAATTTCATGTGGACACCCCTTGTGGTTTAATGATGATTGAAGAGTTGGGAATTCGCGGGTATATGTCAAATATTTTTGGGGGTCTTTGGGTAATAAATACAGGGTTTGGGTTCTTTTCATGGTAGACTCACTCATCAGAATAGCTCCAATTTATTTGGAATTGACACAGGGCCGGCATTTTAACAGTATTGGGAGTCATTTTTAGGGCGAAATGGGCTTTCGAAAAAAAGCCATAAGGGTAATTTTTTTTCTGATTAATTGGGGTGTGGGCAAGTCCCCGGTACAATGAAAGAACTGGTTTTAATACTCAGGTCAGAAGTTCGTGACATGTTCGCGTCTCCCTCCGGCAGCGTTTGTCTTGCGGCACTTTCTGCCGTGCTGGGAGCGGGCTTTTACCTTGCTCTGGCCGGATTTGGCGAAGTTGCAGCTACCGCCACTGTAGTCCGGAATCCGGATGTTTTTACTGTATCGGTCAATTACCTCTTTGTTCCGGCATTCAATAACGCGTATCACGTCTTTATGCTTCTTTTCCCGGTTATAGTGACGAGGATTTGTTTTCGTGATAACGGCAGCGGCAGACTCAATTATCTGGGGCAGATATGCGGCCAGGGCCGCCTCTTTGCAGCGAAATGTATCACCGCAGCATGGTATCTTTTTGCAGCCATTATTCTTTCGTTGCCTGCTGTGTATTACTGGATTATGCTGGGAGGACAGGTGTCAGCACCCGGCCTGGCGCTCCTCTCTGCCGGGTTTATTTTGTTAGGCATGCTGGCAATCGCCGTTTCATGTGCGGCATCTTCACTGTCGCGAAATTATACGGTCGCATCCGGAATCGCAGTGCTGGTAATGGCGATGCTTCTTTACCCCGGTCTGCTTGCGGAGGCATGCGGACTGGCACCCTGTGGCGCGGTTTCGTCAATCGTTTCTATAGTTGCCCAGCTGGAAGATGGTCTCTTCCCAGTCGGGCCCTTTGCAATCACGGCGTCTGCCGCCTCGGGATTGATTCTACTTTCGTATTGCGTGTATGCAAATGGCAGACATGACCGGTCACGGGTATATATCAAAGCCTCGGTTATTGCGGTTTTTATCGGTGTATTGCTCGCCGCAGCTGGAATGACCGGTATACTCGATAAAACGTATTCAGTTCGAAACAAAGGTCCTGTTCCCGGCGTAACTACCCTGTATGAGAAAGGGACAAAAATATTCGGCTCTTTCCAGCCGCGGGTCCATCTGAATGAAGGCACTGGAGAACATAAAACAGCACCGGCCGCTCCCGTGATAACGAAAAACAACAGACGGGACATTCTGGTCCTGTACTGGGTCGTCGTGCCTCTCATTCTTCTATTGATAGCCGTTGCGCGGGGCATCGGGGCGAGCGGCATACCGGAAGGAAGGAAAAAAACAATCATCCTTGTCATGACCTGGCTCGTGCTGATGATATCCCTTGCTCTCACGCAGGATTATTATTTTAAGAACAGGACCTGGAAAGTGTTTCCCTCTGTCCGGGAGATATTGCCCCATTGGGGCGGAAGTGTCGAATCGTTGATATGGCCGGAGCCTGCACCTGCAAAAAAGCCGTCACTATCCGGCAGATCGCACGCAGGCCCGATCGATCCCAATTGCCTGTATGCCGGAAAAGACTATGAGCATCTGAAACGTTTTTCCCGTAAATTATCCGATCTTCAGGCTGGTCGCAGAGATGTTGTTCGTATTGTGCATTACGGCGACTCACTTATCTGGGGAGACTGCTATTCGAAAACCCTGAAACGCAGCTTCCAGAAAGAATTTGGCGACGGCGGCAGAGGGATCGTGCCGGCGGTGGAGACCATGGCCACTGTGCTCCAGGACCACGTCAACAGGACCTCTCCCTCGGGGTTTACCCAGCATGCCATACGGCACGAGTTCCGGTACGGGGGAAGGTTTTTCATGAGGCCGGCCGTGAATCCGATGGTAGGCTTCACCGGTGAAGGGGCCTTCATCAAAGGCCCGCGCTCAGAAGTCAGGTTGGAAGCTCCGGCAGGATCGGGCAGGATTATCCGCGTGACGATATACCTGAGAGCGCCGGTGAACGGCGCACCGGTAAACGAATATCACGTAAATCTTGATTACGGTACCGGGAAGACGATGCGTGTCGTTTCGCTGAAACCGGGTAGGACG
Source organism: Spirochaetota bacterium (assembly GCA_029564515.1). Classification (GTDB taxonomy): domain Bacteria; phylum Spirochaetota; class UBA4802; order UBA4802; family UBA5550; genus RBG-16-49-21. The sequence goes on along the minus strand of JAKQPV010000087.1, from coordinate 176,318 downwards.
GGCGCGGTCGTGTTCGAGATTCCGCCGTCCGACCATATCTCGTTCAACTTTGAGGGATCTGCCGGTGCGAACTGCTCGGTGGATGCGGTGAACCTTGAAACGGGCCGCGGCATAGCGTACAGCACCATCGTCAGGATGGGCATTCACATGGGATGGATGAATGCAATACCGGACCCGAACCTTGCTCCTCTTCGGGACGTGAACCCGGACCTTGTCATTTACCAGTTCGGCATTAACGAGGCCGCGTCACTCGGTGCGTTCAGGGAATTCACGAAGGAGGAGCTTCGGAGCCAGATGCGGGAATGGCTCGGAAAGATTAAGAGGCTCCTCCCTGAAACTGATGTGCTCCTTATCGGGCCACCGGAGCGGCTTCAGACTTTCCAGGGCTTCCCAGTGCCGATGAAGGAGACGTTTGACGTGCAAGAGGTTCAGCGGGAGGAGGCTGAACGCGCAGGGTTCGCGTATTTCGATACCTACCAGTGCCTGGGTGGTGAGGGCCAGATGATGAAGATGGTAACCTCGGGGCTGGCAATGAGCGATTACACCCACTTCACCATGCGGGGAGGAGACCGGGCCGCCGAGGGCTTCTACACTGCGCTCATGAACGTCCACCGGAAAAAGAGCGACCGGCCAAAGCTCGATGTTTCAGGCAAGGAGAGCCGGGCGATAAGGTTTAATTCCGCTTCATATGCCTGGTTTCTGGCATTCGTGATACTGGCCGGGCTGGCACTCAGGAAAAAACCAGAAATACGGCTGATCTTCCTCGCCGCAGCGTCGTACTTTTTTTATGCTACCTGGCAGGTGTGGCCGATAGCGTGCCTTGCTGCGACTACGGTAATGGATTACTCGATGGCGCGATGCATTAACAATGCGCGTGAGCGCGGAGAAAAAGGGACCGGATACCTTGTCATGTCGTTGACATTCGGGCTCGGTCTGCTTTTCGCCCTCAAGTACTTTGATTTCTTTTCCGACCTGGCAGGCAAGGCGATCCATGCCCTGGGCTACCAGGCGACGGTTCCCTTCATGAACCTTCTCCTGCCGGTCGGCATATCGTTTTACACATTTCAGTCACTTTCTTACACGATCGACGTGTGGAGGGGGAGGATCAAGCCCGAGAAAAGTATTATCAGGTATGCCCAGTACGTGTCGATGTTCACCCAGCTCCTCGCCGGGCCGATCGTCAAGGCGCGCGAATATCTGCCGGCTCTGAAAGAGCGCGCAAGCCACTTCATCGCGGACCACAGTCACTTCACGGCCGCCCTTTTCCTCATCCTCACCGGTCTGGCCAAGAAGACGGGAGCTGACTGGCTCGCCGGTTCGATCGTGGACCGGGTCTACGAAAGTCCGCAGATGTTCCTGCCGCTGGAGACGCTTGCGGCAGTGTATGCATACGGGATACAGATTTACGGAGATTTTTCCGGTTACACCGATATGGCGATCGGAAGCGCGATGCTCCTTGGGTTCAACCTCACACAGAACTTCCACCGCCCCTATGCCTCACTATCGATGACGGAGTTCTGGCAGCGGTGGCACATGTCACTGGGGAAATGGCTCGGGGACTATCTCTATATAAGCCTGGGCGGCAACCGGAAGCGGGTACTCTTCAACATCGGCGTCACCATGCTCCTCTGCGGGCTCTGGCACGGCGCCGGAATCCCCTTCATGCTGTGGGGACTGTACCACGGGCTGTTTCTGATAATTGAGCGGATATTCGGGTTGAACAAGAAAGAGACGAAGAACCGCTTCCTGCGCGGTTTCAGGATATTTGTAACACTGCATATCGTGCTGTTCGGATGGATCATTTTCCGGTGCGGTACGTGGGAAACCTTTACCGGTGTACTCGGCTCCCTCGCCGGAGGGAAGTGGGGAGCGCCCAACGTGGGTCCTCTGCTGCTTGTCGTGATGACAGTGTTTTATGCGCTCCATTATACGCCGGTCGCGTGGAAGGAGCGGCTCGAGCGTGCCTGGGCCGGGCTTCCGGCTTCGTTACAGGGTCTGGCCGCCTCCTTTATAACGATCGTTCTCTACAACGCGGCGACTGCGGGTATTCGTCCTTTCATCTATTTCCAGTTTTGATGGCCGGCACGCGCGGCGGTTTCGGGATGACGTAGTTCTGGACACCGCGCGAGGGGCCGGACCTTTTTTCATCAGTAATTTCCCTGGCGGGTTTCTCCGACAGTTTGATCAGCCCCAAACCATCAGCGATTTCAATGCTGGTTTTAAGCTTCAGCGAGAGATTGCGGATGAGCTTCAGAAAACTTGTTGCCTGAGTACCTTCGAGCACGTGCGGCTGAAACCGTATCTGCCGGTTCCTGCCGGCAAGGGGGACTATCTTGATAAGCTCCAGCTTGTTTCCGTCATAATAAAATCCCACTGCGATATTGTCCCGTTCGATGGGGTTTATATACCCGTTGATGAAGTTGCCCAGGGAATAAATAACCGGCTTTCCGCGGTACAGCTCGATCCCCTGGGGCCAGTGGGGATGATGCCCGATGATCGCGTCCGCCCCCGCATCGATGATCGCGTGCGCCTCGGCCACCTGGGAGCGCTGGGGCTCATGGGTCTGCTCGATACCCCAGTGGAGTGAAACTACCACTATGTTATTGGGCAGCTTGTAAGACTCTATGTCCTCGCGTATCAGCGCCAGATCGAGCGGGGCTATGCCTGGTTTCGTATCAGTGGCGTAATAGTCTTCCGGCGGTCGGTTGCAGTAAGCGAGGATGATGATGCTTGTGTCGCCATATTCAAGGATGGCGGGCCGGCGTGCCTCGGTGAGGTTTTTGCCGCCTCCGGTGTGCCTTATGTTGAGGGCATCCAGCGTATCGATGGTGTCCTCCATGCCTTCGGCGTTGTAGTCCATCAGGTGGTTGTTCGCAATTGAAACAGCGTCGATCTTGAGGTCGCGCAGGCATACGGCGTCATCGGGCTTGACGCGAAATACGTAGGGCTTGTCCGTAACCGGAACGCCCCGCTTCGTGATGGGAGACTCCATATTGGCGAAGATAAAGTCATACTTGAGGAGCTCCTGCTTGATCTTCCAGAAGGGATACTCGAGGCCCTTCTTGTGAATGTGCTGCTCCGCCTCGTTGGCGAGGAGGATGTCCCCGACGAACAGTATGGAAAACCGGCGGGCGGTTCCCCCGAACGAGGACATATAAGCCATGACCGAGGCCATGAGGACGACAGCCAGGGCGGCGCGATATGGAAGGTTTCGCTTCATGATCAGGTTATATGTATGTGATCCAATCCAGTCAATTGATTATTGCAATGGTGCGGACGGGTTTACCGCTCGACACTAAAAATCCATCTGAAGTATTTCTTCACGTCAAACGGGCTCATACCGTATCCCAGGTAGCAGCCGTCTACCCATATCTCGAAATGGAGATGAATGCCGTAATCCTTTCCCTCGGCTTCGCCGGCAAGGCCCGAGTTGCCCGCCTGGCCGATATGCTGGCCCCGCGACACGCGGGTTCCCTTTTTAACGGAGCGCTCGATCCCGGAAAGGTGATTGTACGTTGTGATCACGCCGTTGCGGTGGTCAATCCACACCTCGCGACCGCCGAAGGAACGCCTCATGAAGGTGCTGGGATGCGTCCTGAAATAGGCAGAGCGCCGGGTCCATTCGGTAATATCGGTCGGCGTGTAATCATGATCGGCGCGGATAACTATCCCGTCGTCGGCGGCGAGAACGGGAGTGTTTCGCGTAACCGGGAGCGGGTCATAGGAATCGTCGGTATGGTACGTGTACAGGTCAAGGCCGGCGTGTCTGCCTCCGCGATAGGAGCGGGGCGCATTCGGATAATTGTAATCATCGGACGGAAGGTACGCGTTTCGTACGGGGAGGCACAGGCTTTTGAGACGCTCGTCGTAAAAAGAAATTTTTGTTCCCCCGACATAGGCCTCGATCTCGGCTATTGCGGCGACTCCGTCGGGCAACGCGTCGGCGGGTATGTAAATACGAAAGGTGCTTGCATCAACGCCTATAAGATCTATCTCGGTACGCCCGGAAACGCGTACGGTTGCGAAATCGAACCAGTCGCCGTCAAGGAACTGGAGCTTGAAGCGGGTAAAGGGGCGGGCATTGTCTTTCCGAGCCGGATATACAACGATAGACGTGAGGAGACGTTTCAAGCCGAAGTCTATTGATATCCACTGGGGCCCGCCGCCCTGTGCCGAGATCCAGCTGGTTTTACGGTCAGTATCCAGGGCCTTGATGGCGCGATTGTTCACGCCGCTGGATGAGCTGGCGCTGATGTACACTTTCCGGGCGGTGTTGAGCCCGGTCAGAAGATAGTCCGACTCCCCGTTCGCCCCGCCGGAATATGCAGCTGGCCAGGTACAGAGCAGGAAAACTGTTACATGCAGGAAATGTTTTTTCATAGAGCAATAAAAAAGGCATCACGGATAGCCGTGATGCCTTTCGATAGCACTGCCCAAAGCGTCACTTGGGAACGACCACGAAGGTCACTCTGCGCTGATCGGCGCTTTTCGGGTCCGCACCGGCAAGGGGCTCCGAGGAACCGACGCCGCGCGCCGTAATCTTGGATGATGAAATGCCCTTCTTGGCCAGTGAATTTACAACCGCGGTGGCCCGGTCCTTGGATATTTTCAGGTTGCCTGGCTTTTCGCCCTCGGGATCCTCGGGACCGCGCGCGTCTGTATGACCGCGTACTTCCAGCACATATCCATCTGGAAGCTTGTCCACGATCCCCTTGATGACGGGAGCTGCGACTGTTGCCCATTTATCCCAGCCCTGTGCCGGCACAACGCTGCTTTTGTAGCCGAACCCGGAAACCGGGTACTTGGCGAGCTGATCGTTGGAGGCGCTGACAAACGCGCCTGCAGCGCCAACCGTATCAGGTTGTTTGACCTGGTCCTTGGCGCAGGAGGCGATAAAAAACGACGCTATGATGATTGTGATGACTGCGAGAGTTTTTTTCATGATACTACTCCTTTTGTGTGATAGATTGAATTTACTGATAATGAATGTTATTTGTCAAATAAAAATTTGGATATGTGGGATCGCATATCTGATGATAAGCGCCGAGAGCCTGACCGGGCTGTTATGAATTAAATATTTGACAGGGAATTGTGCTGATTTAATATATATTATAAGCAGATAAAGAAGATATAATGAAAACCAGAACCATTTCCGCATCCGACGTGACGGACGCAATCGAACAGCTCATCAGAGAAGCGAGCTTCAATCTTCCACTATCCGTGGTAAAGCGCCTGGATGAGATGATCGAGACCGAAACGACGGAAACTGCGCGCGATACTCTCCGTCTATTAAAAGAAAACGGCGCCATTGCAGCAACAGAGGGGCTCCCCCTGTGCCAGGACTGCGGCATGGTCATCGTGTTTGTGGAGATCGGAAGCGGTGTGATTATCGGCGGTTCGCTTGACGAGGCAGTCAACCGGGGCGTGGAGAAAGCGTACCGCGCCTGTTATCTGAGGAAGTCGATAGCGGGAGACCCGCTCCGCCGTAACAACACCGGTACGAATACGCCCGCGTTCATCCATGTAGAGCATGCCGGCGAGGGGCGACTCGGGCTTACCGTGTTCCTGAAAGGCGGCGGTTCCGAAAACATGTCATCGCTAAAAATGTTCCGGCCGACCGCCACGGAGGAGATGATTCTTGACCATATTGAAAAGGCCGTGGTTGAGGCCGGCCCGAACCCCTGCCCCCCGCTCTTTCTCGGAGTGGGAATCGGAGGCACTGCGGACACGGCCCTCCTGAACGCGAAAAAGGCCGTGTTGCGGGGGCCGGGCTCGCGGCACCCGGACCCGTTCTATGCCGCGCTCGAGGATCGGATCATGGAGCGGGTCAACCGGACCGGTATCGGGCCGCTCGGGTTCGGCGGCAGGTACACGGCTGCCGGGGTCTTTATCCTCGAGGCGCCGACCCATATCGCAACGCTGCCGGTTGCCCTGAACATGACCTGCCATTCCCTGCGCTACCGGAGGACCGAGCTATGACCGCCGGGTGGAGGAAGATCGAAACGCCGATCAGCGACGGGGTGATCGGGTCGCTGAAGGCCGGCGACCGGGTGCTCCTCTCCGGTACGATATATACCGCACGCGACCGGGCGCACGAGCGGCTTGTCGCCATGGCGGAAAGACAAGAAGCGCTCCCGCTGGACCTGTCCGGCCAGGTGATCTATTACATGGGACCGAGCCCGGCACCCCCGGGGCGGGTCATCGGATCAGCCGGGCCGACCACGTCGTCGCGGATGGACCCCTTCACCGGCGCGATGCTCGGGCTTGGAGTTCGGGGCATGATAGGCAAGGGAAAACGGGACGCAAGCCTCCGGGACCTGTGCGCGCGCTATCGCGCGGTATATTTCGCCACCTTCGGCGGGGCAGGCGCATACCTGGCCCTGCGGGTGAGGGAATCGGAGCTCATCGCGTTCGAGGACCTCGGGACCGAGGCGATCTATCGGCTCAGGGTGGAAGACTTCCCGCTGATCGTGGTGAACGATATATACGGCAGTGACCTGTATGAAGATGTTGTTGGAACAAGAGGGTGATTTCACCGCGTTCAAGGAGGAGATCAGGAAACGGCTCGCGGACCGCGATGTCCGGGACCTGAGCGCGACCGGTCTCAAGCAGGCGTCGGTCATGATGCTTTTCATGAACAAGGAGGGCCAGGTCCACGTGCTCCTCACCCGCCGCACTGACACGCTCGCGACTCACCGGGGGCAGGTCGCCTTTCCCGGAGGCCGCGTGGATGCCGGGGACGAGGACCGGCTGGCGGCCGCGTTCCGCGAGACAGAGGAGGAGGTTGGGATCAGCCGCGACAAGATAGAGTACCTGGGACGGTTTGATGATTACGTTTCGATCGCCGGGTACCATGTGTTCTGCTTCGTCGGCGCAATTGAGTATCCGTACGAATATGCATTGAACAGCAACGAGGCCGAGAGCAGCTTTGATGCCCCCCTTTCGATGTTCGTGGAACAGGCCTTCGACCGGTACGAAATCTTTAATTACCAGGGAAATGATTACCGGGTATTTTACTACTATTACAGCAACTACGAGATATGGGGCCTTACGGCCCGGATCCTGACAGATTTTGGCGAAAAAATATGCCGGGATTAACGGCAGCCCTTTAAGACTTCTGCCCTGCGCCCGACCGCGCCAGCACCTTGCGAAGCACCAGCCCCACGATGAACAGCGCGCCGAACAGGGCCAGGAGCGGCATGGTGAGCCCCCACGCCGTGACGAAGCTCATGTGCTTCGCGAAGCTCCGCGCCATGATGTTCTCGATGAATCCAGGATACTGGTCGAGCAGGTACCGCGACGCCGCGAGGAGCGAGCCGCAGAGAACCAGGACTATAAACGACGGGTAGATGAGGAAGCGCTTCAAGGCCGCGAGCCTGCGACGCCGCTCAACAGAGGAAAACACCAGAAACAGGAGATAAAGCAGCAGAAGCCCGGCGACCCCGTAGGGAGCGTAGCGGCCATAGGTCAGCACCTGCATGGCAAGCACGAAGTATTCCGCCGCATCGCCGGAGAGTACGCCGGCCGGGCGCCGTATGACGCCGCCGTTGAGCGACAGGCCGAGCTTTGAAAGCTGCTTGCCGCCGAGGTATTCGCCCAGGCTTGAATCCGACATGCTGAAAATGGTTTTCAGCAGGCCCTTGCTTCTCAGGTTATAGAGCTTATCGATCTCCTCGACCAGGAGCTGGCTCAGGACATGCCTCTTTCTCCCGGAACCGTCATCGACCCTGAGGCTCACCGATATCTCGGGAACCTTGACCATGATGGACCTGCGGCCCTCGGCCGTCCTGCCGTAGTAAATCACCCTGCGGTCTATCTGGGTTTCGTAATCCGACATGAAATCCAGCATGAAGGCGATCTCGTCCCTCACCGGGCCGTCGAACAGCTTCTCGTTCAGGATCTTTGTCAGCGGCTTCTCGATGATCTCCAGGTCGCTATAGACACGGTTTACCGTGGTGTCCGAGTGCCTGGCTATGATCTTTTCCGCTTTTTTGTTCCGGTCCTCGAGATCGGATAACGCGTCCTCGTACTCCTCCTTAGCGGCAATCATCTCCTTGCGCGCCTTCTTGATCCCGTCAGCGTTTTCGTCCCGGTATTCCTCGATCCTGTCCAGGGCCTGGTCGACTTTAGCGAGCTCCAGTTTCCGGTACTCCTTGAACTCGTCCCTGGTCGCAAAGCTGTCCTTCTCGCGTTTCCAGTCCATGTCCTTGATCTCAGCACGCCTCTCCTCGAGGGGCGCATACTCGCCGTCCCGGTTCAGCTCTTTATACGCGGCCTCCGCTACCTCAAACCGGGCCTTTGTCCTCGCGAGAACCTCGTTGGCGCCGGTGATGTCCAGCTCTTTGTCGATCTCCGCGTTGATGGCCTGGTCGGTCTGGATATTCTTCGCCTCAACGAACGACGTGATGAACCCGCCGTTCTTCAGTATCCCGGTGTAAAAATCGGGACACAGGAGCGTGAGGATGAGGAGCGATGCCGTGATGGCGACCGGCAGGAGAACAATTGCAATGGTGTTGACGATTATAAAGATGACGCCCCGCTGCTTTTTTGCCGGCTCGTCGGACCGGGTCGTGTCGGTTGTTTCCGTCATTGGTGGTTCCTCCGGGGATACAGGCCCCCTGCCGCGTGTCACAGACGGCCGGGAACGATGTTTGTGAAGCGTAGTGTAAGGGCGATCGGCGGGAGTTGTAAAGAAAAAAATGCCCGCTTGTGTGAAGCGGGCATTTTTTTATCATTACGAAATGAGTATTTCAGCACATTGAATAGTCATAAAACTGGAAATCGGGATTAAACGAATCGGTATTGCCGAACGTATACCAGGGCCTGAGTGGGTCAAAATCCGTGAAAACGAGCCGGTTGATGCTGAGATAGCCGGGCGAGAAGAATTCGCCCTCATCGATAATGACGAAGCCGTCCTCGCGGCGAACGGCAAATTTTTTGGGACCGTAAAAAAGGCCTTTTTCGGGCGGCCTGGCGACTTGGGCCACGGAGCCGAAATGCACTCCAAGGGTGAATCCAAGATCACCTATTACTGCGCTCGGGCCAAAATTGAAATTGAGAAGAGCAAAGCCATTGTTGTCGTCCGGATTGTTAAGCACGTACACACTCCCGCCCCGCACCATCACGTCCAGGGGATAGAACCATGAGTTTTCACTATTGGTAAATGCCTGTCCGATAAAGATACCGTCAGCCGGATTAAACCTGAACAGTATCTGGTTGTCAGATTTGTCCATTCCCGCGATATACAATGAACCGTCGTCAGCGACATCCAGAGCGGTTATCGAATAAAACATATTGGAGACTGTTGATTGCGGGCTGCCTGTTGCGGGGAGGGACGTCAGGTCAATGCCCGTGAGCGCGGCAGTGCCGTCATGATTGTCGGTGGCATAATACAGGAGGTTCCGTTTCCGATCCACCGTGATTGACACTATGTCGTTGGATTCATCGGTCATCAGGCAGGGCTGAGGCGTTTCGTTTATGGTCTCCATGCGGTAAATATTGTTCGCACCGCCGGGATTGTTCGCGACAAATATCCTGCCGCGCGCGTCAAAATCAATATCTTCCGGATACTGCACGGAGTCGGACGTAATCCATGTTGCATCTACATCCGCGACCCTGTTGAACTGGACTATCCGGTAATTCAGCTTGTCCGGGACAACAATCTTCGTTTCATGCAGGGACATGAGCACCGGTATGCTGACCGATGCGCCGGCCGGCAGGTTTACGGTCGTGACGCCCCGGAAGGAGTTCGCGGCGGTCCAGGTGGGAGAATTGTCGGGATCGTACGGCGCCGTGTACACGGTCACTTCGAAGCGGCGCACCGGGCCCGGGGGAACGTCAAAGGAGACGGTGTTGGAAAAGGGGAAGTTCTTTACGATAGTTCCGATATCCGGTCCGGTTATCTCCACCTTGACGCGGTCAAACAGAAGCAGGGGCCCTCCAACCGGCATTCCCCCCCCGCGGATCGGAGTATCGACAGACAGGGCCTGGTCGGGCGCTTCGGCGCGCGCGAGATTGATGACCGCCGTAGCGGCATCGGCAAACGGCATCCGGGATTCGGAATCGGAACAGGACAGGGCCATGGAGCAGACGGTCAGGAAAAATATGGGAGCCAGTATCGTTTTGTGGTTCATGTGGGTTCCTCTATGACTTTCAGACGTAACCGCGATATACAAGCCCTGTATCGGTGTTCTGGAACAGGTTGCGACCGGCTGGTAAAAAAACCCGCACAGTCGTATTTAAAATGATAATATCTATAAAGCGGATAATTATGTAAACTTATTTTTTGGATTTCGTATGAGGTTGAAATTCAATTTAGGTGAAAAATCGGGTCAATTTTGCATGAATACAGCATTGTCATTATTGAATTATAAAAAAAATTATGAAGGCCGGTTTATGGCCGATGTTCGTACAGAATTGTAAAAAAAAGGATAATGCCCGCAAACGGGCATTATCCACCCTGCGCGTAATCGTAAAATTGAAGCGTCGTGTCGGACGTCTCGATCCAGCCGTTGCCTCTCACGTCCCGCATGAAAATGATTTTGCTGTCAGGAGTTCCGAATATTTTATCCATGATTATCAGGCCGTCATTTCTGATTGAGGAAAAATGCCCGGCATTGGCAAAAGAGCCGTTTGAGGGGAGCGGACCGTCACTTACCAGGGAGAAGCTCCCGCCCGGACCCGCCACGAACTGCATCAGGTTCATGCTGTACGGCTGGTTGGGAGGATACGGGTTTAGAACAAAGACGGAGATGCCTTGTACCATGATGTCCGGCACCATCCCTGAAATGAACTGCGTGTCGGTGAAAGAGCCTTTTATCCCGCCGTTCGACTCGCTGCCGTCCAGCCTGAAAAAGCCGTTGTTATACGTGTACAGGTCAAGCGCCGATACAAGTACATCGCCGTCCGGCGCCACATCCAGGCCCAGTATGCCCGTCAGGTAACCGCCGGTATTAACCGTATCGGGCAATGACCCGGGAAGTGAGCCGTCCAGATTCCGCCGAAACACCGTGGAGCCGTCGGTGAAATACACGAGATCCCTGGTCCGGTCAACGGCCGCGGCAACAAGGGTGGTAGAGTAATACAGCGAAACCCCGCCGCTGCCGCCCAGGTCGTCACAGCGCGAGAGGCCGTACTGGTACACGAAATAGATCCGTCCCCGCGCATCGAAATCGACGTCCCTCGGCTGCGTTATGGAGACCCAGTCGCCGCTGTAGTCAGCGGCCGTCAGGGAGTTCGGGCTGTCGCTCATGTCAGTCAGGAACGCAATACGGTTCTGATAGTAATCGGGTACGATGATCTTGGTCGTTTCGAGCTTCATGAGCACCGGGACGCTTACCGTGGACCCGGAGGGCAGGTTTGCCCGGGTGACGCCCCGGAACGATTCCGCGGCCGTCCAGGTCGGCGGCAGGTCCGAATTATACGGAGAAACGAGCGCCGTAACCTCGAAGGTGCGCAGCGATCCCGCCGGCACGTTCATCGACACTGTCCCGGATGGAGGGAACGTCTCTTCTATAAAACCGATGTCGGGAGCGGTGACTCTGACTGTTATGGCGCTGAAGCTTGCGGGCGCGGTCTCGGCGGCTACGGCCTCGCGCGAGAACAGGCGGAGCGCCCGGTCCAGGAATGAGACCTGTTGGGTCTGCTGATCAGGCGACAGGCCCAGGTCAATGATAACCCGTGCGTTTCCCGCTACCGGGATCCTGGATTCCGAATCGGCGCAGGAATAGAGAGTCGCCGCAGCGAGGACGGGTATTATTAACAAAGAAAATTTTCGTTTCATTTCATTGCCTCCAGATAAGCGGCCCGCCTTCAGTCAGCCGGCAGGCATGCTACGAAAAGCTCGATCTATAATTAGAGCTTATACTAAAATACTTTAATTTCTGGAGGGATCAAATTTTTTTACGGAATTTCCGGGAATGCGGGAATTAATTTATGTTCATATTAAATCAAAGCTGAAAAAGTTCGTCAGGCAGTGGACGGCGTAAACCATCCGGACGGTCGTCATATACCGATGATAATATCCGCGAGCTGGTCCGCGCCGTTGATGTCAAAGTGAAAATTTTCGCTTGCGCTCAGCCTGAGCCGCTGGTCGCTGAAATGGACATCGAGCAGCTCAAAAAGCGCCTTCTTGGCGAAGAAGTTCGCCTCCCACACCTGGTTGTACCCGGCGCCGCACACGATCAGGTCTATTGCGTTGAAATAGTCCACCGCCGGGAATATCCAGCTGCTGCTCCAGGTGCCGGTGTAGACCACGTCATAGCCCTCTCCCTCAAGGTACGAGTACTTCTCCCTGAACTGGTCGAAGTATTCCGGCCTGCCGCTCAGGCTGTAGAGAGCCACCGGCTTTGAGCCGTCGAGTCCAAGGCGCTTCAGCGCCTTTTCGCGGGGCAGGATTTCATCCCGGTTCCTGAGCACGAGCGGGTTGATGCGCTCCATGGGGACCGCGCTATCAAAGGGCTCGATCGCGATGACCCGGTCGTACCGGCCCGGGTCGAACACGAGCTCGCCCGACGGCAGGGGCACGCGGAAATGGCCGTCAAACGCCTGGTCCGAAAGGTAGAGTTTTTTCCCGGGCAGCCCGGCGATGAAGCTGTGCACCATGAACCAGGTGTGGTTCACCAGCAGCACGTCCGGCTTAAGCTTCGACAGGGTCTTGAACAGGACCGATTTACGGGACCGGGCGGGTGACAGCTCCTCCTCGGTCTCCACCGGTACGCGCACGGTGGCGAAGTCCTCGGCCAGATGGCCCATGGGCGAGGAATGCACGATGGTATACTTGCAGGGAACGCCCCTGCGTTGAAGGGCGTTCCCGATCGACATGCCGGTCACCAGACGGCCCACGCCGCTGGTGGAGGATGTGTAGAATACGACGCGCACGCTAGCAATTGCTGTAGAATCTGAATTGGCCGGCCCCGCCGCCGTGCGCTCCGAACGCGGACCATCCCGATCCCAGCGACGGCAGGGTGCCAAGCCGGATCATCTTGCACAGGCAGGTAACTGTTTCTTTGTTGTTAATGATAAAGAGCCCGTCGTTGCGGATGCCCACGAACTTGCGCGGCCCATAGAACATGCCGTCAGCAAGGTTTGCTGTTGTCGTGTTGGTGCCGAAATGATCGACAAGGGAATAGGTCGCGGTGGGGGGTGACTCGTAATCGATATGATATTTAAGTACCTGATAATCGGCAGCGCCGCTTGAATTCAATACGTATATATATGGTTTTTCAATCTTGATGTCATATCCCCAATTGAGGCTCGGGAACGCCAGCTGATACATAATACCGGCCGTGGAAAGATCGGGATTGTATTTTGTAATCCGCCAGTTGCCCGTAAGGCCATTGACAATGTAAGGAAAGCCGTCTTCGTCCACGTCTATTCCATACAGGTTGCTTGAAATTGCGTCGGAAGGGTTGTCAAGTCTCACAACGCCAACCATGTTATTGTTTTCTATGCTGGCCAGGGGAACTTTAAACAGTTCAGTCGAAGAGATACAATAGAGGATGTCACGAGAACGGTCAATGGCGACACCAATGACATTGGTAAGATTGAAAACGCCTGCAAAATTAATGTCAAATTGTCTGAGGTTGGACCCATTGAGGTCGTCCATCCTGATGATGTCAGTGCCGGAGCTGACCCAGTTGGCTATATATATTCTCCCCCGTGAATCGTAGTCAATATCATGCGGATAGAAACCGCCAGTGATGGCCCCCAGTTCTGATGTGGTTATTGTTGTGTTCCAGCCGGCCAAGCTTAGATTATCGAGAAGAACCAGCCGGTTGTTTCTCCGGTCCGGCACCAGGAGCTTCGTTTCATTAAGACTCATGAGGATCGGTATGTTAACCGTTCCACCAGAAGGTACATTTGCTATGGTGGAGCCATAGAAGGAAAATATGGCACTCGGATCGCCCGGAGCAATAATAGCGGTTACTTCAAACGTCCTAGGGCCCCCTCCCGGCACGGTCATGGAAATGACGCCTGTGGACGGGAAATCTTTGGCGATCGAGCCGATGCCGTTGCCGGTAACGCGGATGCTGATGTTGCCGAATGCGGCCGGCGCCGGTGCGGCAACCGCATCTCTGGTGAAAAAGCGTAACACCCGGTCGATGATCGACGCGTTTACAGTTTCGTATTCGGGCGGCAGGCCCAGGTTGATGATGACCGTGGCGTCGCCGGCAAGGGACGGCCTTGATTCGTCATCCGCGCACGAGAGTAGCGACATCCCGGCAAGCATGAAAATTGCCATGACCAGATTAAATATTTTTTTCATTCAAACCCCCCGGTTGTTCCGGCGTGTATTATTTTTTTTGCACACCGTTTTGTATATGCACATGCTTCGTAACCAGTTATGACAGGCAGTTGTGCAACACATCCATCATATATATTAAAAAACGGGTCGCAACAAGCAATAATTTTTCAGCTGAGTTATTTTTTTCCGATTCCCGGCCCGGTTTTACACTTTAAAAAAAACCTGCACGGGTTGTTTTCGTGGATGGTGTTACGCGATATCGCATTCCTGTGCCATACGGCGGAGGGTGGTGCAGATCGTTCCGATTGCCGCACAGCGTGATGCTCACAGATTCCTGATTATCTCCACCAGCTGGTCTGCGCCGTTGGCTTCAAACTTGAAACGGCGTCCCATTTTTATCCGCTTTTCCTGGCTGCTGAAATTGCCCTGTATGGTTTCATACAGGGCTTTTTTGCCGAAGTATTTTGTTTCCCAGAACTGGTTGTAGCCCGCTGCGCATATAACAAGGTCAAAGGCGTTGAAGTAATCCACGACAGGGAACAACCCGGCCTTGTAATTAGTGGTGTACACCATGGAATAACCCTCGTCCTCGAGATGGGCGTACTTTTCTTTGTTCTTTTCGAAATCGCCCGGGTTGCCGTTGAAGGCGTACAGGCAGTTCTTTCCCGCGCCGTCAAGTTCCAGCCTGGCACAGGCCTGTTCCCGGGGCAGGATCTCGTCCCTGTCGCGTATGACAACGGGATTGATCTCGTCGAAGGGTATCCTGTTCCGGAACGGCTCGATGGCGAGAATCCGGTCATAGTCATCGGGCCGGAAATAGATGGTCCGCTCCCTGAGCGGGGCGGCGAAGAACGAGTCTACCACGTAGTGGCACAGGAACACCTTTTTGCACGGGAGGTCGCGTATGAAGCTGTCGAGCGGGAACCAGAGCAGGTCCACAATCAGTACGTCCGGTTTCAGCGCGTCGAGGGTATTATATAAGACGGAATCGCGAAAAGTATCCCGCCGGAGCAGGTCCTCGTGCTCGGGTGGGATCTCGATGTGTTTCTGGCCCAGGACGTCCGCCAGGTGCGCGAAAGGCGAGCTGTTCACGATCGTGTAGTCCCAGGGCAGGCCGCTGCGCGCGATCGCGGTGCCGACCGCGATCCCCCGCACCATCCGGCCCGACCCGGTCGTGCCGGATGTATAGAAGACGACCTTCATGCTCAGCACATGTAGTAAAACCTGAACGTGCCCGGCGTTTCGGTTGTTTCCCACCCGGATCCGTCGATGTCATCAATAGATACGACACGATCATCCGGATCGACAAACGCTGAGTCATCAAGAACAAACAGCTTCCTGTTTGTAAGGGCGATGAACAATGTCGGGCCTATAAAAGGATCGGACAGTGGGGCAGGGGCGCCTGTTAAAAAGTTTATCGTTGTCAGAAATTCGAGAGACACCTGGTTGATGCGAGTAGCCCCAATATAGGATTCGTACAGATATCCCTCATGCACGGTCATGTCAAAAGGCAAAGGTGTCCGCACCGATGCGGAGCCGAGCCAGCTGGTGGTATCTGGATCAAACCTGCGAATGGCATAGAAAGATGTCGTTCCACTTGAGAAATAACCGACATATAGATAACCCGTATCTTCATCCACGCAGACTCTTAACGGTTGGAGTGAAAGAATACCCGAATATAACGTCTGTGGCGAATCGGTGGCAAGGTTATAACGCATAAGAGTGTTGTTGCCGGCTTCATCGATGTAATAAAGAAAATTTCTTTTTCTGTCTATAGCAATGTAATATACACCTGATGCGACGGTTACCATCTGTTCGCAAGTCCCAGCCGCCCAGGTGCTGTCCATGTTGTCCATGCGGTATATGCCGCCGGAGGCTGTTGCGGATGGATTGGAAAAATAAATCCTGCCGCGCGCGTCGATATCCACGTCCCAGGGATTTAATGTTCTGGCTCCTCCGAATATCTGGGCCGCGTTTCTGGTTAAAGTGTTCAATCCATTGACGGCACTCATCATGACCAGCCGCTGGTTGTAATAATCCGGAATTACCAGGTTTGTCTCTTGAATTGACATGAGAACCGGAATACTCACCGTCCCACCTGAAGGCACGTTCGCAGAAGATGAGCCATGGAATTTAATGACCGCACTTGTATCGCCAACCAGCGCAGTCACATCAAAGGTACGCAGGCCCCCGCCCGGCACGGTCATGGAAATGATGCTGGTGGGTGGGAAGTCTTTTGCTATAGAGCCTATTCCGTCGCCGGTAACACGGATGCTGATTGTGCTGAACACGGCAGGCGCGGGTGCGGCTACGGCCTCGCTCGAAAAGAAGCGGAGCACGCGGTCAATGATCGAGATGCTTGCAGTCTCGTTGTCAGGCGGCAGGCCCAGGTTGATGATAACCGTCGCATCGCCAACCAGTGACGATCTCGATTCAGAATCCGCGCACGAGAAGAGTGATGCCCCCGCGAGCAGGGATAAAACTATGGTCAGGTTGAGTATTCTTTTCATTGGAACTCCCCCGGGTTTTGTTTGAACGCCTCTATTTTTTTCGGCATGATGGGCTTAATTGCCCGCTGTTCAGGATTCTATATATAATATTAACCTGCTTGAAATAGGCAAACTTTTTTCATGATAATAATTAATATAATTTTTTCAGCTGGTTCATAAAAGAACACGGACAGGCGGTTTTTAAATTCGGATCACTGCCGTTAGTTTTCTATATGCCATATCTCTGCCATAAACATGCTATTCATCAGGCTCTCCACAATTCTGCATAAAAATCCTATAATGAAGGAAATACTATGATCTTTTTTTGCCCCTTTCTTGATTTCTGATATATTAATACAAGGACCTGTAGCTTGAAAGGTGCGTTATCCAGGCCAATCCCGATTCAAAAAAGGGAGAAACCGGTGATAATCAGGGAATAAGCAGGCAGGCTAATTAATTGACCGGGCGGCATGAAAAATGAATTGCATTAAATTATACACAAGTATAAACAGGTGCAATTACCAGCCGCCTGCCAGGAGGATGTCATGAGAAGTTATTTTGTATTCCTAAGCGCACTTGTCGCGCTTATTCTGTTTGCCGGCCCTTCCTTTGCCGAGATCAGGGTCATTTCCGTGAAAGGAACCGCCGCATATAAAACCGGGAACCAGTGGACGCCCCTCCAGAACGGCACGGCGCTGGCGGTCGGCACCAAGGTGAGCACCGGCGTGCGCTCCACGGTGGAGATCAGGATCAACAACCATACAGTGACCGTACAGCCCCTCACCATCATGAAGATCAGCCAGAGCGCCGATACGGCCTCCAGCTCCAACACGCAGCTCGGCCTGCGGCGCGGGTCGGTCCGGACCAAAGTGGCGAAGGACGCCCGCATCAAGACCGTGTTCAAGGTCTCGACGCCGGTTGCCACCTCCTCGGTGCGCGGCACCGAGCAGATCGTGGTGTACAGCCCGACCTTCGGCATGCGGGTATTCGTTCTGAGCGGCACCGTCGAGGGGAGCGGCATGAATGGCGGCTCGAACCTGATCTTCGGGAACCTCCAGTTCTGGCAGAAGATGAACAAGGGCGGGTCGGAGAGCGTCATGTCGGGCATGGAGGACTTCATCTCCAAGACCCATTCGCTCTTCGTCAGCGTGGACGAGGAAAAGGCTCTGGAGCTGTTCGGGGACGATTTCCTGTTCTATGACCAGGGCACGACCGGCAACCAGGACCAGTTACAGAAAGTGCCGGTATCGATATACCTTATCTGGCCTGACTGACGGTCCCGCGGCCGCAGGGGCCGCGGCGGTAAACATGGAGCGCCGGCCTTCGCACGGCCTGCGCCCGTCATAGTACCAATAAAAAATTTTTCGGCACGCCGTCTCCCCGGAGCAACGGCGTGCCGGTTATAAACAAAGCTACTTTTTTATGGGGGGTCTTCATGAGACGCTGCGCTATAGTATTAGTATTACTCATGGTCTGCACCGCCGGGTTCGGACAGGAAATCAATTTCATAAATGAGCTCTCGGGCAAGAAGGTTGTCACGTTCGGCGAAGGGATCAAGATGTACCTGTACACGCTGGGCAGGGCCCCGGCGGGGTTTGACGCAAACGTGCAGGCGCTCAAGGCCCTTAAGCTGCTGAAAGCGAAAAAATACAATGAGCAGAAGCCGCTTCGCCGCGGCATGCTGGCGCTGATCGTGGCGCGCCACCTGAAGCTCAAGGGATCGCTCCTCTACCTGATGTTCGACACGGAGCGATACGCCCACCGGGCATGCGTCGCCGAAAAAATCATGGACGCGAACACCAGCGAGCTGGACAAGCTCACGGGTGATGAGCTCCTCGAGGTCATGGCGATAGTTTCGGAGCGCATGGAGGGCACAAAATGAAACGGATACCGATCATACTTCTGATGCTGGCGGTCCTGGCCGGGTTCGCGCACGCGGCATTCGCGGCGCCGGCGGACCCGTATTACCCGATAATGAAGGGCGACGAGGACATGCGCTCCCTCCAGAGCAGGAAGGACATGATTTCCAGCGGGTTCCAGTACGGGGCATGGATCACCCCGGTCATCATCTACCAGGACACGCCGGGCAGCGAGCTGGTCACCTCCATCACCACCTTCCGCGCCTGGATGAAAACCTATCTCTGGCAGGACAGCTTCCTTTATGTGAGGGGCAAGGACACCTACACCGCGGTGATCTATGACAAGAACGCGTCGGCCGAGGAGAAGAAGAAAAAGAAACGCAACAGCTTACTGTACCTGCTGGCCGGCGACCCCTCCTCCGCGGCCATAACGTACCTTGGCACCAGTAGAGCTAAGGACAAGAATGTCATCGATCTCGACCTGGGATACATCGACATGGCCACGCCGCGGAAGGAGTTCACCGCCTCGATAGGCCGCAAATACTTCCTCATCGGGAACGGCATGGTCATGAACGGCCGCGGCGACGGCGTCGAGCTCGGCGTGAACACGAAATATATCAACATAAAAGCCCTGGGCGCGTGGACCGGATGGCTGGCCAAGGACGACAATCCCTACGGGCTCTCCGACCGGGACATTACCACCGGCGCAAAGCGGGTGTTCGCGGGCGGTACCCTCTCGACCTCCTGGTTCAACCAGACCCTGTACGCGTTCGGGCTCGCGCAATTCGATTTCGGCAAGGAGCAGTACAATTACAATAACTTCCTCTTCTTCCTCGCCGGGGGCAATGCCGACGGCGCGCAATATTACAACACCAGGACGCGGTACGAGTCCCAGTATTACGGCGCGGGCCTGGAGGGTGTCATCACGAGCGGGCTTACGTATTCCGGCGAGTTCATAGCCGAAACCGGCAAAAGCTACACCTACGATCCGCTCATGAGCAACATTCGCTCGAAGAAGGACATCATGGCGTTCGCCGGGATGGCAAAGATCGAATATTACCTCAACGTGCTCCTGAAGCCGGTCTTCACGGCAGAATACGCATTCGGATCAGGCGACCCGAACCGCGATGATTACCGCCTGCCGACCGGCAACCGGTTCGGCAAGGACAGCGGTTTTATCTATTTCGGCACCTTCGTGGGAGGATATGGCCTCAAGCCGAGCCTGGGCAACCTGCACGTGATATCCGCAAGCGCGGCGGTATCGCCTTTATCATGGTCGAAGATCTATTCGGTGAAGAACATGACGCTGATCGCCCGCTACCTCTATTACATGAAGCACCGCGCGGAGGCGGCAATCAACAACGGGCTTGACGCGACCAAGTTTGAGCGCGAGGTAGGGCACGGCCTGGACGCCTCGCTCAGGTGGCAGATCTTTTCCGATTTTTCATTTTTCACGAACTACGGCCTGTTCATACCGGGCGATGCATTCGGTTACAGCATCAAGTGGCAATACACGCTGTCTCCGGCCAGCATCACGCCGTCGCCGAGCTTTTCGTCCCGGGCATACCGGCATTTCGTGATGGCCGGTTTCAACATCAGCTTCTAGGGATGACGGATGCGCGATCGTATGCATGCCTGATGCATATAAGCCCCGGGAGCGCGGGGAGAGCCGCACGCGCGGCGCTCTCCCGGAACCGGGGAAGCGCATGATGGTATAGTAACAAGACGGGGCCTGCGAGCATATCGGCAGGCCCTTGTAATTTTACGAGGTACGGCCATGATCAAACGATATCTTGAACAGATTAGCGGATTCATCGAGAATAACAGGTTTTCGGGCCTTGCCGTTGCAGGGGTGTTCTACCTGCTCATAGTCATCTTCTGCTTCACCCGGGTGTATGAAGTGTTCGAGCTGAAGCTCTATGACCTCAGGTTTTCACTTCGTCCTTCGATAGAGGAATGGGACGGGCTCTATTTTCTCGACATTGACGAGAACAGCCTGACCACGGTCGGACAGTTCCCCTGGCCGCGCAACATCTACGGGGAAGGGCTCAAGACGCTCGCCGACGTGGGCGCCGGGCTGGTGAGCTTTGATATCATGTTTCCCGACGCATCGCCGCGGGGCATAGACAACAAGGAGCTGGACGCCCTGACGAGAAAAGCCGCCGCGGGTTCGCGCATCACGCCGACGGAGGTGGAAGCGGTCGGCGTGAACAAGGACCGGCAGTTTGCCGACGGCGTCAAGTACATGAACAGGGTCATCCTGGCCTATACGTTCAACGATGAGCCCCTCGCGTATGACGTGCTGGAGCGGCAGAAGTCCGAAGCGTTTATCAAGGCAAAGAAACGGTTTACCGAGCTTGCATCGGTGAAGGTTTCGGGGCCGAAATCGGAGCGTCTCAAATCCCTGGACGAAGGGACGGTAAAAAGCATCTCGTACCCGATACCCGAGCTCATGACTGCAGCCCGTTCTTTCGGATTCGTGAACCGGTACACGGACATAGACGGCGTAATCAGGAAAGTACAGCTGGTCCGCGTGTTCGAGGGGCGCCTCTATTTTAACCTTGCCCTGGTGATGCTCATGGACGCAAGCCAGACCCCGATGAGCCGCGTCGAGGTGATACCCGGCAGGCATATAATCCTGCGCGGAGCGCACCATCCCCTTTCGCAGAAAGTCGAAGACATCACCATCCCCATAGATGACAAGGGAATGATGTACGTTACCTGGGCAGGCTCCGGCAAAGGGAAGGAGGGCCGGCGCGAACGGACGTTCCATCTCGTCCCCTTCTACGCCCTGCTTGAATACGAGGAAAATGCCGAGTTTGTCAGGGGACTCTTTGACGAGGAAGACGCGCGCAAGGCCAATGAGCTGGCCGGTCTGCAGCAGCAGCTCGACGGTTTTACCGAGGAGCTGGGCGGGGCCGACGCGGAGACGAAAAAAATGCTCTCGGCCGGCATGGAAGAGGTGAACAGGAAGATCGCGGCTGCGACCGCCAATCCTCTTCTCGCCGACCTGGAGAAACAGATGAAAACCGTGCGGGAGGAGTACGGCACAAGCGGCGCGGGGCCGAGAAGGGCCGCGCTCTGGAAGAGGATTTCAGCGCTGAAAAAAAAGATGAACCGAACGCGGCTGGAATACCTCGGCAATTATGACAAGGAAATCACAGCTGTAAAAAAAGAGCTGAAACAGACCAGGAGCGCGGCACTCGGGAAAGACCTGAAAAACCTCGAGTATGCACGCACCGCCATGGACCTGGCGATCCGCGTTGAGGACCTGTCGGATAGAATCACCCTCACGGGTCTCACGGCCACCGGCACGCAGGACATCGGGGCTATCCCGCTGCACAATGAATACGCGCGGGTCGGAACGTATCACAACACGATCAACACGATCGTTCAGAAGCAATTCATCAGCAGGGTGAACTGGCCGCTTAACCTGCTCCTGATGCTCGTCATAGCCCTGGGTATGGGCTATGTCATCAAGCGCCTGGACGCGAAACGGTCCCTTGTCACGATGCTGGTGACCTTCATCCTCCTGAACCTCGCGGTCATGCTCGTGTTCGCCCTGTTCAACGTGTGGATGCAGCAGCTGGGCATCGTCCTGTCGATGTTTTTGCCCTCGTCGGCCATCGTGGCCATCAAGTTCATGAGGGAGGAGAACCAGAAGCGCTTCATTAAAAACGCCTTCTCCTTTTACCTCTCCCCGACCGTTATCGACGAGATCATCAAGGACCCGGAATCGCTCGAGCTGGGCGGCGAGGACCGCGAGATCACGATTTTCTTCTCGGACATAAAGGGCTTTTCCACCATATCGGAAAAGCTGACGCCTCAGGACCTGGTCAAGCGCCTGAACGAATATCTTACCGAGATGACGGACGTCATTCTTAAATACAACGGAACCGTGGACAAGTATATTGGGGATGCGATTATGGCCTTTTACGGCGCCCCCGTGCTCATGCCCGACCATGCAACCAAGGCATGCATGGCCGCGGTCGATATGAAGAAGCGTCTGCGCGAGCTCCAGGAAACGTGGCGGAAGGCCGGGCTTGAGCCTATTTTCGCGCGGATGGGGATACACTCGGGCAAGGCGACGGTTGGCAACATGGGATCCCGCACCCGCATGGACTACACGGCCATGGGGGACGCGGTCAACCTGGCATCGCGTCTTGAGGGGGCCAACAAGTCCTTCGATACGGCCGCCATGATAAGCGGCTCGACCTTCGAGGCGGCAAAGGAGAGCATCGAGGCGCGTATCCTCGGCAAGATCCGCGTGGTGGGTAAAAGCGAATCGGTGCCCATATACGAGCTCCTCGGCATGAAGGCCGCGCTTCCCGATTACATGTATGACATGCTTGAAAAGTACAACGCCGGTCGCTCTTATTTCATCAAGCGGGACTGGAAGCAGGCAATCAGCTATTTCAGGCAGGCCATCAAGGTACTGCCCGACGACGGACCGTCCCGTGTGTATGTTGAAAAGTGCGAGGAGTACATGAAATCGCCCCCGCCGCGGGGGTGGGACGGCGTGTTCGTCCTGAAATCGAAGTAACTAAGCGCGGGCGGGGTAACTTTCTCCCCGCCCGGGTTTCTCAATCCGTTAGCGTGTGCAGTTTCACAAATTCAACCGGAGACCGTGATGTTTAAGAAAATAAAAGAGCGGAGCGCCCACCTCCTGGCCCTGGCCTTCCTGACCGGCCTGTTCATCGGCATAAACGTATCGTTCCTCTCGTCGGCGACCGAACCGGCGCACCGATACCTCGACTACTTTCACCGGGTCTACCAGCTCATACTGACCGAGTATGTAGACGAGGTCTCGCCCAAGGAGCTTTTCTTCGGCGCGATACGCGGCATGATGGGCGCTCTCAACGATCCGTTCTCGCGGTTCCTGGACGAGAAGTCCTTCGACGAGCTCAAGGAGATGACGACCGGAAAGTTCCAGGGAGTCGGGATCGAGATCACCGTGGATGATGGCCGCGTGGTCGTTGTTGCGCCGATAGATGATTCGCCCGCAATGCGCGCGGGGATACTCTCCGGCGATGTGATCACGAAGATCGACGACAAGCCGGTCAACGGCATGAAGGTGGAAAAGATCGTGTCCCTGATCCGCGGACTTCCAAAAAGCACGGTGAAGATACAGGTGCGGCGGGAGGGATTTGAGGAGCCTTTCGATTTCGAGCTGGAGCGGGCTCCGGTGAAGATCACGAGCGTCGAGTATGAAATTATCAAAGATAAAAACATCGGCTATCTTAAAATCAAGAATTTCGGCTCGGAGACGACCCGGGACGTAACGCGGGCGCTCAAGTTCTTCAATGGAAAAAAGATCAACCGGATCATTATCGATTTGCGGAACAACCCCGGCGGGCTCCTCCAGTCGTCCATAGAGATTTCAGAGCTCCTGCTGGACCGGGGCAAGACGATCGTCTCCACCCGGGGGAAGGAGGGCAGCGGACGGGTCGAAGTATTCCGGTCGCAGAGCCTGCCGATCTATCGGGGGATGCTCCTGGTCCTGGTGAACAACGGCTCGGCATCCGCATCCGAGATTCTTTCCGGTGCGATCAGGGACAACGCCCGGGGCAAGCTCCTGGGAGGGAAAACGTTCGGAAAGGGCTCGGTGCAGAAATCATTTAACCTGGATGACGACGTCGGCGTCGCAATCACCGTTGCCAAGTACTACACGCCTTCGGGAGAGCTGATCCACAAGAAAGGCATCAAGCCCGACATTGCCGTCGAGCAGGAGAAAATTTCCGAGAGCGACATGAAGAGCATGAAGATCGTGAAGGACCGGAAGCTGCTCGATACATTCGTGCACAAGGACACGGAATACACGCCGGAGACAAAGGCGGCGTTCCGCCGGCTCCTCGCCGAGAACGGCATCACCCTCTCCGAAAAGACAGCGAATTTCATGCTGAAAGACTGGCTCTTGCGGTTCAGGAAGAAGCCCCTCTTTGATCTCGAATTTGACAACCAGCTTGACACGGCGGTCAGGCAGATCAGCGGATCATAACGGGCCGCCGTCATGGATATCCCGGTACTGGGCCTGGGACTGGAAAGCTCCTGCGACGAGACCGCTGCAGCAGTGGTGCGGGACGGGCGTACGGTACTCTCGAACATCATCTCGAGCCAGATTGACCTTCACCGGGAATACTACGGCGTGGTGCCGGAGATCGCGTCCCGGGCGCACCTGGAGACCATCAACCTGCTCATAGAACGGGCCCTGCGCGAGGCAGGCATTTCGTTCGGTGACCTGGATTACGTGGCGGCGACGAGCCGTCCGGGGCTGGTCGGCTCACTCTTGATTGCCCTCCAGTCGGCAAAGGTCATCTCCTACGCACTGGGCATCCCGCTCGTTCCCGTGAACCATCTCGAGGCGCACCTGTACGCGCCCTTCCTCGAGGATCGCGAGCTGTTTTTTCCCTACATCGGCCTGCTGGTATCGGGCGGAAACACCGTTCTCTACCATGTCCGCGGCGTGGGGGAGATGGAAATCGTCGGCAGGACTGTTGACGATGCGGCGGGCGAGGCCTTTGACAAGATAGCGAAATACATGGACCTGGGATACCCGGGCGGGCCGGTCATAGAAAAGCTGGCGCGCACCATTACGGGTAAAGGCGTCCTCTTTCCGAAGATACTTCCCGAACCGGGAGATACCAGGTTCTCCTACAGCGGCATCAAGACCGCGGTGATAAATTTCCTGAAAACAAACCCGGGTGCGGACCGCGCCGGGGTGGTACACGGCTTCCAGGAGCGAGTGCTCGAGATCCTGGTTAGGCGCGCTTTCACGGCGGCACGCGAGCGGGGGATACGGTCGCTGGTCGTGGCCGGCGGGGTGGCGGCCAACGGACGGCTGCGGCAGATGCTTCATGAAGAAAAGAGGGCCGGTGAGGAAGTCATCATCGCTTCGCCCATTCTCTGCACCGACAACGCGGCCATGGTGGCCGGCATCGGATACCACTATTTCACCGCCGGCAGGACTGCGGAACTTGACACGGACGTTCACGCCCGGGCTTAATTTTACTTGATTTAATTAACGGATGTCTGTAGGATATGCAGGGTCAATGCATGTTCTGATTATTATTGTCTCGAGGATTATATACGGGTATAAACGATGGCTATAAAAAATGTCGGTTTTAACAACCTGATCGATGCCTATCTCAAGATGACCGAGGATCCGGAGCTGGGCAAGGGGGTCAGGGAGCAGTTCCTCTGGATCCTCGGGGAATATTTTTTCAAGCAGGAAAAGGAATCGAACCGGAACTTTGAGCTGTACATAAACAATATCGAGCTTCCCGCGTTCCTGGACGGCCTGGCCTCATTGTTCGAGATCAACCTGGATGATCTCGCCTCCTTTGTCCGTGGGACGACCGTAAATGATTCACTGGGCGGGAAGATCATGCTCTCCCAGCAATACCTGAAGGCCTTCTATCCGCACCATGCCCCCTCTTTTAACAAGCTGCCCGAGGACGTGCGGTTTGAGCTGCTCGACCTGATCAAGGAACGGAACGAGAGCATCCTCAAGGCCTTCGAAAAGATGCTGGTGGACCGTGAAGCGGATAAGAAGAGAAAGATCCTGACCCTGATTGCACTGATACTCA
The DNA here is from genome assembly GCA_029564515.1 of Spirochaetota bacterium. Taxonomy (GTDB): domain Bacteria; phylum Spirochaetota; class UBA4802; order UBA4802; family UBA5550; genus RBG-16-49-21. The sequence continues at coordinate 150,139 of JAKQPV010000087.1, read as the reverse complement.
AGAATATTCATCTTAAAACCGGATCCCCGTTCAACAAGCTCTCCAGGCCGGCGGAAGACATCATCCGGGACATATTTTCCCATACGGACGAGGTGTTCTCGGCAACCCAGAAGCAGATTACGGAAATCAAGGATGATACAAAGATAAAGCAGATCGTGAAAACATTTTTCATGGTCAAGCAGTTCAAGGACATCACCGAGATTTCCGCCATGTTCAAGGACGAGCTGGAGCGCTACCGCAAACGGACCATCATCGCCCTGAAATGATGCGGCTGGGGCCAGGAGACGCCAATGGCTGACGAATTCAACGGGTTCCCCGTAGAGTGCTTCAAATTCTACCGGGAGCTTGAAAAGAACAATTCGAAGCAATGGTTCGAACAGCATCGGGCTGACTACGAGGAGCACGTGCTGGGCCCGGCACGCCGTTTTGTCACGGCCATGGGTGACAAACTGGCGCGGCTGTGTCCCGGCATCCATGCTGAGCCGATGGTTGACAGGTCCATATTCAGGATTTACCGTGATGTCCGCTTCAGCAGCGATAAGCGGCCGTTTAAAACCAACCTTGCCTTGTGGTTCTGGGAGGGGAGCGGCAAGCGGATGGAATCATCCGGTTTTTATCTCCATCTTGAGCCTGCTTCGATCATGCTGGGTGTCGGAATGTATATCTTCCCGAAAGAATTTTTAAAAGAATACCGTGACTCGGTCGTTCATCCGCGTTACGGGCAGCAGCTGGCCCGCGCGGTGCAGGGCGCTCTGAAAAAAGGGGACTACGAGCTGTGGGGGGAGTTTTACAAGAAAGTCCCCCGCGGATATCCAGCCGATCATAAAAACGCCGAACTGCTTCTGTTTAACGGCTTATGGGCGGGCGTCTCGTCGAAGGTGCCTAAGGAGGCATATTCTCCCGCGTTCGTGGACTATTGCTACAAAAGCTTCGCGGACCTGCACCCGGTGCACCGGTGGCTGTACGAAATGACCCGGAGGGTTGGCTGATCCATGAATTTTATCGAGGAAAAAACGCCGAAGGGATACCTCATCAAGATCCTGTTTGATAACTGGCAGTTCCTTGCCTTCAACAGGCAGGGAAAGTCCATATACGCCGACAAGGAAGGAAAGAGCCTGCTGCACGAGGTCCCGGTACTTGTTTTTATCGGTACGACCTTTGAGATAAAGACAGAGTTTGACAAAACCTATTCACTCCTCAAGATCCGGGACGGCTCCATAGTCGTGCCCTATCTCGATCTGAAGGACAACAGGACGAAATATTTTTTCCTGGAAACCGACAAGGAGATGGACGCGATCCCGGTCAGGATGATGCAGGTAGGTGACGTGGCGCAGATGGTGCGAGATATGGATGTAGCGATACGCCCCAGGTTCGTCGTCGTTGACGACACGGTGACGCCCAATGACGTGATCATCATCAAGAACCGGTACAAGGTGGACGAGATCGTCTATCTGGAGCTTGCCAACAATCATTTTCTGGCCGAGCGGCTCCAGATCCCGGAAGCCGAACAGGCGGTCAATCTCAACGTGATGTCAACAAACCCGGTGTTTCTCGCGCGCATCCACCTCCGCACCATGGACCTTTCAAAAATCAACCAGCTGCTGCTGGATTTCGAGATTACAGCGCTGGACACCGAATACATCCTGAGCTTTCTGCAGACTGCCCTGGAAAGTACGGATACGGACCCGGTAATGCTGAAACACAAGCCGGTACTCCTGGACCTGCTCAACTCATTCAAGTTCTACCATGGCCTCCTGGAGAAAAACGAGCAGGAAGTGCGGGACATGATTGACTCGATATCCGACGTCAAAAAGCTGACGCCCTATCGCACGCTCGTATCGAAGGTGAAGGCCATGTTTCCCGGCGCGGAGGAGCAGAAGCTTTATACGGTATATGAAAATATCGTCTATGACAAGCTGGAGGAGCTGAAGGAGAAGGCCGAAGCATGATGGTTGGATATAGTGTAAGGAAAAAAGGCCGGTCTGACGCCGGCTTTTTTTTATTAATAGGTACCGCCGTTCGTATTACGGTCAGCATCACCGCCGGCAGGCTGCCGGTGGAAACGATTTTGACGGGAGTACGGAGGACAGCATGAAGTCTGTCAGGACGTATCTGCTGGTCTCATGCATGCTGTTCTGTATCGGGGCGGTTCCCGCTTCACAGGAGCATGATGCCTGGTGGAACATCTACTTTACCGCTCCGGGAGCGGGGCGGTCGGGCGATAACGGGCGTAATCCGGAATCCGGCCTTGTCGCATTGATCAGGGAAGCGAAAACCTCGGTGCACGGGGCGTTCTACGAGGTGTCCGCACCGGCGGTGGTAACGGCGCTCTGCGCGGCCCGAAAGCGCGGCGTGGACGTGAAGCTCGTGACCGAGGGGGACACGTATAAAAAACGCGGCGCGGTCAAGCGACAGCTTGAAGATGCCGGTATCGAGGTGGTGGCGGACTCGCGGCGGGGGCTCATGCACGACAAGTTTGCGGTGATAGACGGAGCCATTCTCTGGAACGGGTCTTACAACGCGACAAGAAATGACGGGTGGAAGAACAACAATAACGCGCTTGTCGTCCGGTCAGCCGAGCTGGCTGACATATATCATGAGGAGTTCATGGAAATGTTCCGGGATCAAATTTTCGGAAACCGGATGGAGCCAGGTCCGTTCGCGGAATTAAGGAAGCGGTATTACGTCAAGGTGGGGGAGACGGACATCAACGCCTATTTTTCACCCGAGGACAACATCGAGCGAATCATCATCAAACGGATTGGAAAGGCGAAGAAATCCATACATTTCATGGCCTTTTCTTTTACAAGCGACGGGATCGGCGAGGCCATGATAGAGAGGTCTAAGAAGGGGGTGGCCGTGACCGGCATATTCGAGAGGCGCGGGACGCGAGGGGGGTACTCGGAGTACACGAAGATGAAGCTCGAAGGCCTGCAGGTCCGTCTCGACCGCAATCGGGGCGCCATGCACCATAAGGTCATCATCATCGACGGAGAGCGCGTCATCATGGGGTCATACAACTACTCCCGGAACGCGAACCGGTACAACGACGAAAATATCATGATCATCGATAACAGGGAGATTGCAGGCCGGTACCTCGCAGAATTCAAGCGGTTATGGTAATCTTCTAATGCCGGATACCTCCTGCGCGGTTGCCGTTAATAATATCCAGGTTCAGCCTGATCATGCTGTCCGCCGGGTCACGGCATAAAGCCATCCGGAGATAATACTCTGCAGGAGCGATTTTCCCCAGGTTGAGGTAGGCCAGTCCCAGGGCCTTGAGCAGCGCGGGATTGCCCGGCGCCGTGTTCAGGGCGGCGGCAAGGTAGGGGAGCGCGGAGCCTGCGCCTTTTTCATTGTGCACAGCCGACGCCAGCCGCAGCTTTATTCCGGTATCGTTAGGGAAGAGGGCCGTAGCCTGATGCAGGAGGAGAGCTGCGGAAGCAAGGTCGCCGGACTTTTCATGGACCGAGGCACGCGACAGCAGGAGGTCCCGGTCGTACCGGTCGAGCTCCATGAGCCGTTCAAGCACCAGCGATTCATGGTACAGGTCACCTTCCGCGCTGAATATTCCGGCTTCCGCGAGGAGACCGGCCGAGGGAAAGGAGGAGCGCTTCAAGGCTGCGGCGTGGCGCCGGACCTCGGCGGTCCATCCCATTTTCAGAAAAAGCCGGGCCATGGCCTCCTCGTATATCGCCGGGGCGGGTCCGATTTTTTTCATCATCTTGATGTGGGGAAAAGCGTCATAAAACAGATTACGATTAATGGCGATCTCCGCAAGTTCGCGCAGGGACTCGTTGTTTTCAGGATCGGCCGCAATTGATTTTCTGAAATACCCGGCCGCCTTATCGCGGTCTGTGCAAGCCCGGCCAAGGTAAAAGCACGCGGCAGAATAGAGGGGATCTGATTCGGGTATGCGGGACAGGAGGGCGATTGCTGCGTCGTTCTCCGGCGCCGGTGAGCGGGACTCAAGCAGGATGTAACCTGCCCTGAAATAATCAATCGGCACCGGGTCATGCCTGTGCACAAGCGATGAAAAAAGCGGTGGGCAGGATTCACTCTTCATGGCACGGCTGCCCCCTCCCGCATCAGCCAGCCTGAGCGAAACCTTGATGCCGTCCGGGGAGCTGCCGGCCTTTATCAGGATGCCGTGTGAACCGGCGGCAAGATGGACCGGTATGAAATACTGGTCATGATCAAAGCCGTGCATCGTCCGATCGGAGAAGACCGTATTCCCGTCGATGCGGAGATCGATATATCCCGTTTTGCCAAGAACAAGATAATAGTCTCCATCTTTCTCGATCCTGATTTCCCGGAGAAAATAGTACAGGGTGCCTGCAGTGTTTCCGTTCAGCCCGTCAATATCGATCAGGCCCATGCGGTCAGGAGAGATCAGGGACCATGTAATGCCGGAACATTCGCCGGGGCAGGTCTGTGCCGGATCAACGGCGTTTTCAGGGCAGCGCGATGTGCCTGATTCCTCCGGGCCGTTACCGGTACATGGCCCTATCACGCGAAAACCCATGTATGATAAGGATGCGATGGCCCTTTCCGCCGGTATGACCTGTCCCTTTTTCAGCAATAGCCAGGCCGTCATAATGCTGATCCGGTCGCGCAGAAAGCGGGCCGCCGGGGCATGATTGCCTATGCTGTTCAGCGCTTCGATCCCCCGGTCGTAAAGCTCGGGATAGATCATAAGCTCGCGGATCCTGAACAGGTTGACTTCTGCAAGCGATGGGTCATCGACGGACAGGGTCCATTTCCACAGGATGTCCAGGGCACTGCCGAAGTTTCCGGATTTTTTTTCGTCGAGATATTTCTTCTCGGGCGATTCAACTGGCATCGGTGCTGCAAATATCGGGCCGCACAGTACGATGAGGCAGGCAAGGATTGATATCGTTGCATCCCGGAAATCCTGCCCGCATGCACTATACCGGATGCGATGAGTCATGTTGAAATTTCGAAAACTGTTTTTCATGGAATAAAGAAAGAGGGAATCAGAAAATAATTTCAAACAATTTTTTTATTTTTGGAAACGCTAATCGTATATACCGGTATCGGACGGTGCAGGGATGGTTTGCTGCGCCGGCACAGGAGGATCGATGGTAGAGTTGACCGTTTCCGGGAACTATCTGTTCCCGGTTCAGAAATGCCTGGCGGGAGACGATATCCGTGAGCTTTCAGACCAGGAGCTCCTTGCCGTGATCGTGGGGACCGGGATCAAGGACCATGACGTGATCGACCTGTCCCAGGATATGCTGAAGCGGTTCGGTGGTTTGCGCGGTCTTGCCGGTGCGGGCATACGGGAGATTGCCGGCACGCGCGGCATCGGACCGGCCAAGGCGGTGCGGATACACTCGGCGTTCGAGATTGGCAGGCGCGTTATTACGCGCGCGGCCGACACCAGCCACATGGATTCTCCCGGGGCGGTATGGGACCTCCTGCTCCCGCGCATGGCGGGTCTCCGCCAGGAAGAGTTCCGGGTCCTCATCCTCAATAACAAGAACAGCCTGCTGAAGAACACGACGATTTCCGTAGGGACCGTGTCAGAGGCGATCGTGCATCCCCGCGAGGTTTTCCGCGACGCGATACGCGAGAGCGGCGCCGCAGTCATCATTGCACACAATCATCCGACCGGGGAACTCTCGCCCTCGCGAGAAGATATCGCCACAACCCGGAGGCTCGTAGAAGCGGGAAAAATAGTCGGGATACCGGTGCTCGACCATGTGATCATAACCAATGCCTCGTATTTCAGCTTCAAGGAGGGCGGGTACCTCTGACCTGAGGGACAAATTATTCTTGAAATAATCAAACGGGTAGGTATCCTTCAACCCGTCGTTCCAGCGCCAGTTTTTGCGAGGTGTATCATGCGGTTATTTTCGTGTCTTGTGCTGTCAGCCGCCCTCTCCCTGACCTGCTACGCGTCAGGACCCGGCGCCGCTCTGCGGACGGAAATAACGCCCGGGAAATGGCTCCGTAACGTGAAGGTCGAGTACCGGGCCGAGGGGTGCGCAGGCTACGGGATGGTGCAGATCTATTTCCCGAAAAAATACGAGGCCGGCTCCAGGGCCCGGACCCTTATCGTGCTGCACGGGTACCGCCAACAGCCCGGCGACTGGGAGAACGGCACGCCCATAACGGACTATGCCGACCGGTATGGTTTTGTTCTGGTCTGCCCGGCCATGGGCACGACGCTCTATGAATCGAAATACTATTCGGAGACGAAAAACCGGTGGGCGCCGGTCCCGGGCGGAGAGTACATCGTGCGCGTGCTCCTCCCCTTCGTGCGGGAGCAGTTCGGTCTTGCCGGGGAACGGTCCGGGACCGGGATTTTCGGCGTCTCAACCGGCGCGCGAGGCGCGTTGCTGCTGGCTTCACAGTACCCGAAGCTCTTCGGTGCCGCTGCCGGCCTTTCCGGCGATTATGATTCAGCCTCGCTATGGAACGATCGGCTCCTCGTGTCTGTCTACGGTCCCTATGGACTGAACCAGGAGCGCTGGGAAAAGGAGGTCAATATTCTGGAGCTTTCTGCCAGCCTGAAAAATACACCGGTTTTTCTCGGGCATGGCACCAACGACGCCATTGTGCCACCGCCCCAGACGCGCTTGCTGGCAGACCGGCTGAAAGAGCGGCATGAATCGAAAGGCGGATACGAGCTGATTGTCGAAGAAGTAAAAAGCAAAGGGGCAGGCCATGACTGGCGTTACTGGGGGAACCTGGTGCCGGACGTCCTTGGCTTCTTTGACCGGACTCTGGCGCGGTAACGGGCATCAGCGCGGGCGCTTTTTGTTAAACAGGCGCTCCCAGAACGATATCTCTTCATCAGAAACAACGGGATCATGCTCCTTTTCGGGCAGGTCCCGGGACTCAGCTTCCTCAATGATGGTCCGGGTCACGTGCTCGGCGAACTTCTCGCTCGTCATGGTCCGTGCGCTGAACCGGTTCACGTAGAACAGTATGTCCTTGTCTGACGTCACCACGGTAGCGCTCCGGGGATTGAGATCCTTCTTTATAAACTGCTTTATTAAAAAGTCGGCGGAGTAATCAAGGGAATAGTACACGTCGATTGAGCCGACCGTTTCCGAGCGGACTTCACCTGCAACTCCCTTCTTCCCGTCGAACACGACGCGGATCCGGGCTTTTTTTATTCTCTGGTATTCTTTCAGGCGATCAAGCAGGCCGGCGCGGGCGTCATCGAGCTGCCCACGCAGCATTTTTTCTTCCAGGTCGGGGAATTTATAGATCAGGTTGAATCCGTCAATAAGAAACATGGCGAGGCGTTACAGCTGCTTAACGAATCTCTCGATCCGGAGCATGGATTCGCGGATATTTTCCATGGACGTGGCGTAGGAACAGCGAACGTGATTCTTCCCGCATTCGCCGAACACCCCGCCGGGCACCACGGCGACCTTTTCCTTTTTCAGAAGCTGGAGGGCGAAATCCCTGCTCTCCAGGCCGGTCCCTGAAACGTCGGGAAAAACGTAAAACGCCCCTTCAGGGACATGACAGGCCAGGCCGATCTCATTGAGCCGGCCGGTAATGAAATTCCTCCGCTTGAGATACTCGGACTTCATCAGCTGAACGTCCTTGCGTCCTTTCTTGATGGCCTCGATGGCCGCGTATTGGGCCATGGATGGCGCACAGAGAGCGGTGTACTGGTGGATCTTCATCATGATGTCGAGTATGTACGCCGGACCCGCGACGTAGCCGAGACGCCACCCGGTCATGGCGTGCGATTTCGAAAATCCGTTCAGGTATAGTACACGCTGCTTCATCTCGGGAATTGATGCAATGGAAAAGTGCTCGCGCCCGTAAATCAGGGTGCAGTAAATCTCGTCGCTCAGCACGATGAAATTATGCCGGAGCGCCAGGTCTGCTATCTGTTCCAGCGTCTCCCTGCCGATGGTGGCGCCGGTGGGGTTGGCAGGGTAGTTTAGCAGAAGCGCCTTCGTCTTTTTCGTTATCGATTTTTTCAGGAGATCGATGTCGATTGTGAACCCATCCTTGCTGTAGGTAGGCACGATAACGGGCACGCCGTGCAGGAGCGTGACGTTCGCGGCATAGGACACGTAGCAAGGCTCGATCACGATGACCTCGTCGCCCGGGTTGAGGATGCCGCGCAGCGCCAGGTCAAGTCCCTGGCTCACTCCCAGCGTGATGATAAGCTCGGTATCGGGATTGCACTCGATCCTGTATTCCGAGGCCATGCTGGCCGCTATGAGATCGCGGAGCTCCGGGAGGCCCCGGTTGGGCGTGTAGTGGGTGTTCCCGTCCTTGATGGCGAAGATGCCGCTGTCCGAGATGCGCCAGGGCGTTGTGAAATCGGGTTCGCCCACGCCGAGGGAGATACAGTCCGGCGTGGAATAGACAATATCGAAAAATTCCCTGATCCCGGACGGGGGTATGATGGTCCCGGTTTTTGAAACCAGCCCCCTGGGGTCATTGTCCTGAACAAGTGACAGCTTCACTCTTATGCCCTCGGTTCAATTCGTATGCCCTGCCGGATGCAAAAGCCGGCTCCCGGCAGAACGCTTACGTATTTTTTCGGAAAAAGTTCTCCATAATTACAACATGTTCTGAATCAGTAAAGCCAAATTTTCCAAAAAAGTCCATCATTTCAGGATTTGATTCCGGCACTGCGACCCGGATACGGGTGATGGTTTCCGGCAGGCCATCAATAAAGGCCTGGCAGAGGTCATTTCTGATCCGGACGGCTTCCGGACCGCGTGCTGCGATCCAGAGGATCCCGGCCCGTCCGGGGTTGTCAATCCGTGCGATCAGGAAGCCCTCGATCGAGTTTTTCCTCGCAGCGACCAGGGACAGGGATAAATCGTCCGCCAGGACCGCTGCAAGGTTTGTCTCGTTCCAGGAAAGAATCGGGCTCCTGCCGTCCTGTCCTGGAAAGAACTCAAGGCCGAGGACGAAAACGTCGTGGAGATCGTCCGGGCGGATCTTTCTGATCTCGACGAAACGTTTCATTCAGTCGCGGCCCAGCCTGACGAGCTTCGGCTCATGCGCGGCTTGCAGCACAACATTCATTTTCCGGGCGCCCGTGCGGGGATGATCGGAGTTATAATGGAGCCCGATGCTGTCTCTGCGGGCCATGGCGCTCCTGATAATGAGCTTGGCGACCGTGGCCAGGTTGCGGAGCTCGACGATTCGGGAAGAGATGGTGCTTTTCTTGTAGTAATCGTGGATGTCCTCGGCGAGCATGAGTATCCTCTTGTGCGCCTTCTGTAAACGCTTGTCCGACCGCACAATGCCCACGTAGTCCCACATGAGCCGCTTCACGTCCTCGATGTCGTGCTGGACCAGCACCCATTCCTCGAGGTCGAAGGTCCCCTCCTTGTTCCAGTTGGGAAAGCGCTGGATGGCGGGTTTCCGGTTTAACGAGCGGAGGTGTTCCTCGGCCTGCAAAAAGGCGCGGTGGGAAAATACGATACCCTCAAGCAGGGAGTTGCTTGCGAGGCGGTTTGCTCCATGCACGCCGGTGCAGGACGATTCGCCCGAGACGTAGAGGTTCTCGATCGATGTTTTGCCGTTCGTGTCGCTGATTACTCCTCCGCATAGGTAGTGAGCCGCGGGAACGACGGGAATCGGGTCCTTTGAAATATCGATGCCTTCCTGCAGGCAGCGGGCATAGATGTTGGGGAACCGCCGCATGAGGAATTTTTTACTCTTGGATGTTATATCGAGATACACGTTGGGGACGCCGTATTTCTTGAGCTCCATGTCGATCACGCGGGCAACGATGTCCCGCGGCGCCAGGTCCTTTAGCGGGTGGACGCGCTCCATGAACCGCTCGCCGCGCGTATTGAGCAATAGGGCGCCCTCGCCACGCACCGCCTCGCTGATGAGAAAAGAGGGGCCGGTGCCTTTCGGTGTATAGAGGGCCGTGGGGTGGAACTGGATAAACTCCATGTCCCCGATGAGCGCGCCGGCGCGGTAGGCCATGGCGATGCCGTCGCCGGTGGCGATCTCGGGGTTGGTGGTGTGGAGATAGACCTGGCCGACACCGCCGGTGGCCAGCAGGATCATCTTCGCGTTAAAGGTGTTTACCACGCCGCTGGTGTTGTCGAGAATATAGGCTCCGTAGCAATGGATTGTTCCCCGCCTTTTGGCTTTTGGCCCGAGCTGGTGCTCCGTGAGCAGGTCGACGGCCGTATGGTTTTCAAACAGGCGTATGTTTTTGATTTCAGATACCTTCTTGAGAAGGGCGCGTTCGACCTCCTTGCCGGTCAGGTCACGCGCATGCACGATGCGGTTCATCGAATGGCCGCCCTCGCGCCCGAGGTCAAGAACCGTTCCCCCGCTCCCCTCGCGCTCGGAAAACTGGGCGCCCCATTCCATGAGTTCCCTGATCCGTCCCGGTCCCTCGCGGACGAGTATCTCCACCGCCGTGCGGTTGCCGAGACCGGCTCCAGCCTTGAGCGTGTCCTCTATATGCCTGTCAAAGGAATCATCCGGAGCGAGAACTGAGGCGATGCCGCCCTGGGCGTAATTCGTGTTGGAGTCGAAGTCCTGCTTCTTGGTCGCGATATTCACCGTGCCGTATCGGGAGGCCTTGATGGCAAAGGTGAGGCCGGCGATGCCGCTGCCTATCACCAGAAAGTCAGATTTAAACTGTTTTGACTTCATGGCTCACCATCCCCATAAAATTTTCATGGACCGCTTCGATGATGCGCGGAAGCGGTTCGCTCCTGAGCCCGGCGATAAACCGATATGTATGAATTACGTAGTCCGGGCGGTTTTTCCTGCCCCGCAGGGGGACCGGTGTGAGAAAGGGTGCGTCGGTTTCGATGAGGAGCCGGTCCAGGGGAACATACGAGGCCGCTTCCTGGAGCATATTCGCCGTGCGGTACGTGACGTTTCCGGCGAAGGATACATGGAAGCCGAGATCGAGTACACGACGCGCCGCAGCGGCGTCGCCGGAAAAGCAGTGCATGATACCCGCGGACGGTCCGTATTCGCCGAGGATGCCGAGTGTCTCTTCCATGGCATCGCGGGAATGGACGATGATCGGGAGCCTGTGCAGCCGCGCGAGCTCGATCTGGAACCTGAACGAACGGATCTGCATCTCGCGGGGCATGCGCTTGCGGTAGAAATCGAGGCCGCATTCCCCGATCCCGAAAAGGAGCGGAGCGCTGCCCCCGGAGCGGACCGATTCGACGAGGTCGGCCAGCTCGGCGAGCTCGGGGTCGCCGGCCGTAGATGAGGGATGAATACCCGCGGTGAAGTATATGCCCGCACCCGCATTTCGCCTGGCGAAATCATGGGACCAGTGCGAGCTTGCCATATCGATGCCGACCTGTACCGCCCGCTCAATGGACTGGTCCTTCATCGCGTCGATCAGCGAGGATTCGGAGACGGACGTTTCTTCCAGGGCCAGGTCAAAATGTGCGTGAGAGTCGATGTACATCGCGCCCCCGGGGAATTATAGTGCGTCTCGGTATAGATCGTGGGTCCATAATTGCAAGAATAAAATGCCGGAATTAATGGTTGAAATTTTCCTGATTTACGCGAGTATGGGCGAGGGAGATAGTATGAAAATATTTGCCATAAGCGACATTCATGGCGAGATGAAATATTTTGATGCTGCGGCCGGCCTGATCCGGGAGGCAGACCTGGTCGTCATATCCGGAGATATTGCAAAACATGGTGACGTGCGCTCGGCGCGTGAGGCGCTTTCCCTGGTCGAGGGGATCACCGATGCCATCGTGGCCGTTCACGGGAACTGGGACAGGGACGAAGTGCTGAGGCTGCTCGAAGAGCGGGGGTATTCCGTCCACGGCAGGGGAATCGTCAGGAACGGAATCGGATTTTTCGGCGTCGGAGGCTCCAGCCAGACGCCGATGAACACCGCAAGCGAATACAGCGAGGAAGAGATTACCGGTTTCCTTGAGTCGGGATACCGTGATGTCGCCGGTGCCGGCAGGGTCGTGCTTGTTTCCCACGTACCGCCCCGCCGGGTACGCGACAGGACCTTCCTGGGTCTCCGCGGCGGCAGCAGGGCGGTGAAGGAATTCATTGAAAAAAAGCCTGTCGACCTGTGCCTGACCGGCCATATCCATGAGGCGTTCGGATCCGAGAACGCCTCGGGCTGCGTGGTCGTCAATTCGGGATCGTTTAAAAAGGGCAGGTACTCGCTTATTGAGATCGGGACCGCTGTCAGGGTCGACCCGGGTAAGCTCTGAGGCTGTCCCATGATCATGCCGATCGGGATTTTCTGCATCATGAAAGGAGTCGAATGGCTTACGGACTGTGAGAAGCCCTTGCATATCGCATTTTGAATGAGCCGTTTGCTTGTATTTTCCCCATTAATGACGGAATCCGCTTGGTCGAAAAAATAATTTCCGGGTCCAGCATAATTAGTTTGACAATTTTGGCATGAGTCACAATTGTTATATTCTAATATGAGTTCCCTCAAAAGAAAAGATCTCCTTGATATCCAGTCGTTATCTGTGGAGGAGATTCTTCTCATCTGCAGATCAGCCAAGTATTTCAAAGATATTTTTACCCGCTCAGTAAAGAGCGTTCCCATATTACGGGGAAAGACCGTGTGCACCCTTTTTTACGAACCGTCCACACGTACACGGCTGAGCTTTGAGCTTGCCGCCAAGCGCCTCTCGTCCGACCTGATCAATTTTTCCGTGTCCACGTCCAGCGTGGTCAAGGGAGAGTCCCTGATCGATACGGTCCATACCTTAGAGGCCATGAAGGTTGATTATATCGTAATGAGACATGCGGCGTCGATGGCGCCGCATTTTTTATCTCGTAACATCAAGGCGTCGGTCATCAACGCGGGAGACGGGTTCCACGCACACCCGACCCAGGCGCTCCTGGACACCTATTCCATAATGGAAAAACGGGGAAGCCTCGAGGGGCTCCATATCGGCATCATCGGTGATATCAAACATTCGCGGGTGGCCCGCTCCGACATCGAAGCCTTCAAGAAGCTCGGAGCCAGGGTGACCCTCTGCGGACCGCCCACTCTGGTACCGGACGTCTTTCACCTATACGGCGTTGACATTTCCTACAACCTCGACGATATCCTGCCGGAACTGGATGTTATAAATCTGTTGCGGATTCAGAAGGAGCGACAGAAGGGCTCGCTCTTCCCGTCCCTCAGGGAATATCACCGGCAATTCGCTCTGACCGAGGAGCGGTTCCGCCGCTGCAGGGAAAACATTATCGTGATGCACCCGGGCCCGGTCAATCGGGGCATCGAGATAGACAACTCCGTGGTTGAGAGCTCCCGGACGATAATAAACGAGCAGGTGACCAACGGGGTCGCGGTGCGCATGGCGCTCTTCTACCTCCTGGCAGGCGGCGCTCCGCTTGAGGAAATGAACGAGGAACGAGGCGGCATTGAAAATAGTAATTAAAAACGGCAGGCTGATAGATCCCGCGTCAAAGACTGACGAACCGTATGACCTGCTTATCGAGAACGACACGATTGCGGACATCGGGAAAAAAATCAGGGTAAAGGACGACTACGGCGTAATCGATGCCTCCGGGTGCCTGGTGCTTCCGGGACTCATAGACATGCACGTCCACTTCCGCGAACCGGGCCGCGAGGATGTCGAGACGATCTACGGAGGGTCAAAGGTCGCGGCGAAGGGCGGGTTCACCTCGGTCTGTACCATGCCGAACACCGATCCCGTCATCGACAACCAGGCACTGGTGCGGTTTATCAAGCTCGAGGCCGAGAAGGGGCCCATCAACGTGTATCCCGTCGCTACCATTACGAAGGGACTGAAGGGCGAGGAGATATCCGAGATGGGCGAGCTCATCAACGCCGGCGCCGTCGGATTTTCCGACGACGGCATGCCGGTCATGAGCTCAAACCTCATGAGGCGCGCCTTGGAGTATTCCCGCATGTTCGATGTGCCGATCATAACTCATTCTGAAGACCTGGACCTGACTGACGAGGGTATCATAAACGAAGGAAAAAACTCCACGCTCCTGGGACTCAAGGGGATCCCCCGCGAATCGGAGGAGGTCATGATCGCCCGGGACGTCATCCTGACACGGCTCGCCGGCGGCCGCCTGCACGTGGCACACGTCTCCTCCGGCGGTTCCGTTGAGATCATCCGCAGGGCCAAAAGCGACGGCATCAAGGTGACCTGCGAAACGGCGCCTCACTATTTTTCACTGAACGACGACGCGGTCGCGGAATACCTGTCCATGGCGAAAATGAAGCCGCCCCTCAGGACGGAGGAAGACCGCAAGGCGATAATTGACGGCCTGAAGCGGGGGCTTATCGACGTGATAGCCTCCGACCATGCGCCTCACTCAATGAACGAGAAGATGCAGGAGTTGGAATACGCTCCCTTCGGCATCGTCGGCCTGGAAACGACGGTTCCGCTCATCGTCACGATACTTATCCGGGAAAACGGTTTTTCCTATCTCGAGGCGTTCGACAAGGTAACCATAAACCCGGCCCGCATTCTGAAGCTCGACCGGGGCCAGCTCACAAAAGGGTGTGTTGCCGATGTGACCATCATCGATCCGGAAAAAAAAGTGACAATCACGGAAGAGTCGATGATGTCGAAATGCAAGAATTCCCCTTTTATCGGCAGGGAGCTTTACGGCTCTGTCCGGCACACGATCTGCAACGGGAACGTCGTGTATTCTGCCTCCTGATTGACATACGGTCCCGACATGAAAAAAATATTAATCCTTGACATCCATTAAAACTATTGTTATATAAAGAACGCAATACGCGATACCGGCCGTACCTCGCATTGCGTGCACTCACATCATGATGACAAGGAGGATGTATGCGTTATTTTAACATTATACTGGTTGTAGCCCTGGTCGCCGCGTGTGCGGTTTCCTGCAAAATGAAAAAAGAAATCACCCTCGAAGATTACGCGAAGATAGAGTCGGAGATAAACCTGCCTAATCCGGAACTGGACAGGGCCAAGGTCGAAGGGGTTGCAAAACAATACGGGTATACCTACGAGCAATACAAGGACATGTTCGATAAGGTCGAGAAGGACCCGTCTCTCAAGGAAAAGCTTGGTGAGCTCCATCTCCAGGAGCAGAACAAGGACGCCAAGTAAGGCGGTAATTACTCTCTATGGAGATACGCTGCCCCGGCTGTTCCCGGAAATACATCATACCTGATGATCGGCTCGCGGATCGGCTTGCCTATTTCGCCTGCGACTCGTGCGGCGAGAGGGTTGTGGTCAGACCGCGGGCGGCACGCGCAACAGGCACCCGCCCGCTGAAAGACGCTCTCATGTCGGCGGGTGATATTCTTGAGGGCCTGCGCCTGTCATTCAACCTGAGGAATTGCCTCGTATCGATGATTGCCCTGCTCGCCATCGGCCTGCTGGTGGCGTGCTCCATGGCCGTGGCATCGCTTTTCCCTGCGCTTCTTTCAGAGATGCCGGTCCTGGGCCTGTCTATCGCGGTAATTATCGGGCTTCTGTGTGTCTTTATATTTGACGTGAGCCTGTACCTCATTTCCAAGAACAATGATCACAGGATGGAAATGGGCGTCGATCTCCGGTACGGGGAGGCGGTTGACGGTATTCTTAACGATCTCAAAACAGTGAGCCTGTTATCTGTCGGCCTGCCTGCCGCCTGTATCCTCATTGTGCTTCCCCCTCTCTTGATCGGCAACGGCCGTCTCCTGTACGTCGGCGTCACCTATCCCGCCCTGATCCTTCTTTTCGTGGCGCTGGTACTGGTGCAGATGCTTAAGAATCTGGTGATGGCCTACATTGCCGCCCATCCCGGGACTGTTGGCGGCACCTGTGCCGGCATCCTGAAATTCTTCACACGGGAAAATATTAACATACCTCTCTATCTGATCCTGATACGGATTCTCTCCGGGGTGTTCGCGGTGCTGCTGCTCTTTATACCGGTTGCGGGCATCCTCTTCCTTGCCGGGTTTGCTTCCTCTGCCGGTGCTGGATCCGCCCTCACAAAGAGCGGACTTCTGACTGGTGACCTGTCATCACTGGTCCCCGGTTTGACGGGGACACTGCCGCTTGACGCGCAGGCGGGCATGCTGCTGGTATTCCTGTTTTCCGGCGTGCTTTTACTTTTCTTCGGAGGCTATATTGTCTCGCTGTGGCAGACGCTGTCGTCTGTCGCTGTCGCAATCATGGAATCGAACCCGGGTCGGTCCATAAACCGTACTGCAGTGCTGGTATGGGTCATCCTTGCAGCGGTAGCGGCGTGGGTCATCGCTGGCGTGGCGTTTGCAATTACCGGGGCGGTAAAATTATTCACCTGATCTTCAGAACACGGGCCGCGTTTTCGCCGAGAATAGCGGCCCGCGCTTCCCTGTCAGCGATGCATTTACCAATCGGTCCCAGATACCGTGCGGGTGACAGGAGTGGGTAATCGCTCCCGAAAAGAATCCTTCCCGGTCCGATCATTTTCACCGCGGCCCCATAGATCCCTTCAGTATAAAGATACGGCGAGGCCGCCGTGTCGTAATAACAATTTTTAAGCGCTTTAGATACCTCCGGCATGAGCTCGTAAAAGAGAAGCCCCCCTCCCCAGTGGGAAAATATAACTGTCGCTTCAGGATGGTCTGCGACTGCGGCATACATCTCTCCCAAACGGGGATCGTACTTCCCGGGGTAGTAGTGGCCGACAGGCTCGTTCACATGCAGGCAGAGGGGAAGGCCCTCTTCGGATACTGCGGCGAGCAGGCGGCGAAGCAGCTCAATGTTTGCGGGACTCATGCCGTCGCGATAAAAGCCTACTTCTCCAACGCCGGCCAGCCCTGCTTTTCTGATATCCCGCACCCATGTCCGTATATCGGCAGTGCCGCTGACCGGGACCGACCCGAAGGGAAGGATTTTTCCGCCGGATTCGTCGTGGACGCCGCGAAAATAGTCGTTCTGGGCAGCGCAATGGTCCTCGCGTTCCCAGGGGAAACCCATTGCGACTGCACGCTGCACTCCCGAGGAATGCATTTCCTCCTCAAGGCCGCGATGGTCGACGAGACGCGCCTGGCCGGAATCATAAAGGAGGCGAAACTGCCGGTCGTTGAGAAATGGCGTACGGTCGGCGCATACGTCGGGGCTGAATATATGAGTATGAAAGTCAATAATCATGCTGTTATGCCGTGTTGACCCGAAACCCGGTTTCTCCGGGTGATGATATGCGATATCAGAACCATATCTGAAACGTCTATATGCAGCAATAATTTTTTGTTTGACTTTGTAAAATAATTCTTTTACTTTAAAATAGTCGCATCAATGCCCCCGGAAGAAGTATGATCATGATACGGACATGATTTCCGGTCCCGGCTGAACGGGAGCAAGGAGCCGAATCGTGGATATTCAAACGGTACTGGGTATAACGTGGTATAAAGCATCGGCGGAGGATGTTCTCCTTGTTCTCGGCCTGCTTATGGTGCCGATCGCCTTTATCATCATTGCCAAGCTGCTCCAGAGGCTTAAATACAAGAGGGTCCATGAAGAGCAGCTGTTCCTCTTTAGATTAAAGCGGCTGGGGCTTTCGAATTTCCAGATTAAAATCATCAACAACCTTCTTGAAATACTGGAATTCTCCAACCCCAATCAGCTTTTCGATGATCCGGAATATTTTGAATCTGCGATCGGCAAGTTCCTGACCCATGCGCGCACGACCAATGAGAGCGAGGAATCCCAGCTCATGATGTGCCGCGACATCACATCCATATATGACAAGCTCTATTATAATACAATTGCTAAAAAGCCTCTGAAAAGCATTACGGATGTTGACAGAGAGCAACTCATCTATTTTTCCCCGGTTCCGGGCAGGGCGTTCCTGGGTAAAATCGCTTCAAGGGACAACAAGAGTCTGTACCTGACTATTTTCGGAAGGCCTGCTGACCTGGCAGGGATCCCGCTGAAAAAGCCGGTTTCATTCCAGATCTTCCGGGTCGGCGATGCTGAATATGAATTCACATCATCTATCACCGGTCGTGAAGGGGCGACTCTGCATGTGGATGTCCCTGCCGGCCTGGACAGGAAGGAGGAGTCGCGCCACCCCTATATCGACGTGATCATCCCCGCGCAGCTTTCTAAGATCCTTACACCGCTCAAGGATAAGGAACTGGAGGAACTGGAGGAGATCATCGAGAGAGACGAGCAGGGCGAGAAGGATATACTTTCCGATGAAGAGGCGATGGTCGTGGACGATACGACGGAGGACAGGATGGACTGTACCGTCTACAAGATCAATGATTACGAGGCTGTTGTCCGCATTCCCGAAAAGCTTGATTTCAGCAGCCTCTATTATCTTGAGTTTACGGCGATGGATTTCGCCTTCAAGATCGTATCGCAGATCATTGCTACGAAGACCGTTGAGGAGGGTGGCGCCATGTACTATACCATCAAGTTCCAGGACATGTCGCCCAGCGCGGTAAACGTTTTGAAGAAGTATGTATACGAGCACCTCTGACGGCGAGCGGGGCCCCGGCCTGTCAGTTGAAGTAGTCGGGCAGTATCGCCTTCAGCTTTCCTATCTGGCCCTTGTTCCTTTTCCGGTCGTCGGTTATAATGGCGAATTTTGACGCTTCCGGGCAGGTGCAGTCCCGTTCGCGTCCCAGGCTTTCCAGTACCAGTTTCAGAAGCTTTTTCGCGTTTCCCGCGTTCGTGGTGAGGTTTTTGATCACCATATCGATGGTAACATGCTCCTCCGTTTCATGCCAGCAGTCATAATCCGTGCTCATGCAGACGACTGCGTAACAGATTTCCGCTTCACGTGCAAGCTTGGCTTCGGGCAGGGTGCTCATGTTGATGACGCCGGCTCCCCATGACCGGTAGAGATTGCTCTCGGCCTTGGTCGAAAAGGCGGGACCTTCCATGCAGATGAGAGTCTGATCGGTGTGCATGACCAGTTCCATGGAATGGGCCGCGTTTGTTATCACGCCGTGAAGACGGGCGCAGAAGGGATGACCGAACGGAATGTGAGCCGCAACCCCGTTCCCGAAAAAGGTGCTTTGCCTGCTGACGGTCCGGTCAATGATCTGGTCCGGGAGGACAAAGTCGAGCGGTCGGATCTCTTCTTTCAGACTCCCCACTGCTGAAAATGCTATGATTTCCCTGACACCGATCATTTTCATGGCCGCGATATTGGCCCGGTAATTGACTTCGTGGGGAAGAATGAAATGGCCCCTGCCATGGCGGGGTATAAAAGCAACCCGGAATCCCTCGACATCGGCTATGTGGATCGTGTCAGAGGGATTGCCCCATGGAGTTGTGATGTCCAGCTCCTCTATTGTTTTCGCTCCCTCGATCTCGTACAGACCGGATCCGCCAATGACACCTATTGATGCCTTGTTCATAATCCCGCTCCTTGCCCGTGTATGGTGCTGGTATATGTATTGATGAGATGATATTTTTGCAAGAAGAATATTTCGCGGACGGGCCCTCCCGCCAGGGTTAAAATCGAATAAGGAAAAAAAGTATTGATATTTACACGAATCCTGTCAGTATAATAAACGTTCCGGTGTCCTGAACACACGGGCCACGGGATGATCCCCGGATATACTAAAACCCCAAAAGGAGAACATTAATGAAACCACGCGTTATTCATGTCGCTGTTATTGCCCTCTCCCTGCTGTTTGCCGTTTCCGTCAATGCCGGACGGAAAGAGATAACGGCGCGGGAAGTGCCCCGTGATGTCATAGAGGTCCTGAATAAATACCTGTCAATCCTGACAACCAGCCCCACCCTTGAGGAGTGCGCGAAAAGAATGGCCGCCATTTCGGCCGGACACATGCTTTCCCATAACGGCGGCATTTCCGACGATGTGTTTCAATTCAGCCTTAAGAAGGACTACCAGAACGCGAAATTCTATAAGGTTCCGGCGGTGATAACGAGGGTTCAGGTAACGGATAACGATTATGACGGGTACGGACCGACCCTGTTCGAGGGGACCAGATACAAGATATGGATTGCAAAGAAGGACGGTGTTGCCGGGCTTCCCGCGCCGATACCGATCATAAAGCCGGCATCAGGTGGGCCGAAGATCGTTACAACGATCGGAAGCCTCTGATTTAATCCGGATCGTCGAATACCTTGCCCGGATTCATAATCCCCTTCGGGTCGAAGGCACGCTTGATCCGCTTCAATAATTCTATCTCCGCCTGTGACAGGGCCAGGTGGAGATAGTCCTTCCGGATAAAACCGATCCCGTGCTCTCCGGTGATGGTGCCGCCGAGGGCGATTGCGCGGCGATATATCTCCCTCTTGAGATCCGGAAGGCCGTTTTTCCATGCCTCGTAATCCATACCGCCCTTGAGAACATCGATATGGACGTTCCCGTCACCGGCATGACCGAACATGACGGATCTCAGCCCTTTCGCGGTAAAATGCTTTTTCAGCTCTACCAGAAACTCCGGGATCTTTGACCGGGGAACAACGCAGTCCTCGGCAAGGAACACGGGGCTCTCCGCATGGATCGCCTCTCGGATCGAGCGTCGTGTTTTCCAGAGACGCTCGCGCTGCAGCGGCGAATCTGCGACGATGATGGCGGACGGGTCTACTGCGATGAGGGAGCCGATCGTTTCCAGGTCGCGGTGGACCTGCTCCTCGGAGGGGCCGTCGATCTGGATGAGGAGGTGGGCCCCCGCGTCGGGGAAAGGCACCTCGCGGCCGAGCGACTTCGCTACAAGGAGGATGGCGTCGCGTTCCATGAACTCGATGGTCCCGGGAACAATGCGGTTTGTCAGTATCGAGTATACCGCAGCCGCTGCATCGTCCAGTGAGGGAAAGGGTATCAGGATGTCTATCGAGTGAAGAGGGGCCGGAATGAGGCGCAGGTATATCTTCGTCACCACCGCCAGGGTCCCCTCGGACCCGATGAGAATGCCCTGGAGATTGTAGCCGGTGGCGTTCTTCACGATTTTGCCCCCCGTGGTTATGACGCTGCCGTCGGGGAGGACGAACTCGAGCCCCAGGACGTAATCCTTGGTGACGCCGTACTTGACGGCCCGCGGCCCGCCGGCGTTTTCAGCCACGTTCCCGCCGATTGAGCAGGAGTCCAGGCTTGCCGGGTCCGGCGGGTACATCAGGCCTTCGGCCCGCGCCGCTTCCTGGATGTCACGGGTTATGGCTCCCGGCTCCACCAGTGCCACCATGTTCTCCCGGTCGATCTCTAAGATCCGGTTCATTTTTTCCAGGGAAAGGACAACGCCGCCCATGACGGGCACTGCTCCTCCGGTGACCCCGGTGCCTGCGCCGCGCGGGATGACCGGAATGCCGTTATCGTTGCAGAATTTAAGGGTGCGGCTCACGTCATCGACGGTTCCAGCCCGGACCAGGATGTCCGGCATGGCGGTCAGGTCAGAAGTCTCGTCACGGGAGTAGGTCTCGAGAATATCGCAGTTGGTGCAGACTTTATTTTCTCCGATGAGATGGGACAGTGCTGATGCTATTTCCTGGTAAGCTTTCATAGAGGTTCACTCCGCTGAAGAGATTGTCACCCTGCCTCAATATGTCAAGGAATAAGTAACCGGCCAAATGTCTGAATACGTCCATTTCAATACCCGCGAAATGTTAACTATTAAATTGTTATTGAATTATTCATTGTTCAGTGAGAGGATGCACGTGTTTAATCCTGTTGTCCCTGTTATATAATTGTCCGGCATGATGACAAGCATGCAATCCGCTGCAGGACAGATCGCGGCGGCAATATCAGGAGGATTACTATGCGCCAGTGTCAGATATGCAAACACCAGATTGTTGAGGACGATGCCCGCTACTGCAGTGCCTGCGGCGCACCGCTTGCGGACATCCCGCCAGCAGCAGCGACACGGGCGCCCGGAACGGCCCGGAAACGAAAAATTCTGCTTTTAACGATTCCGCTCAATATTGCCCTGGTCGCGGGAGCCTTCTTTATGATGAAAGGCTGCTCCAGCGTCTCCGGGTCGTTCATGTCAAAGGGAGAGCCGCTCGGAAACTTCACTTTTGTTCCGAGGCAGTGCCGTTCAGGTCAGCGGCTGGGCTTTTTCGGCGCAGTATTGCTGGGCGAAGGACAACAGGACGGGGCCGTCGTAGCGTTCCTTGATCCTGCAAAGGGCAAGCAATTAAAAGTGGAAGTGCCAGGTTCGTGCGAGCCGCCTGACTACGAAAAGTGCAAGGAAGTCATCATTGACCCTCAGTACTGCACCCGGTATGAAATAAAACTCGATAGAACCAGTATCATGGTTAATGATATCGTGCTGGTTAAAGGGGCCCTTGATGTTGAATGTTCCTTCCCCGGGGGCGGGAGCGCATCGGGAAAGATCACATTCGACAGGTGTAACTGACGGCCCGCACTGATGAATGCGGATGACGAGATCCTGGCCTGAACAAATAAATAATTGATTTTTACAATCGAGTTTTTTATTATTGCCGGGGTTGCCGCCTTTTAAAGACAGGGCACGGCAACAGCGATTCACGCCCGGCGTGAAGTTATTAAAACTTAATATCAAGGGATAGTCATATGGCAAAAGCACAGGACACAAAAAAAGACAATAAGAAGAAGCCGCAAAAAACGAACAAAGAGAAAAAACTCGCAAAGCTGGAAAAGAAAAACAAGCAGTACGAGTAATATTTTCCCGTTACACGAGCCGGCACTTCGGCCGTGCATGGACGGCATCACGCCGGCGCGTTGTTCAATGAATCCAAATATTCTTTCAGCGCTGCAGGGTTCTTCTGTCTGCGTACCGCCTCTGTACCCACAACAAAGCCGTCTCCGATAGCCATGGCCTGCCGGGCGTCCGCGCCGGTCTTTATGCCAAACCCTATAATTATTTTTTTCCCGGTGCGTTTTCGTATCATGCCGATTTTATCTGCCAGCTCGGGTGCGCTGAAATCCGACTTCGCTCCGGTAATTCCCCGCACGCCGATAAAGTAGATTATCTCGCTCCGTGACGCGTTCATTCTGTCGATGTCCGTTTCCCGCGATTCAAGCGTCGCGAAGGGAACGATCGGTATGTCCAAGCCGCCGTCGTAAAAAAGGTCCGCCAAGCGATTTGGCAGGTCCGGGATGATGATGCCGTCCAGTACCGGGGCCATTTTCGCAGAGAAATTCCGGATACCGTACGAATAAATGATGTTGGCGTACGTCATGACGAATTTCTTCAGCTTCAGGGAACCAATATATGCGATATCGTCCATCACGGTTCCCGGAGTCGCTCCGGCTGCAATTGATTCATGTATGGCACCGGCGATAACCGGGCCATCCGCAATTGGATCGTTGAAGGGAATTCCTGCCTCGATGAAATCAAAACCGCTTGATGCGACCATTTTACAGCAATCGATAAAGCCGTTCCTGTCCGGATAACCCCCGGTGAGATAAATGCCTTTCATAAGGCCTCCCGCATGTTCTGCTCTATGATACCAAGGTCCTTGTCGCCTCTTCCCGAGAGGTTCACCAGGACGCGTGTCCCCGAAAGCGCTTTCGCATTGGCCAGGGCCCAGGCCAGCG
Source organism: Spirochaetota bacterium (assembly GCA_029564515.1). Lineage (GTDB taxonomy): Bacteria > Spirochaetota > UBA4802 > UBA4802 > UBA5550 > RBG-16-49-21. The sequence goes on along the minus strand of JAKQPV010000087.1, from coordinate 126,706 downwards.
CGTGGGAGGATTCCAGTGCCGGCATGATGCCTTCAAGGCGAGTAAGCTCGTGGAAAGCGGCAAGGGCACCTGTATCGAATACGTGGGTGTAGGCCACCCTGCCCGAGTCTTTCAAAAACGCGTGCTGAGGTCCTATGCCGGCATAGTCCAGGCCCGCTGACACGGAATGCACGTCCTGGACCTGACAGTGCCCGTCCTGAAGCAGGTACGAGAGGGCGCCCTGGAATATGCCCGGGGTCCCCTGGGACAGGGTGGCGGCGTTATCCCCGGGACCGAGCGACCTTCCGCCGGCTTCCACGCCGACGAGCGCAACTTCCGGCTGGTCAAGAAATCCCTGGAAGATGCCCATCGCGTTGCTGCCTCCTCCCACGCAGGCCACCACCGTGTCGGGGAGGTATCCTTTCTCCAGAAAATATTCGCGTGCCTCCCGGCCGGTGACTGCGTGAAAGAAGGCCACCATCTCCGGAAACGGATGTGGTCCTGCAACGGTGCCCATCAGGTAATGGGTGTCTTTGAACGAGGCGACCCAGTCCCTCAGTGCCGCACTGATGGCATCCTTGAGTGTCTTGAGTCCGTCGTCTACCGGCACCACCTCTGCGCCCAGGAGCCGCATCTTTTTCACATTGGGCATCTGACGTTGAACATCGACGCTCCCCATGTATATACAGCATTCAAGACCGAAGAGCGCGGCCGCGGTAGCAGTTGCAACGCCGTGCTGACCGGCGCCTGTTTCCGCAATTATGCGTCGCTTGCCCATACGGCGCGCCACCAGCGCCTGTCCAATCGTATTGTTGATCTTGTGCGCTCCTGTATGAAGCAGATCTTCCCTTTTTAAAAATAAATCGAAACCGTATTTGGCCGAGATACTCGCCGCATAATAAACCGGGGTCGGTCGTCCGGCGAATTCCTTCAGGTAGCGCTCGAGTTCATGCACCGAGCCGGCATCTGCTTTGAAATCGCAGTATGCTTGTTCAAGCCCGTCCAGAGCCGGAATGAGCGTCTCGGGCACGAATTGTCCTCCATACCGACCGAAAAATCCTTTATCGGGACGCATTGCAAACCTCGTTTATGAATTCCTTCATTTGCTCATAATTTTTCTTGCCCGGCGCAGATTCGACTGCGCTGGATACATCGACGCCGAAGGGCTGGAATTCCCTAACTATACCCGCCACGTTCCGGGACGTCAGACCGCCGGAAATGATCAGCTTCCACCGCACGTCATGGAGCCATGCGGGAAGCGTGCCGATACGACCGGTCCCCCTGCTCGAATCATACATGAAAAGAGACGAATCGCGAGCGATAAGCTCCGAGTCACCGGCGCAGATTACACGCTCCCCGTTTTGATACTCGTAGACCTGCACGAAATCGAATGCGTCGGCGACGGGAGCGACCTCGGAGAATGTAATTCCTACCGCAACTGTCGAAATTCTGCCACGGGCGTGCCGGGCAAGCTCAGCTGCGCGGTCCAACCCGCAGTAGCGGGAACTTTCCGGATGCAGGACCACACCGGCTGCAGAATACCCGAGCTCGACCGCCCAGTCGAGCTGTTCGGCCCTTGTTATGCCGCATACTTTCACGAACATGACGGCCTCAGCGCACCGTGAAATTCGGCAAGGGTGCGGGAAGGATTTTTTGAAATCATGAGTGCCGTTCCGATCAGAAATGCGTCAGCGCCGGCGGACCGCAACCGCCGCACGTCCTCCGCGGTTTCGATGCCGCTTTCGGCGACCCTGGTAAAGGAGCCCCTGACGGCCCGGAGCGTCGCTGCTGCCCCGTCTTTGTCGATCACGAAAGTCTTAAGATTCCTGGAATTGACCCCCACGAGCTCCAGATCGTTGTGGCGGATTTTATCGAACTCGTCCGCATCGTGAAGCTCGTACAGCACCTTCATGGAATACCGGGCCGCGCGACGTGACAGAATCCTGATCTCCCGCACGGTGAGGGCGGCAGCGATAAGAAGGATGAAGTCGGCGCCGTGGCAGTATGCCTGGTCGACCTGCGCTTCGCTGATAATAAAGTCTTTACAGAGGATCGGGATATTGATCGAGCACGAGATCTCGCTCAGGTCATTGAAGCTTCCCATGAAATAGCGGCTGTCTGTAAGCACGCTCACCGCGCCTGCGCCGCCGCACTCGTACTCTCGGGCCCGTGATGCGATATCAACCGTATTGTTGATCACACCGCGTGAGGGAGATGCTTTTTTAATTTCTGCGATGAAGGGGCGTGAACGGAGAAATGCCATCGTGTCTCTCACGGGTCGCCGGCGTTCGACAGCATCCGGTCGCAGCGTTTTTATCTCCAGCCTCTTGTACTCGATGATTTCGTTCAGAAGCATGGGTTCCTCACTGTGCCGCCCGGGCTGCAGATTCTTCCGATGCGAGCTCTTCGAGCTTACTGATAGCTCGTCCCGAGGATATCTGCTCGCGCGCCGAGAAAAAGCCTTCCCGCATACCGCAGCAGTTCATGGTGCGAAGCGCCAGAGCCGCATTCAGGGCGAATACCTTCATAAGGGTCTCACAGCGGCCAGTCAGGCCGTCCAGAAACTGATGCCGGGCGTCATCACGATCACGGACGACCGGCATGGGAAACGGCTCGAAAAAGTCCGAGGGATCGATTGTAAAGCGCCGGGTATCACCTTCACCGATATGTATGCACTCGGTGGTGTTGGCGGAGGAGACTTCGTCGTATCCGTCCCGTGAGGAGTAGAGAGTGATGTTTTTTCTGCCGATTTTTTCCAGTACGCCGGCCATGAATTCAAGCCTTCCCCGCCTGCTGATCCCTATGATCTGGTAGTCAGGGTCGGCAGGGTTTGCCAGCGGGCCCGCGAGATTGAAGAGCGTGGGGACTTTGAGCTCTCGCCTGACCTTGCCGATGCCCCTGAGTGCAGGGTGGTAGAGAGGCGCCAGCATGTAGATGAAGTTGTGCCTGGCGAGATACTCTTCCGGCGATGTTATGCCGTTTATATCCACTCCCAGGTCCGATAGAATGTCAGCCGAGCCCACGATACCGCTCTGGGCGTAGTTACCGTGCTTGACGACTGGATACCCCATCGACGCGATGATGATCGCCACTGCGGTCGAAACGTTAACCGTGGATTTTCCGTCACCGCCCGTACCGCAGGTGTCAATCGTGCCTTTCACACCGGGGGTGAAAGCCCGCTTGTTGCGGTTCATGGCCACGGCCAGCGCCGCCAGCTCGTCCACGGTCTCACCGCGCAGCTTCATGGCGATAAGGGACGACGCGATCTGCGATTCGGCAAGGCTTCCCTGCATCATCGATTCGAACAGATCCCTGGCCTCGTTGAAGCTGAGCCGGTCGCCTGAATTGACTTTTTGTAGAATCCGGTCCATTGTTCCTCCCTGCATCTCAGTTTCCCGACGATGAATTGTCAGCGGTGAAACCGATGAAATTCCGTATGATCTGCCGGCCGCACTGGCTCAGTATGGATTCGGGGTGGAACTGGACGCCGAAGCATTTCCGCTCCCGGTCCTCGATCGACATGACGGTGCCGTCACCCAGCGACCGGGAAGTGACATGACGCTCGTCCGCAGCAGCTGCCAGCGAATGGTAGCGCACCGCTGAAAAGGTCCGGGGCACATCCCGGAAGAGCACCGATTCTTTCGTGACCGAGATCTCGTCCAGTTTGCCGTGCTTTATTGTCCGCGCCCTGACGATCGGGTACCCCAGGGAGCTGGCCAGCGCCTGCATGCCGAGGCAGACCCCGAAGATAGGCGTGCTGCCCAGGTGTTCCCGGATATACCGGAGCGTGGTTCCCGAGTGTTCCGGCGAGGACGGCCCGGGGGAGAGGATGATCCCCTCGTAGCGGTCTGCCCGGACATAGGCATCGTTCTTGATGATGTCAACATCAGCACCGCATTCCCTGAACAGGGCGAAGAGATTGTAGGTGAATGAATCGTAATTATCAATCAGTAAAAACATGCTGCTCCTCCAGTGTGCTGATGCAGTTAAATGCGTCAAAGAGCGCGCCAAGCTTGACGCCGACTTCCCGGTACTCCTTCTCCGGCTCGCTGTCGTACACGATGCCGGCGCCGGCCCGAAGTATGACGCGGTCTTTTTTGACCATCGCACTGCGGATGACGATACAGGTGTCGATGTCTTGGCTGTAGGAAAAATATCCGGCGCAGCCGGCATAGAAGCCGCGCGGCGACTTTTCATACCGGTCGATCAGCTCCATAGCGCGGACCTTCGGTGCGCCGGACACGGTCCCTGCAGGGAAGGTGTTGCAGAAGAGCCGCAGCGGCGAAACGTCGTCCCGCATCCGCCCCTGTACCTCGGATACGATGTGGATGACGTGCGAGTATACTTCCGGCTTGAATGAGCTCACCACGTTCACGGAGTCGGTCGCGCACCCGGTATAAAGATCGTTCCGGGCGAGGTCAAGAAGCATCAGGTGCTCGGCGCGCTCCTTTTCATCTGCAAGGAGTTTCGCGGCCAGTAAACCCGTATCGCCGCCATCAAGGCGATAGGTCCCGGCTATAGGCTTGAGGGTGGCGACCCTGTCCTCGATCTTCAGGTGTATTTCAGGCGAGGCGCCCAGGAGGACTTCGTCGCGTACCTTGACGTAGAACATGTAGGGTGAAGGGTTGATATTCCGGAGCAGGCGGTAGAGGGTAACAGGGTTGACGCTTCCCTCGATCTCGTGCTTGTTTGAGAGGACCGCCTGTATGCATTCTCCGCTCATGATGTCATCTTTAAGAAGGCGTACTGTTTCGACGAAGGATGATTCATCGAACTCCTGCGTCCGTTCCAGCCCCGATCCCGGCGTCGCGGCCGAGAAAGACGAGGGGATGATTTCCGCAGCCATCCCGAGAGTGCGCGCCGCTGCCGTGCGGTAAGCAGCAGCAGGATCCGCGCCGGGGAGCATGGAGCAGGCAGCGTAAAGCTTTCCCCGGTGATTGTCGAACACGTAGAATTCATCAGCCTGGAGAAAAGCCATGACGAGGTTTTCCCTGTCTTCACGTATTTTCGTGCGAAGCATGCCCATGTAATTGGCTATATCGTATCCGATGAAGCCGACATATCCGCCGCAGAAGCCGCCCATGGCCGGGCTTTTCGCGGAATTCTCAGCAGAAAGTTGAGATATAAGGTAGTCAATCGGGTTCGATTCAACTATCTGTACGATCCCTTCAGCTGATTCGACAGTCAGCGTTCCGTCACGGAAGGTTATGACGCGCCGGGGGCGGACACCGAAGAAGGTGTATCGGGAAAAGCTCCGGTCCAGATTGGCGCTTTCCAGGAGGAACAGGTGCGGCTCATCAGCGAAATTGCCGAGCAGGCCGATCGGGGTGACCAGGTCGCCAGCGATCTCGCGATAGAGCACGACCCGCCGGTATGTGCGGGCAAGGTCAGAAAATTCATTCAATGACGGGTACAGCATGGTCTTCTCCTGCTAAATCGGTGTAAAAACAAAAAAGTGCGGCATGATACCGCACTTTTCCACAACACGAGCATGGCGCGATACCGCTTACCGGAAGGTATGCATGCCCCACCACCAGATCGTCGTTGCATTGTTTCGCGCCACCGCTTGCATCCCCTGCGTGGAATAAATGTTTCTATGAATAGAAACATAGTTACTATATATAGAAACACCGCAAAACCGTCAAGAATAAAAATGTTAAAAAATCACTTTTTTTCGGGCCCCGGGCGGCAGTCGGAAGGCCGGGCGGAATAGGGACAGGAAGCGCACTGTTCCGGCGAGCAGCCGGATGAGCGGGAGGCGGTAAAAAAGCGGAATACCCGGAACCCGGCGACGACGGAGGCAAGGACCACAATTGTAATGACCAGAATCGTCTGCACCATGGCATATTACCCGATAAGGCGCCCCGACTGCCGGACCAGGAACGCGACAAGCCAGGCAACCGTTGTTGAATACAGGGCCGAGATGACCGGCCACTTCAATGAGCCGGATTCCTTTTTCATGGCCGCCAGAGTGGCCACACAGGGGACATAGAGGAGCATGAAAAGCATGTAGCCGAGAGCGGTCAGGGGATCAAAGACCGGGCGGCCCTCAAGGGGTCCGGATCCGTACCGCTGTTCCTTCAACGCTTTCTCGATGCCTCGGTCGTCTGCCCGATCGCTCCTGTCGGGATGGTAAAGAACGCCCAATGTGCTTACGCTGATCTCCTTCGCGGCAAACCCGGTCAACAGGCTCACACCCATTTTCCAGTCAAAGCCGAGCGGCGAGACAGCCGGCTCGATGAGCCTGCCGGCGTGTCCGATGACCGAACCCTCGAGGCGTAAGCGGTCTCGCTCATGTTCGAGGAGGCGTATCTCTTCTGACATCCTGTCCGCAAGGGAGCTTCGTCCGGTCACGTCTTCCGGACTCAGATTTTGCTGTTCAAGCGCGTATTTATTCGTTACCGCACTGATCCGGGCCTCATGGGCGGCTTCATTTTCGGCACCATACGGGAACCGGCCAAGCGCCCATATCAGGATTGCGGCCACGAGCACAATACCGCCAATTTTTTTCAGATATTCCAGGGCTCTCGACCACATGTGACGCAGGGTGTTTTTCAGCCGGGGAGCGCGGTATGGAGGCAGCTCCATGACGAACGGCGCCTCTTCTGAGCGGAACAGCGTCTTCTTCAATAACAGCGCGGAGAGGACCGCAACAAGGATCCCGGTGATATACAGGAGAAACAGAACGGTGCCCGCGTACGCCGAGAAGAAGGCCCCGATCAGGAGGACGAAGATCGGAAGGCGCGCGCTGCACGACATGAACGGAATGATCATCATGGTAAGGAGGCGGTCTTTCCTGCTCTCGAGGGTACGGGTGGCCATGATCGCGGGAACGTTGCAGCCGAACCCCATGATGAGCGGGATGAACGATTTGCCGTGGAGGCCCATGCCGTGCATGAGCCGGTCCATTATGAAGGCGGCACGTGACATGTAGCCGGTATCCTCCATCAGGGATATCATGAAAAACAGAATCAAAATGTTTGGAAGAAACACGATGACGCCGCCCACTCCGGCAATAATGCCGTCTGTAATAAGCTCGCGTAACAGGCCGGCGGGCATGACGGAACTGACGAAACCGGACAGCCACACGACGCCGGACTCTATCCAGTCCATCGGGTACTGACCCAGGGTGAACGTAAGCTGGAAGGTGGCCCACATGAAAAAAAGGAAGATGGGGAAGCCGAACACCTGGTGCGTGAGGAACCGGTCAATCCGGTCGCTCATGGTGAACGCGGGCTGCCATGCCGGACGAAGCGTCTCGCGGAGAGCCCCGGCGATAAAACCGTACCGTGCGTCGCTTAGCAGTGTCTGGCAGTCTTCCTTCATGACGATTTCGAGCTCCCGCACTAGGCTGTCCGCGCCGATCGTTATACCTGCGCCGCCCGGGAGCCCGGCCATGCGCCGGATAATGTCGGGGTCCTTTTCGAGAAGCTTGATGGCGGCGAATCGCGGGGAAAAGGGAAGTATGCCGGCGCCTGCTTCCGCAATGCTCTTCTCCAGCGCTGATAGTGCGCTCTCGATGTCGGGACCGTAATTGATCGTCACCTGCCTTACCGTGCTGTCCCTTCCCTCGTGCACTGCCGCGACCGTATCGAAAAGGACGTCAATGCCCTCTCCCGTCGGCCCGACAGTGGGAACAAACGGTATACCCAGCATTTTCCCGAGCATCGTATGGTTGAATGAATCGCCCCGCTTCATCATCTCGTCGCTCATGGTAAGCGCGATCACGACGGTGTGTCCCATATCTATCAGCTGGGTCGTAAGGTACAAATTGCGCTCGAGGTTGGAGGCATCGATAACATTGATAACGACATCGGGACGCTCATCGAGCAGGTGGTCGCGCACGAAGAGCTCTTCCGGAGTGTATGCGGAAATAGAATAGGTGCCCGGCAGGTCCGTTATGAGGAACGTGCGCCCATCGTGGTTGAAGCGGGCCTTCTTTGCGCTTATGGTAACGCCGCAGTAGTTCCCGACATGCTCGCGTGAGCCGGAGGCGTTGTTGAAAAGCGTCGTTTTGCCGCTGTTCGGATTGCCGACCAGGGCGACCCTGATGGTCCGTTCCGCGAGACCGTGTTTGCGGCGTCCGCGGAATTGTGCATGCGGATGAGAGTCTGCACCGTCATGGAGGGAGCCGCCGCGGTGCCGATGACGGTAGCCCGGCCCATGCCGCTCCCTGAGCGGAGCAGGTGCGGCGCAATTGTTCATTTCGACGGGGTCCACATCAATAAGAGCGGCTTCGCTTCTCCTCAGGGATACGTTATAACCCATAAGCCGGTATTCGATAGGGTCTTTCAGCGGGGCATTCTTTATTACAGAAACGGTTTTTCCCCGTACAAATCCCATCTCGGTGATGCGGTTACGGAAAGGACCGCGGCCGTGTATCCTGGCGATCACTCCCTTCTGTCCGTTTTGCAGATCAGCCAATTTCATTAATAACACCTGATAACAGAAGAAAAAATTCAAAATAAATGTAGTCATCCAATAAGTTAGTGTCAACTAATTTATTTAGAACAGGCTAAAATTTATGAATATTTTTTAATTATCTGAGCGTATGCTGATAAAGAAAAAACGATTGTGTCTCTGGAAGTGACGGCCTCATGCCGCATAACTATTTCTCGGAGAACTGTCGATAATAGTGATAGCCGGTCAAATGATAAGAAGAAAACATGAACGAAAATGATATTACATACTCGATTGTAAAAACAAGGCTGGGAAGCGATACGATTCTTGTGCGCTCGGGAGGGCGAGAAGTGTACCTCCACAGCAGGGTCAGTCCGGAGCGGGAAGCGGACCATTTTTCCGGCCGCTTTGATCCTGCGCGCTTTGACATGCTCGTTGTGCTTGGCTGCGGCCTCGGGTATCACCTTTTGCCTGTCAGGGAGATGCTCGACCGATACAGCGAAGTCATCATCATTGATATTGTTCCGGGTCTGGAGAAGGAGATCGGGCGGAACGGCCTTACCTCATTCCTTGCCGAATCTCCCCGCGTGACGATCCTCGCGGGAAAATCAGCGGCTGATGTTGCCGGCGTTCTCTCTGCGAGGATCGACATGGACAGGATCAGGGGGATATCGGTCCTGGAACACCCTGCCTCGGTCCGGGCATTCGGAGATTATTACGGCGGGATCAGGAACGAGGTCGAGAAGCTCATACACCTGAAAGCGGGGAACAAGGCTACCAGGGAGGCGTTCGGGCCCCGCTACGTGGCGAATATTTTACGCAATCTCCGGCACCTGGAGGGGGCGCGCCCCGTGCGCAGCCTGTTCGGGGCTTTCACCGGCCATCCCGCGGTCATTGCCGTATCCGGCCCCTCCCTTGAGGATGATATCGTCATGATGAGAAGCGCGCAGCAGCGGTTCTTTATCGTGGCCGTGGATTCGGCCCTTCCCGTCCTGTGCCGGTGCGGGATCGTCCCCGACCTGGTCATGTCCGTGGACCCGCAGCCGTATGTGCAGGAGCATTTCATCCGGTGCGATACGGGAAACGCCCCGGTGGTCTGCTCGATCTCGTCGTATCCGTCCGTGCTCAATCGGCGTCGGGCATTCATCTCGCTCAATACCCATCCCCTTGCACAGCTTGCCGCCGAGGTGTACGGTGACGCAATCGGCTCGGTGGACTCGTCGACCGGCAGCGTGGCGGGAGACGCGATCAGCCTCTGCCGCGCATGCGGCTTCTCCGCTATAGGGATCACCGGTCAGGATTTTTCATTTTCCGGTTACCGCATTTATGCCCGCGGTACGGCCTATCAGGATCGCTACGCGTCATTTTTCCAGGACCGCTTTACCACGGTCGAGGGGCTGAACTGCCGCTATATCCTCGGGAGCAGCGGCGGCCTGAAGCGCGAGGGAAAATTCACGAGAAAGTCGTTTCTCCAGTACCGGCAATTGACAGAGGATTATATCCGGAACCACGGCATGGATGTTGCCATTCTGAATGACCGGGGCCTGCCTCCTGCCGGCGCCAGGGTTGTTGACCTTGAGTCGTTTACAGGGCTGTATTGCAAAGGGGAAATTCCCAAAAAAAGGATAATAGGCGAATTACTGGAGTTGTCCGGCCCCATCAACGCCGGACCACTGTATGCGGCACTGCTGAATATCATGCATGAAAAGCTGTTCGACGAGCTGCTCGACGCTTCCCTGGGGGGATGGGCCGGCGAACGGCAAAAGATCAAATACCGTGACCTGATTGATCGCGAGTGGCGTACAACAGGCGATAAATCGGAGATACGGAGATAATTTTTTAATTAAGCGCTCGAATCGGTTCGGCCGAATATATATCTGTACATTCAGCTATGCATTATTTTGGGAAGGCAGGTCATTATATGGAACAATTTAACATACCTCATCAGAAGGTAAGAGAAAAAAGCGTGTATGTTCTGAACCTCGATATAGCGCGCATTATCCTCATCTCGGCCGCAGTCATCGGCATTATTGTCGTGTCGTTCCTGCTTGGGATGAATTTTGTCAAGGGAGGGGACGGCGGCAAGACCCTTCTCACCCGTAATGACATATTCGACAGCCAGAAAGAGCTGGATATGCTCAAAACCAATATTCCGGAGGCAGCGGCAGAGGACGAGCTTTCCAAGCCCCTTGATGACAGGATGCTCGGTGCTGACAAAGATCTCAAGGGAATTGAGGGAGACAGGCTCGAAAAGGGGACAGCCGGTGAAAAATCTGCCGGTTTGAAGGATGATTCTTCAGATCTCCTGACCAGGGACAATATATCGGAAACGATTATTCCCGAAAAAGACGCGAAGAAAAAGGCCCCGGCCGCAGATCTGACGGATGCGAAGAAATTGTCCCGCGTTGACGAGGACGACACGGTGTACAGGCCCGCTAAAAAGCAGCCGGTTAAGAGCGTTTCCAGGAAAAAGAAAAGTGCGAAATCTAAGGTGGTCGAGGTTTCCGGTGAAAAAATCGAGCGCGGTAAAACGACCGGCACGGGCCATTATACCATACAGGTCGCGTCCTTCGATAAAAGAACGACGGCGCAGAGCGAGATGAAGGCGTTGAAAGAAAAGAGCTACGACGCCTACATCGACGAGAGCCGTGTGAAGGGTAAACAGTATTTCAGGGTGAGGATAGGGCCTCTCTCGACCAAACAGAAGGCGCTTGGACTGCTGAAGAGCATACAGGAAAACGAACGGTACCAGGAAAGCTACATGGTGCGCGATTAAGGCGCGTAAAAAAGGCAGGCCGGCGGCCTGCCTTTTTTAATGCCTATAACACTTCTTCGATTCGCCGGATCCCCTCTCTGTTCAGTACAAGCCTGAAGCGCCGGAAGTAGTCCTTGCTGCCTGTCAGGAAGTGGGTGATGATGTTGATATGGTACACCCGCTTGCCCGAGGATTTCAGGTAGCCGCCCCGTGTGGCGATGAAGATTTTCTTTTCAGGGTTGTCCATGCTCCGGAGAAAATGCTGAACGTTAAAGCGCATGATGTCGATGACGTCATTGGTCGAATGATGTTGTTTTATTTTCCGGAAATTCTTCGAGTTGAGACGTATGTACTTCCGGTACAGTATAACGTGCTCCGATGTCATGCTGTTGTTTATGTCGGTGATCCGGTCCCGGCCCCGGTAGGATTGGATCTTGGAAGGGACCTTCCCGCTATCGATGATGTTAAAGCTCTCCCTGCAGGTGCCGATCTTTTCGTCAAAGCTATGGTAGATGTTCCTCCTGCGGTCGTACAGGCGGGAGCGCAGGGTGACGCTCAGGTAGAGCCTGAGAAGCTCCTTGATGCGGTCTTTGAACATGTAGCTGATGACCAGGGCAATGAAGAAGGGGAGGGAGAGGCCGCCATAGCGACTCTGACCGATGAAGGCGACCATGGTCGCGAAGACCATTGCAATACCGGCCGCGGCGCTGTAAATGGCCTGCTCGAGGAACAACCCTCCTCTTTCGACACGCGTTTCCAGGAAGAGTATGTTGCTCAGATATTTCTTCAGCGCTCCCTGGCGAAACACATACGTTTCGTTTTCTCCGGAGACAGAAGGGATGGACGGATAGTTTCTTTCCTGCCGGTAAGCCGACTCACGACGGACGATGTCCATGAGGCGGGTCCTGTATCTTCGCAGGAGCGCCGGATGTGCTTCGCCAAGTATTTCCATCAGGCGGCAGGTATGGGTTTCGGTCTTCAGGCTCAGGTATTCGTCCGCGAACAGAAAGACCGTTCTCAGATCAGGGGGCGTCTTTCCCCCCGCTGCCGGAGGGCTGAGCTCCCTGAACCTGCCCGTAAGCGCGTTCACGCATGTTAAAAATTCCTCAAGCAGGTGTTCGGTCTCTTTTTTTCTGCGGGACTTACGAATGAAGCCCAGCTGTATTTTCATTGATTTCTTATAGATCAGGCAAAAGATCTTAACCTGGTATTCGTAGTTGGCAATGCCCTGGCGGTTAGCGTTCTTTCCGTGAACCGCCTCGATGCCCTGCCGCATTCTTGTGAACATGCCGGAATCCGCTTCAAGTGTCCTGAGAAGTATCGAGGGAGTCGTCAGACGCACGGTGGCGCGGAGATCCTTGTAGAAATCCTCGCGCGTATAGGTCTCCCTGTTGATATTGAGATTATCAGGGATGAAGAAATACGTCTGCACGAAATAGGAATTTTTTCTCTTTTCATCAAGGGAAAGGTTATATGTCTGCTTCAGCTCAAACTGGTAGTTGTCATGTATTTTTATGGATTCCTTGATCATATCGTCAAATCCGGCGCCGGGGCAGGGTCGGCTATACTTCGATGCGTGGTCCGGTTTCCCTGCTCGGAATGTATACCGGCATAAAACGGGAGCCAGTTTCAAACGGGGCTGGAAGATTGTATGGACTGTTAATAGATGTTGTCCTTGATGAGAAGCTCTTCCATCTCGTCGGCCTTGGCCGCCAGATAGGTAAGGGACTTCATAAAGCGGATCGGATCGCAGTCCTTGAGCATGATGCTGTTTTTCAGCACGAGCGTATCGCTCATCAGCCCGATGGCGCCGTAGTCGAGTGTCGCGTTCAGTTGCAGGCAGTACTTGTAAAGCTCGCAGAGGTCCTTCTTTATTTTACCGATTATCGAGAAATAGTTGATGATCCTGTCCCCCGATTCGTCCTTGGCGAGCGTTATGAGCACGTCCTGGGACCGGTTGTTGTCAAACTCAATGGTGGTGGTGTAGCTGCCCTCGGCGTCCTTATGAAATCGAATTTTAAATTCGCTGGCTATGGCCGAAATAAAACCGTCAAATACTTCCATCGTCGGTCCTCATGGTTATTGATTTTCACGAACGTGTCCGGCGTCGTGCTGCTTGATCCCCGGCCAATTATTCACTATTATGGTAATTTTGCATCATAAATAAATTAAGTCAAGAAATTAGTTTGAAAAATCCTTGAAAAAAAGATATCGAGTGTCTCTATGGTCATAACTAAAAACGAGGCCTCCATGCGAATTCTGCCACAGTTGTCGAATGCTTCACGGGAAAAGAACCAGGTCCTTCGCAACGCACGGGATATTCTTCACTACCTCTCCGTCGAGCTCGGCGAGCGGACCATACGTAAATATCAGAACCTCGAGCAGGCACGGGACTATATAAAGGACTATTTTTCCCGGTATGGCTACAAGCCCAGGGAGGAAACGTATACCGCCGCAGGGGTGAAAGTTTCCAATGTTATTGCAGAGATTCCCGGCACCGAATTCCCCGGCTCGATCATACTGGTGGGCGCTCATTATGACACGATCGAGGACACTCCCGGAGCGGATGATAATACCTCCGGAATTGCCGCTCTCCTGGAGATTTACCGGCTGCTGGCGGTACGTCGGTACCGGAAGACCGTACGGTTCGTGGCCTTCACACTCGAGGAGCCGCCTTTTTTCTCGACCGAGTTGATGGGAAGCATGGTGAACGCCGTGAACTGCCGCAAACGGAAAGACTCGATCGAGCTCATGGTCTGCCTTGAGATGGTCGGGTTCGCATCGCGGCGGTGCCCCCAGGATTACCCCCTGAACCACAAGCACAAGGAATATCCCGTATGCGGAAATTACATCAGCGTGATTTCCCTGCCATCCAACGCGGATAGCGTGTACCGCTGGAAAAAGATTTACAACAACCATGCGCGCTGCAAGATTTTCGAATACATCGGGCCGGCATCGATTCCCGGTATGGATCTCTCCGATCACATGTCCTTCATCCGGTCGGGCTATCCGGCGATCATGATATCGGACACCGGGTTTTACCGGAACAAGAACTACCACTCGCCCGATGACACCATCGACACGATAAACTTCAAGTTCATGGCGGATGTCATCGTTGATTCAACCGCCGCCCTCCGTGATGTTCTTGACGGTGAGCCGGGCAAGCCCTCGGCCTGAGCCGCCTGCTGAATGCGCTATACCGGTTTCAGCGTTCCCAGAAGCTCAACGTGGGGGGTCTGGGGGAACATGTCATACGCTTCAAGCGACTCGACCCTGTAATTGCGGAGCGACGCGACGTCATCCCTGAACGTGGCAGGATTGCACGACATGTAGATGATGCGCTCCGTCTTCATCGCATCAATGCGCTCCATGGCGTCCCGTGTCATGCCGGTCCGCGGCGGGTCAAGCACGATGGTGTCATAGCCGCCGGGACCGCTCCGGAGAAAATCCCGCGCCTCGCTGCAGACGAACTCGGCGTTCGTGATCCCGTTGATCTCAGCGTTCATTCGTGCGGTTTCCACAGCCTCGGGGTTCATCTCGACCCCGGTTACCCGATCGACGGAGCCCGCGATGAAGAGCGAGATGCTCCCCACGCCCGCGCACAGGTCCAGCACCCTGCCGCGCGCGCCGTCCCTGATCTTCCGGTACATCTCGATCGCGATGCCCGCGTTCGACTGGAAAAAGGAGTTCGGAGTAATGCGGTAGAGTATGCCGTCAAACGACTCCTCGATATGACCGGCCTTGATGGTCTCGAAAATTCCGCCGTAGCTCAAATCCGCCATGCCGCCGCTGTGTATGAGAGAAACGGAATCCGCTTCAGGGCAGATCGCTTCGATCACGGGAGCAAGCCTGTTCTCCTGTACGGCGGTCACAAAATTAACCATGACCTGACCGGTGAAGGTCGCTTCACGGATTACCACGTAGCGGAGATACCCCTGGTGCCGCAGGTAATCGTATCCTTCGACCTCCTGTATCAGGGAGCGTACGTGCCGGAATAGGGCATCAGATTTCTCCCGCATGATGGAGCACGACTCGACGTCCACCACGACCCGGTAGCTGCCGCCACGGCGAAGGCCGCATTTGCCGAACGCGGTCACCATGTCCATCCTGCTCCGGTAGCGGTACGGTGCGGAAGGCCGGACAGCGTCCACGGCAGCGACGCCCTGGAGTATCTCGTTGACCATGTCCCTTTTTATCAGGCACTGGGCCTCATAGGGAATATCCTGGAACAGGCAGCCGCCGCACTGGCCGAAGTGCGGGCAGAGCGGCTGCGCTCCCTCTCCGCGGTAACGTTCAGCAAGCTGTGTGATGTATTGTTTGCGTTTTTTTTTCATGTTTTTTTTCTTGTAGACCTCGCCCCCTCGGTCCCCCTCTCCCCGGGTGAGAGGGGGAGGATAAAGAGGGAACGTTTTTCAGGAGCCCTTTCCTGGAGGAGGCAGCAGCTTGTACATCCCTGCACGTTGCTGCATTCGCGCCATCCTGCCGCTTAAGGCTACGCCGGAGGCGGGGTGAGGTCATACATCACTATTCTCCCGTCATGAAGAAACAGGGCGCACGATGAGCCGCCCATGTGCGTCTTCCTGAACTCTTCCGTTTCGCTTTTATAGAAGATAGCTCTCTTCAGGTCGGAAAGCGCGAACTCCTCCTTCCCGTAACGTACCGTGCCATCTTCCCCGAAGCCCCTGAAAAATGCATATCCTTTTTTCTTGATCCCGGAGGCCTGCTCCGGCTTTAGTATGTCCGGATACCGGTGCGATCGTGAATGTGCGCACCAGTCCCACCCCAGTGCGTCAAGAACATAGCCCCGGTCCTCCGGGAAACGGTCCGTGGTGAAACCGAGCAGAAATGAGGCGCCTGACTCCCAGCTTCTGGTCGGAAGGATTCTCTCGGATGCGAACGCGCGGTACAGGTCAAAGGGTGAATCGAAACGCGCGGCCAAACGGGCGAGAGCGAGGGGAAAACGCCCGGTGTTGTACAGGCGGTCCACCACGGCGGCTATTTTCTCTATGATCTGCAATTCGTTCCCTGGCAGCCAGCGGGTCTCCCGAACCTGGTAGGGAGCGTCTGCAGCGAAAATCATGCCGTATTCGTCCGCCCGGTCCCTCATCTCAGTGCCGGGAAGGACTTTCAGTATACCCAGTTGAAAATGGCCGGGAGAAAGCGCGTACACCTCGTTAAAGGACCTGGACGCGGACGCCATGCCCTCGAAGGGGAGGCCGGCGATGAGGTCGAGATGCATGCGGATGGTGCCCAATGAGATGAGACGTGCGAGGGCTGTCTTTTCTTTTTTCCACTCACCGGATCGTCCCGAAGCGGTACGCACCTCCGGGTTCACGGACTGGACGCCTGCCTCGAACTGGAAGAGGCCCGACGGTGTTCGGGCGAGAATAGCGAAGTCCTCCTCGTCAAGGTTCGAGGGATGGATCTCGAAGTGGAAGACCGTGGGCCCTTCAGCGAACCGGTCGATAAGGTAGGACCATATCTCGCGGTGCCGGTCGCCCGGCATGTTGAACGTTCTGTCAACGAATTTGACGAGCTTTGGACGGTGCCTGAGAATCAGCCCGAGCTCGTTTTTGACGGTCTCCATGCTTTTTGCCTGGAATCTCTGGTCCGAGCGCGACGACAGGCAATAGGCACACCGGTATGGGCATCCGCGACTCGACTCGTAGTACACATATCGGTCCGCAAGCGCCGTCAGGTCCTCGTCAGAGTAGGGGAACGGCATCCCTCCGAAAATGGGGTTCGGGAAACGCAGGATTTTTTCTCCGTCCGCAGTCCCGTTTTCCAGAAAGCTCCGGAACCCGGCCTCGCCCGGTCCTGCAATGATGCAGTCAATGCAGGGAAAATCCTCGATCCATGATTCGGGATTGTAGCTCACCTCCGGCCCGCCGAGCAGCAGCAGGTTATTGCCGCACCGCTCCTTCACGAGGGGGAGGATACGGCGGATGAGACCGGAGTTCCAGATGTAAACTGAAAGTCCGATAATGTCCGGCCGTACCGCGGCCATGTCCGCGAGGATCTCTCCGGGGTCACGGTTAATCGAATACTCGCGGACGCTAATGGAGCTGCCGGTACCGGCAGCATACGACTTCAGGCAATAGAGCGCGAGACAGGAATGGGTATATCGCGCATTGATGGCGGCGAGCAGGACTGTTTTCATAGTGATCGATCGAGGCGCCTGTTTTCAAATCTACCATACAGCCGGAGCAATGTTCTGACAAGCCATTTAATTTACTTTTTACATGCTAATCTACTTGAAATTATTGCTGTGATATATTAATTGTCCATCGATTTGAACATCGGGGATGGAGTCCCCCTATAACCGCCGTCATGAACAGCTGATGACTCCTGCCGCGAGCGTGCGGTGGGGTCTGTCGGAAAACGGTATCCGCCGCCGGGCGGATGCCGTTTTTTTAAGGAGGATTCCATGCTTGATATGTTTACCATTGCCACGGTCTGGCTTGGCCTGGCGGTTCTGTCCACATTACTTGCCAATCGCTTGAAAATATCCATGGCGCTTATGGAGATCTGCGTGGGCGCGCTCGCCGGGTACCTTGCGTCACGTTTCTTCGATCCTGACATATTGAAGCCGAACGCTGAATGGATGAAATTTATAGCCGGGTCCGGGGCGGTGCTCCTCACTTTCCTGGCCGGAGCGGATCTCGATCCTGTCTCGATCAGAACAAAGGCGAAGGAGGTCACCGTGGTCGGGCTCATCGGCTTTCTGGCCCCGTTCCTCGGATGCGCCGCCCTGGCGTACTTTGCTCTGGGCTGGGACCCGCGCGCGAGCCTCCTTGGCGGCATTGCGCTCTCGACCACGTCAATGGCAGTGGTCTATGCTGTCATGCTGGAATACGGGTTCAACAAGACCGAGTACGGGAAAGGGATACTCGGGGCCTGTTTCGTCAATGACCTGGGCACGGTCATAGCGCTGGGGCTTATCTATGCACCATTTTCATACAGGACCCTGGTGTTCATCGCCGCGTGCGTTGCGGTATTCTTTATCATGACGCCGATAACGGCGCGGCTCACCCGCATATACGGTAACCGCACCGCCGCCATACGCACGAAGTGGATCGTGTTCGTGCTGTTCGGTCTTGGCGCGCTCGCGCTCTGGGCAGGGAGCGAACCGGTCCTGCCGGCCTATATTGCGGGCATGGTACTCGCCGGGAGCGTGGCTAAGGACGAGTTTTTCATCCGCCGCCTGCGCACGCTTACCATCGGCTTCCTCACCCCGATCTATTTTCTGCGCGCCGGGTTTCTCGTGTCGATTCCCGCGATCATCGCCGCACCGCTGGTATTCCTTGTGTTGTTCGCCGGCAAGGTCATATCGAAAATATTCGGTCTTTACCCGGTTATCGGGCGGTTCCGTGAAAGCAGGAAAGAGCGGTGGTATTACACGCTCCTCATGTCCACAGGCCTGACCTTTGGTTCGATCTCGGCCCTGTATGGGCTGACGCACGGCATCGTTACACGCGATCAGTATTCGTTCCTGATCGCGGCTGTCATTGGAAGCGCCGTGATTCCGACGCTCATTGCCAATCTGGCCTTCCTGCCGGAACATTTACTGAAGGCCCCGATGGCGGATGAAGAAGTGCCGCAGCTGGACACGGTAACTGATTCCTGGAACGGCAACGGTATTGATAATTATTAAAAAAAAGCGTGATAGAACCTGAAATAAAAAAAGGACAGGTTGTTGACCTGTCCTTTTTTATGCTGATCACTGATTGTTCATGCGCGCCCGGCAGGAGTCGAACCTGCAACCTGCGGATTTGTAGTCTCTTATAACGATGGTTTTTAAAAGTTGCGATATGCTTCCATTACTATGGATGGGAGTTTAGAATAAATTTTAATAGAATTTGATTATAAAATGGTATCAGTTACGGTTCGCTGTTACTTGTTGTTTTGGGTTTGTTTTTGAAGTGGAATAATTACCAATGACGAATGATGTCAGCAAACAGGCACACGGATCACCACCTCATACAAATGAATCAAAGATTTACTTGAAGTCGAGAAACGAAGATTAAGTGTAATCACTCATATATGAATAAATATCTGATGGAGTTTTTCTATAAAGGCATCCCTTAGTATATAATTGTATTTTTGAGATTGGGAGAATCAAATAGTTGATCAAGAGTGATTGATCCTGAAAGATTCAATGTCTTCTTCTAATGGCTAAGTTCTTTCGGTTTTTATATTTCTTTAAGCTGGGTCTATCTTTTTGTTTTAAGTGCCAAATTCATTTGAACCATTTCAGGATTGCAAAAAAAATAAATTTTTCTTGCAATATGCAACGTTGCTCATTACATGGCCAACCATTATCGCTACAAGTATTGGGCGCAGAGGATGCTGAAAAAATTAAAAAATGAGACTATAAATGCCGGACAAGAGCCGCGCCCAAGGCATCCAGGCGAGATTTTAAAGGCAGAATATCTTGACCCCATGGGCATAACCCAACAAGAGCTGGCGGATTATCTGAGAATAACCCGGGTGCGCATCAATGAAGTTCTCCTGGGTAAACGGGCCATATCGACGGACACGGCCATCCGCCTCGCGCGTTTTTTTGATACGACAGTGAATTACTGGCTGGGGATGCAGACCGAAGTGGACCTCTGGGATGCTATAAATAATAATGAAGAAGAGTATCTGAAAATAATCCCCCTAAAAGAGCTTAAGAAAAATAAGGTTTAGATGTATTAAAAGAGGAAAACCATGGATTTAAAAATGAAGGACATCATTGATTTGCTGGAAGTGCCGGAGAAAACCATTATCCAATGGATCAACGACAAGAAAATGCCGTCATACAAGATCAAGAACCAGTATTTTTTCAACAAAGCTGAAGTGAACGAGTGGATACTGAAAAACAACATAGCCGTTTCAGAAAAAATACTGGACCTTGCCCTGACGAACAGGCCGGTTTCGCTGATTGATCTTATCAAAAAGGGCGATGTCCATTACGGTATCATAGGATCGACGGTGCGCGAGGTCATTGATGATGTAGTCAGGACGATCCCGATACCAAAAAGCGCCGACATTGACACCGTGCGCGCCTCCCTGCTCCAGCGTGAAGAGATGATGACCACTGCAGTCGGCAAGGGCATAGCCCTGCCCCATCCGCGGAACCCGATAATTTCGGACATAGATGAAGAATCGGTTTCGATCTGCTTTTTAAAGAATCCCATTGATTATGGCGCCCTCGACGGTGAACCGGTAAAGGTTCTTTTTATCATAATCTCGTCAAACGCAAAACGGCACCTCGAAATACTGTCAAAAATATCCTTTCTCTGCAAGCAGGAAGATTTTCTTAAAACCCTCAACGACAAACCGCAGAAAGAAGTATTCCTTTATTATATAGAACGGGTTGAGAAGGAATGGAGGGCGAGGTAAACAATGGACATGATGGACCTTTTTATAACCGGTATCGGCATTATCCTCGCCGGAGGAATCATTTCAACACCGTTTCCCAAAAGGCTGAAAAGCTGGATCGTGGCCCTCTTCACGGGCTGCGGTGCCGCCCTTGTCGCGTATATCTCCATCATCGTGCTCTTCGCGCAGGATCCCCTGTCATCGAGCTACATACTCTCGTATCCGGTCGGAACGGTAACGCTGGTTGTCGACAAACTATCTGCGTTTTTCGCCCTGATCATCGCCGTGATGAGCTTCATCGGCACCGTGTACGCCATCGGATACATGCGGCCTTACTGCGGCACGGGCAACACGACAACATCTCATTTTTTCTTTCTTGCCGTCCTGGTTGCTTCAATGCTCGCCGTGACGGTTGTCCAGAACGTCGTCGCCTTCGTCATCGCCTGGGAAATCATGTCACTGTCATCCTTTTTCCTCGTGGCCTTCGAAAATGAACGGGAGGAGGTCTACCAGGCTTCGATCAATTATCTCATCGCCATGCACGTGGGGGTCCTCTTTCTCATCGGCGGTTTTCTTGCTGCCGCGTATAAATCAGGCAGCTTTGATTTCGCTTCCTTTTCAGCTGTATTTGCGGAAAACAAGGGCCTTGCCGACCTGGTCTTTGTACTCCTCTTCGTCGGATTCGGCACCAAGGCCGGCTTCGTGCCCTTCCACACCTGGCTGCCCAAGGCCCACCCGGCGGCGCCAAGCCACATTTCCGGCCTCATGTCCGGGATAATGATAAAGACCGGGATATACGGGATACTGCGGGTCATCACCCTCATCAAAAATCCCGGCGTTGAAATCGCCTACTTTGTCCTGATCATTTCAGTGCTGTCAGGCATTCTCGGAGTCGCCTATGCTATCGCCCAGCACAACATCAAAAAGCTCCTTGCCTATCACAGCGTCGAGAATATCGGCATTATCGGGATCGGTATCGGTCTGGGCATGCTCGGCCTCGCCTACGAAATTGAGCCCCTTGCCCTTCTCGGCTTTGCCGGCGGCATCCTCCACGTGCTGAACCATTCCCTCTTCAAGTCGCTCCTCTTCTTCGCAACGGGCGGCGTGTATCAAAAAACGCACCTGCTGGACATCGAGAAGCTCGGCGGCTTAGTCAAATTCATGACCTTTACAGCCCTGGCATTCATGGTGGGTTCAATAGCCATCTCCGGGCTTCCGCCGTTCAACGGCTTCGTGAGCGAGTTTTTCATCTACTGGGGCATGCTCAAGGGCCTGACGACAGGAAAGACGCTCCTTTCAATTGCCATGGTCATATCCTTCGCGTCCCTCGCCTTCATCGGCGCCATGGCCCTCCTTTGCTTCACCAAGGTCTTCGGAGTCGTCTTTCTGGGAAGTCCCCGCAGCGCCTATCATACAACGCCGGCAGAGGTTTCCTTTTCAATGCAGGCGGCCATGGTGGTCCAGATGATCATGATCGTGCTGATCGGCCTGTTCCCTCAATACGCCTTTACCGGCATCTGCATGGTTGCGCAGACGTTCCTGACCGGCGCCGGCGCGCCTTTTGACGCATCGGCATACATGGCCACCCTCGGGGGAGTTTCCACGGGTCTCCTGATTTTCATCGGAATTTTCATCGTCATCTTCGCCCTGCGGTACCTCCTTCTCCGGAAACGAAGCGTTTACGAATATAAAACATGGGACTGCGGTTACCAGGCGGGGAATGTCCGCATGCAGTATACCGCGTCATCCTACGCCGCCCCGTTTTTGCGGGTCATCAGGGTGCTCTTTTCCTGGAACGTACACCTTGTAAAACCACAGGGGCTTTTTCCGGCAAAGGCGGATTTTGAAAGCCATGCCGAGGACCGTTTTGAAAAAGGGATCATCAACCCGATCATTTCCCTTATCGAACGGTTCCTGAATGCGTTCACCTGGATTCAAAGCGGCAGCACCCAGCAATACATCCTGTACGGTCTGATCTTTCTGATAGCAATCACTCTCTGGATCATGGTGGTATAACATGATGGAAATAATAATAAACATCGCCCTGCTCTTTATACTTCCTTTTCTCTTTCTGGGCCTCATCAACCGCGTCAAGTCGATCTGGGCGGGCCGGCGGGGCCCCTCGATCATCCAGCCGTTCCGTGACTTTATGCGGCTCATGAAAAAGGGAGAGGTCATCAGCACGACCGCATCTTTCGTTTTCAGGATCGCACCATCGGTGAACTTCGCCGCGGTCATCGCCGCGGGTCTCATCGTACCCATGGCCGGCGGAAAATCAATTATCTCCTTTGAGGCTGATTTTATACTCTTCGCATATCTCCTTGCCGCGGGAAAGTTCCTCACCGTGGCCGGGGCCATGGACACCGGGTCAGCCTTCGAAGGGATGGGGGCAAGCCGCGAGGTAACCTTCTCGGCCCTGGTTGAGCCGGCCTTTTTCGTCATCATCGCCTCCCTGAGCCTGATATCGGGAGGTCTTTCCTTCGATAAGATTTTTTCCGTTGCCCATAACGCCAGCGTGGCATACCTGGTGCTTCCGCTGGGCGTGATCGCTCTTTTCATCATGCTCCTGACCGAGGGGTGCCGGGTGCCGGTGGACGATCCCAACACGCACCTGGAACTCACCATGATTCACGAGGTGATGGTCCTCGACAACTCCGGCCCCGACATGGGCTTCATTGTTTATGCAGCGGCCATGAAGATGGTCGTCATCGGGTCCATCATCGCGAACCTGATAATACCGGAGGGCCTTCCCCTCTGGGCATCAGCGGGTCTTTTCATCGCCGTCGAGGCGGCCCTTGCCGTCATTATCGGGACCATAGAATCGGTCATGGCGCGGCTCCGGATGACCCACGTGCCGCAGTTCCTTCTTTTCATGACGGCGATATCGGTCGTTATTGTGTCAACCGTCGTACTCTTCATTTCCGGAGGAATTAAATGATTCAGTTCATCATCATCCTTTTCGGCCTCACGATGCTCTTTGTTGCCGTCACCACCCGCATCGAAAGCTACATCAAGGCCATCGCGGCACAGGGAGTGATACTCTTTCTCCTGGTGCTTTTCGATTACGGCACGACAAATCTTGCCAATCTCATCTTCCTCTCCTTTGAGACCCTCGCGGTAAAGGCCATCGCCATCCCGCTATTTCTGGTCTACATCATACGGAAAAACGGCATCTACCGGGAAGTTGAGCCGACTGTCACCAATTACTCGTCCCTGGCGATCACGACCGCCATTTTTGCTGCCGGTTTTTATATCGCCTACTGGTCGGTAGGAGTGGTGAGCAATATACGGCCCTTCTACTTCGGCATTTCCATATCAACCATTGTAACGGGTCTGTTTATCATCATTTCGCGAAAAAAAATCATCACCCATGTGATGGGATATATGATGCTGGAAAACGGGATTTTCCTCCTGGCACTCTCCATAGCGAGGGAAATGCCCTTCATCGTGGCGATCGGCGTGCTACTCGACATATTCATCGCCGTGTATCTGCTGGGCCTTTTCATCAACAAGGTGCAGGATTCATATTCCGACACCCACATTGACGCCCTGGCAAAATTAAAGGACTAGGACATGATAGAAACATTACTCTTTCTCCCCATAGCGCTCGCCATTCTCGTTCTTATCGTGAGGAACAAGGCGCTGAACATCATAGTGACAACGGTCTATGCCGCGGTATTTATGGGTATTACGGTTATGCTGTACCTGAAGCCTGCGTCATTCACCCCGTATTTCAGGATCGATGATCTCAATATCCTGTTTCTGCTGGTACTCGCTGCAGTTTACTTCGGCGTGGCCATCTTTAACATCGATTTTTTACGGAAAAACGAGGCGCCGGCAAAAAGCCAGGCGCTTTTTACGGCAAACCTTCTCGTATTCATCGCTTCGATGACCGGCGTAATACTTTCCACGCACCTGGCGCTCCTCTGGGTATTCGTAGAGGCAACGACCCTCTCGAGCTCATATCTCATTTTTTTCAGCCGATCGGAAGCGTCCCTTGAAGCGACATGGAAATACCTTTTCATATGCTCCATCGGTATCGCCATTGCCTTTGTGGGGATCATCTTCCTGTCCATGGGTCTGACCAATTCAGATTCCCTCTTCTTCGATGATCTGTACAAGGGCGCAAAGGAGATCAATCCCTTCTGGCTTAAGATCGCCTTCCCCTTCATGCTGGCAGGGTTCGGCACCAAAGTGGGTTTTGCACCCATGCACGCCTGGCTGCCCGACGCCCATTCGGAGTCACCATCGCCTGTATCCGCGCTCCTGTCAGGGACGCTCCTCAACGCGGCACTCCTTGGGATCATGCGTGTCAACAAGATCATGACCCTTGCCGGGATGAAGTGGTATGCAGAAAATCTTCTCCTGGTCATCGGCTTTACCTCGATCTTCATATCTGCGGTATATATAATAAGCATCAAGAATTACAAGCGGATGCTCGCGTACTCGTCCATTGAAAACATGGGGATCATCGCCATCTGCCTGGGTGTCGGCGGGGCCGGCCTTTTCGCCGCCATGCTGCACCTGGCCGCTCATTCCCTCACCAAGGCGGCCTTCTTCCTCACCTCGGGCAATATCCTGCACCGCTTCAAGTCCAAACATATTAACAGCGTGCGGGGCCTTCTGAAAACCGATCCCTTAACCGGCTGGCTCTGGATGCTCTGCTTCGCCGGAATCGTCGGTATTCCTCCATTCCCGATATTTTTAAGCGAGTTTCTCGTCGCCAAGACCATGATCGACATCGGCATGATAGCCCAGCTGGTCCTGTTCCTTCTATTGCTGACCATCAACATGGCCGGTATCGGCAAGGCGGTCCTCCGGATGAGTTTCGGCGAGGGAGATACGAACATGGCCTCCCACCGGACGGGGATACTTTCGTACCTGCCGCAGATGGCCTTCATCGCCCTGCTCCTTGCCATGGGCGTGACGCTGCCGCCCTTCGTACAGACGTTATTCCAGAAAGCCGCGGCGCTGCTATAATAGAGAGGATGTGACACTCATGAAATGGATCAACACGAAAAACAACAGGCCGGTACGGATGCAGGAAATTCCCGAGATGTCCATGGAAGAACTCCGGTCACAGATCATTCGGCGCTGCCGCGAGGGAAGACGGGTGGTTTCATTTTTCGGCATGCCCAAAGGCGCCGGAACGCTGGTCATAGCCGTGCTTGCCGATGATGAGGCATCGCGCCTCTATATTTCATCGGCCCTGATCGGGAAAGACCGGCGGTACGCTTCTATCACGCCGGAAGCCCCGCGCTTCCATATCTTTGAGCGGGAACTGTACGAGGACACCGGCATCCTCCCGGAAGGCCATCCATGGCTCAAGGGAGTTCGCTTCGGCCACAACCGCGCCGACCGCACACGCACGATGGAGAACTATCCCTTCTTTACCATGAAGGGCGAAGAGGTCCACGAGGTGGCGGTGGGGCCCGTCCACGCCGGCGTCATCGAGCCCGGCCATTTCCGCTTCATGTGCCAGGGCGAGGATGTCTATCATCTCGAGATACAGCTCGGCTACCAGCATCGGGGAGTCGAGGAACTGATGGTGAAGAATTACCGCCGTTCCGGCATACATCTCGCAGAATCAATCGCGGGGGACACGGTGATCGGCCATGGCACCGCCTATGCCGACGCGGTGGAGGCCCTGGCCGGCGTCGAGCCGTCGCGGCGGGCGCAGTCGATCCGCGCCATAGCCCTTGAAATGGAGCGCGCCGCTATACATATCGGCGACCTGGGGGCCATCGCCAATGACGTGGCGTATCTTCTGGGCAACGCGGTATTTGGCGTGACCCGGACACTTGTTATCAACGCGCTTCTTGCTCTAACGGGGAGCCGTTTCGGCCGCGGCCTGGTACGGGAGGGAGGAGTCGTGTTCGATTTCACACCGGTACTAATAAAGGAATTCAAGGAAAAGCTCGCAAAGGTATACCATGACACGGACCTGATGGGTGAGGCAATGTTCGAATCGGCAAGCGTGCTCTCGCGTCTGGACAACACCGGGACGGTGGACGCGGAGTCCGCGCGGAACATGGGCCTCGTGGGACCGGCGGGACGCGCATCGGGTTTTTCCCTCGACGTAAGGGCCGACCACCCCTTCGGCATATACCGGTTTTATCCCATCCACAAGCGCACCATGAGCAGCGGCGACGTCTTCGCCCGCGCCTACATGCGCTATATCGAGATAAAGCAATCTATTGACTTCATCATGGAGCAGCTTGACAGCATGGCCGACGACAGGCCGCTGCTGCAGCCCCTGAAAAAACTCGCCCACAACAATCTCGTCGTATCCATGACCGAGGGTTGGCGCGGTGAAATCGTCCACTGCGCCGTAACCGGCAAACGGGGTGAAATAATGAAATACAAGATCAAGGACCCGTCATTTCAAAACTGGTACGGCCTTGCCTATGCCGTGCGCAATAACGGCATCTCCGACTTCCCGCTCTGCAACAAGAGCTTCAATCTCTCATACTGCGGCAACGACCTGTAAGGAGCGCTACATGATCAATACACTGAAAATCAGGAAAAACCAGGGTTCCCAGGCGATTCCCGATCTGACAAAGGCGGAGATCCGCAAGCCCTTCCGGGGACTCCCTTCCATTGACGGCACGAAATGCGGCAAGTGCTCGATATGCCGCGAGATATGTCCGGTGGATGCCATATCCTCCAGGCCGTTATCGATAGACCTCGGGAAATGCGTCTTCTGCGGCGACTGCGAGCGCCTCTGCCCGAATAAAACCATAACATTCTCGAACTATCACAAGATGGCATCGACATCCCGCGAATATCTCGTCGTGGACGGAACAAAAAGCGGGGAAGAATTCCTGGCCGGCGCCATTGAGGCGCGGAAGGAGATCAAGAAAATATTCGGCTCCTCCCTGAAACTCCGCCAGGTTTCAGCGGCCGGGTGCAACGGGTGCGAGTGGGAGCTGAACGCCTGCGGAAACCCCAACTTCGACATGGGCCGCTTTGGCATCGACATTGTGGCGTCGCCCCGCCATGCCGACGGCATTCTCATCACCGGGCCGGTATCGGAGAACATGGCACCGGCGCTGGAGGACGCCTACCGGTGCACGCCGAACCCTAAGATCGTGATACTGGCCGGAAGCTGCGCCATCAGCGGCGGCGTGTTCCAGGGCTCTCCCGCCCTCAACCGCGAGTTCCTCGAAAAAAACAAGGTGGACCTGTACATACCGGGGTGCCCGGTGCATCCCCTCACCGTAGTGAACGGCCTCCTGAAATTCATGGGACGATAAGGCGACATCCGCATCATGCCATAAAAAAAGGAAGGGCATAACCCTTCCTTTTATGCGTAATAAAGCGGGAAAAACCCTTATGCTTTTCCGCCAATAAAGCTCGCTTTATAGATGGCCTCCTGCGCTTTAAGGGAGATGTTGCTGAACTTGAGCGAAGAGTTTATTTCAGATATGACGTCCGCCGGGTACACAATACGAATATCGTCCTTGGAAATCTTGACCGGGTAGAAGCGCTTCTGGTCGCGGTAGGAATACGATGTCAGGATGGCTACATCCTGCCCGAAGACATGGTCCACGTTGCGCCGCATGGTGAAGATGCGTGATCCCACGTTGTCGTTAAAATCGTCCCAGTTCATCATCTCACCCATGACCTCGATGTTGATATGTACCAGGAGCTTGTGGTCCTGTTGATAGCGCTTGCGGTTCTTTTCCAGAACATTTTTCGCGACGGTGAGAGCGTCCACATCATCGCCCCGTCCGGTTTTGACCAGCACCGCCTTGTTGCGCGGCAGGGTCTCGAACCCGTCACCGTAGCAGACCAGCTCCTCCGCGTGGTCGATGTGCCGTTCGAGCTCTTCCGGAGAGAGGTGGTCGACCAGATTGATCTGGTAGAGGGCATAGGTGATGTTCCAGATGATCTGGTAGAGAATCGGCCCGAACAGGGTCTTCGGCATGTTGACCTTGTCAAGGGTGACGAAGATATAATCCAGGATATCAGGCCGTATGAGGCGTTTGAGATCACCGCGGTCTTTGTTAATCATTGTGGTGACTTCACGAAGAAGATAGTTCTGCATATTGAGACAGAACTGAAAGTTTGTGAAAAACTCGGGATTAATCCCCTTGAGGAGATCGTCCGGCGTTTTATGGTCGACGTTCCGGGACGTTGCCACGTCGTCTATCTTGTTCTTCAAAAATGCCTCATGAAACACGTCGCGCGGCTTTTTCAGGTTGCAGTACTGTATGATGTTTTCGGTATCGATACGATAGCTGCCTGGGAAGATGAGTGTCTCCGCCATGATGTCCGTGTTGGTGTCGCCGCCCATGACATAAAGCTCGCGTTCTTTGTACGTCTTGCGTACCGCCGTTACCTGGTCCTCGACAGATTTCAACGCTGCTGCATCGTCACTGTTGTGGGACGCACACCCATGACCTTTCGGTGAATGGTGCATGAAAGCTATGAACAGCGCCGGCGTTTCCGGGGTGTTGAAATGGGCGTCCTTGACGACCCGGTCGATACGGTTCCAGTACCAAAAATTGCTCCTGTCGACGGAAACCTTGTTCCCATCGGTGCGCCCGAAGCGAACCGTTGTAGGAGGATAACCTTTTGCTTTGCTTCCATGCACCCGGCCGTCGATGCATTTCATAACAATAATTTTTGGTGCGCGGGATGAGAATTCTGATATGACGTTGCGCATCCGTTCCAGTGTGTCGGCGTCTGAGATGTTTTCGGATAAATACGCTTGGAAAAAATCATGGGCGGTTTTCATCAGATTATACCTCTCATGGATAATAGAAAAGGCACGTTTTATACAAAATTTATAAAAACGCTGAATAATTCAATACATTTTTATGGATTGGAATATAAAAAACTGGACCATGAAAGCCTAAACGATAGAAATAAATATTGTGACCTGCCCCAAAAATGTGTACCACTGATTATATCGAAAATAGGTACTAATGGAGGAATAGTTTTATTATTAAATATCAGATTCCGCCTATATGATTCTGACTGTCGATCAAGATGAGATACTCTATTAAATAATAAAAAAGTTTTATGATAATTAAGAACAATCATTCTATATTACATTAACCTGAAAATACTAACCGAGCTCGTCGATAATGCTGCAAAATTTTCTAATGACGAAGAGTCAGCAGTGGAAATTGAAAATTACCCTCGAAATGATAAATTGTTTCTCAAAGTCATCAATAGGATATCGGAATTTCAGGCGAGTCAATTTTAGAAAAAAAATCGATATTATAATGATGGCGAGACCCGATGAATTGTATGTTGACAATGAAGCCGGACACAAAAGGTGTCTTTAGTAAATTCAGCAAAGGAATTATTTTCCCCGTGTACAATTTGGCCTGCGGCTAGATACCCAAACGCCCGTCATTCAGCCTTTCCTTTTGATGTATCACCGCTGCTTGAGCGGTACTTCACTGGTTGTTCCGTTATTTGAAGTGTACGTAGTAAATGCCGTTTCTACGATAAAGAGAGCAGGGCTTTCCGTTCGACATGGTGAACCTTCTAAAATCGTGCCGCATGAGTGCAGGTCATGCTACACATATGCTACAATATATTATTTTAAGAAGCACCAGTTGTCTGGAAGCCTCGATATGGCCCTCTTTTTGTAGCCTTTAAGAGGGTTGCTGCGCGCCCGGCAGGAGTCGAACCTGCGACCTACGGATTCGTAGTCCGGCGCTCTATCCAACTGAGCTACGGACGCGTGTTTGTATAAAAGGATTAATTTCACCGAACGGCTTTAAATATCAATACAAAAATCTGGGAATGCTTTAAAAAATTTAAAAAAGACAAGCGGAGAATGCAGGGACCTTCCGGCGGTCAGATCAGACGGCGATTTTTTTCGCGTATGTGCCTATTACTGGAAATTCGTACTTCACCTTTTCCTTCATTTTCATGAAGCCGAGGGCGCACAGGGCGAAATAGCACAGGTGTGAAACATAGATCACGATAACGAACGCCAGCTTGAGTCCCCGGAGAGAAATCGGAATGAAGACAGACGAGAAGGTAAGGAGCACCGGCACTGCCGTGAAGAAGAGGGCTATCACAAATGCCTGCTTCGCGTGATGCATGGCAAAGGAGTCCTTATGCATCAGGATGAACGGGTAGAGCCACCCTATGAACGGGAAGTAGGTAAGCCATACCGGGCGCACCTCGAAATCGATTTTAAACCGGCTGATGGTTATTCTATACGTATCCTTCATTATCCGTCATCTCATTCGGAGAAGGAGGGATTCGAACCCTCGGTACCGTTACCAGTACAACGGTTTAGCAAACCGTCCCCTTCGGCCTCTCGGGCACCTCTCCATTGATAAGCGCGCAAATTTTTGTGCGCTTATCAATTGCAATCTCGGAGAGTGAGGGATTCGAACCCCCGGTACCTTGCGGCACAACGGTTTTCAAGACCGCCTCCATCGACCACTCGGACAACTCTCCGAGTGCAAAATTATTAGAAGGGAGGTGATTGTCAAATAAAAAAGATGAAATGGGCACTGTTTTGGACAGGTGCCGGGCTGGCGCCCGTTGTCAATGCAAAGAGACTGCTAAATGTCGAAATAGAGGCCGAATTTCAGGGTTATTTCGCCGAATACCGGCAGCTGTTTGTAGGAAAAGCCGTACAGGCTTATCTTATTCTTGCTCAGCATAACATTCAGCGCGAGACACGGCTCGATATACAGGGTCTTGTAAAATTTCCATACGTATCCGCCTTCGATGGTCCAGTAGGCGCTGATCGATTTCCCTTTTTTGTTGAAGTATCGGTGGCTGATGGTTGTGTCACACAGGCCGAACCCGGTGCCGATTTTAAACCCGTCGAAATTCTTGTTGAAAAAGCCCTCGCCCACGATCCCCGCCGAGTTGACTTCATTCTTGAAAAAATATTTCGTTTCCGCAATCGCATTGGGAATGCGAATGTGGGAAATGTCAATGCGCACCTTGACGTACCCGATGGCGAACCAGGGCTGGACCGACAG
Source organism: Spirochaetota bacterium (assembly GCA_029564515.1). Classification (GTDB taxonomy): domain Bacteria; phylum Spirochaetota; class UBA4802; order UBA4802; family UBA5550; genus RBG-16-49-21. The sequence goes on along the minus strand of JAKQPV010000087.1, from coordinate 95,236 downwards.
GCCAAACCGGGCGTCGACCGCACTCATGATGACCGGGAAAGGGTCAATGGCTATGCCGAGAGCTGCTTTGTAGGTTCGAGGAACGTGTGCGTCGGCTTCCTCGATTTCGACCGGGATTGTGCGCCTGGTTTCTTCCTGGGCAAGCGCCTGGATGCCGGTCAGGAGGCATACCGATAGTGCAAGATAAAAGATGATGCCATTGAGGGGGGCACGTGTCTGGTTTTTCATGGTCATTCTTCTTGTGTAATAGTTAGGAGGCGCGTTCGATCGGCACAATGGAAACCGGCACTAATAACGCGCCAGCCGGTACTGTCGTGTTTACAAATACCAGAAGATGAATAATCTGTCAATCATAAGAAGCGGCGCGTGCAATGGCGCGTTCGGCAGAGTCTCAGGACACAATTTCTGTGCCTATACCGGCCTGTGTGAATATCTCAAGAAGTGAGGCGTGCTCCACCCGGCCGTCGATGATGTGGGCCTTGGCCACGCCCCCGGCGACCGCATCGACACAGCAGTTGACCTTGGGGATCATGCCGCCGGTGACCTGGCCCTTTTCGATGCTGGACTGCACTTTTTTCATGGTGAGTGTGGACACAAGCTTATCCTCGATGAGCACGCCCTCAACGTCGGTAAGGAGTATAAGCTTCTCCGCCTTCAGCGCCTCGGCGATCTTGCCCGCAGCCAGGTCCGCGTTAATATTATAGGTGGTACCTTCCTCGTCTATGCCGACCGGCGCGATGACCGGGATGAAGCGGTCCCGGTCAAGGGTCTCGAGCACCGAGGGATTGATTTTTTTCACGGTGCCTACCTGCCCGATGTCGACCTTCTCGCCCGCGGCGGTCGTATGGTACATCTTCTCGGCCGTGATGAGGCGGCCGTCTTTGCCGGAGAGGCCCACGGCCCTGCCGCCGGTCAGGTTGATGTTGTTCACGATCTCCTTGTTGATCTTGCCGGTCAGCACCATCTCCACGACGTCCATGGTCTCTGCGTCGGTTACGCGCATCCCGTCCACGAATTCGCTTTTCTTGCCGATCTGCTTGAGGAGGTCGTTGATCTGGGGGCCGCCGCCGTGCACGATCACGGGGTTGATACCGACCAGCTTCAGGAGCACCACGTCCCGGGCGAAGGACTTCCGGAGCGCGTCATCCAGCATGGCGTGCCCGCCGTACTTTATGACGACGGTTTTGCCGTTGAATTCCCTGATATAGGGGAGTGACTCGAGCAGGGTGTTGACTTTTTCGATGTATTTCTTCATGACTGCAATGCTCCGCGGTTCGGTGGGTATCGATTGTCGACGTTTTGTAAACACCAGAGATCAATTCAACGGCGAAGTCAATAAGATTTTTTGTCCGCGCGGTGCGAATATTCTTGATTAAATTGCGGGCATGGCAAAAGCTATCCTGTCTTGCACGTGAAGGATGCATGAACCAATGAACGAAACCCCGCAGAAAAAGGCTTCCGTAGGGCAATCCCGCACCAGGTGGCACGCGCTCCTTGTCGCCGGCGGCATAGGCCTGAGCCGCCTGGCCGGCTTCATACGGGTAAGCGTGTTCGCCTTCTTTTTCGGCAACACCGACGCGGCAGATGCGTTTAACGCCGCCTTCCGTATCCCCAATGTTCTGCAGAACCTCTTCGGTGAAGGAGTCCTTTCCGCTTCCTTCATACCGGTCTATGCCAATCTCCTGGCGCGTAACGATAAGGAGGAGGCCCGCCGCGTCGCGGGCGCGATTGCCGCGATTCTCATGCTCATAACGTCGATACTGGTGCTGATCGGTATCCTGATCACGCCATGGCTTATATATGTTCTCGCGCCCGGATTCACCGGGGAAAAGCGGGAAATAACCATACAACTCGTGCGTATTTTCTTCCCGGGCGCGGGCCTTCTCGTCTGGTCCGCCTGGTGCCTGGGAATCCTCAACAGCCACGGGAAGTTTTTCCTGTCATACGCCGCGCCCGTCGCGTGGAACGCAATGCTTATCCTTGCAATGGTCATCTTCGGATGGAGCTCGGATCCGTATGATCTCGCGCAATGGACGGCCTGGGGATCGGTCGCGGGAAGCGCACTGCAGATTTTGATCCAGCTCCCCGTGGTACTCCGGCTTCTCGGCAGGGTGCAGGTATCCCTCAACCATCGCATTTCAGAGGTGCGTACCGTGCTGCGCAATTTCATACCCGTGTTTATCGGTCGCGGAGTCGTTCAGATAAGCGGTTACGTGGACCAGATCCTGGCCAGCCTCCTGACAACCGGCGCGGTCGCGGGCCTGAGTTACGCGCAGATCCTGTACACGCTCCCGGTGAGCCTGTTCGGCATGTCCGTGGCCGCTGCAGAGCTTCCCGCCATGTCGAAAGCGGTGGGAAGCGACGCGGAGATTGCGGAGCAGCTCAGGAAACGGCTCGACGGCGGGCTGCGGCAGATAGCGTTTTTTGTCGTGCCGTCCGCAATGGCTTTTCTCGCCCTGGGCGACATGGTGGTGGCACCGATCTTCCAGAGAGGAAAATTCACCGGCGGAGACACCCTCTATGTCTGGGGAATTCTTGCCGGCTCATCAGTAGGGCTCCTCGCCTCGACCCTGGGGCGGTTGTATTCTTCGACGTTCTACGCGCTGCGCGACACCAGGACGCCGCTCAAGTATGCTATCATCAGGGTTACGCTGGCCGCGTTGTCCGGCTACCTGCTTTCCCAGCACGCACCCGGGCTCATCGGCATCGACGAGCGCTGGGGCGCGGCCGGGATCACGGCCGCCTCCGGGTTCTGCGGCTGGGCGGAGTTTCTGCTTCTCCGCCACAGTATGAACGGGCGTATCGGGAAAACCGGCCTGGCATTTTCCTACACTGCGAAGCTCTGGCTTGCTGCGGGTGCCGGGGTTGCCGCCGCCTGGACAGTCAAGATATTCACGGACGGGCTCCACCCGATCCTCCGCTCCCTGATCGTGCTGGGCCCCTACGGCATCATCTATTTTACGGCCGCTTTCCTCCTCGGGGTGCCGGAAGTGCGGGCGCTGGGTCGTTTTCTCCCGTTCCTGAAGAGGCGCTTGTAGAAAAAAAGGCCGCGATCCCGGCGGCCTGCACGATAACTATCGAGTACAGTTCCAGCCGGAGGAATCAATGGAAAAGAATATTATCGCCAGAATATGCCGGATCCAGAAAGAAGAGATCGAGGGACACCACATATACCGGCACCTGGGCGCGATAATGAAATCGGCCGATAATGCCGGTATATTGAACGAGATCGCCGGGCACGAGCTCCAGCATTACGGCGTGCTGAAAGGGTATACCGGCGTCGAGGTGAAGCCGTCCCGCCTCCGGATCATTGCCTACGTGCTGATGGCGCGCCTGCTGGGGATCACCTTCTCACTCAAGCTGATGGAGCGGGGTGAACATGCCGCCGAAGAGACATACCGGGGCATCGGCGCCCACGTGCCCGAGGTCGAGAAAATCCTCCGCGACGAGGACGCCCATGAGAGCAGGCTCATCGCCATGATCGATGAAGAGCGGCTCAGGTACGTCGGCTCGATAGTGCTGGGGCTCAGCGACGCGCTCGTGGAGCTCACCGGCGCTTTAGCCGGTTTCACCTTTGCCATACAGAATTCGCGCACCATCGCGGTCCTGGGGCTCATTACCGGCATTGCCGCCACGCTTTCAATGGCGGCAAGCGAGTTCCTCTCGCAGAGCCACGAGGCGGAGGCATCCGGGGGCGCGAGTGCACTGAAATCGAGCCTCTATACCGGTATTGCTTACATCATGACCGTGACGCTGCTTATCTCTCCTTTCTTCCTGCTGTCCAATCCTTTCGCGGGACTGGCGGTCATGCTGGCAGTGGTCGTGGCCATAATCGCTTCGTTTACCTTCTATATATCCGTGGCGAAAGACACGCCATTCTTTTCCGGTTTTCTCCGTATGGCGCTTATCAGTATCAGCGTGGCGCTCATTTCATTCGGTATCGGATGGGCCGCGCGGACATATTTCGGGTTTGAGATATAAGCCGGACAGGGAGCGCACCCGGACGCATGACCGCGTAGGAGTTGACTGCCCGGAAAAACTGTTTGATTTCTTATGAAATAATAATTACTTGTATTAATAGTATGCCATGATACTGATGAGGTGCGATCAGGTACAGGTTAGAGGAACATCGCGGATCTAACGGAGACAAATTATCAGAACATCATTTTTAATCTGGCAGGGAGGTGGAACGTATGATCTGGAAAGGAAGAAGGCAGAGCCATAACGTTGAAGACCGCAGAGGAATCCCGACCAAAGGCATTGCGGTTGGCGGGCTGGGCACAATCGTGCTCGCCCTGGCGATATATTTTCTCGGCGGGGATCCTATGGTGGTACTGCAAACGATGCAGAATACCTCCACCGAGGAAACCTCAACCTACCAGGGATCCGATGAGGAAAACGAGCTTGCAAAGTTCGTTTCCGTGGTCCTTGCGGATACGGAAGACGTATGGACTGCCCAGTTCGAAAAACAGGGGGCGGAGTACGAAAAGCCGAAACTGGTCCTCTTTTCAGGGAGCGTCGAGTCAGCGTGCGGGCAGGCCGGCAGCTCGACCGGCCCCTTTTACTGCCCCGCAGACAACAGGGTCTACATAGACCTGAGCTTCTATAACGAGTTGCAGGATAAATTCAAGGCGTCCGGTGATTTTGCCATGGCCTACGTCATCGCGCATGAGGTGGGGCACCATGTCCAGGAACTCCTGGGTACGATGAGCAAGGTAAACGCGCTCCGCTCCCGGATGAGCGAAACAGAATTCAACAGGTATCTCGTCCGGCTCGAGCTGCAGGCGGACTATTATGCCGGCGTGTGGGCGCATTATGCGAAAAAGATGAACGTGCTCGAGGAAGGCGACCTGGAGGAGGCCCTGAATGCGGCAAGCGCCGTGGGTGACGACAGGATCCAGAAACGCGCGCGCGGCTATGTCGTGCCGGACAGCTTCACACACGGAACATCCGAACAGAGGATGAAATGGTTCTATAAGGGATTCACGTCAGGTAACATGTCCGAAGGAGATACCTTCGGCGCCGGGGACCTGTAAACCCTCATGCATTCAGCGTCGGACGGGAATATTCGTAACCGGAATGCGGTATTAATAGATTCAGGAAGGAGAAAAACATGATAACGCTTATCGCGAAGCTCAGCTTCAAGCAGGGTAAAATAGAAGAAGTGGTAGCACTGTTAAAAGAGATTGTTCCCCGTATCAGGGAGTCGGAGCCGGGTTGCCTTGAATACATCCCGCACACGGTCAAGGGAGAGGAGAATACTATCATTTTTTACGAAAAATACCGGGACAAGGATGCGCTGAAAGCCCATTCCGCGAACCTTCCCGGGAACTTTGAAAAGATCTTTCCCCTCATGGAGCCGGGCATGGATATCAAGACCTGCTTTTCAATACTTGAGAGCAGGGAATCGTAACAATTGATCCGGGGGAAATACCACGACCAGGCGGCAATACCGGCCGGAGTGAGGGAAAATAATGAAAAAGACCGTTGTGAGAATCCTGCTGATCGTGTTCATTATCGCGATCAATATAGGGTGCGATCAGTCAACCAAGTACCTTGCAAAAAAGCACCTGCGTGATACCGGCGTTGTCCAGGTTGCCGGCGATTACATCATTCTACGGTACGCCGAGAACAACGGGGCTTTCCTGAGCATCTTCTCCTCGCTGCCCCGGAATATCAGGACCGTTCTGCTCATCATACTGCCTGTCCTGGCCATGGCCCTGATGGCATTGTATCTTGTCAGGAGCGCGCGCCTTCCAACCCCGTATCTCATTGCGCTCTGTTCCATCCTCGGCGGCGGTGTAAGCAACGTGCTGATAGACCGGGCATTCAACAACCACCATGTCATTGATTTTATGAATATCGGCATCGGCCCGGTACGGTCCGGCATCTTCAATTTCGCGGATCTGTCAATACTGTTCGGATCGGTTGCAATTGTGATTCTCACCTATGCCGGCAGGCACGACAGGAAAATCCCGGTCGAGCGATAAGCGCGAATGATTTAGCGCCCTCGTTAAAAAATAGTATTGATCGATTCACGCCGGTTTGCTATCCTGCTGGAGAAACCATTCCGATTAGCGGGAGGAGCCATGATATACTTTCCAGGCCGTGATGACGTCATCAGGAGGGTATACGATAACCGCCAGGACCACGTGTTCGAGTACTGGCAGGAGCTTAATGACGCGGAGCGGATGAGGCTCCTGGACGACCTTGCTGAAGTGGATTTCGTTCTCATGAGTAGGCTCTTTTCCGGGACGGAGGCCGCGGCCGACACGGCTTTCGATCCCGCACCCTGTATCGGCCTGCCGAAGACCGCCGGGGAGCGTGAAGAATGGGAGCGGGCCCGTGCGGCCGGTGAGGAGCACGTCCGCACCGGAAAGGTGGCGGCTTTCGTTGTGGCCGGCGGCCAGGGTTCACGGCTCGGGTACGAGGGCCCCAAAGGCAAGTTCCCGGTGGGGCCGGTATCGGGCAAATCGCTTTTCCAGGTACACGCGGAAAAGGTGCTGAAATACTCGCGAAAGTACGGCGTGGACATGCCGCTCCTCATCATGACATCGCGCGCAAACCATGAGGAGACCGAAGCCTTCTTCAGGGACAACGGCAGGTTCGGCCTTGCCCCGGAGAACGTGCTCATATTTCCGCAGAACATGATTCCCTCGATCGACACGAAGGGAAAGCTCATTCTGGAAACAAAATCGAGCGTGTTTAAAAATCCCGACGGCCACGGCGGGAGCCTGACCGCTCTTTTCACCTCCGGCGCGCTGGCAGAGATGAAAAAGCGCGGGATCGAGACCATTTCCTATTTTCAGGTGGACAATCCGCTCGTTAAGATCGTGGACCCGGCCTTCATCGGATTCCACGTTTTGCGAAACGCGGACGTATCCAGCAAGGCGGTGAAGAAGGCATACCCGGAAGAGAAGGTGGGCGTTTTCGTACGCTTCAGCTCGGGCGCCATAGGCGTTGTGGAATATTCCGACCTCCCGGAGGAGAAGACCCGCAGCCTTGACGAAAAGGGAGAGCTCAGCTATTCGTCAGGCAGCATCGCCATACATCTCTTCCGGAGAGAATTCATAGAGAAGGTCACGGCGGGGACGGATATAGCACTCCCCTTTCACACGGCCCGGAAAAAAATAAAAACACTCACGGGCGAGACGGACGGGCTCAAGTATGAGAAGTTCGTGTTTGACGCGCTCCCGCTCACCGAGCACAACATCGTGTTCGAGACGCTGCGCGAGGACGAGTTTGCGCCCGTCAAGAATCCGTCCGGCATTGATTCAGTGGATTCGGCACGTAAGATGATGAGCGATCAGTGCCGGCGGTGGCTCGCTGCAGGTGGTGTCCGCGTGCCGGAAAAGACGGTGACCCTTGAAATTTCGCCTCTCGCGGCAGTTGAGCCGGAAGACATAGATCCAGCCCTTGTTGTGCCGGAACGGGAATCGGTATATATTTCTTAGTGCCGGAGGATGTGACAGATGACAGCATTACGAACGATCCGGAGGATGGCCGTGCCGGTAGTTATAGCGGCCCTCGCGTTGTCCGCGGCCTTGCAGGCGGCGCCGAAAGAGCGGGTCCTGGTCCTTGGCTTCGCTTCCCGCCAGCTCAACGACCTCCAGGACCGGCTTTTGCGCGAGGCCGTCCTCTACCGGCTCCATGCAAACGGACAGGGGATAGTATCCGTTATGGAGATAGAGGCGTTCTTCAGGGATGATTCGAAACGGTTTATCAGGAGACTCTCACATGCGGATGTCAGGACCCTCTGCGACGAGTTGAACGCGGGGGTGGCGGTTTTCGGATCGATCGCGCCGGTGGATGGCAGGCAGGACGAGGGTGAAATTCGGAAGGGGGGAAAATATGCCTGCCTTCTCATTATTTACAGAAAAAGCGACAACAGCTTCTCAAAGACAAAGCTCATGTTAATCGGCAGGGACAGCCTGTATCAGTTTTTCACTGATTGTGCGGCCGCTATCGCGGAAGAGATACGGCGTGTACCGGGTGACCGTTAATCCACCGCAATCATGACGCTCGAGGCCTTGATGACGGCATATACATCTTTGCCGGCTTTCAGGCCCAGTGTTTTTGCAGATGACTTTGTGATGATCGAGATGATCTCACTCCCCCCCGGAAGCTCTATCAGAACTTCGGAATTGACGGATCCCTGGGTGATCTTTTTCACTTTTCCTTTTAATACGTTTCGCGCGCTGATTTTCATGGGCATGCTCCTTCCTGATGATATGAATCAATATAACCAGAAAGCGGCTGAAGATGATAATGAATTATTCGTTTAAAACGAATTTATTTACAAGGAACTCGGTCTGCTTCGGGTCCAGGTCGAACTTCTGGGCGGCCTCTTCGATTATTTTAGCCTTGTTCGCTCCCGGGTTGGCCTTGATCTCGCCGCCAATATAACGAATGGCGTCTTCCATGGATTTGTCCATGATGTTCCTCCTGTCGTGGTAGTGCCCTGTTACAGCGCCCGCATATGTTCAGGCTTCAGGAGCCGCTCGTCCTTCGACTTCAAAACCCGGTCAAGCAGTGCAAGAATATCAGCCTTCTGATCCGGCAGCACCGCCCGCAGGGGCAGGTAATTGGACGCATGGTTAGAGGTGAAGAGGCAGGGGCCGGTCACATCCATATTCTCCACGATAAGCTTCAACTCCCCGAGCAGGCCGAACTTGTCCGGCAGCCTGAACGTCCCGGCCTGGTAGTCTTTATACAGCTCCGTGTTGGGAAGGAGCATGACCGTGAGGGCCGAGGCGAAGTCCGGGGACATCTCGCCCAGGAGCCGGCCGGTGTCAACCGCGTGCTCGCGGCTCATGTCGACGCCGCCGATGCCCAACAGCACGGTCTGGGAAAGCTGGATGCCGGACTCCTTTACCTTTGCCGCCGCCTCCTTCATCCGGTGCGGAAAGGCACCCTTCTTGATGCGGCGCAGGACTTCCTTGTTGCCCGATTCGATGCCTTGGTACAGGATGCCGATGCCGGCGTCACGCAGCTCCCCGAGCTCGGCCGGGGTCTTCTTTAAAATGGCCTTGGTGTTGGCGTACACGCCGATGCGCTCGACATCCGGGTTCTTCGTCTTTATATAACCGATTATCTCCAGAAGGGTTTCCATGGGAAGTATAAGGACATCCCCGTCAGCCAGGAACACGCGGTCGAACCGGTACCGGGACGCTTCGTCGATGTCCCGTTTGATGGTCTTCATGTCCTTGACGCGGAATTTCTGGCCCTTGTAGGTGCCGCAGAAAGTACACATGTTGTGAGAGCACCCCACGGTGACCTGTATGATCATGCTGTATGCCTCGCTGGGAGGCCGTATGACGTGTCCTACGTAATCCATGAACGTATCCCTTAATTTCTTATGAGTGTAGCGCCGGGGACAATGTTTTCAGCACCGGGAAAAATTTCAATACTATTTCCCCCGTGCGTCCGGGCCCCAGATGATCTTGTGAAGCTGGAGATTGAGTCGAACCGGGAGGCCGTCCCGGATAATGCGGTCTGCCAGCCCGGACGGGGACATGGCCCCGAATACCGGCGAATAATTGACAACAATGCCCTTGCGGAGCAGATATTTGGCCAGGAAGTCACGGGAGAAGTCATAATCTTCAGCAGTGGCGATCGCGAATTTCAGCTCGTCCCGGTCGGCCAGGTATTTCAGGTTGCGCATCTCGAAAGAATCGGATTCGCCGCTGGAAGGAGTCTTCACGTCCGCGATTTTCCTTACTTTTTCCGGTACGTCCTTGAGCAGGATGCTCCCGTTGGTTTCAAGCTGGCACTTCCAGCCCCGGTCGACGATCCGCCTGAGCAGGTGAACCGCGTTTGCCTGTGCGAGGGGCTCCCCGCCGGTTACCGTGACGTGGTCCGCTGCCGGGTAGGCCTCGATCCTGGACATGATCTCGTCGATCTCAAGGGCGGAGCCTTCACGGGCATAGGGGGTATCGCACCAGGAGCAGTTAAGGTTGCACCCGGCGAGCCGTACGAATACCGAGGGAAGGCCGGCGCTACAGGTCTCCCCCTGGAGGGAATAAAAGATTTCGTTTACGATCAGGCTCATGCCGCAAATATAACATACGCCGGGAAATACGTCAACGGCCATTTTTTGCAAGGAGCAAAAGGCAGGATGCCAGACAGGAAAAAATCATATGAAAATAATCCGGTTGATTGTATATTGTTCATGGGGTTGGCAGCCGCATGGAGCGAAGCATTGACATCCAGGTTACCTCGTACGCCGGATACCGGGCCGATGAGCGGCCCCTCGGCTTTATCCTGGGGGCGAGATCGCTCGGGGTCCGGGATATACTTGACCGGTGGTACGGTCCCGGTCGGCGCTATTTCAAAGTTGCTGCGGACGATGATAATATCTACATCATCGCTCATGATGAAGCCGGGGACCGGTGGGAGCTGGTGTCCTACAGCAAATCAGACGGCAACCGGTTTTTTTAATTTGACGTTACAGACGACGTCCATGGTATGATGCCACATCACGAGGAGCGGTCCGGGAGCCGGATAAAACGTCATGAAGCGACTGAAAAACATATTCCGGGAAATATGGGAAAGCCTGCCTGCCTGGTTCATGTTTTATATCACGGCATGGACGCTGTACAACTACATAGCCTGCCTTCCGGAGCCGCGTTATGACTATGCCGTGACCTTTATTCCCCCTTACGCGGTGTTCCTGGTTTACTACTGGTCACGTGTGCGATCAGCCCCGGAGAAAGTTTCCGTTGGTGCTTTTCTGGCCGTGTCTGGCGCTACTTCGATAGTGCTTGCGTTCACGATTGCCCTGGGCAGCCCGATCAGACTGGGGAGCGACTGGCCGTCGCATGCGGATACGCTGATAACCTGGTATGAGATCTCGAACATTGCCTGGACGTTTCTCCTTGCCGGCCATTGCTTCGCCTTTGGCGGGTGGCGGCGGCTGGCCCTGTTTTTCGGCGTTGCTTTTCTCTACGGCATGGTACTGGAAAGCTCCGGCGTAACCATGGGATATTTTTCCGAGGACCACTACCATCTCTACCTGCCCGGGTTCAGCGCACCGGTGGCTACCATGTTCGGATGGAGCACTGTATTCTACCCGTGCGTGTACATCCTTGACGGAATCCGCAGGGGCTTCAAGCAGGTTGGTGCGCTGTCGTTTGCCTGGCAGGGACTGTTCGTGGCGATCATAGCCCTCTGCTTCGATGCCGTTATCGATCCCTTCGCGACCGCCTTTGGCCTGTGGAAATGGAACGGCGCGTATTTGCCCGAGAGCGGCATGTTCCTGTTCGGTGTGCCGCTCCTGAACTTCATTTCCTGGTTCTCAGCCGTATTCTCCTTCGGGATCGTCTTCTATTACTTTGAGCTGAAGAAGCCTGCGTGGAGCGGGGCAAAACGCGCCGCGGTCATGCTCGCCTCTCTGCCCCTCGTGCTGGCCGTCGCTGCAGTGCTCGAGTTCGGGTCGCTTGCCGCTATCGAAGGCTTAAACGGGCCGAGCTGGACAATACTGAAAGATTATTTCAAAGCGGGAATGCCCATGACGCGGGAACCCCGACGCGGGAAAATGCCGGAATGCCCGATGACCCCGCGGCGGTGAAAGAGGCAGCGCGCTAACCCGAACAGTACTGAAAAAATACCGGGAAGAGGAGCGAAACATGTCGTGTTTCGAGATAGGGCCGATCAGGCCGCCGAGCGAAGCAGAGAGCATACTCCTGCGCCTTACCCGCAACTGTCACTGGAACAAGTGCGCCTTCTGTCCCGTGTACAAGGGCACGCAGTTTTCCATGCGAAAGGTGGGGGAGATAAAGGCCGATATTGACACGATGTCGTCGATCGCTGAGCGGATATACAGTGAGCTGAAACGACGGTACCCGGACCGGGCGGACAACACGCCCGTGGTGCGCATCATGAAGGAGATCGATTTCGGTCCGGGCATTGACCAGGGGTGCGCCCGGCAGGTGGCCTTCTGGATATACCACGGCATGAGGAGCCTCTTCCTCCAGGACGCTGACGCGCTCGTGCTCAAGAACAATGACCTGGTTGAGATACTGAATTACGTGCGGGAGAAGTTTCCCACGATCGAGAGGATAACGACGTATTCCCGCGCGCAAACCGTGTGCCGTAAATCGCTGGAGGAGCTGGCGCTTCTGCGCGCGGCGGGTCTGAACCGCATCCATATCGGCATGGAGTCGGGCTCGGACGAGGTACTCGTGCTGGTCAATAAGGGCGTAACGGGCGAAGAGCAGATCCGGGCAGGCAGGAGCCTCATCGATGCCGGGTTCGAGCTGTCGGAATATTTCATGCCGGGACTGGGCGGGAAAGCCCTCTCCCGCGAGAACGCAATCGAGTCGGCGCGGGTGCTCAGCGCCGTCAACCCGACGTTTATCCGTATACGCAGCACCGTGCCGGTCCCCGGCACGCCCCTGTACGACATGATGCCGGACCGGTGGGTGCCGCTTTCGGAAGAGGAAAAGGTGCGGGAGCTGCGGCTTTTCATCGAGAACCTGTCCGGTGTAACCAGCACGGTGCAGAGTGATCACATCATGAATCTCCTGGAAGACGTGAGCGGCGAGCTTCCGCGTGACCGCGAGCTGATGCTCGCGGTCATGGACCAGTTTCTGGCAATGGACACCGACGACAGGGAAAGCTTTATCGTCGGCAGAAGGATCGGCAGGTACCGCGTACTGGCAGATTATGTCCCGGTGCCGGATGTTGAGGCGATCAAGCGTGAGCTGAAAGAACGTTTCGGCTCGGTGGAGAAAGGGGTTCTCGAGATTCTGGCTAATTTTATATGAATTAATTGAATTTTCCCGGTATTTGCTCTTGACATATATGGCTAATTCTGTTTTTTTTTAAGAGTGCGGCGGTCCGGGATATGAAAATTAAAACCACCATCGATGATTCAATTGTCATTCTGGCAATTGAAGGTTCGCTTTCGTCAGAAGAAAAAATCAACTTCGAAAAAGAGGTCAATCAATATAAAGACCGGCAGTACAGTCTTGTCCTCGATCTTTCAGATGTAACCTTCATCGACAGTGCCAGCCTCGGCACTATCGTAAAATACTATGCGCTGTTCCAGAAAAACGGCAGGCACCTGCTGCTTTCAAACATGAGCAAACAGATCTACGAAGTGTTCAACCTGACAGGCGTCACCAGGCAGATACGGATTTTCGATACCACCAGGGCCGCCGTTGATTTTATTCGCGGCAACAGTTGACCTGTCCTGAGAGGGGAACCACACATGTTCGTTTGCGCCTGCCTTGGAAACCCGGGAAAAAAGTATATAAAAAACCGGCACAATATCGGGTTCATGCTGGGGAATTATCTTGCCGGGCGTTATGGGATTGCGACGGGCTCATCTTCCTTTTCCTCGGTTTCGGGCAGGGGATCGGTTGACGGCCGCGACCTGTTCCTCATCATGCCCCAGACCTACATGAACAACAGCGGCGGCCCGGTGCGCGCCGCGCTCGATTACTACAAGGTCGCTCCGGAACGGCTGATAGTCGTCCATGACGAGATCGAGCTACCGTTCGGGCAGTACCGGCTCAAATTCGGCGGCGGGCACAAGGGGCACAACGGCATCAGGTCCATCATGCAGGAGCTCGGCACGGCTGATTTCCACCGCGTCCGGTTCGGCGTGGGACGTCCCGATAATCCCGAGATTGCCGTGGCGGACCACGTGCTGTCGAATTTCACAGAAGAAGAGATGGCAGGCATAGACGCGCTGTTCCCGGCCGTGACGGAGCTCTTGATTACCGTCATGAACAGTGAATGACCCGGGTGCAGAGCATCCCGACGGAGGACGATTCGTGAAAAAGTATTTCATCCTGATTCTGGCCGGCACCGCGGTCTTCGCCGCACTGTTCAAGTTTACCGTGCTCGGCTTCCTCCTCTCCTCCGTGGCGGGAGTGGCGGGCATGCTTCTCCTTGGCTCGCTCATCAGGCTGATACGGCGTGCGCGGGAAGGCGCGAAGAAGGAAGCCGCTCTGACTCCGGCCCGGGCCGCGGAGGACGTGGTAAAGGAGGGGATGGAAAAGTTACGCCGGATCAGCAATACCGCACGGATGATCCAGAGTAACGAGGTCGCCGCAAAAATCAGGGACATCTGCAAGGTCGGGGTCGAGATTTTCGACGGCATCAAGAAAAACCCGGGCAAGATAGCCAAGGTGAAGCAGTTTACCAATTACTACCTGGATGCGACAGGGAAGATCGTGGAGCAGTATGCGGAGCTCTCGAACAAATCGAAACTGACCCCGGAGGTCGAGCAGGCGCTGCGCAGGGTCGAGGACCTGCTCGACACGATACGGCAGACATTCGACCGCCAGCTGGCGAACCTGCTGGAGGACAATCTCCTGGATATAAATACCGAGCTTACCGTATTGAAAAACACGATGAAGATGGAAGGATAACGCGCGAAAAACCAAACAAGGAGGACGCGATGGACATGCAGAAGGTTAACGCCCAGGCGGCGCAGCCGGTCGAACAGAAGGTGCTGACCCTTGCCGACCTGAACGACGAGGAAAAGAAGAAGGTCGAGCAGATACAGAAGGAGCTTGACCTTGACAACTCGCAGAGCATCATCCAGTTCGGAGTGGGGTCCCAGAGCGGGATCTCGAACTTTTCCGACACCATCCTGAACGAGATCAGGTCCCGCGACAGCGGATACGTGGGAAACATCCTGACTGAGCTCATGCTCAAGGTGAAGAGCCTGGACGTGGACAGCCTCTCCGGCGAAAGCGGTCTCTCTAAAATTCCGATCATCGGCAGCCTGGTCCACAGCGCGAAGAAATCTATTGCCGGCTTCGACAAGCTTGCCGTGCAGATCGAAAAGATCGTGGACGAGCTCACCAAGTCGCGGATGCAGCTGCTGAAAGACATCACCATGTTCGATTCTCTCTACGAAAAAAACATACAGTACATCCGCGAGCTGGACCTCTACATCCTGGCGGGGAAGATGAAGCAGAAAGAGCTCGAGGAAAAAGTTATCCCCGAGCTCCGGGCAAAGGCCGACAAGACAAAGGACACTCTTGACGCCCAGAAGGTGCAGGACATGACCCAGGCACTCAACCGGCTCGAGAAGAAGGTGCATGACCTCCAGCTCTCCCGCATGGTGGCGCTGCAGACAAATCCGCAGGTGCGGCTGATCCAGAGCGGCGACCAGGTACTGGTGGAAAAGATACAGAGCTCTATCCTGAACACCGTG
Source organism: Spirochaetota bacterium (assembly GCA_029564515.1). Taxonomy (GTDB): domain Bacteria; phylum Spirochaetota; class UBA4802; order UBA4802; family UBA5550; genus RBG-16-49-21. The sequence goes on along the minus strand of JAKQPV010000087.1, from coordinate 80,061 downwards.
CCCCTCTGGAAAAACCAGGTGGTGATAGCCATCGGCGTGTTCAGGCAGAAGAAGGCGTTGGAGGCCCAGTCCGAGGTGAGCAAGACCACCAACGAGCTTCTCCAGAAGAACGCCGAGATGCTCAAGCAGGGCACCGTGGAGGTTGCGAAGGAGTCGGAGCGCGGCATCGTGGAGATGGAGACCCTGAAGAAGGTCCATGACAACCTGATTGCCACGATCGAGGAGACTCTCAGGATCCAGCAGGAAGGCAAGGCCAAGCGCCAGCTCGCGGAAGGCGAGCTTGTCAAGCTCGAGGGCGAGCTGAAGACCAAGCTCAAGGAGGCCGGCGCCAGGAGCCCGGGGCTTAAGCTGTCATGACAGGGAGGACATCATGAGCGTGATCGTTCCACTGGCCGAGGGTTTCGAGGAAATCGAGGGTGTAACCATTATAGACGTGCTCCGGCGGGCCGGAATTGGCGTCACCAGCGTGTTTCTTGAAAAAAATCCCGTTATTGGCTCACACTCAATTGCCGTAACGGCCGATAAGAGTATTGACGAGATACGATCGTCAGATTTCGATTGCATTGTTCTCCCCGGAGGCATGCCGGGAAGCAGCAACTTGAAGGCGGACGCGCGGGTAATCGGACTGGTAAAGGAATTTGCCGGGAGCGGAAAGATGACCGCCGCCCTGTGTGCCGCGCCCCTGGTGCTTGGTTACGCGGGAGTACTGGCGGGAAAACAAGCCACCTGCTTTCCCGGGTTCGAGGAGCAGATGACCGGCGCGACAGCAGTTCCCGATCCGGTGGTACGCGACGGACAAGTGATTACCGGGAAGGGTCCGGGCTGTGCGATCCCGTTCGCACTCGAGCTCGTGAAGGCACTTGCCGGCGCGGACAAGGCCCGCGAATTGTCGGAGAGCATGCAGGTCTACTGGATGTGAACAGATGAAAGAGCAGAGCAGGAACGCCTTCAAGGCGGGGGCGTATATTTACATCGAGGGGGACGAGGACGTCGATGCTGTCTATATCGTAGAAAAAGGCCTCGTCGAATTCAAAAGCACAAATGAGCGCATAAGCACCCACGGCAACAATGCGGCCCCGGGGGATGTGTTCGGCTTCATCTCCTCTCTGAGCAGGCGGCCCCGGATGGAAACGGCGTTCGCGAAGGTAAACTCCACTGTCCTGATCTTCACCCGGGAGCGTTTTCTGGCCCTGCTCCAGAAAAACTCGAATATAGCCATCAAGCTTCTCAACTCCTACGCCGACGAACTGCGGATGTTCGATACCATGATCGTCCAGATGGGCGCACAGAAGGATCTCTTCCTCACGGAGGACGAGCAGCTGTTTAATCTCGGTTCATACTATCACCGGAGCGGCAACAACGCCGCTGCATTTTATGTCCTGACCCGTTACAGTGAGATGTTCGCGACAGGCGCCCATGCCCGCGAGGTCAGGGACCTGCTTGCCGCCATTCAAAAAACCGGCATAACCAGGATACCGGAGCCGGTGCCTGAAGGGATCTACAAACGGTATGCCGACAAGCAGATCGTCTTTTGCGAGCACGAGCCGGGAGACGAGCTCTATATCATCAAAAAAGGAAAAGTTAAAATCGTCAAGTACCACAACAACAGCGAGATCATTCTCTCTGTCTTAAAAGAGGGGGAGATTTTCGGCGAGCTGGCGATTGTTTCCGACAAGCCGCGGAACGCAACCGCCATAAGTTTCGGTACCACGATCGTTCTCCCCATAAACAAGGATTCAATGATCAAGCTCATCAAGAAGTCGTCAGACCTGTTGAAGCGGATCTTCACCGCGATCAGCCAGCGGGTCTGGTTTACCTTTATCCGGATGGAGTCCAAGTTCTACGAAAAGCCGATCACCCGGGTTTACGTGTTCCTGGAAAACAAGCTGATAGAGGACAATGTTTCGCTCAAGAACCGGGAGCCTCACCTCTTCAGCTTCGGCATAGACGAGCTGCTGAAAATGGCCACCATCCCGCCCGATAAGATCGCTTCCGTGACGGACGAGCTGACGCGGGACCACAACCTGACCTTCAACCTGGGGCGGACCGTTATCGAGAACCCGAGCCTGGTGGCGTCGCGGGCGCGATACCACCGCTCGCGTGACCACCTGTACGACGGGGAAGATGATGAGCGCTATGCTGCTCCGGCGCGGACAGCGCCGGTTGAGTTCGAAGAGCCGGAGCTCGAGGTGCTCGAGAACACGGCGGACGTGAAGATCCCTGAACCGGTCAGCGCAATCGAGGACCAGGCCGGCTCTTCATCGAACCTGTTCGACGAACTCGATGATGCTCTGGATAAAGCGTGATACCGTCAGACAATAACGTCTCAATCCACCCGGGCGGCTTATTCTTTTCGGCACATGCATGACCGCAGCTGATATTTTTTCATTGACTCGCCGTGTCGCATCTTCATAAATATCATCATTCAGCCGTGGGCGGAATGCACCAGTCGGCCGATGTATCGCAAACCGGATATCGCATTAACACGGACATTTCTGGAGGGACGCAATGAAGTACACGGTCGTAAAGCAGTTTTCAAACGGCTTCATCGATAACATTTTTTCGTTTATTTTCAAGTGGGTCGATTGCGGAAAGATGTTTCTGGAGTTTCTCTGGTCGTTCCTCGAGATATGGATCGCTTTTTTTCTCATCTTTTACAACGCGGCCATGTATGTCTACTATCTGTTCCTGTTCTTCATAGATCGCGGTACGGAATCGAGCTCCGGCATGTTCCGCTTGCGCGGCACCTACAGCAAGACCTCGTACATGCCCAAGTTCGAGGTTACCAAGTCGCCGACAACGGTGCCGGGAATGTACGGAGGCGCCGCCCGGGCCGCGGCGGACGCGGTAGCGACAACCGCGTCAAAGGCCTCGGAAGCGGCCACCCAGACCCTCACCTCCATCAGGTCGGCGGCGCAGGGCATGAAGAAGTCGGCGCTCAGGGAATTCTTCAGTTCCGTGCTCGATGCGCTCAAGGCGCTTGGCTCGTTCATCATCCTGCCGTTCAAGAAGCTCATTCTCCTGTTTGACCGCGGCGCGGCCCTCAGGCGCCAGCGGGAGGAGGATTCCGGCGAGAATAAAAGCCTCATCAGCGAATATATCAAGGAATACGAGCAGAAGAGGCGCTAGCCCTTCAGTATATCACCTGCACGACAATCTCTCTTTCCCGGGGCCTGGTGTCGCAGTCGATCAGCACCACCTGCTGCCAGGTTCCGAGGGCCGGCTTTCCCTTAACAACCGGTACCGCGACTGACGGCCCGATAAGGGCCGCCTGCAGGTGGGACGATCCGTTGTCGTCATGCCAGGTCTCATGATGATGATAACGGCCCCCGTACGGGATGATCCTCTCGAGAAAAAGGTCGATATCTTTCTTTAACCCGGGCTCGCATTCTACTGTGGTGACTCCTGCGGTGGAGCCGGGGGCGAATACCACGGCGATGCCATCGGCAGCGCCTATCCTCCGGACGATCTCCATAAGCCGCGGCGTCAGGTCGGTAACCTCGCGGTTTCCCTTCGTGGATACAGTGATAAAATCGGTTTTCACGGGCATGTCGTGCCTCCTTCGCTGAATTATAGTGTGCAGCAAAGCGTGCTCGTGTCAATTGTTTCCATGCTCAGATGCGAGAGGCAGGCAGGTATTATATCGCCTTTTCTTCCGGGTATGCTTCCGCGCTGTCTGAAACGGCACGGTCCTGGATGACGAGTTGCATGAAATAACGAACATTTTTTATTACATAAAGAAAGTTAAGGGCATGGGAATACAGGGCGATTCCCGTGGCGACCCACCGTTTCGCCGCAGCAAGTCTGAATATCCGTCCCCAGGAATAGAATCCGTTGTGACTTTTCACCTGTGCGAACTGCAGCGCCTTCATGCTGAAGTGCTTCGGCCTGAAAACGACATGGTGCGCATCATAGAGGGACCAGTCCCTGCTGACGATGCGGTTCTTCACCTCGGCATAAAAACGGGTGCCTGGATAGGGGGTAAGAATCAGAAACTGGACAGAGGTTATGTCAAGATTCCGGGCGAACCTGACAGTCTCTTTCACGATTGGTATGGAGTCGCTGTCGAAGCCGTAAACGAACATTCCGTGCACATGGATACCGTATGATTGAATGATAGCTACCGCGTTTATGATGTCGTCAATGGTCTGGTTCTTTTTCATCTCGCGCAGGCTTTCCGGGTTTGCCGACTCAAGACCGATAAAGAGGGTGTGGCAGCCGGCGCGTTTCATCAGCTCGAGGAGCTCCCTGTCCCGGGCTACTTCAACGCGTACCTGGGTCGACCACTTGAACGTCAGGCCCTCTTGTATCATTGCGCGGAGGAGCTCCTTTGCTCTTGCCCTGTTGGCCGCGAAATGGTCATCGTAAAAGAAGATCATCTTGCCGAGGTTGCGGTAACCGCGCAGTTCGCGAAGAATATGTTCGGTCGAACGGAAACGGAAGTGCCGTCCGAACATGCCGGTGACCGAACAGAAAGAGCAGTCGTAAGGACAGCCGCGCGAGGTCTGGATCGGCAGGATTTTCAGGGCGCCGCTGTTTTTCACCAGTGTCAGATCTGCGATGGGAAGGTTATCCAGCACTGTTTCTGCCGGGGTGGCGTTATTGTGCAGGATAGTGCCGTCTTTTCTGTAAGATAGCCCGGGGACCTCCCGGAACCGCTTGTTTCCTTCCCATGCGTCGATGAATTCCATGAAGGAGCTCTCAGCCTCGCCGCGTATCACGTAATCGGCATGTTCCAGTGTTTCATCGGTCATGAAGGTGGCATGGGGCCCTCCCATGATGACTGTAATCCCCCGCAGCCTGAGCTCATCGGCGAGAGCATAGGCATTGCCCGCGGTGTTGGTGATGGCGGAAATGCCCACGATGTCGGCCTGCAACATATCATCCAGCTCTATGGGCGTCAGGCTCTCGATGATTATTTCAACGTCCCAGCCGCGCTCCTTCATCATGGTGCCCAGGATGATAACGCCCAGGCGGGGCAGCTTGAATTGTGCAAAGATATGCTCTTCGGCCGCTTTAGGTTCGACAAATACGATTTTACGCATCATTTTTCCTTTTCAATCTATTTCTTCTTGCAGGGAGATTTCATGTGCTGAAGTTACGGGCAGATTAGCATATATGAATATGTACGTCTTATTAAATTATAAAAAATCTATTCATGCAATTCCTGATTTAAATCAGGAATACAGAATAGTATGGAATGTATACATCCATGGACCGTGCTTCACGGGAAAAAGGATTTGTCATATACTCCGATGGTAATTACCGGCTCAATTGTATACAATATTCATATGAAGACATGTGAAGCGCTGGTTGTGATGTTATATAATCAGGTCATAGCTCCAATGCATGGTACAATATGTGACAGGTCGGGATTGTAATAAATTAATTAATGTATTGACTTAAATAGCCATAAATGAACATACATACCAAGGTATCTGACTACGGTATGTATGTTGGATTTGCAGCCAGATTGTGTCACGGGGGGTATTGATGAAAAACGAGATGTTTAAGAACAAGAAGTGTTTCATTACCGGTGCTGCGAGCGGAATCGGAAGGGCCACGGCCATCGCCATGGGAGAGCGGGGTGCGCGGTTATACTTGACTGATATCAATGCGAAACAGCTGGAGGAAGTCGTATCAATGATTGCCCTCAGCGGCGGCAGCGTTGTATCATGGAAAGCGCTGGATATCAGGAATTATGATGAAGTAAGAACATTCACGGCCGAAATCCAGGCCGAATCAGGCCCAATGGACATCGTGATGAATATTGCCGGCACGTCAATCTGGGGCGCTGTCGAGATGCTGCAGTATGAGCACTGGAAAAAAATGATAGATATTAATCTGATGGGCCCCATCCATGTCATCGAGTGCCTGATGCCGGGAATGGTGAAAGCCGGCAGGGGCGGGCACCTGGTGAACGTTTCATCCGCCGCCGGACTGATCGGCCTGCCCTGGCACGCGGCGTACAGCGCCAGCAAGTTCGGGCTCAGGGGCATTTCCGAGGTCTTTCGCTATGACCTCAGGCGGCACGGGATCGGGGTAAGCGTTGTGTGCCCGGGAGCTGTGAAAACGCCGTTGGTAGAAACAGCGCTGGTACTCGGCATTGACCGGACCCACCCGGAGGCAAAAAAATTCATGAAACAATTCGAGAGCAGGGCGGTGACGCCGGAACGGGTGGCCCTGAAAATAATCAGGGGGATGAGAAAGAACAGGTTCCTGGTGACTACCTCTTTCGATATAGCATTGATATACTGGATGAAGCGGAAGCTGTTTATCGTGTACCATGTCGTCATGATACTGCTGAACAACATGATGATGCGGGTCAGGGCTGCGGCTGGAAGCACAATTAAATAATGCACCGGAGAATGATGCAATTATGAACAATGAGCCTAGAGTCGGCCCCGATGCGGGTGAGCGTATTCTGGACATGGCCGGAGGCGTGGTGGATTGGTTGTTCCTCTCGGTTCCGAGAGTGGCGGCCCCCTTCAGGGCAAAGAGAAAAATCAGCAGGGAGGAGTACGAGCGTCAGGTCGATTTTTACATTGACTGCGGGTATGCGGACAGGCCCGAAAACTTTTTCACCTTTCCCGCATCAACGCCAGCCAGCTCGATAATCGAGAGAAGGCCGTATCATGATGGCGAGTGCCAGCTCGTGCGGTACGAGAGCGGGTATGTGGCAAAAAATCCGCTCCTCCGTGAGCGATACGGCTCATATGACGCGAACAGGTACGGCTACCTGGTCCGGTGGACGCACGGCGACGGCCGGAGAAAAACGGTGCTGTGCCACCATGGCTACATGCTGGGAGAGCCGCGGCAGGCGAACAGGATGTTCAGGGTAGGGCGCCTTTTTTCGGGAGGGCTTGATGTCGCACTGTTCATCGCACCTTTCCACTGGAAACGGAGCGCGGGACCCCTCTCCCAGAGAGGAATCTATCTCCAGCCGGACGATGTTGCGATGACCTGTGAATGTGTGGGGCAGAATATGCATGATCTGTACGGCGCCTTTCGTATCCTGCTCGATATGGGCGCACCGGAGATCGGCCTGATAGGAGCAAGCCTGGGCGGATACAATACCGCGCTCTTTATCAGTCTTACCGACATCGCCTCTTTCGGCGCCATGATGGTCCCGGCCGTCAATTTCTCCCTCCCGCTGGGCCCGGATACCGCGCGTCTCCCCTTTGCAGTAGACGGCCGGTTCCGGGAAAAGATCAGACGCGTGTGGGAGCTGCACTCGCCCCTCAATTTCAGGCCGCGCCTGCCGGTGGAAAAAATACTGGTCGTCGCCTCGCGCGGCGACCTGGTGTGCCCTTTTGGCTACGTGCGGGAGCTGTGCGAACGATGGGGCGTGAGGAACAGGCATTTTCTTACGGGCGGGCACTGGCTCATCTTCAACCGGGAAGAGCGGGGACGCGCGTGGTACGCGTTCCTGCGTGAAAGGGGTTTTCTCGAACCTGCGGCGGAATGAGACGGGAAGCTAGGCGCGCGGCGGCCTGATGGACTCGTAGACGAACGGCATCATGCTGTTCACCGAGCGTACGAGGTCATATGCGCCGTTGTCAAGACACCAGTCGAGAATGATACCCCGATACAATTGAATCATCATGGATGTGATCGCGTCCGCGCTTTTATCTTTCCGTATCTGCCCGCTCCTCTGACCTTCCCTGACCAGGAGGGTGATAATCCTGTAGAGGCTGTGCTTTTTCGAAAGAAGGAATGATTTCTTCGAATGGGGAGCGGTTTCAAGATGATACACCAGCTTGACCGCCTCGTACCCGATCGCCGCAATGTTTTTCATAACGCTCTGCTGGAATAGGAACAACTTTTCCAGGGCATTTTTTTTCCCGGGCAGGGAGGCGAACACCTCGTCATAATATGCGTTCAGACTCAGAAAATTCTCAAGTATGACCTGGTCCTTGGATTTGAAATGGGTATAGAATGCGCCTTTTGAAACGCCGATTTTTTCGCATATGTCATCGATGGTGACATTTTCATAACCGTGCCTGTTGAACAAATCCAGGGATGTATCGAAAATCTTCTGGCGGGTTTCCCTGCCCTGGATCGCTCTTTTGGTAAGTTTTTCCCTGGCCATGGCGGCGCATTCCTTTTAATGATTAAGCAGTGACGCGGGCTGGCGCGCATGGTATAGTGAATACCGGGCGAGCGGGTTGTCAATCCTTATACGGTTATTGTCATTCGCACTGGCCCGTACGTATGATGACGATGCTGAGCCGGTACCCAAATAATGAAACAGGAAACGGGGCTCCGGGTTATTTCCGGTATACCGCAGCAGCCGCCATGCCGGCGATCACCATCTCGACGATGCCATACAAGACCCAGATCAGCGCCAAGCCCAGCGGAATGGGATACATGAAATACTGCCCGAGCATACCTGAAACGTACATCAGGAGACCGATGAGAAGGCCGTACCTGGCCCCTTCCGAGATTCCCCTGCCCTCGTATCCTTTCGTGAAAATATAAACGAACATGAAGGAAAAGAAAAGCGAACCGAACATCATGACCCACATCAGGTCCATCATGCCCGGCCGCCACAGTCCCTTAATCTCGGCATACCAGCCTGACAGCAGCACGCCGTGGACGAGCCAGTCTATACCCTGGATGATGATGAAAACGGCGATACTGGCAAAAATGAAACGTTTAATATTCATGACAACCTCCTGAAACGATTTCGTGATAGGTGCGAGTAGAAAAATCCGGCGGTTCCATTAACCCCGATGGCAGTTATTATAACCCGCGCTATTTATTAATCAATGATTTTTCCTTTCATTCGATAATACTTGACGCACCGCACGAGTTTATTCATGATGTTTATCGGAACATGGTGTTCTGCGGCGAAGGAACCGCCTTCAGGTGTACATCCATGCTCCGGACTGAATGACGGGCGCCGGACAGATGGCCATACGATCTAAACAATCACACAGGGAGGACCTCCATGACAGTACAGGCTGATCTAGAAGAACAATACAAAAAAGCGGCGGGCATCATCGCGCGGGCAGGCATGGTCCCGTTCCAGGTAACTCCGACCCTCATCGAGATCGTGAAGTACTACCTTGATGAAAACGACGTGGATTTCATCATCAGAAATTACAGCGGCAAGACGACGCTGTCCATGGAGGAGATACGCGCCACCTCCGGCATGGCTGACGATGAGATCGTGAAAAAGACTGACGCCCTTGCGAAGAAGGGGATCATCTTCAACCAGCCGAACACGAAAGGGGTCATGGTCTTTCGCCTGCTTCCCCTCATTATCGTCGGCACCTTTGAATATACCTTCATGAACGAGCTTCCGAAGGGTGATAAGCTCAAGGACCTGGAAAAGATCGCCAGGCTCTACCAGGGGCTTCTTGGCGAACTGAAGGACCTGATACAGGGGAATTACGACAACCTTCTTCCGGTCTTCCAGCACCAGCCGCCTATCGACAGGACGGTCCCGGTTTTCACGAACGAGGGAGGGAAGACCATCAATATAATCGTCAACGAGCCGGTCAAGGCGGAGGAGCACATAGTACCTTCGAAGACCGTCGAGGAGATCATTTCCAAGTATGACGACATAGCGGTGGGCCACTGCTTCTGCCGGAACTACACGAAGGTACTCGGGCACGCCTGTGCGACGGGCGCGCCCGCCGAGGTCTGCTTCACCTTCGGCAAATCTGCGCGCCACACGATAGGCCAGGGCTTTGCGCGGCGCGTATCGAAGGAAGAGGCCATGAAGATAATGCGCCAGGTCGAGGAGGCCGGACTGGTTCATAAGGCTTTTCACAACAACTCGAACATCGAGAAAGAAGAGAACAGCATCTGTAACTGCTGCAAGGACTGCTGCGATACCTTTACCCTCTGGCGGAACGGTGCGTCCCCCATGATAAACTCGACGATGTACCTGTCTGTGATAGACCCGTCTGCCTGCACCGGCTGCGGGATCTGCGTGGAGCGCTGCCCGGTCGACGCTATCGTGATGAACGATGACGGCGTCGCGGTCCGGGAGGAACAATACTGCATCGGATGCGGCGTGTGCGCCCGGTTCTGCCCGGCGGATGCGATATCCCTCCAGGAGGGCATGCGGCGCGTATGCGTGCCGCCGCCGCGCCTGCGCAAATAACAGGAGTGCCGGCCGGTGCGGCAGCGCCGGCCGGACCAGGATCATCACGATGTATGGAAACGCTATATGAACAGGATCAAACCGCTCCAGTGCGTCCAGTGCGGAAGCCACGATATCAGGCGTAAAAAAGACGGGTTTGTCTGCAACTACTGCGGGACCATCCATTACGGCGGCGGGGCTGTTGCTCTTGCCGCTGCCGTCCTTGCGTTTGTTCGGCGGCACAAAGCCGTCACCGTCATCACGGCGTCGCTCCTGCTCCTCGTTATTGCGCTTTCAATTGCCTTGTTAACGGGCAGGGAGACTGCTCGCTGGAACGGAATGTCAGGCGCCGGCGGTGAAAGCGGGAGGGGAGCAATTGAAAAGGGTGGGGATTCGATAGAGCCTGAAAAAAAGGTAAGCGCGGAATTCACGCATATCGCCGCCCTGCCTGACGGTATAGGTAACATTTACTTCGTCGGCATGTTTGTGAACACGGGTGAGACCCCGGTATATCCAAGGGCAGAGATCGCTCTCTATGATGCGGGCGGGAAGAAGGTTGCAGCCGGTCGCGGTTACGGGATCAGGAACTATATTCTCCCGGGAGAGAGATCGCCGGTCCAGGTCCTTGTCACCGATGCTCCGGTGTACGCGTCAGTCAGATCTATCGGGGTACCGGAAATTCCGGGGTATTACCAGGAAAGGCCGAAGATGGAGATCTCTGGCCTGAACATGAAACGGCCGGAGAGCAGCATTGACCGGTATCGCGTACGCGGCATTGTTAAAAACATAAGCGGAAAAAACGCGCGCTACGTTCAGGTAGCGGTCGCCGTCTTCGATGGATCCGGAAAAATAATCGGTTATGCCGCCAATTTTATCGGCCAGACCCTGCTTGCGGCCCGGGAAGAGTCACCCTTCTCGGTTGAAATCCATCTCATGAAAGGCATGCCCGCCAGGTATATTGTCGAGTACGACGCCCTGCCTGATAAATCATCTGAATGACCGGGCCACAACGTCGGTTCCCGAGTTTCTCTTACACCCCGTATGGCGTGTAAAGCGTGACATGCTTTGCTTTCCGGTCTTTCCCCGGGTATCCTTCGAACGGCCGTACGTTTTCCTCTATAACCGTACCTGAAGGCAGGATGGCACCCCGCTCGGTGTAGTAATTGGCCATGAACGGCTTTTCAGAAATGTCGAGCGCCTGGATTGATTTTGCCATGGGGTGCTTCCCGAAGTTCACGAAGGAGCCTTTCATCGAAAGGGACATGCGCATCGTGCCCTTTTGCGGGATTACCGTTCGTATCAGCTTCCGGTCCCTGACCGAGAAGGTGATGAGGGGCTTGTTGTCGCGCATGTGGAAGCCGCGGCGCATAACCCGCAGGTCGAGAATATGCTCGTCTCCCTCTGACATGGAGCACTGGAGGAATTCGGGCGTGATGTCGAAACGCATGTCCGCTATGAACTTTGTGTAGCCCCATTCGCCGCGGCCTGCGTCGCGTGCTTCCACCTTGGTCACCGGCAGGTGCATGATCAGCACCGCGAAACCGGGATAGTTCGCCTGGCGCAGAGCCGGCAGGAACCCCATGAGGGGGAGATGTTTTCTGTCATACAGGACGGGTATCGCCACGGGCACCTCGCCATACGGGCCGATGGTCGTGTCTATATAATTGTAGGCCAGGATCGCGACAATGGCCCTGCCGTTAGGCATGGTGACGGGGTGCATCCTGTCGGAGGGCAGTATGCCCTTTACCTTTTTTGGGTCCGCGGTGAAATAGAGACCGAAAAAATCATCACGCAGGTAGAGTATCGGAAGATCGAAGGCTGCCTTGCCGTACTTTGCCTTTTTACCGGGCCTGGTCCCGGCGAAAAAGCCCTGCATTGATTCGCTCATGGTGTTCATGGAATCTTCCCCCTTACAGAATATTTTTATGAAGCACATGATTGCCAGAAAGATCGTTGTGATTATTTATAGCATCTGATCAAAAGTTTCTCAACCATTTATTTTTTCCGGATGTAAAAAAATTTACCAGGGGTCGGATTCTGACATAAGCCGAAGCAGTGCACGGACGAAATGTATCCCGGAATTCCCCGGATTAATCAAGCGGCATCGGATGTTTTCATTCTCTGTTATTATACGAAGCAATAATCCAGAGTTGAATCACGGGAATGGATTTTTCACGATGGGAACAAGGGCAGCCAGGAGCACCACGATATAGCTTATTCCGATCCAGATGCCCGTTCTGCCGTTTTTGATGTCATGCGCTTCCTGGAGGATGAAGGGGATCCTCATGGGAGGATAGAGCAGGATAAAGCAGAAGAACCATCCAATCAGGTTGGATACTCCCCCGCCTGTCGTGAGATCAAAGGCGCTCATTGTCGACATTGAGTTTGATTCTATAGTTTCCCACACCACGGTATAGGCGATGCACGCGTACGCGAATGCAGCCAGCCCCGCTGCCGCCCGTCTCCCCATGCCGATAGGTTTTTCATAGGGCTCGCTCAGTCGTACCAGGAACCCGAACGCGAAGCCCCCCTGTATCAGTGCGGAGAGAATGGCCATCATGATGGCCGCGTTCTCGAGGCCGGAGAGCCTGTCGGTATTTTCCGTGACCTTGATGCCGAACGACTGCAGGGCGGTGAAGCCCATCGAGATGACCACGACCCAGTTGAGAACGCTGAGGACGTAACCGATGCCGGCCGATGTCTTCTCACCCGTGGCCCGGAGTTCCCTGCATTTCAACATGAGCGCGTAGGTGCCCAGCACTATGACGGACAAGATCATGATCCCAAAAGCGGGGGCTTCCCTCACCTCGTACACGGCACCGATACTCGCGTCGAGGACCAGGTCACGCAGCAGATAGTTGTAGAGAAGCAGAAATACGATAAACAGGTAGTTATACAGAACCGTTCCGGATAAAACACCGCGTAATAAATTCTTCAATCGTTCCATCTCCCCCTCGGTACGTTAAGCCAGAGCATAATCAGGGACGTCCTGAAATCAATATCTTCTTGCCGGGAGAGGAAAAAAATAGATCACGATGATTGAATCGGGGCCACCACGGACGGCCGATCCGGCGATACTCCCGCGGTGGTGTTTATTTCTGAAGAGGGGGTAAGCGCCCGGGTCACTTGTTTTTCACAATTCTGAACTCGGTTCTCCTGTTGAGCTCATCGTAACCCTCGCCTGTCTGGTTTACCACCGGCCTGGTCCTGCCGGCGCCCGAGATGCGGAAGCGCGCCGCATCCAGTCCTTTGCCGGCGAGGTATTTTTTCACCGACTCCGCGCGGTCCAGGCTGAGCCTGTTGTTGTAATCATCGGTGCCGTGAAGGTCCGTGTGCCCGATTATCTCGAGCCCGATATCGCCGTGGCTTATCAGGAATTTCGCGAGCGCGTCAAGATAGGGATAGGACTCCGCCTTGATCGCGGACTTGTCGAAATCAAACAGTATGGCCCGGGTCTCGAAATTCGCCTCCTGCGAGAAAATAAACGCGGAATAGAGGTCAAAGAGGCCTTTCCCGCCCTGCCGGTTCGAGGTGATGAAATAGCGCTGGTCAGCACGCGAAAGATATATCTCGCTTTCCGCGCTGTTTATCTTTTCCCCCAGGTTGACCGGTTGACCAAACGTGCGGTTTTTATAGGAGACGAAGTATATGTCGAATTGCCCGAGCGTATCGGGCCTCATCGACGAAAAAAAGAAGCCTTCAAGATCCTCTGCCGGAATGAGTGCGAGGTCCCGGTATCCGCTGTTAAATGGTTCGGGCATCGGTTTGGTGTCGCGGAACCCTTCGTCCTTAAATTCGGCCGTCATTATGGTCGCAAGCGATATATCGCCGAAAGGCCATACGCAGTAATAGAGCGTCATCCCGTCCCTGCTCAGGCTCGGCGCCTTTTCATGGGATGCGGTATTGACCTCGCCGGGTAATCGCTCGGGAACCGTCCATTCACCTTCCACCATGCTCGACCAGTACAGGTCGAACGATACCTTGATCTGGCCCTTCTCATCCGCGGGGAGTTCATAGCTTCCATCCCTGTCTGATGAAAAAACCAGGATTTTCCCGTCAGATGACAAAAACGGGGATTCATCATTATACGGTGAATTCAACCGGGTCAGGGGACGGGGGGTCTGCCATGCCCCTTCTTTAAAATGGCTGATATACAGGTCCTGGTATTTACCGCTCCGGTTGGAGTTGAAGATCATGTAGCTTCCGTCCGGTCCCAGGGCCGGGGCGAAATCGTTTGCGGCGCTGTTCACCGGCGCCCCGATATTTTTCGGGGGATCAGCCACCGAGAAGGGTCCTGCAAGGAGATGGCCGGCTATCATTGATAGTGAAAAAACGGCTATGAACAGGCTTGTTCGAAGGGACATAACTGATACTCCTTATGTATACAAATACGGAAGAAATGCAGAAATTCTTTAGCAAAATTTTTTTTTATTACAACTGTGAAGTATCATTATATATATCTGCAAGGTCAGAAATACCTCTTGACGGATGTCGGCGCCAGCAGGGCTATAAATTACACGATACGGGATACTGCGAATTGCTTGTCGCAAACATTGACTCGATATATTAATAAGAAGGACGTTTCGCCATGTTACATGAAATAACCGCCGGGATAATTATTTTTTCATTAATTCTTGTAAATGGATTTTTTTCAATGTCTGAAATGGCGGTTATATCCTCACGCAAACAGCGGCTCAAAGCCAAGGCTGAAGAGGGACATGCTGCATACGGTGCGGTAGTGGCCCTTACCGAATCACCGACCGCGTTCCTGTCGACGATTCAAATCGGGATTACGCTTATCGGCATACTCGCCGGGGCGTATGGTGAAGAGACAATAGCCGTACGCTTGAAATCGTCTTTTAATACAATGCCGATGCTTGCTGCATACAGCGACGTGCTGAGCACCGGTATCGTTGTCGTATCCATTACCTTCATGTCCATACTTTTCGGAGAGCTGATTCCCAAACGGGTCGCTCTCGGCAGTCCCGAGCGCATTGCGTCTTTGATTGTTTATCCGATGAAGATTTTATCCATAATCTTCATGCCCCTGGTCCGCTTGTTTACCATGATCACCAACATGATAATCAGTCTTACCAGAATGGCCGGTGCCGGCAACGATAATCCGCCCGTGACGGGAGAGGAGCTGAAAGTACTTATAAAGGAGGGCGAGGCATTTGGACTTATAAAGAAGCATCAGGCCGAAATGGCGGAGGGTGTTTTCGAGCTTCATGAAAACAGGATCGTTTCAATTATGAGTCCGCGGCCGGACATCAAGTATATTGAAATAACCGATCCGGCTAAAAAAATTAAGGAAAAAATAGTCGAATATGGGGATTATCCATACCTGCCGGTATGCCGTAACGGCCTTGATACCATAGTTGGAGTAATTAAAACACGGGACATTCTGAAAACCATACTGCTGGGAGAATTTAAATCAATAAACCGGCATATGGAGAAGCCGCTCTATGCGCCGGAAAGTATAAGCCCGCTCAAGGTCCTGGAACTCTTCAAGTCCAATAAATCACATATCGCGTTTGTAATCGATGAATACGGCGGGATCAGCGGGCTTGTCACCCTGCATGATGTTGTAGGGGAAATAGTGGGCGATATCCCGGAGGCCTCGGAACAGGAAAATCCGAGAATTACAAGACGTGGCGACGGGTCCTTCCTTGTCGACGGGATGATAGCCGTGGACGAATTTCAGGAATATTTCGGCCTGGATATTTCCGAAGACGGAGGGTACAATACCCTCGCTGGATACATCATCGAGATGCTTGGCCGGATACCAAAGGTCGGCGAGGTTTTAAAGTCCGGGGGTTATTCTTTCGAGATCGTTGACCTGGACGGCAACAGGATTGACAAGGTTATCGTCAGGGATGATAAAACGTTGCCATAAAGGATATCGTGAAAAGTGCCGGGGCGGTAACACGGACCTGAAATGGAGGGGAAGAGGCCTATCCGGTTCATGTTACATGCGCCTTTGCGATCATGGCCCCCTCGAATAGAAAGATAACGTATGTCATCAAGGTTTGTAATATACTTGTATCGGGCTTTCGTTGCTGTACGATGCCGGGAGTCCGGGCGACAGAAAGAGAACCGACATGTCATTTTTTAGATAAATGGCTTGAAAAGAAAAACAAAAGCCGCTCTACTGCCAGATATGAGATTTCAGGAACCTGCAGGTGGTCAATGAAGAATCTGGATAAGATGTTTTACCCTGAAAGTATCGCGGTCGTTGGCGCGACGGAGACGAAATTAAAATGGAGCTCCATGGTGTTGAGCAATATCCTTGACGGGGGCTTTGCCGGCAAGGTGTACCCGGTTTCGCCGGCCAGGGATACCGTTTACGGCCTGAAGGCCTATAAGTCGCTTATCGATATCCCCGGCAGGGTCGACCTGGTATTTATAGCGACCCCGGCAAAAACGATCATGGACGTGCTTGAAGATTGCGTTAAAAAAGAGATTCGGAATATCGTGGTCATATCGTCGGGTTTCAGCGAGGCCGGCGGCGATGGAATAGAGCTTGAGAAGAAACTCATCGCTTATTCACAAAAGCACGATCTCAATGTCGTAGGGCCCAATACCATGGGGCTCTCGAATATAAACTGGAAGCTGAACGGTACCGGCGCGCATCCGCGGCCGGAACCGGGAGGAATTTCAATCATCGCGCAGAGCGGTAACGTGGGGAACCAGATCATGCTCTGGGCCGAAATTGAGGGTTTCGGCATAGGCAAGTTCGTCGGTTCCGGGAACGAAGCGGTGCTGAAAGTGGAAGATTATCTCGAATATTTCAATGCCGATAAGAACACATCTGTAATATTGATGTACCTTGAGGGGGTCGATGACGGCAGGAAGTTTCTCGATATCGCGAAGAGCACGTCGATAAAAAAACCGGTCATCGCGCTGAAGGCAGGCAGGACGGCGGGCGGAAGCAAGGCCGCCTCGTCGCATACCGGGGCCATGGCCGGCTCGTTCCAGATCTTTGAAAGCGTGATGCGCCAGACCGGCATCATGATGGCCATGAACCCCACGGAGCTGCTCGAGCTGTCCGCGGCCTTCGACGGCTATCCCCTGCCGAAGGGGAACCGCGTCGGCATCGTGACCCTGGGCGGCGGATGGGGCGTGATCACGGCTGACGAGTGCGAGGAGCGGGGCCTGGTGCTGCCGCCCCTGCCTGAGGACATCAAGCTGAAACTCGACAAAAAGCTGCCGCCCTTCTGGAGCAGGTCGAACCCGGTGGACCTGGTCGGCCAGCCGGACGCCCAGCTGTATATCGATGCTATAGAACTGATGGTCGCTTCCGAAGCGTTTGACTCTGTCATCGTTCTCGGGCTCCTCGGTTCTGCGAAATTCGGCGTGCGGCCGATCCAGGCCGCACATCGCATGGGGTTCATCACCGATGAGGAGATCAAATTATTCAATCAGGGTTCGGCATTCGTTGATAAAATGCTCCTCGATACGATTGTGAAGATGATGAACACCTATGACAAGCCGATATACCCGGTGTCACTGGCGAAGTTTCCCGAAGATGAAACCATGCATTCGCCGGATGGGAGCAAGTACAAGGTCATCGTGTACAGAACGCCCGAGATGGCTGTCCTCTGCCTTTCCAAACAGTACCTCTACAGCAGGTATCTTCAGACGCGCGGGAACGGGTGACGGCAGCAGCGCCCCGGGAAAAAGCATTGATTTTTATAACAGGGGCTCCATCGTGGGGCCTCCCTGCTTAAGGGAAAGTACACAACGGACTGAAGGGACCAGCGGCCGCCGGATGGCCCTGCCCGGGGAGTAAGCACCATGCGGAAAAAACCGGGATTTGGCGACAAGCCTGAAGGCTATGATGCGTACGACAGCTCGGCTATCGTCGTGATGCCGGTACCCTACGACGGGACCTCTACCTGGCAGAAGGGCGCCGACCGCGGCCCCGCAGCGATAATCGAAGCATCGAATGCCATGTATCTCTACGACATTGATACAGGTACGGAAGTGTACCGCAAGGGCATCCACACGGACGCGCCGGTACGCGAAAAATCATCTCCCGAAGCCATGGTTGAGGCTGTCCAATCCCGGGCGGCACGGCACCTAAATGCCGGCAAGTTCCTGGTAACCATAGGCGGTGAGCATTCCGTAAGCGTGGGTGCGGTGCGGGCCCACGCCGCGCGGTATCCCGGGCTCTCGGTGCTCCAGATCGACGCGCACGCCGATCTCCAGGATGAGTTCAACGGGTCGCGCTATAACCACGCCTGCGTCATGGCGCGCGTGCGGGAAATCTGCCCTTCTGTGCAGGTCGGAATCCGGGCGATGGACGCGTACGAGCAGGAGGTTGCGGAGGCGGGCCGCGTATTTTACGCCGAGGAGATCCGCGGCAGCCGTGAGTGGATCGAACGTGCCGCTTCTCTCCTCACCGATACCGTGTACGTGACCATCGACCTGGACGGGTTCGATGTCTCCATCATGCCGGCGACCGGTACACCGGAGCCGGGCGGGCTTCTCTGGTACGACGTGATCGAGTTGTTGCGGAAGGTTGCGGAAACGCGGCGGGTCGTTGGATTCGATGTCGTTGAGCTTTGCCCCAATGTGTACAACAGGCAGTGCGACTACCTGGCAGCGAAGCTGATCTACCGCCTGTTGAGCTATGTATTCAAGGAAGAAAAATGAAGGGCCACGGTCAGGGGCGTGATTGACGGTGTTTCCTGACGATATAGGGCATGACCACGCCCAGCGATATGTACCTGTCCTGCAGAGACGGCGTGAGATGTCTGAAGTCCCGCACCTTGTTCCGGCAGGCCGGGTCTCCGCACAGGCAATCCATTTCCCAGCCGTCCTCGTCCATCGTGGTTGAATAATCGAAGGACAGCTCCTCGCCTTCTTTGATGTTCCTGATCGCCATGAACTTTACCGTGCCGTCCCGGTATACGAGCCCCCCGTTGGGGTTGCAGGAATGATTTATCAGGTCGTCTGCGTTGCCCGACGGGCCCATGAACAGGTCGTCGTCGATCTGGAGGTAGTGGTTGTTGGAGGGGTCGTGGAGCTTCAGGTATTCCGCCATGGAGACGAGCGGCCCGGTAAACTCGCACACGAACTCTCCCGCCCCGATGTTCCTGCCGGCGAATACGGCCTTCCCCTTTTCGGTCTCCCGTATAATCAGGTTGCCTGGTTCCATGAGATGCAGATCTCTCCTTGCCGGCATTGCCGGACACTTATTGTTCAATGATGATTTCAATAATTGTACAGGGTTTGCGCAATACTTTTTTGCATAATTTTATTATTAAAATTATAAATCTTAAGTATCTAAAATATTAATTATTGACAGATTTTACCCTCTTCTGCAAACATATATAAAAATATTTTTAAGGAGGATGTCATGGCAGAAGATTATCGTCCCATGTGGAAGGAGCTGGGACTTGACCTTGATACGCACGATGCATTACTCAAAGCGGTGGGCGAAATGTACGGCGCCGCTTTTCTCTCGCAAAAAAACCGGCCGGCGGGCATGGCGTATCTGGATTTCGTCATGAGCGAGGTTCATGGGCTCAGGATAAAGGAGCTCATGGACGCGAAAAAACAGGGCAGAAAAGTGATCGGGTCGTACTGCGTGTACGTGCCGGAAGAGCTCGTGCTCGCGGTTGACGGCGTATCGGTGGGCCTCTGCGCCGGTGCGGAGTTCGCGTTTGACCAGGCGGAGAAATACCTCCCCCGCACTACCTGTTCGCTCATCAAGGCGGCCTTCGGGTTCAAGCTCGCAAGGGTCTGCCCTTACGTCGAGGCGAGCGATATTATCGTGGGCGAGAACACCTGCGACGGCAAGAAGAAGGCGTACGAGATCATGAAGGGCATCATTCCTTCTTTCTATGTCATTGATCTGCCCCAGATGAAAAGCGAAACGGGCAGGGGCCTCCTCAGGGCCGAGTACGCGGCACTCGCGAAAAAGCTCGAGGAGATAAGCGGTAAAAAAATCACGGCGAATTCATTGAAGAATGGGATCGCGATCGTGAATGCGAAGCGGAAGGCGGTCAACCGGGTCATGGCACTCAGGTCTGCTGACCCCGCGCCGATTTCCGGGTTGGACGCGCTGCTCATCAACCAGGTCTTTTTCTACGACGACCCGGTCCGATTTACGGAATCGGTTAACAAGATCGCGGACGAGCTCGAGGAGCGCGTTAAGAAAAAACAGGGCGCTGTCCCGGCCGGCACGCCGCGTGTTCTCGTTTCCGGGTGCCCCATGGCAGTACCCAACTGGAAGGTGCCCGGCATCGTTGAGACGAGCGGGGCGGTTATCGTCGGAGAGGAACTCTGCACCGGCGAGCGCGGACACCATCAACTTACCGAGGAGTCGGGGAAAACCGTTGACGAGATGATCGACCGGATCACGAACCGGTATTTTGACATTCATTGCGCGGTATTCACCCCCAATCCCACGAGGCTCGGGCGGATCCGGGAGATGAGCGAGCAGTATAACGCACAGGGCGTGATCGACTACACGCTGCAATATTGCCAGCCGTACCAGATCGAGGGCGGTGTTATAGCGGACGAGCTGAAAAAGAACGGGACGCCGGTATTGCGGATCGATACGGATTACAGCGCGGGTGACACTGAACAGATACGGACCCGGGTACAGGCCTTTCTCGAGCAGATAAAAAAATAGATAAAAAAAGTGCCGGGCCCTTTCTCGGGGTTCCGGCACTTTCCGGTTAACCGCACCAAGTTTCGCTATTTCTTTGCTTTCCACCCTTCCGGCATCTTCAGTTTCTGGCCGGTGTATAGCATGAGGGTCCTCGGGATGGTGGCCATGTTGAGCCGGTAAATATCCACCCATTTCTTGTAATCGCCCAGCTCTTTCTCGGCGATGTTCACCAGGCCTTCATGGACCTGCACGACATAGTAATCCCCTTCTTCCACGGGGGGCGTTACCGGCTTGATCTGTGCCGGGGGCTCGGCTTTCTTTTCCGGTTGGACTGCTTCAGGCGCAACGGGCGGGGCTGTCTGCTCGACCGGCTTCACGGCAGTTTCAGCGGTCGGGGTTGATGTTTCCATCTTGCTCTTTATCCATTGCTTGCTTTTCGGGCAGAGGAACAGGCCGAGAACGGCGGCTATCAGGAGCAGGAGGATAATGAACGGGGCTTTGGACCGGGTTTTCCCTTTGCTAATCGGTTCGCGTTCGATCAGCTCAGACGGCGGCGCGATATATTCCTGCTCGAGCGTCTGCTTGCGACGTACCGGCGCTTTTTTGGATCGTGACGGCTTCCTGGCGCCTTTTTTCCCGGCCGCCTTCTTTCTGGCAGCAGGCATGGACGAAGTTTTCGATGCTGCCCATGAGCGGACCTGGCTGCGGAACCAACGGTCTGCTTCCGGGGTGAAGTCATAGTTGTCCCGGATATGCCGCATGGTCGCTTTTTCAATGTCAGAATAATTGTCAGAGTCCTTCACGGTTTTAAGAAGGGCTTTAGCATCGGTAAGCGATATCCGCCCGTCGCCCCGGCCTTTCACCGAGCGGTCTGCTTTCTTTATCAGATTGCCGTCGTAGTTTTTGCCTTTGATTTTTTTATAATAGGTCGCCATGATAATTCCCCCTGTTTTAGTCGGCATCAGAAGTGGTTTGATGAAATAACTCGACGTATAATGATATATCACAGGGCCCTTTAATTGTCAAGCAGCAATGCCGCAAATAGAATTATTTCATTTAGAGAGGATATGTTTATAGAAGGACGTATGATATGAAATTGTCACTGCGGTCATATGGAATAAGATGTCATCCAGAAAACCGCAGGTGTTTGTAAACCGAACAGGTATGCTCGTAATGACATACGGAAAAAATCATAATTGATTTGACAATATGGTTCTGATTGTGTAGAAAATGAGCCACCAGGGGAAACGACATGGAAATAATTTCACTGCACCAGGAACCTGATCTCGCACCCATTCTTGCCTACTGGGCCTATCTGGAGTGGTACCAGAAGCGAGCACTGGATTTCAATCTGGTCCTGCGCGCCTTCATGGAGCGCGCTAATAACGAGGCTCTGCCCCAGTCCTTTGTCGCGCTTGACGGGTCGCTCCCGGTGGGGATGGTGACGCTCAAGCTCGATGACCTCTGGTCGCGGAAAGAGCTCAATCCCTGGCTTTCTTCCCTCTATATCGCTTCCGGGTACCGGAACCGGGGCACCGGCCACGCGCTGGTCCGGGCGGTAATCATGCGTGCAAAAGAGCTGGAATACCAGAGCGTCCACCTTTTCCTGGGCCAGAAAGACACGGAGCGGCTCGAGCGATATTACCGGAAGAGGGGGTGGGAGGTAATGGGCATGGCGGAAGATAATGACGGCCTCGAAACGAAGATACTCAGGTTTAATCTCCAGTAGGCCCGCGGCGCGGATCAGCCGGCATCAGGGCATCCGGTAGTGTTTTTCCCTGAAGATCTTGATGCAGATCTCGACGACATCACTGTCGAAGTGCTTTCCTTTCTTGTTGGTTATCTCCTCAAGGGCATCTTCTATTCCCAGTGCGGGACGGTACGGCCGGTCTGATGCCATGGCCTCCACCACGTCCGCAACGCAGATAATGCGTGCTCCGATCAGGATATCGTTGTTAGTCAGGCCGCGCGGATACCCTGACCCGTTGCACCATTCATGGTGCTGCAGGACCATCTCCGCCAGCGGCCAGGGGAACTCAATGGTCTTGAGAATATCATATCCGATCTGGGGGTGAGTCTTGATCAGGTCGAACTCGATTGCTGAAAGTCGCCCCGGCTTGCTCAGTATCTCGGTCGGTATGCAGATCTTGCCCAGGTCGTGAATGATGCCGGCCATGAATATCCCTTCAATGTGTTTTTCAGGGAGCTGCATCTCCTCGGCTATCGTTTTGGCGATGTTGGCTACCCGTCGCTGGTGGCCCGCGGTGTAGGGATCGCGCGTTTCGAGAGTCTGGGCCATGGCCTGTATGATGCCTCCCACGGCCTTCTTTATCTGGACGAAGCTTTCCTTCAGCTTCATCTCGGAATTGACCCGCTCCGTATCGTCGCGCAGGATAATGACCGAGCCCGATCGCTCGCCATTGATGTCGCTGATTGGGGACACGCTGAAGTCCACGGGCACCTTCCTCCCGGACTGAGTGATAAAGTAATTGTAGTGGATTTCGTCGTTCATCACGTCCGTGCTGCCGGTGAGGCCGTTATACCGGATGTTCATTACTTCGTTGAAATGTTTGCCGAGCAGCTTGTCTATCGTGAACTCCGTGATCCGCTCTGCATTCGGGTTCACGTAGGTGATCTGGTCTGCCGTGTCCATGACGAACACCGCGTCGCCGATGCTGTTCAGGATAGTGAAAAACCGAAGCTCGCTCTCCTTGAGACGGTCTTCCATCTCGTGCCTGAGTATTGCCAGCTCGATGGCCGATTTCAGCTCCTTCTTGTCAACCGGCTTGACGATGTACCCTGAGGGATTCGTGGTGAGGGCGCGCTTCAGCGTGTTGCTGTCGGATGACGAGGTTATAAAAATGACCGGAATGCTGTGAATATCATTTATCTGCCGGGCTGTCTCGATACCGTCGATCTGGCCTCCGAGAATAATGTCCATCAGCACTACGTCAGGGCTGAACTTGATTATCTCGTGAATGGCCTCCTCGCCCGTTGGGACAGTGTGAATAATATTATATCCCAGGTCCCTGATGAATTTATTGAGCAGGAGTATCGTTGTTTTGTCATCTTCGACAAGAAGGATTTTATGACTCATCTGCAACCCTTGTTAGTGATACCGCAGCTTCCCGGATTGTGTTACTGCGCGGCGTATCATGAAATGATCATAGAACCATCATCGGCTTATCATTTTTGTACAATGCCTGCGGTAATGATCCGCGGGACATAACGTAATCACATATGACCCGGTAAATTTTAAAAATATCACCTTGGGAACGACACGATATAAGAACCCGCCCGTGCCGGTGGATAATGTATTATTAATTTAATATAAGTATCACGTCAATCTAATTAAATATTAATAAAATATACAAAATTTTAAACATATTGTAAATACATGATCAAATAAAAGATAAATGTGTCCCGTGTTGTTTGATTTGCTGCTTTGCCGTGAAATAGTTGTATCGTCAACAATAAACATACACATGTAATTTTTGTATAATTAATTTGAATAATGTTCAAAAAACTTAATGGACAAAAAAAAATATGGTTATATTTATTGGCCTCTGCCTGGGTGCCGTTGGCACAAAGGCAATTTTTTTATGAATAAATCATTATAGAAAAAAATCGCCCTGATTTATAAGGGCTAATCAAAATAATTCCGGAGGCTTGTTCCATGCAGAGTCTTGGCATCAATATCGGCTCTTCGAGCATCAAGGTCGTCCTTCTTGAGGATGAGCGGGCCCGGTGGGAAACCGTCGTTGCACATGAGGGGAATTTCATTGAGACGCTTAAAAATATCCTGCTTGAAAGGCAGGTGCCGGCAGGAGTCCCGTCCCTTGTCACCGGCACCGAGGGCAGGTTTTTACTGAATATTAACAACGTGCTGGAATCTATCTGCGTTGAGGAGGCACTGAATCGGCTCGGGCTGAAAGTTGACGCCTCGGTATCTCTGGGCGGGGAGAACTTTGTCGTGTACACCATTGACGAGAACGGGAAGATCATTACCAGCTTCTCCGGCAACAAGTGCGCATCCGGCACCGGCGAGTTTTTCAAGCAGCAGCTGGGACGGATGGACCTGCGGCTGGCGGACGTTGCCAGCGTGCCGGATACCGCCGTGGTCTGCCATATGTCCTCGCGCTGCTCGGTCTTCATGAAGAGCGACTGCACGCACAAGCTGAACAAGGGTGAGGCGACCAAGGCGGACATCGTGATGTCGCTTTCTGATGTCATGTCGACCAAGGTCTCCGACTTCCTGAAACGGGCTCGTATCAAGAGCGGCCGGGTGCTTCTTACAGGCGGCGTGACAAAGAACAAAAACATCATCCGTTTCCTCAAGGAGAAGCTGCCGGGCATAGAGTTCGTTGTGCCGGAGGAGGCGCCCTGCCTGGAGGCATACGGCGCGGCATATCTGGCCGCGACATCGGGTAGCCCGCTTCCCAAACGGGACGACCTGTTCAAGCCGCAGCAGATCGAGTTTGCCAAGTACAAGAGCCTGAAAAGCGCGGAGGGCAAGGTGAATTACCTGCCGTCGCGCCGCGGTACGGCAAAGCCTGGAGGCGAATACATTCTCGGCGTCGACGGCGGCTCGACCACCACGAAGGTTGCGCTCATCGATATCGAGACTGACGAAATTGTGGCCTCCCACTACGGACGGACCCATGGTGACCCGGTGAACGCGCTGAAGGAATGCCTGGTTGAGGTGAAGAAACAATTATCTCAACAGATCGGTGACGCTTCGATCAACATCACGATCGCTTCAACGACCGGCTCCTCACGGGAAATACTCGGCGTGTTTCTGGAAACGCCCGCCGTGTATAATGAAATCATCGCCCACGCGGTGGGCACCACCTACTTCAAGCCGGACATCGATACTATTTTCGAGATCGGGGGCCAGGACGCAAAATATGCCATGCTGAAAAACAGGGTCCCCATTGATTACGCGATGAACGAGGCATGCTCCGCCGGGACCGGCTCGTTCCTCGAGGAGTCCGCCTCCGGGGACCTCAACATAACCAACGTGCGAGACATCGGCGATATCGCGGTGCGGGCCCAGGGGCCCCTTAAATTCGGCGAGCAGTGCTCCGCCTTCATCAACTCTGACATACGCAAGGCGATTCAGCTGGGCGCCTCACGCGAGGACATAACCGCCGGCATCATTACCTCCATAGTGTCAAACTACCTGAACCGGGTGGTGGGCAACCGGACCATCGGCAATAACATAGTGCTCCAGGGGGGCGTCGCTCTTAACAAGGCGGTGCCCCTGGCGTTTGCCATGCTCATGAATAAAAGCATTACCATCCCGCCGGACCCCGAGCTCCTGGGGTGCTTCGGCGTGGGCATCCTCGCCAAGCAGAAGTTCCAGGACGGGATCATAGAGAAGGGACGTTTCGAGATCGACGCGATACTGGGCACCAAAATCGTATACGAGCGCGAGTTTGCCTGCAAGGCGTGCGATAACGAGTGCTCCATCCGGGTTCTGAACGTTAACGGCCACAAGTACATGTTCGGCGGCCGCTGTAACAAGTACGCGAACATGCGGAAAAAGAAAAAGATAGACGAATCAAAAGTTTTCAACTATATCGAGAAGCGCGAACAGCTCATGTTCCACGACTGCGCGCCAAGAAAGGAGGACTTCGTCAGGAAGCGCAATTACACCGTGGGCGTGCCCAAAGCTTTTTCCGTGTATACCCTCTGGCCGCTCTACTCCTGGTTTTTCCATACGCTGGGGATCGAGGTGCGACTCTCCGAGGAGATATCGCACGACGGCGTGGCGCGCACCGAGGGATCCTACTGCTTCCCGGCCGAGATTGCGCACGGCGCTGTGCAGGACATCCTGAACGCGGGGCTCGATTACATTTTCGTGCCTCATTTCCGGGACCTGGAGAGCTACGTCGACGATGTGCACGCAAATTTCTGCCCTATCACGCAGTCGCTTCCCTATTACATAAAAAAGGCCTTCCCCGAGATCGACGAGCGCAAGTTTCTCGCGCCGATCGTGAGCTTCAAGTTCGGTAAGGAAAAGGCGCTGGAGGAGTTTGTGCGCATCGGGGCACAGCTCGGCATAGCCGAGCGCGAGGTGCGCCAGGCCTTCAATATTGCCTGCGACAAGCAGGACGATTTCTGGGCCCGCTACCGCGAGATGGGCGCCGAGGCGTACCGCCAGGCGGCGGAGGCCGGGCATCCGGTCATAGCCGTGCTGGGACGGCCTTACAACGCTTTTACACGCGATGCGAACATGGGTATACCCCTGAAGTTCACCACCCGCGGCTATTCGGTCATCCCGTTTGACATGCTGCCGTTCGAGCAGGCGGGGATTTTCAGCAACATGTACTGGTACTACGGCCAGCAGGACATGAAGGCGAGCGTTCTCCTGAAAGACGAGCCCAACATCTTCGTCACCTATATTACAAACTTTTCCTGCGCGCCCGACTCGTTCATGCTCCATTACGTGAAGTGGATCATGGGCACAAAGCCGTTCCTGGTCCTGGAGCTCGATTCGCATTCGGCCGACGCCGGGGTCGACACCCGGGTCGAGGCCTTCCTCGACATCATCGAGGGATATCGATCCAAGATTGAGCAGATCCGGGGCGAGCGGTATGACAACGGCCTGCGCTTCATCAACAACGGCGTGGACCCGCTCCACCTCATGGACCTGAAAAACAACCGGAAGATCGAGATTTTCGGCAACAAGCATGCGAAGATGCTCCTCTCCAACATGGGGCGCCTTTCTACGGAGCTGCTGGCAGCATCCCTCAGGGCGGCCGGTATCACCGCGGAAGCCATGCCCCTCCCGGACACCTACACGCTGCAGATGGCGCGGAACCACATGTCCGGCAAGGAGTGCCTGCCCTCGCAGCTGGTACTGGGCGCCGCACTCAAATATTTTTCATCCGAGAAGTACCGCAAGGACGAGATATACATGCTCTTCGTTCCAACGACGACAGGGCCCTGCCGCACGGGCCAGTACTTCGTGTTCTACGAAAACCTTTTTAAGGACATGCGTCTGGAAAATGTCGTGGTGGTCACCCTGGACTCCGACAATTCATACAACGAGCTGGGGCCGCATTTCAGCAAGAGCGCGTGGAAAGGGCTTGTCGTCGCAGACTACATGAAGGATATCGAGACATCGCTCCGCACCTGCGCCGTTGACCCGGCGGCAGCAATTGCCAAGTACGATGAGCTCTGGCAGGAGCTGATCGATATCACTGAAACGGATATCGACCAGGTTTTCCCGGCCCTGGAGCGCATCGCTGCAGAGATTGCGAAGATACCGCTCAAACTCCGTGTGGAGGAGACCCCGAAGGTGCTCATCGTCGGCGAGATCTACGTCCGGCGCGACGATTTCGCCGTGGATGAGCTGATAAGGATGTTCAGCAGGCGGGGCATCATCGCCAAGGTCTCCGGCATCACCGAGTGGATCTATTACTGCGATTACACCCGGAAGCACGACATCCAGAAGCGCCTTGGACTGCTGCCCTGGTACCGGAAGCCCTTCTCGAAGGAGCTGCGCGAGCTCGTATCCTGGAAGATCGAGGAGTGGTACAAGCACGGCGTGGAGAAGAAGGTCAAGGCGGCCCTTGCCGTGAGCGGGCTCGTGCCACACACGCCGCATGACATGGAACAGATCATGAATAACGCGGAAACGCACTTCGTGAGCGACGAGCTCTATTCGGAAATATCGATTTCGAGCGGCGTGGCGTCGACGGCGATGATGGAAGATTTTTCCGGCATCGTGAACATTTCACCCTTTGCCTGCCTTATCGGGCGCGTGATCGAAGGTCTCATCACTCCCTGGTCGCGCGAGCGCCGCTTCCCGGTAATATCGGTTGAGATCGACGGGGACATCCTGCCGCCGGGTATTGTGAACAAGCTTGAGATCTTCATGCTCAACGTGCTCAGGTTTCGGCACAATCCGAGCGTTGCGGAGCTCGTGGACCGCGAGGACCAGGAGGTCGTGTCGCTCGACAGGAAGATTATTCGGAAGTAGGCCTGCTGGCGACGGCGGCAGGAGATATAAAAAAAGCGCGGCCGGCAGCCGCGCTTTTTTTATTTACGGGTTCTGGAGGCTGATCAGGCCCTCTTCACAATCTCTACAATCTTCTTCACGTCCTGCGCTGCGTCCTTGTGAATGACGAGTATTTCGCCTCCGGCCTCTACCACGATGACGTCGCTGAGACCGACAACGGAGACTCTCCTGTTCTCGGTAAACACCGAACAGTCCCTGGAGTTCAGGAACAGGGCGCGGTCCTTCTCGGGAGATCGGTTGCCGTTGCCGTCCGCCGGCAGAATTTCATCGATGGACTTCCAGCTCCCCAGGTCCGTCCAGCCGAAGTCGCCGGGTATGACCACCCGGTTCTCGGCCCGTTCCATGATGCCGTAGTCTATGGATACGGATTCCACCATGTCGAAAATATTTTTCTTTGCTTCCCATACATCGCCCTCGTTCGAGGCGATCTCCCTGGCTTCACGGGACGCCAGAGGGCCAAAAGCCTTGAAATGGTCCGGCAGGAGTTTCCGGTATTGCTCGATTACGACCGAGGTCTTCCATATGAATATGCCGCTGTTCCAGTAATAATTGCCGGACTGGAAATATTGCCGCGCGCGGTCGATATCGGGCTTCTCGACGAAGGTATCGATGGGAAGGACCGGGCCGTCTCCCTTCACCGCCTTGATGTAGCCGTATCCCGTCTCGGGGTACGTGGGCTTGATACCGATGGTCACGAGCCTTCCGTCCTCAGCCTGACGGATCGCCTCGCGGAGGATGCGCACGAACTCGACCGTGTTCAGAATGTGGTGGTCGGCGGGAAGGGATATCATGATGGAATCGTCGAAGAGTCTCCCCAGGTAGAGGGCCGCGTAAAGAAGGGCAGCGGCAGTGTTGCGGGGGCGGGGTTCCGCCAGGACTGTACCGGGGACCGTGAACTTGCCCAGCTCCTCGCGGGACAGGCCGAGGTGCGTCTTTGAGGTAACGATGACTATCTGCTCCGGGTCCAGGGGGAGAAGTCGTTTGATCGTCTCTTCCAGCAGGGTGCCGTCTCCGGAGAGGTTGTGAAACTGTTTTGGCTTTTCGTCCCGGGAGAGCGGCCAGAGCCGGGTGCCGGCGCCTCCTGCCAGTATGACTGGTATTACATTCATATCTATTCCATGGTGTAAGTTTTTAGCTTTGAATTATGCAGCCGCAGGGCAATTATGCCGGTGAACATGCCATGCTGCGAGTTTTATAAGAATTTCCATCCGAAATGGTGTCAACAATATTTCATTAAAATGCCGCGCGTCCGACTGTCGAATGCGAGCTAAGCCGGGACCGGCGATCTATATCGATATATTTAATCGGTAATTATGACGATAATGGAAATGAGGGGGTCCTGTCCCCGGACGTTTTTTTATTGCAATCGTACTGCAGGCCCTGATATAGTAGAGGGCGATGCTACTCTATAAACGGTAAGGTATGCGCTGTGGCTGAAGAAAAAAGCTTTTTACAGACCATAAAGCTCGAAATCAGCAGAAGCTTCAAGCTGGTCCCTTATGAGCGACTCGCGTTTCACAAGATCCTGGGGCTGCTGAAGTCAGATGTAGGTATGAGCATCCTCATCAAGGAGCTGGATAAGGGCCCCGATATCCGTAAGAGTGCGATAGCCATACTGGTTTTCTTTGATAAGCCGGAGGTCATCAAGGCGCTGGTGGCCTGCCTCGAAAAAAATATTTCCGACGACGAGCGGGTTATGATCCTGGACCACGTCAAACGTCGCGCCGGTGCCGATGTCATAAAGGATATCATTGCCCTGATCGAATCGTTCCAGGCCACGCAGGTTTCAGCGGAAGTGATAGGGAGGTCTTTCGATGTGCTCAAGACCATCGGGGCTGAGTCGGACGAAGTGCTGAATTTTCTCATTTCGATAATCAATGCCGAGCGTCAAGACACCAAGATCAGGGCCCTTGCCGTTGAGTCCCTGTCATCCTTCAGGGCCATATCGGTGTTCGAGTCCCTGCTGAAAAAAGGGGATGATGCGCTCTGCGCCGCGGCGTACAAAGCCATATACGTGCTGGCGGCCGATCTTTCCGAAAAGGCCCGGCAGATGAAAACCGAGGATGACCGGCTCTACACCTACACACCGGATAGCGAGGACAAGATCGTTCTGGATATCAGGGTCCTCCTGGGCAAGATGACCCACGAGTTTGACCGGTATTCAAACAGCACCAAGATAGCCTTCATATGCGCCATGATAGCCTGCAACCACCGGGAATATCTGATCTACGCGATGAAGGCCCTCACCTCGAACGATGTCGAGCTGGTCAGCATGGCGCTCTATTCTCTCTTCCAGAACGTTGAGCGCCTGCGCGACCCGGACAAGCTCTTCCGCAACCTCATTGCCATATCGACCGAGATAGACCGGTTCAACGAGATGATCGTGGACATATTCGTAAAGTATTTCAGCATGCCCGCCGACTCGCGGCAGTTCAACCTTTTCAAGGACAAGCTCTTCAGTTATATCGTCGTGACACTCGAGACCTATTTCGAGACATACCGGAAAGAGTTCATGATCACGGACGTCATCGAGAAGGGCCTGCCCGACAGCTTTCAGCGAATACGGAAATTCATACTGAATTATTGCTCACCCGATCTCAAGAAGGAGATCGTGGCCTTTCTGACTCAGGACGATCCCGCGCTCGTCAAGCACATCATCGGCGGCATGGCCAAACGGATAACCTTTCTCAGGGAGGAAGAGATGGGCGACCTGCGGCTTCTCGTCGAGGTTCTGCTCGACAAGGACCGCAAGTCGCGCGAGAACTCGGCATCGCGGATCGAGGACCTCAATTTTGAAAAGCTCTATCTCAGGAACCGGATCCTGCGGCTCTGCCGCATCATCGGGTTGTTGCATATTGACGAGGCCGCTTCGATCCTGGTGAACATCTATAATTACCTGAAGAAATATCCTGACCCGGACATTGTCCGCTCGAATGTCCAGACCCTTGCCATGCTCAATTACTCCTATATGCTGGGCGAGATCGAGGTCATGATCACGACCGGCAGCGAGGAGGACCAGAAGAATGCCCTCGGGCTTCTTTCCCTCTTCACCGAACAGCGGTCACTCAACATGATCCTGGAGCTTTTAAAAGGCCGTCTTGCCGAGCAGTCGGAGATCGTCCAGTCGGCAATCACTATTCTCCTCGAGCGCGATATCGCCGGCAACATTACGGCGAATCAAATCTTCAAGGGAATCATAGCACATAACACGAGCCCTGCCGTCCGCAGCCTGGCGATTCTCGGGATAGGCCAGTGCCGTTTTGATACGGATATCGATTACCTCAACGACCTCTTTTATAAAATGGGGCCGGATGAGGCGAAAGACGTTATCGTGCGCGCCATTGCCGGCATCATCACGGACAGCACAAGTTACAACAAGCGGCAGCTGATGCGCTATCTCCAGGAGTACCTGAAAGACCCTGGCATCAAGGTCAGGATTTATTCCTGTCTCCTCCTTGCCCAGCTCGGAAACAGGGACGCCCTGCGGTCCATCAGGGACATGCTTGTCATTAAGAACAAGGGTATCCAGCGGGACATCCTGACAATTATAGGCGACCTGAAATCAATAGAATTCTCTTTCTTTCTTCTTTCGCTTCTCAAGGAGGAGTACGGTATCTCGAAGGATATTATTCCCGTCATATCGAAGCTGCCGGTCGAGGAGATGAAGGAGATCGACGGTTTTGTCGTCAATATCTTCCGCAAGTACGAGGCCCCGGTCATTGACGGGCTCCAGGCGGCGCCGGCAGATACAAGCGATATGTCCGTTGAGGGAATAGCGGAGAGCCGCATGACGATCCTGGAGGTCATTGTTGCCGGGAACGGGCCACGCTCGGGCGAGCAGAATATCCCGGACCTGATCAACCTGAACCTGAGAATCAAGTCATTGATTGCATCGGCAATTCAGGACCGCGGAGGCATGATAACCAGGATGTCGAATACAAGCGTCGTGTCGTATTTCCCGGAACCCCGTACCGCCGCCGATGCCGCTCTCATCATCCAGCGTAATATCAACGCATTCAATGCCGTACGCATCCCCGGCAGGAACATTGACGTATATATTCAACTCATGACCGGAGTGGTCAAAATCGTCAATGACGAGATTCTCGAGCTGCCGCTCCATGCGGCAGAGGATATTGCCGGCCTTCCGGTACGAAACAAAGTCATCATCGATGCTCGGACCGCCGAGCTCATTGCTGATTCGTTCAGTACGCGGGAAATTCCCCGTCTGGTCCTTTCCATGGTAGGACAGCGGGCCCGTATTTTTGAATTGATGAATCCCATCAACTTTCTTCATGCGTCCGAGCTGCTGGTAAAGACGATTCGGGAAGAGGAGGATAAGCGCGAGCAGATACAGCAACAGCTCGATGCGGAGATGAAGAAGCTGAAGCGGGGGGCCCGTCCAGCTTCTTCAGCAGCGATCGCACGGGGACTCGACGACCTGGGTCAGCAGCTCCAGGGACAGCTGGAGGAGATCGAGCGGTATGTCCAGAAACGGTCCACGGACCGGGAGCTCATTAAAAACGTGCGGAAAATGCTGACCAATGTTAACAACCTCTACAAGGTCGAGATTTCAAGACTCATCATTGACTGACCGGTTGCACTTCTAGTCATAGGAGATCTTCATACCCAGCATAATCTCGAAAATCATGCTCCGGGAACCGTGATTGTCGAGATCATGCAGAAGGTCGTTGTAGTGCACCTCGGTGAGATACCCGTAATAACTCCTGCTCATGCTGTCCTGCGCGTTGTATGCGCGCTGCGGCAGGAATCCCCCCGCGTTGAGAAATACCGAGAGGATATTCCGGAAGCGATACTCGAGGCCGAGATCGGCCTCGTCTCCGAACCAGGTTGTTTTTTCACCCCGCCAGTAGAGGACTTTCATTGTCCCGAAATGGAGGAGTTTGAAGTCCACTATGAAAGAATCGAAGAGCGTATAGGTGAAAGCCAGGCCGCACCCGTAGAGCCCGTACCAGCACGATTCGCCGCTCCCTCTCAGGGCGAGCCCGCCGTTGGAATCAACCGCGATAAATGAAAAGTCGTGGGCTCCCTTGATGTCCTGGAATGAGCGGCCCGCGTTCTGGTTGTTCGGATCGCCGGTTGCCCCTTCCGCGACCGCGGAAAGCTTAAGGTCGTTTATACTGAAGCCGGTCTCGAACTCGAACAGGCCTGCCAGAATGTCCGTTTTCCTGAACGCGAAGAGCTCATTCCGCCAGTAAATGTAGCCGGCGTTGAATATGCCCCCGAAGCGGAGATACCAGTTGCCGGTCATTACCCTCCCGTGGAAGCCGACCCAGTGGAGAGACCCTTTCCTGCCGTCGCCCTCCAGGCCCGCGGCGAAATTGGCGGTATCGTACGTAAGCTTGTTCGTGGTGAAACGATCGTCTTCATAGATGTAATAGCATTCACCCCTGAAAATGGAGCCGATCGAGAACCGGCTCCCGGCGAAAATGATGTCGTCCCAGACGAAGTCCGGCACGTCGGACCCCTGGCCAAAGCTGTCGTCGGCATCGTCAAAGGCCTTGATGTAGGCGATATAGAGTGCCGCCTTTTTTCCGGAAATGGTGTGAGTATACTGGATCCCCGTAGCGTCCCGGGCAAGGATGAAGCCGCCGGGGAGGCTGAAGGGCATGAGGCCGAGGGAAATCTCGGCCTCTTTGACGGGCCGGATGATCGCGTACACGTCCCGGGCGATCAGGTTGGCATTGGCATTGTCCATCGAAAGATCAGATTTTCCGAAATTGCCACTTATGTCAAGCACCGTGCGAACCTGGATCTCGGGAATAACAGTGAGGTATATGCGGTTGCGCAGGAACAGGTCCTGGTAGTTTACATGCTTATACGTGTTCCTCGTGTCGAACGATCCGGGCACATAGGTCCTGCTTATCGCGCTCCAGCTCCGTATTCTCAGAAAACCTGACAGGTCGATCCTTTCCATCAGGGCGGAAAGGCTCTCCGCGTATACGGCGGCGGGAAGGAAGGGCAGAATAAGGAATGCCAGGGCGGCAGCGCATTTTCTCTTCATGGCCCGTGTTACCGTTCCACAGAGTATTGGGTCAGCCATCTATCGATGAGTCCGAGACGGATAATCTCCAGTATGAAGATGTCAACCTGCTGCTTGAGCACCGTATCACCGAAGGGAAGACCCATGCAAATTTTTTCGAGCCGGGCCCCGCCGGCCAGGAGGACGTAAGAGTTGCGCAGTTTTGCGCTGGTGCCGTACAGGTGCTCAAGGTAGAGGGAATCATGGACGAACCCGTTTACCGAGCCGTTTTTAAGGAGTTCCATCCCCTCTTCATTGGATGCCACCAGGACCAGTGACATGCCGGGAAACTCGGTCTTGAGGAATCCCTCGTAGGCACTTCCCTTTTTTACTGCAAAACGGAAGTCTGTCAGACGCTTCAGGTCCCAGATGGTGCGCATCGGTGTCTGCTCGAACTCAGAGCCGTAAGTTGCCCGGGGGATCGACCGGCTGTCCGCCAGTATGGCCGGGGTAACCGACAGGTACGGTTCGGAGAACCAGATGCTCTTTGCGCGTGCGAGGCTGCGGGAAAAACCGGCGATCACCAGGTCCACCTCCCGCTGCTCCAGGGCGGCTGCGTACCGCTCTACGGGGAGAGGCACCATTTTGACCTGGACTCCCATGAACTCGCCGAGCGCGCGGGCCATCTCGATCTCGACCCCTTTTTCCCCGGCATTGAAGTTGAGGGGCGGATAGTCCATTGATATCCCGATACGGAGCGTTTTGCTTTGCATAATGTCGCGGTACACGCCGCCCGGCTGGATGTCCGCGGCCTGCGATGCGGCGATGGCGAGGAGGGTAATCAGCAACGCGGCTGTTATTTTCATCGGGTTCATGATCCGCCTCCCTTCCGGATTATTTTGTCAACGAAGCGCTTCGATAGCGCGAGCTTGTGTTCAATAAGAGACACGGAATGCGTCAGGAAGAATTTATCGGTCCGATAGCCAAGGAGCGTCGTGTAATGGTTTGCTGCCGTTTCGTAGTCCTGGAGCTTGAACGCGATCTCCGCGTAATAAAAGTGGTAGGACTTGTCAAACTCTTCGCGTGTATCGATCGCTTTAAGGGTCACCAGCGCCTTGTAGTATTCTCCTTCCTTGAAGTGAATCTTGGCCCTGCCCAGGATGCCGTTGTTGAAGCGGTGGTTGATCCTGAGCGATTGGTCGTAGTATTTTTTTGCGAGCTGGACCTGCCCCCGGTTGAAGAAAAGATCGCCGATCAGGATATATGTGTTCAGCTCGTTCCCCTTTCTCCTCAGGGCTTCCCGATAGCTTTCAATAGCCTCGTTGTCGCGATACCACCGCTGGTAGATCGATCCCAACTGAATATAGGTCCCCCAGTATTCCGGCACAACCGCCTGGGCCTTGCGGTAATGCAGCATTGCTTTCCGGAGCTGGTTGAGGTACAGGTAGCAGGTCCCCAGGTTGTACCGGAACGGGAAAAAAAGAGAGGCGTTGGAAAGGGTCTTGTCAAGAAGCACGATAGCCCCGGCAAAGTCGCCCTGTTCCATTTTTGCTGCTGCAGCGTTGTTCGCGGTTGCCAGGTCGCTTGTGCCAGTGCAGTAAACGATCTCGTTCTTGAAATATATCTGGTCGCCCGGTACGGCTTCTTCAGGGTTAAGGTTCGCCAGCCGGAGCAGGTCCTGGAGCCGCGGGTAGTCCTCGACCGCGATTGCAGGTAAGGCAGCCAGCAGGACCGCCGCCAGGGCGGTCCGTATAGAGTATTGTTTGAAGCCCGGGCGTTGCATGCGCTCACCGTCAGTAGAGGTGGCAGGCGACCCGGCCGGTTCCCCTGGTTTTCATGGACGGGTATTCCCTGCGGCAGATTTCCATGACGTTGGGACAGCGCGGGTGGAAGTGGCAGCCGGCAGGAGGATTTTCCGGCGAGGGTATCTCCCCGGCAATCACCGAAAAGCCGTGCTTGACGGGCGTGGGGTCCGGGATTGACTTCATCAGACTCCGCGTGTAAGGATGGCGCGGGGAAGCATAGAGGTTTTTCTTCGGGCTTTCCTCCACGATCCGCCCCAAATACATCACCATGATCCGGTCGCTCATGTGCTCGACTACCGACAGGTCATGAGAGACGAACAGGTAGGTGAGGCCGAGCTTATCCTGGAGCTCGTTCAATAAATTAAGTATCTGTCCCTGGATGGACATGTCAAGGGCCGAGACCGGCTCGTCCAGTATGACGAACTTCGGGTTGAGCATCAGGGCCCGCGCTATGCCGATCCGCTGGCGCTGTCCGCCGCTGAACTCGTGGGGATACCGGTCGCGGTGCGACATTTCGAGCCCGACCAGCCGCGTGATTTCCTTGAACCGTTCGCCGATTTCACGCTGTTTCATGCCGGTGTGTATGCGGAGCGGCTCGGTTACGATCTTTTCAACGGTCATTCGCGGGTTGAGCGAGCTGTAGGGGTCCTGGAACACGATCTGCATGTTCCTTCTGAATGAGCGAAGATCTCCGCCGTCGAGATCGTGCACGTTCGTCCCGTCAACGACAATCTCTCCCGTGTCCGGCTCGATGAGCCGCAGTATGGAACGGGCCGCGGTGGTCTTGCCGCTGCCGCTTTCGCCCACCATTCCCATGGTATGGCCCCGCGGGATCGAGAAGCCGATGCCGTCTACTGCCCGGATGATGCCGTGCGGTTCAAACAGCCCGGCCTTGCGGGTCCGGTAGTACTTGGTCAGGTTCCTGACCGTGACCAGCGCCTGGTTTTTATTTTTCGTTTCCACCGTAGTGATTATCCGCCGGCGCGGTTAATTGTCAACACTATTTGACCCGATACCGGCTCTCCCGGAGCGCTGGACCGCGTTCAACCGGATAGGAGGGCGTTGTCGAAGCTCATCGTTGTTTTTTAAGGGCACGTGAATTAAAATCATTGAATGATTCCACAATGCGCAGTAGCATGCCGGGCAGTTCATTCGGACTTGCCGATGGGGGGAAAAACGACATGCCGAAAAAAGTACAGGCCACGCCCAAAACCGACAACCACGTCCTGATACGCCGCTGCGAGAATTATAATCCGGACACCATACGGAAGATCATCGAGGAAGGCATGCGCGACCTCGGGTACCGGCCGACAGGCTCGGTGTTCGTGAAGCCGAACGTTGTGTTTGCTACCAAAAACGGGAAGTACGGCTCGACAGCCTATACGGATCCTGCCGTGGTGAACGCGGCTCTGACGGCACTGGCAAATGCGCCCGGCGTATCACGCGTGAACCTGGGCGAGAAGACGGCCATCGGCTATCCCACGCGGCTCATATTCAGGTACGCCGGTTACTACGACACGGTCCGCGCGGCACGGAAAAAGGCACGGGCGAAGCTCGACATCTTCTGCATCGACGAGGAGCGCCGGGACCGGATTTTCGTGGGTGGGAAAGTGCACGATACGCTCCGCATTGCCCGCCGCATGGCCCGGGCCGATTCCCTTGTCTACCTTCCAAAGCTCAAGTGCCACTGCGTGAGCAGCATGACCGGGGCCATCAAGCTCAACATAGGCATCTGCTCAGACGACGAGCGCGCCATACGCCATGATTTTCTTCTGGACGATAAAATCGTGGACCTCCTCGCGGCCGGATACCCGGACTTCACCGTCATGGACGCGATCGATGTGGGCGTCGGCACGGAGGCGTCGCCCACGCCGCGGCGGCTGGGGCTCATTATCATGGGCCGGAACCCGCTTGCCGTTGACCTGGTGGGAGCACGGCTCCTCGGTTTCGACCTCGAGGATGTTCCGTATCTAAAAAAGGCCGTGGAGCGCGGTCACCTTCCTGCGCGGCTCAAGGATGTCAAGCTCATGGGTGACCTGACCTCCATCGCCGCTCTTGACAGCCAGGCGAAACGGATACAGCCGTACGATGACGAGTATTACCGGTGGCATGAGGTGGAGAAAGAATTGAAGCGCCTGAATTCGCCCCTCCGTTTCTACTGGGGGCATTCCAGCTCTGAAGGGACCCGCTGTGCTACGGGGTGTATCATGGGGCTCAAGATGTATTTCGCATTTACCGAGCGGTTTGCCGGGGCTGAAGCTTTCGCCCGGGGTAAGCCGGCAGTCCTGATAATCGGCAGGGTAGAGGGAGAGATAGACGCGCGCGGCCAGGACGTGTTTATGCTGGGAAGCTGTTCCCGCGCGAGCATCGTTAATGCCCGGAAGATAACCAAAATCGACAGCTGCACAACGACCGCCGTTGAGATGACCGAGGTCATTCGCGGCCGGCTCGGGATCCCGACCCCTCTCTATGCGCCATCGCAGATTCTGCCCCTCATCGGTGCATTGATCACGGCTTCTTTCAAAAAAATGATCAACCTGAGATATCTTCAGGATATCGGGCATTTCATCAAGCGGGGTCTTGTGAAGAGGATCTGATTGGACGAGGACAACGGCGCTTTTCCCGGATTTTTTCAGACTACACAATAAAAAAGGGGGATTATGTATCCCCCTTTTTTTTATTTAATGATTTCTGACCTGTAATAAATGGATCAATGGCATTCCTTGCATTTCTGCGGTCCCGCGTTGCGGGCTATATGGCAGTCCACGCAGAGTCCGTGCATGGTCTCATATCCGTTGTCGCCCTGGTGGCATGCGGCGCATTTCTTTTCCCGCTCCGGGTTGTCCTTCATATGGTGGCAATCCACGCATTTCAGGCCTTCATCCTGGTGGGTTTTATGCGACATGTGGACGGTGCCGACCTGGCTTTTATATATACTATCTCCGGGCTTGGCAGTGTCAGGATTTTTGGTAATCTTGGTAATGGAAACAACATCAGTCGGGGAATCTCCGGCCTGCCATGGATCATATTTGCAGGAAACGATGACGATAACGATAATAACTGCCGCGGCGATAGGTAAAATCCTCTTCAATTCCACCTCACTCCTCCTTACTATTATCAGAAATAAAGATTTCAATACAAATATGATGTGAATATCAATAGAGTGTTTGATTGTGTCAACAGTAAAAATTATTTTTTGTTATTAATTTGGAGAGTATTCCCCTGCCGGGGTGCCAGGCTCCGGGTCCCGGCCACGGACGAAAGGATATTTTTTTATTGATTTTTTACTGCTTGAAATAATTATATCAATCTGTTTAATTATGACGGGGCGGGTATCTACGGGGTCTGCAAATGGATGATTTTACAATAATTTCGTATCCGGGAACCAGGAACGAGCTTCTTCTGTCCCTGACCGAATCCCGGTCCCGGTACATGCTGCCTATTGGAGGACGGTTCAGGGTTGTTGATTTCACCCTCCGGAACTCCTTCACTTCCGGGGCCAGGACAACCATCATTTATAATAACCTGGACGACGATCTCGAGGCGTACGTTGACCGGTACGGCCCGTTCGGGGACATGAAGTTTCCGCCAATCAAGGTCATTACGCGAGAGTATTCCGACATACGGGTTTGTTACAACCTCATACTGGAAAGCAATACGGAATACTATGTCATTTACAACGGGGATAATCCGTCTATCATCGATTTTACGACCATCATCAAGAAATACAAATCAAAAAGGAAGGGCGCCGTGCTGTTCCGCCTGAATTTGGACGGCAAGCCTACCATGGCGTATACGGTCCTCGTGTCCGATCAGAAGACCCTGCTGGGAGTGGTGAAGAGTGCCATCAAGGAGAAGCGTACGGCACCCAATCTCTTCGAGATGATCATCAATATTCTGGTGAACAGCGGCATCAGCAAGAGCAGTTTTGACGCGTATTACTGGCCGATCAAGAACGTGCCGGAATATTACGCGCTGAACCGTGAGATTATATGGAACCCGGATATATTCTCCCTCCTGTACCGGGAACAGATCATCAAGAGCCAGATTGCGACCGGCGGGTTCGCGCACGTGGGCAGGCACGCGAAGATATTAAGGTCCTTCGTGTCCGATTACTGCAAGATAAACGGGACTGTTGAGGATTCGATCATTTACCCCGGGGTAGAGATCGGTGAACATGCCATTGTGAGGGATTCGATCATCCTCCCCTACAACCGGATCGGGAGCGGCACGAAGATCATGCGCACGATCATCGATGAACGGACTGACCTCCTGCCCGAAGCCACGTATCTCAATATCGGCAACTCGTGCCGGATCGGATCAGGCGAGGAGTTTATTAAGAACTCCGATTTCCCCCGTTCGCTGTTTTCAAGCATTACCCTGGTCGGCAAGGACTGCCGTATAGCCGACGGCGCACGAATCGGGGGAGGGTGCTATGTCGCTTCCGGCCTTGGCGATGAGTTCCAGGGAGCGAAGAAATTCCTGTATGACGGAACCTCTCTGGTCAGGATGATTCCTGAAGCTTCCTGACGGAGTTGCCCGTCATGTTCTTGCGATAACCCGTATCCGGATATTCTCGACCGGCGGCCTGCCGGGATCCATCACATACGCGAAGGGGAATCATTGATGAAAAAGGAGTATCTGCTCATCATGATAGCGGCAATGATGGTGCTGCCGGGGACTGGCCGGCCGGCGGAGCATCTCCGGGGAAGGAGCGCAAGGCAGATGGAATTTCCCGAATTTATCGAAATGATGAAAGATAATGCCTGCTTCGAAGTGACTGTTGAGGGCGCGCCCCGGAAATCGTTTTTTACCGGTAAAACCTATATCCACTATGAAACTGTAGCGTATTTCGGGCAGGAAGATATAACGTCCACGCGGCGGATCCTGTACCACACAGAAGATGGCTTTACAGTGAGGCATAAGGATATCACAG
Organism: Spirochaetota bacterium; assembly: GCA_029564515.1. Taxonomy (GTDB): domain Bacteria; phylum Spirochaetota; class UBA4802; order UBA4802; family UBA5550; genus RBG-16-49-21. The sequence goes on along the minus strand of JAKQPV010000087.1, from coordinate 38,591 downwards.
TGGCAACCGACTTTCGCCGCATACGGACGAGCATCTCACCCTCATTTAAGAAGACGTACACGGGAAGTACGATCAATGCCGCTGGCTCTGAAACGGAACAATCAATCCAGGCCATGCTTGATGAAGAAGAAGTAACCGCCCTGATGATTGCCGAATTCGGTCTCGAGGCCGGGAAAAAATATTATGCACGCGTCAAGACAGAGAGTTATCATCTTCCGCCGCGGGAGCCCGACGGTAAGCCCCGGAGAAAGGAAAACAGGGTTTTGCTGATTTCGGACAGACAACTGCCGAACAATCGCGAGCTGACGCCCCTGTACCAGTCGTGGAGTTATTGAGCGCCACGTGTGACGGCCCGTAATCCTTCCCTGGAGCCCCATCGGTAAAGTATTGACTTTTTTCAAAATGTCCGGTAAGCTGTATCAATACATGAACCATGAGACATATTTAATAGATGTGTAACAGGGAGGTGTCCCTTGAGAACATTACCGATCGCAGTCCTGCTTGCCGCCATGCTTGCAATAATCGTTGCGGGTTGCTCGGAGAGCACGGGCAGATACTGGGACCGGGATAGCGACGAGTACCGGTACCGGGCCCTGCGGGACTGCGGAGACTGCCGGTACCGGTACTGGCACGACTCACGGCACCGGGAATTTTTCGACCCGGACGATTTCGGACGCGGGAAGGACAGCCTCTATGGCAATCCCCGCAGTCGGCACAACGAAGATTACACCCGCTTCCAGGACGATGATTGCAGCCGGTGCCGGTGCGGTCATCATGCACGCGGAGGACACCGTTGGCACGGGTATAGTGAAGATGCCGTATCCGATCGTTATGCTCCGCAGATGACACCGGACTCCGAATATGACGAATAAATAGAAGGGTTTTCCCCGTACTGACCGTTCCGTCTCCAATTCCTCCCTGCCCGGAAAAAGTGACTTTGTTTGTCAACCTGCGTTTTAAGGTCGACTATTCCTGTTATTCCTGAATGGCATCTGTTTTTGTCTTCTTAATCAGGAATTTGGAAAAAAACGGGGTCAGGTGATTTATTTCATAAACCGATAATGAAAATAATAAAATATTATAAAAAATGTTAACCGTCTTATTTATGCTGAGGGTATTAGTAATGATCAGTAATACGAAATGATATTTCTGACCAATTTAAATGGAAAGGTCAAAACCGGCATATTGCAGGAGTTATTGACGAAAGGTAACCATGTCATTTTTGCGACATACCCCGCGAAAATCGAGAAGCGCAGTTGAGATTGATGCGATAAACAGGATCCTGAATAAATATGTCGATTTCAAGGAACTGTATCTCAAATCGGAATTCAATGCAGAAGCGGTTGAATTCCTGGAAAATTGCGGCGATTCCTGCCTGGTGCTGCATTTTAATGAGCCGCTGCAGGAACAACGGGTCGAGATTTACTCCGTTGTGCACGGGCGCTTTATTGAATTCGAAATGGAACTGGTATCCCCGGCCGGGGAGGCATACCCCGGGAACAGTTATAAGATGAGAATCACCAAATGCTCCATCGCCCTCGATAAAAGGGAATTTGACCGGGTCGGGTTCTCCGAAAACCGGCCGGCAGTGACCAATATCGCGACAATTAAAGTACGTGAGCGTGAAAGTGATTTCCGGAAATCACTTTCGGTGAAAATGATAGCTGAAGAATTTATCAACAAGCTCGAGGGGGTCGATGTCAAGAGGGTTGTTTTCAAGGACGAGAAGGAAATCCCGCCCCCGGTCCGGTATGTCATTGATTCCGGCATGCCGCTCTATCTGAAAAATCTTGCAGAGACCGATGATTTCTTCGCCGAACATGACGCGTTTTTTAAAGATGCCGATGCTGCGGCGCTGAGGGAAAACCTTTATCGCTGGATACAGAACAATGCCGCGAATATACACTCGCTCCTGGTTTGGCCCGTAACCTATTATCCCCTGGTGGGAGAGGAATTCACGATCGGTTGTGTCATGATCATAAACAAGGATGCTGCAATCGAGGAAAACCAGATAGATCGCATTGATGCCTTCATCAGGGACCTCTCGGAAACAATTCGGAACGGCAACCTTATCGAATCAAAGACTGACGGGACCATACTGGACGTTTCGGCGGGCGGGGTCAAAATAGAGCTTTCCGATCCGAAACTCGTTGAAAAGATTGTATCACAGAATGTCATCCTGTTTGAAATGAACTTCCAGGAGGATAATCCCCTGCTCATATCGGGACATATAGTGTATGTGTTCAAGCGCGATGATGGAGGATACCTGGTCGGGGTTGACTTCAACGGCTCGCGCTTTGGCCCGAAAATAAAAAGCGTTCTTCCGATTCACATTAAAAATTTTTTAAGACAAAAAAGAGGGTAACACGTGAAGAGCGGTATGGGACTTCGGATCGTTTTCATGGTGGTGTTGATAGCAGCCTGTATGCCCGCACGGGCTGCGGAGCTTGCGGTCGTCCCGTACCGGGTGGGCAACCCGTCGTCGGAATTCCCCGAATCCGCGGGAGGTGAGTATGCACGGGTCCTGACCGTGGCGTCCCTACTCATGAAGGAGGAGGTTGAAGTCACCCCGCCGCGTGAAATCGAGCTCGATCTGGACCGGATGAAGATATCCCCGCAGGAGGTCGTTACAAAGGACGATCTGGACGTTCTGGGAAGAACCCGTCGTATCGATTACTTCCTGGTGGGAACCCTCTCGCGGAAAGGCGGGAAGTACATCGCGGAAAGCGTACTCTACTCCGTCAGGGAAGGGAGAGTCGTTGCCCGGGCCGACGTTGAGGACGAGGACCTCCTCGGGCTGGCGGGCAAGGAGGTGCGCGAGGCGCTGGTTGTTTACCGGAACAGGAAAACCGCGCGCGAGCCCGACCGGGAAGGAGCGACCGAAGACGTGCTGTTTCTTCTGGACACGTCGTATCGCATGAGCGCGGACTGGGCGTCGGTCCGGGAAGCCGTTATCGGATATTCGGCGGAGCTGATCGATACGCGGCGTGCCGATTCAAGGGTGTATATCGTCCCCTTTTCCGACCGGGCGGCCTATGCGTCGTCATCTGTATCCGTCAATTCTATCGCCTCGGTACGAAGCGAGCTTGAGAAGCTGAAGCCGGCCGGGGGTGCCGGAGGAGAGCATTTCATACGGTCACTGAAGTATGCCCTGAATTCCGTACGGTGGCGTGCGGGCGGCAGGACATTGATCATCATATCGAATTCGCGGTTCGGCTCGCGGGAGGCGGAGACGCTCGCGGTCATGGCCCGCAAGAAAGGCATCCGCATTCATGCGATCTCGCTGGGCGGTGTCCCGGGCCAGGGCGGCGAGGTGCTGGACCGCATTGCCGGCTCGAACGGCGGGGTACATGCACATGCCTCGTACCACCAGCGGCTTTACAACGCGGGCGGAGATCCCGTTGAGGTTTACATGGAGAACGGCAGGCTGTTCAGGTCACAGTACCCTGACCGCGGATGGAAAAACGGGCTGTACGAGCCGGGCACGCTGGGACGGGGGAACGGCACCCCGAAGGGGTTTCTCAATGAGCTGTTTTTCTCCGAGAAGGGGAAGGCGGTCACACCCTATGTCCTGCCGGAAGAATACGCACGGATAACGATGGAGCGCATCATCAACAAGGGGCCGCTCGAGAACAACATCGAGGAGCTGGTGCGCCGTGCGGCAAGAACCGCCCCCGGACGTGGAATCGCGCCCGGCAGCGGGAAAGGCAGGGTCCTGGTCTCAGACGGCAGGGTATCTTTCTGGCTGGATGTCCCTGACGGCGAATTCATGGACTACTTCGAGAACAGGCAGAAGGAAAGATCCATGGTCCTTATCGGCGTCATGGTGAAAAAGGACCCGAACTCGACATATGGAGTTACGCTCGTACCGAAGTTGAAGGGGCTGTCCGGCGACCTTATCCCGCAGTCCCTGCGTGCGGGGCTCGGCGATATCGTGCGCCGTGCCGACTATTACACGACGAAAGGATTGTCGCATCCCCCGGTATGGTTCGTAATGGTGAAGGTCGAGTCTGCCGAGCGTGCGCGCCCGAGAGACGATGTCAGGGACTGACGCCCCGCAGGCGTAATGGATCAGAGACGCTTCGTCGAGTCGTACTTGGCCTTGAGCCTGTCGTGGAAGGACTTGAACTTGTTCAGGTCAAGAAGGCCGCACCTCTCGAGAACGGTCTCCTCGATATAATAGTTGGTATACCGCCGGTCCTCGATGCCCGCCATCATGTTCGCCAGATAAATCGTGAACACAATATCACGGTACTTTTCGCTGCCGTTAAGAGGGGAGTGGTGGTACGCGATCGCCTCGATAAGATAATCCGGGAAGTTCCATCGCTGCGCTATAAGCGATCCGATGGCTGAATGGCTTATGCCGATCGAGATCTCTTCCATCGTGGTCGTGGTAATTTTGCGGTTGTTTACGATTTCCGCGATTTTCCGCACCAGCTTTTTATCGGTAGCCAGGAGAATTATCTTTCCCAGGTCGTGGAGGAGCCCCGCCATGTATACGTTTTCTATTATGGCTGTTTGTCGCAGCGAGAGGGCTATATTGCGCGCGTAGAAGGCCACCCTGTTGCAATGCTCCCAGATCAGCTCGAAACTGGTGTAGCGTTCGTTCAATATGCGCCGGGCGTTGCTGGCAACGAGTATTGCATTCAGGTTCTTCATGCCGATGGTGACCACGGCGGTCTTGATGTCTTCGATATGCTTATGGGGCGCGATTCCGGCCGAATTGGAAAGTTTGATGACGTCGGTGCTCAGCGCGGGATCGAGCTTGAGGCGTTTCACGATCTGGTCGATCGATGATTCGGGATCGCTGCATAGCCGCTGGAGCTGCACGATGTTTTCCGGGAAGGTGGGGATGCCATCGATCTCATTCAGGATCTTGGTCTTGACCTTCGTGGTGATCTCACCGGGCTGCAGAACGGCCGGGATTGAGAGACTCGTTCGGGTGTTTTTCCCCTCATTTGATATGTGGTAGTTTTTCGGGTCGATGCCCATGTTTTTCAATAATAAGATTGTGAGTACAATACCGAGCCCCGCGCCTTCCGAATCGTCCTCGATCTCCGCATAGGCCTCGGAAAAATCATTGTATTTGAGGGCCTTTTCGATCCTGAAATTGATTCGCTCGAGCTCGACCGGGAGTATGGGCGAGTTGTTCTCGACCATGATACGTATCGATTTGTCATCGTGCTGGAATGTAATGTGGACGTAAAAATCGCTCCGTTTCAGGTCCTCCTCGACCGATTCAAATTCGCCGATCACCTCTTTCTTGAATTTGTTCATGCCGCTCATGTACGCCGCGTTATTATTGATATCAAGCTGGTTCTTGATGAAGAATATGCGCTTGGCGTTAGCCTTGAGCGCGTTGATGATAATTTCGCGGAGAATGGTTATGGTCGAGTTGAGGAGGAACACCTGGTCCTGATGTGCGAGTATCCTGGCAACAATGCTGTTGAGGACCATGAGGACTTTTTCATTGACATAGCGAAACGAGAGCTTGATCGGTTGCTGCTTCTCGATTCTTTCAGCAATGATTTTCCTGTTTGTAAGATCATCCATTGGTAAATGGTATATTATTATGTGAATGATTTCCGCCTGGGCATGCGCCAGTCGGAACAGCATTTTATAGCAGGTAAAGGCGGGCAGTCAAGCAATTAATCGATTGCGCCGGGCGTCTTCCCGTGACGGTCGATTATATCCCGGGCGCGCGAGAGGAGTGTTTCACGTATGTTCAGCTCCGGATTGTCCAGCACGAGCTCGAGCAGCTCGTTGAGTATCGTGCCTATCAGGGGGCCTGGTTTCAGGCCGAATTCGTCCATCAATATGGTGCCATTGATATCCAGGTCGCGCACCGTGAAGGCGTTTTCCTGCTCGATAACGTGCTCTATTCTCCTCTTGAGGCGCTCAATGGGCGCAGGAAGGCCTTTGCGGGCGCCGTTTCCCTTGCGGTCTGCCATGCGAAGGGTGAACAGACTGTCAATTTTATCCAAACCGACTTTCCGGATGAACCGGCGAACCGCCCCGTCGGTCCACTCGTCGGTATAATGAAACATGTGGTTCAGGATCAGGTTGTTGACGCAATCGACCTGCTCGTTGGAGAATTTCAACCGCTTCATGACCCGCTTGACCATCTTCGCGCCGATGACTTCGTGGTTGTAAAAGGTGAAATCGCCGTCCTCGCCGGGCTGCCGTGTCGGTATCTTTCCGATATCGTGCAGGAGGGCGGCCAGGCGGATCATCGGATCGTGCTTCGGCGCCGCGTCGCAGGAATAAATGCTGTGATAATATACGTCATGGATATGGTACCTGTTCTGGGACACCTCATAGCAGTCTGCAAGCTCGGGCAGGAAGAGCGCGAGCAGCCCGGATTGGCGCAGGTACTCGATGCCGATGGACGGCTTGTCGGCTTCGAGAAGCTTCATGAGCTCGTCGCGTATACGTTCCTTTGAGACCTTCCTCGAGATCTCGAGGGTCGCGGCAATGGCGTTGAACGTGGTGTCCTCGATTGTGAACTTCAGCCGTGCGGCGAAGCGGCACGCGCGAACGGGCCTGAGCCCGTCCTCGGTGAACCTCATGACGGGATCGCCGATGGTGCGGATAATCTTCTCTTCCAGGTCCCTGAGGCCGCCCACGTAATCGATGAGCTCGCCGCTGGCGGGATCGTACACCAGGCCGTTGATCGTGAAGTCGCGCCGCTCGACATCGACCCTGAGGTCCTTTGAAAAGGTTACCGTATCGGGATGACGGCCGTCTATGTAGGTGCCGTCGGAGCGGTACGTCGTGATCTCGAACTGGCGGTCATCAACGATGGCTGAAACGGTACCGTGCTTGATGCCGGTCGGGATCGTTTTACGGAAAAGGGCCGTGATCTCTTCCGGCCTTGCATCAGTCGCAAAATCGTAATCATAAACTTCGTTGCCGAGCAGGAGATCACGGACCGAGCCGCCGATCAGGTAGCACTCGTGCCCGCGGTCGCGAAAGCGCCTGATGATTTTCAAAACCGTTTCGCGGACATCGTCCGGAATCCTGATGTTGGGATTGGATCTATGCATGAAGGGCCGCACCGCTCGGGTCGAGTTTTACAGGGGCCTGATCATGACCTGGATTACGCGCCAGCCGGTCCCTTGCGCAATTACAAATCAGGACCGGTATTAGTCAATGGATTTTTATGGGGCCGGGCCCCCTCCGGGGCGGTTTCGCTGCCGGGTTAATCGATTTCCGGGCCTGAATTGGGGCGCGCCGTAACCGGACTGGAGAGCTCTGATTCGTGGTTGTACGACGTTCCCGGACGGTAGGTGTCATAGGCGCTCACGGAAAAATAATAGAGCACGTTGTTCTCGATGAGCGGGAAGGAGAGCTTTTCCCGTTTGTCAAGCGCCCTGTTTTCCTCGATGACCTCTCCGGTGATCGTCACCTGGACGCTATTGCCCGTGCCTGAGCCGTTCGTTATCCTGCCGCCGTTAACCCGTGAGATGATGCCGTCGTATCTGCCCGGGTGGGTGCCGTAATATATGTTGTACCCGAGGATATCGTGGTCCACGTTTTTTCTCCACTTCAGCACGATCCTGCCGTTCCCCGCGGTTGCTTCCAGAAAGCGGGGGGCATTGGGAGCAAGATCGAGCCGGTAGTCCAGCTCGATTCCCCATAGTGATGGCGCACGCTTTCCGTCCGGGGATGGAACCAGATGCGCGCGCCACTGGTAATATTTACCGCGGAGGTACTCGCCATTTGCCTGCTTCGTCATGAATATCTTTTTCTGGTTGTTCCCGACCCGGTACCATTTCACGCGGGTGTCATGCTGCTCGAACCGGCTGTCCGATATCCTGAACTCCATCCAGACATAGGTTTCCGGGCGGGAATCCTCGCGCCAGCGGAATTCCTGCACCCTGGTCCCGGTTTCGGCGAACCGGTAGACCGGGCTGGTCACGACCCCCTCGACGTTGAATGGTATGCGGCCGATACTTTTTGTGCTCCGGTAATTGCGGTACGCCAGTTCTGCAGCCTTTTCCAGATCGTCAAAATGACGGTACGATATGCGGAACTCATCCATTAGGCCCGAGAAGCCCTTGCCGATCGTTGCCGGCGGCGCGTCCACACACACGAGCGATCCGTCTGCGGCCCGGTATCCGAAGGAGGGGGAATACACGCCATTGAAGGCTTCGCCGGATTCGGTCATGTACGTGGCTTCGTCTTCCTCGCCGTTGATGTTTTTTGTCAGTTTCCCGCTGATGCGGTCAAAGCTCAGGCTGACATGGTACCATTCCATCTTCGCAATGGCGCGACCGCGCCGGAGCATGACATCGTAAGTACGGAACAGAGGTTTATCGAAGATCCCGTACAGGCCCGCGACGATCCGGCCGTCGCGTATAACGATGTCTATGCCACGTTTGATCCCCGAGAAATAGCCGACCCTGGAAAAGAGAACGCTGCCGTCACGGACCTCGTAGGGGAGGAACCTGAATTCAATGGTGAAGGAGCCGAGGTCATCGCAGGTGCCGAGCCACGCGTTCTTGACTGTCTCGATTGATACGCCATGTTCTTTCTTGAAAAACTGGGCGCACCCGGCCCCCAGGCTGCCCCTGCCTGTTACGAAATTGTAGTCCCGCGCGATTACGCGGTAGTGCCTGGTATCGTCACGGGTCAACCGCGCCGGGGGTGTGTTGAATGAAAGCACGATATCCGTTATGAAAGGATCGCTGTCCGTCTGGTAGGTCAGGTCCCTTACGGTGAATGCGGACGCTCCGCCCGGTCCGGCAATGACGCGCGCATTATGAAGCGTCGTCTGCGGCAGGAAGGGGAACATTACTGTACCGGACGCGTCAGGACGCGGTGACAGAAAAGGCAGGCACAGAAACAGAAGAACGGGAAGAAAGAATCTTTTCCGTTTCACCTGGCGTGTGCCGCTGGTAATGGTATGGAACATGTGAACCGTCCGGGTCAACGATTGTTATTCCGGTCTGCTTCCAGCTCGTGTATCTTGTCGATTCTCCGCTGGTGACGGCCGCCCTCGAACGGGGACGAGAGCCATCGCTCCACGATTCGAACAGCCAGCTCGTCGCCCAGCACGCGGGCTCCCAGGGCCAGAACGTTAGCGTTGTTGTGCCTCCGGGACATCTCGGCCATGAATTCATTGCAGCAGAGAGCGGCCCTGATGCCCTGCACCTTGTTTGCTGCTATCGACGCGCCGATACCGGTGCCGCATATTACTATGGCGCACTCGACTTCGCCTTTACTTATTTTAGCGCATGCCTTCGCGATATAATCCGGATAATCGCACGATTCCTCGGAGTGCGTTCCAACATCATCGAATTGTATATCCGTAAAATGCCGCATAATGGCTTCCTTCAGTCTGAAGCCGCCATGGTCTGACGCTATTGCGATTTTCACCCTGTGCCCCGTTCGTTATAAGATGCTCCTACTTATGTGACATATGCCGAATATTTAATCAATTAATTTATTGCCCCAGAATAATTTTTTAAAAAATGATTTTACGACCCGAACCTGTCCTTGCAAAAAATAATTTTTATCATTCCACTTCTTCCAAACCTTCCGAAAATCGAAAGTTATTCACAATTTTATTTTTTCTGATCCGGGCGGGCTCTCAACTTGTAGGGGTCATTGCACGTATCCAAGGTGCCGACATGCCTGCCAGGCGTGCCGTTTCATACACATCTGATTCAACTCCTGATTTTTTCAGGTATTGGACATTATGTCGTATGGGATGCGGGGCATATTCTAATGTGACATAATTCAAAAAGTGATATGTTTTCAGGGTCCAATCGGGCCGATTTTTCGGATTTTATGTGGATACTGTTGATAACTTTGTGGATAATCGACAAATTTCCGTGCGTCAGTTTTTTTTATTGCATAATTTATTCCTGTTCTTAGTTTCAAGTCGTTCGGCCCTGAGCTTGATCGCGAAATTTTTTCGGGTGCTGAAATATCATCATTTCCGGTGCGTTCACCGGATTAACCAGGAGGATTGCAATGGGATACGATTTTTACAGCGTCGAGAAAAAACCGCCGATCGCCTGGGTATGGTTGAACAGGCCGGAAAAAAAGAACGCCATGCACCCTCCAGCATGGACCGAACTCATTCCTATCATGAAAGACCTGGATGATGACGACCAGATCCGCGCGATCATCATTGCGGGAAAGGGAACAATCTTCTGCGCCGGCATTGACCTGATGGGCATGGTTGCGGTGATACCCGAGCTCGTAGAAAAAGATCAGAAGGGGGGTGTCAAACTCAGTCTCTATAAGAAGATCATTAAAATGCAGGAGGGCCTCTCCTGCATCGAGCAGTGCCGGAAGCCCGTTATAGCGGCTGTACACTCGAAGTGCATCGGCGCCGGCCTTGACATGGCGGTGACATGCGATATCCGCCTCTGCACCGAGGACGCGGAATTCTCTCTCAGGGAAACGGCGGTCGCAATCGTTGCGGACATGGGAGTGCTGCAGCGTATCACGAATATCGTGGGCCAGGGAATAGCGCGCGAGCTGGCATATACCGCGAAGAACATAAATGCCCGCAGGGCGCAGGCGGTGAACCTGGTGAACGAGGTGTACCCGAACCAGGATGAGATGCTGCAGGCTGCGGAACGGATGGCCCGGGAGATTGCCGCTAATTCGCCGATTGCCGTAAAGGCGACAAAAATGGTGCTGAACCAGCTGGTCGCATCACAGGTAAACGAAAATCTGCTGTTCAACGCGGTAATGAGCGCAGCGATCATCCCGTCCAATGACCTCTTTGAAGCGGTGACTGCTTTCTCGCAAAAACGGAAACCGTCCTTTACCGGGTCGTAAAACGAGGCCCGGCCCGGGTCCCGCGGGACAGAAAAATTTGTTGATAAATTGAGTCGCATGTGACAGGTTGCAGACAGTGAGACAATAGCGCCCGATGAAGATAAAAATCAAACAATACCAGAGCAAATTCCGCCTGAAGTTCTTCGAGAAATATTATGTCTTCAGGAAAAGGTTCTCGAAATTCTGGGACGGCTTCGTGGAAAAGGGCCACGAGAAGATGACCGTCATGTTCATCCCTCATAACGAGCGGAAAATATTCAACTTCCAGATATCGAAATTCACCATCTCGTTTTTCATGCTCCTGTTTCTGGTGGTACTGGGAACATCGGCATACGCGGTCATTCGTCACGCTGCCGTCAAGCGGGAGGAGCAGCGGCTCCTCATGACCTATGAGGATATCCGGTCCCACCTGCTTCGGTTCGAAAAGCTCACCAACGATATAGCCGAGCAGGTGGACGAAATGAAGCCGGATATCGAAGAGCTCTATGAGCTTACGGCCGGTCCGGAAGAAGTAGATCAGATGTGGGACCTTGACGACATGGATGCCAGGGACTTCGAAGAGCTCAGGAAGATGCAGCACATACTCCCCGAGGAAATATTCACTATCAAGAGCGTGCAGAAAGACATTATCTGCACGACCAATACCATAAAAACAGTTAAAAATTTCGTAGATGTCCGGAGCAAGGTTGTGCGCGATACGCCATCCATTGTGCCGAACCCGGGCCACATCACATCCCTGTTCGGCTGGCGACGCTCGCCGTTCGGCCACGGCAGGGACTTCCACACGGGGATCGACATTGCCGCGCCGCCGGGCACGGAGATCAGGGCGACGGCCGCGGGCACCATAACCTCTGCCGGTTGGAGCGGCGGCTACGGATGGATGGTGCGGATCCAGCACAAGTACGGATTCGAGTCTATCTACGGCCATTGCCAGCGGGTAGCGGTTTCCAGCGGGCAGGAGATCAAGAAGGGTGAAGTCGTCGGGTATGTTGGCCAGACCGGGAACGCCACGGGTAATCACTGTCACTATGAAATCAGGCTTGGCAATCTTCCGATCAATCCATATCCCTACATGAGCCGGATATGGTGATCGAAGTTATGGCACTCCTGATACGATATGCTGAAATATCTGACGACCTATATGCAGTGCGCACTGGTTGCCGGCGCAGTGTCGGTGCTGGTTGTCGCCAATGCGAAGGACCAGGGTTTCAGGCAGAGCCTGCTCGATTATATTGACGATAACGCGCTGACCGAAGAGACGCAGCTCCGCATCGTGGAGCCTTCCGAATCCTCCTCCATCAATGATACATACGACAATTTTTCCTATCGCCCGGGCGATTGGGAGGATTACGTCATTTCTTCCCAGTATAAAGCCAGCGACGGCTCGGAAAAGAGGCTCTCCCTGTACGAAGGGGATGACATCAGGATCAATACGTACGGATCGCTCGGCCTGAATCTCGTGTACGGCACGTCCATGTTCACCAGAAAGCGCTATCAGGAATATGACGAGGACAAGGCCGTTTCACAGGTAATACCGGGCGGTTTCAACCCGACACAGGACCTCCAGATTCATGTGGAAGGGGGCATCGGCGATCGGATGACCATCTACATCGATCATGACAGCAAGAAGACCGACAATCATTACATGTTCAAGTACAAGGCGGTCGGAGACGAGGAACTGATCCGCGAGATAAATGCCGGCGAGATCGACATCAACTTCCAGGGATCCAAATACGCAGTATATGACAACAACACAGCAAAGGGGCTCGGCGTTGATCTCACTCTTCAGAGAAAAGGGTTCATGCTCAAGGCCTTCGGGAGCGTCACGCGCGGCAACACGGAGGTGGAGGTATTTCGCGGGAACTCGACACCCGGCAACATCAAGCTTTCCGAATACCAGTTCGTGCGGGGGGTTTATTACCAGGTCGAGCCGGACAAACGCTATAACAATGTGCTCGAGCCGCCCTATCCCCCCAACTATACCCTGCAGGCGGTCAATCTCAATCCCTACGGCTTTGAGCTCTATGTCGACGACCAGAATCCCTACAATAACCAGAACGCGGTGCAGCTCCCGGTGTACGGCGGGTATTACACCAAGGCGCAGTCGGGAGTCGATTACAGGATCAACTACACAACCGGACTGATACAGTTCCTCAAGCCGGTGCCGGATAACGCACGGGTCTTCGCCGTGTACAACCTGCTGGGGGCTTCTGAAGACCCCTCGGCTCTGCTGCCGACGGACGCACGGCACCCGGGCGGCATGTTCTCAGGCAAGATATTCCTGTTTTTAAAATACGGGTACTCGCTGGACAACGACCCGGTGCCGCCGCCGAACCATCCGGCCCCGGACAAGTACGAGGTGAGGTCGTTCTATACAATCGGCGAACGCTACGTTCTCCCGGACAACTTCAGCGTCGTATTTTTCATGGAAAACGGCGTCATGACGCAGAACGAGATCTCCAGCCTCGGCCCGTATACCGTCGATTATACCAACGGCGTGATACAGTTCACCTACCGGGAGCCCTTCCGCCAGCTCCTCGAGGCGGGGGGGACGGCGTCGATCATCTACACGGAACGCCAGCCGGACAACGTGTATGACTACTCCCGGTACAAGATCAAGATCGATTACTTCAGGGAAGCCCGCAGCTTCCAGCTCAACCACCTGAATGTCATTCCCGACAGCGTTGTCATCAAGATTGACGGCAGGGTGGTCCCCGCGTCGCTTTACACCGTGGACTATACGGCCGGGTACATCACATTCAACAGCCCCAACAATCCGCTGATCGGCTCCGATACCTCGATCGAGGTCCGCTATGAGTACCTTCCATCACTCGCGCAGGAGCAGGAGTTCGTCGGCGGGTTCAGAACCGAGTATGCGTTCAGTCGCGACCTGAAGGTGGGAGGCAGCCTGCTTTATTCACGCTCCTCCGGGGATGAGAAGATCCCCACGGTGGAGAGCGAGCCCACGCAGACGATTTTTTTCGAGGGCGATACGACCCTGAGCCTCGACGGTCGCCGGCTTGCCCAGTTTTTCAACATTTTCACCCGTGAAAAACGAAAGGCCGTTCCCCTCGAGATCAACGGGTATGCCGAGTACGCGAAAAGCTACAAGACGGTGAACACCTTCGGCAAAGCGCTGGTGGACAACATGGAGGCCGCCGAAGACGTGATCGTAATGTCGATGAACGACCGTGACTGGATACCGGCCTCGCAGCCTGACTGGGCCCCCTGGGCGACTGCGCGGGGGATCCTGAATTACTATTATTATCGCGATCCGGGCAATCCGGCAATGCTCAAGGGATTGATCTACGCGGCGCCGAAAATCGATTACTCGATTAAAACCGGGCCCTACAACGTGGCCACGGGACATGTCGTCGATTCAATCGTGGCCCAGGCTTCGCAGCGCTCCCTGGTGCTTGATTTCGCCGACAATCCTTCCGCCGGCAGCGGGGACTATGCGTCGATCGTAACGCGCGGCCTTGGCAGGGACGCGATTGACCTCTCCGGCGTCGAGTACGTGGAGCTGTCCTATTATTACGTCGGCTCCACCGATGTCGAGCTGCACCTGGACGTGGGGCAGGCCGACGAGGACGCGGACGGCGACGGCATGTACGACACGGAGGACGTAAACCGCAACGGCATCATCGACAACGACCCGAACACGGGAATAACGGAGGACATCGGGTATGTCTTCAATGAAACGGGTCATCCGGCAACACGGGTCGGCGGCGGTCCCGGGCTGAACAGGATAACCCGCGGGGACGGCGTCCTCACCAGCGAGGACCTGAACGGTAACGGCATGCTCGATACAGCAGACAACGTGTACCCGTTTCCGGATCCCGTTCCGCTCCTCGCCTCGGAGCGGACATGGCAGGTCAAGCGTATCTATCTCGACCACTCCGTGTTGACACAGAGCCAGATCAACATCCTGAAAAGCGTTGTGTCGGTACGGCTCACCGTCAGGAAAAACTCTGGGGCGGCCGGCAAGGTCTACATCGACGGCATCAATTTCGTGTCCCCTAAGTGGCGGGACCTGCGCGCCGGCGATGATACCGCGTCCCCTGACCAGATCAAGGTCACCGCGATAAACAACATCGAGGACAGGGAATACCGGCTTGAGGCGTTTTCCCTGGTAATGCGGGACGTGTACAAGGCCATGTACGGCGTGCAGAACAACAATGATCTTTTAAAAGAGCGGGAGACCGCGCTCAAGGTCGAGTATGACGTCGGGGGGGCGTACGCCAGCGTGTCGGCAACCCGGCGCTTCACGAAGCCGATGGATTTCCGCAATTACAAGACCCTCACCGCCTGGGTGAACTTCCGCGGCTTTGTCGCGAACGACCAGATCGGGATCCTGATCGGCTCGTCGGACAATGATTACATAATTTACCGGATGAAGATGCAGTTCCCTCGCGTGTGGCGCGAGATGAAAATGTGTCTTCAGAAAGGTTCGGGCGGGTTTGTGCTTCCCGCGGAGATGGCCGGCAGGCCGGACCTGAAGCGCGTGACCGTAATGAAGATCATCGCATATTCTGCGGCCCCGCCGAGCGTCGGCTCCTTCTGGGTGGACGAGATATACCTGGAGGAGCCTGAGGTCGTGGAGGATTCGGCACACTGGTACGAGGGCGAGATTAAGGTCACGAAGCCGTTTTACCGCACGAAAGGCGGGGTGCCGGTCATGTCCGATTTCAGGGTGAAGTACATCAACCGGGGGCACGGGGCCGATTTCAGCACCATCGGCAAGCCGGACCAGGACATTGCCGAGGAGTACAACCAGGTGTTCTCGTCGTTCACCGTACTCCCGAACTGGAACGTGAAGCTCGATTATATCAAGGAGGATTCCGAGACCGACAGCCTGAACGAGGAGGTGGAGGAGTCCCGCCGCGGCGAGACGAACAAGAACAGCGTGGTTTTCGCTACGGATTACACCTCCGACATCAGCGGCGTACCGAGCATCGGCATAACCTATAAGTACGACGACTACAATAACACGATCACCGAGCAGATATCGAGCTATGATGTCACCCGCAACAAGACCCAGACCAACCACGCGCCGGTCATACATTACAGGCAGATCATCGACAGGTTTCTCTGGGGGAAGGTGACCGCAGAGCTCTACCTTGATATGCTGTTTAAAAAGGAAAAAATAAACCGTAAATCGTACGAGGTGACGGTGAAAGACCTGGCGTCACTTGCGTCCCTGCTCGAGATTGAAAAGCGGCAGCGTACGGACGCCCGGTTCAGCATCGATTATCTGCACCGATATTTTTATGTTCGTCCCGCGTTCCAGGTTGGCTCGGAGGAAGTCGTGTCATGGCTGGGAAAGTCAGGAGTGAACAGCACGGAGATACTCTGTAACCTGAACGGCGATTTCCATTTTCCCTTCGTGTACAATAAAAACTGCAAGTTCGTCGAGCGCACCAAGGTGTTCGCCCTTTCGGCCGGCCTCAGCGATTTCACCTATATAGCGCCCGGATACAAGGTGGATATCCAGTATTTTGAAAACAATTTTCATGATTACGATCTTCTCAAAGAACCGTTGCGGGGTTATAAAAGAGGGAAGGACGCCCGCACCCTTCTGGGCACCGGCATTGATATCCCGGTCTATCTCCACAAGGTGAAGGCGCTCAAGTTTTTCAGGACGCTTTCGTTGAGCTACAATCGCTCGCTTTATTTCACCGAAAAGAATGTCCCCTACGAGGGCGAGCGGCACGACCCGCTGAAAGAGCGGTTCGGCATGAGC
The DNA here is from genome assembly GCA_029564515.1 of Spirochaetota bacterium. Taxonomy (GTDB): domain Bacteria; phylum Spirochaetota; class UBA4802; order UBA4802; family UBA5550; genus RBG-16-49-21. The sequence goes on along the minus strand of JAKQPV010000087.1, from coordinate 22,048 downwards.
AGGACGGTACCCGGGCAGGCAAATGCCGCCTTCAACATCTTCAAATATTACCCTTTCTGTTTTTTCCTTGGCAGGAAAAATTATGCACGGGGGCGCGATTACGTCCATACCACGATGAACCTCCCGGTCCTCTACGCCAACGGGAAAGTGACCGAGGACTATGAAAACACCCTGAGGCTCCTGGATAATTTCGCCGCGAACTGGCAGGTGGACCTGGGCAAGATTACCGTCACGTCAATCGGGGGCCTGAACCAGGTCTGCGAGCGTCAGAGCGTGTATGGCGTTCCAAACCAGGTGGTCACGGCTAATTTCGATCTGGCTGTTACCTATGACCTCATGAAGCTCATGGGCTTCTGGTTTTTCAGGCCGAACAAGGAGGGGCTTCCCTACCATGCTGCCTTCATGACGACAGGCTACAAGTTCGAAACCAATATGCTCATCACGCAGAATATAGAAGAACAGGTCCACACGCCGACGGCCGGACTGAGCTTCAAGCGGGACCGTGCCAGCCTGAGCTTCGAGTTCGGCGTTAATCTAAGAAAGCGGCACAGCAAGCCGTACATTTCGCTCAATCTCCTGAAGCGCTCCTACAAGGACCAGGTGTACATTGACAACATGGCCCAGTACGTGCTGTTCAAGAAGACGGATACCGGCTACAGCTTTAATATATTTTTCCAGACCGATGTGCAGTGGATTTTCAAGATATTCTCGCGCTTTTACCGCCTTGCGGCGTTTCCGATCTACACGCTTGAGTACACGATGAAACTTAACCGTTACGATTACGCCCTCACTGTGTCGCCGGAGCCGTATGACCTGCACCTGATCGCCAGCAAGCTCACCCTCGATCTGCATAAAAATGTCCAGGGAGGGTTCAGCTCGCGGTTCGCGGTTGAGCAGTACCGGAACCGGTACACGGGCAACGTCCGGAAGGAGATTTTTTCAGTCGAAGTGGGGGCTCATTTCACCCTTCTCTTCTGACGGGACCTCAGCCAAGGCTGCGCCTGATCCTGTTCCTGAGCTTGTTGTAGAATCCCTTCAGCTCGGTGATGTACATCCCGTCCCTGCTCTTTTTAAGGACCTCGATCGTGGTGAGCCGGATCACGTCCCAGAGAAGGGCGCGATCCGGGCAACGCGAGAAATAATCCATGTTGATCTGGTAGGCTCCCTTGAATTTCCGTGCGCCGCCTTCCGCCGTGATGGCCTTGATGACATCGTTCAGGTTGAGGACGTCGCTTGACGACCTGAGCGACGCATCGAGGGTGAGGCGGCTACCCTCCTCGCTCTCGATTGCCGCGAACACGATGACCGTCTGATACTTTTCCCGCTTCAGCAGAAAGTCGGCGATGACCGCGATGCTGTCCCTGTTGTCGGCGCTGATGTAGCCCAGGCCGGCAATGAGCCAGTCCTTGTGCGCGACCTTGACGCGGATGGCGGTTTTGATGAGCTCAAGAGTCTCGCGGGACAGGGGGGTCGAGCTGATTTTATTGAAAGCCTCGTGGTCGGAATAGGCCGAGAGGTAGTCGAGCGCCTCGTAATCGAGCCTGCCTGCATGAGAATACTTGTCCGTGTCCGTGTAGATGCCGTACAGCAGGGCCGTGTAAACCGGCACCATGTCCGCGGGCTCGAGCTTCTCTTTCATCTCTTTGAGCAGCAGTGCGATAATGGAGCTGGTCGATCCCGCGTCGGTGTTTCTCAGCGAGAAATCGGCACGTGCCTCTCCGCCGTCATCCTCGTGGTGATCGATAAACACGGCGCAGGGCAGGTCGCCGGCGATTTCATGCGCCGCGGGCGACTGGAAATCGGTCACGATGTACGCGTCAAAATGGCGGACGTCCGGGAGATCGGGTGAAAATCGTATGGGTATATCCAGCGTGGTGATGAATGTGCGGTTTTCGGGGAGAGACACTTTTTTAACGGAGATGATGGTGCTGTCCACTCCCAGCCGCTTGCAGAGAGCGCTTATCGCGAACGATGACGCTATGGCGTCGGGGTCGGGTGAGCCCTTGATGACGATCAGGATGTTGCGGTATTTCCTGATGGATGCCGCCAGCGCGATGGAGGATGCTTCCACGGCAGGCCCTCACTGGTACTTGAAGATTATGAGGCTGACGTCTCTCGCCTGTTTTTTATCCTTGGTAAACCGGCGCAGGTCTTCGTAGAGGGCGCGTGTCAGATCCGCGGGGGCCCGGCCGTGGCTGCGCCTTATCGCCTGCCTGACCCGCTCCAGTGAATATTCCTCGCCCGCCCCGTTCGTTGCAGCTACAAGGCCGTCGGAATAGAGCATGCCGTAACTTCCCGGGGCCATGAGTATTTTTTTCGACTCGTACCGGGACATGCGATCAGCCCCGATCGGGGCGCCGCCAGTGTCAAAGGGGATGAAGGTGTCGTTGTCCGGGTTGTAGACGATCATCGGTTTGTAGCCCGCGCTTGAGTAGCTCACTTCACCGGAGGAGGAAAGAGCAGCGCAGTAGGCCGTGGCCCGCCTGTCTGAAAAGCGCGACGTGGCGATAACCCAGTTCATGGTGGATAGCACCCGGTCCGGCGATCCGAAGATTTTGGCCGGGGTGTGCATAACCGTATACAACTCGAGTGAGATGAGAGCCGAATCGATCCCGGCGTACGACGAATCCGCGAGGAACAGGGTAATCGTATCTCCGCCGGTCATGATGGAATCAAAATAATCGCCCCCGTTGGGGGAGCTGTCGATATAGAGCGAGCTCACGCGGAAGCCTTTTATCTGTCCCATGCTCTCGGGAATAATCCTCTTTTTTATCGTGCCGACCACCATCTGGTCATGATCGAGAACCTGCGTATCCCTGACCTGTTCCAGCAACAGGGTGTTTGCCAGGTACTGCTGGAACTGTATCCGGTAGAGCTCGAGCGAGGAAATAAGGCCCTTGGTGTATATCCTGATCCCCTTCAGCGGACCGAGGGCCAGCAGACCTATGATCTGGTTATCGGGGTTGATGAAGGGGAGGATCAGTTCGATCTTGTTGCGATCGAAAAAATCAAGGACTGCGTCGCGGGAGTCCCGGAATTCCGAGGCATAGTAGACCACCGGTTTGTAGAGAAGAGCCTGCTCGCGCCCCAGGACCTTCATGAGGGCGCTGTCCGGGCTGATCTCCGCGTCGGCCGTGTCGCCGCCGATGCCGTGGAACAGGGTGAATTTCTTTTCACGGGTATTCAGAATGTATAAATGGGCTCCTGATATATCGAAGGCCTCGGCCACCCCGTTGACAAGAGCGGTAACGATCTCCTGCCATTTTTTTTCCTCCCGGCCGCCGGTTTCGAAGGGCCGCCCGAACAGTTCGTCGACGATTTCGTTCATCCGCCGGGCCCCGCGCTGAAACAGGGACTCGATCCGGGGGCGGAGATATTTGAATACCAGGAACTGGTAGAGGAACAGGACCAGGGCGATCCCCACAGGGTGGATCGGCTCGGCCAGGTATTCATATGTATTGAATTTAAGCAGCAGCATGACTGGTACAAAGAGCAGCACGAAGACCAGCAGCCAGAAAACGCCCGTGGAAAAGAATTTTTTCAGGTCTATGGTCTTTACGTTAGTCGCCGCGTAATTCATTATGATGAGCATCAGCGGCAGGGGAACCAGTATCCCGATGTTCCGGAGCCGGTCATAGGCCTGAAAATAGGGTAAATAGACAGACAACGTCATGAGGACAATAACAAGTGTGCCCATGCTGGCGCAGAGGTAGAAGAGATCGTCCCTGACAGCCCGGTACTCGTGCTGAAAGGCCCGGTATCCAACCAGGGAGATGGCTACCAGGAGATACGCCGTCAGTGCAGTAAGATAGACCGGGTATCCGGGCACGAAAGAGGCCCGGCCCGTACCGCCGCCCGCTTCGGAAATGATGTAATCTGTTGCGACTGTTGCGATGCACAGAATGTAACCGGGAAAGCTTCCGACAAGGGAGATGAGTAGATGTCTTGGCTTGATATACGGATACAGGACAAGGAACCCGGTTATCAGGGTCGATATCAGCAGCAGCAGGGCTGTTTCGATTTTAAATGTCAGCACCCGGGAGACTGGCAATTGCTCGACGAGGTCGAGCCCGATGCAGACGAACAACGGCATCGAGGCAAGGGCTACGATTGAGAACATCAGGTTTGCGGTTGTGCGGGATTTTTTAAATATATTATAGAAAAATATAACCAGCGATACCAGTGCCGCGCATCCGGCGAGTATTAATTCCAGGTATACCAAGGCTGCATCCTTTGCTAAATGATTCAATGCCGTCGGTTCCGGCCGCGTGCGGCGACGGGGCGATGGCGTTACATAAATACGAGATAATACCGGTAGCGACTATTATTTCAAGTAATTATCTGGCATGCATTTAAAAAATGCCCAAACCGAAATCCAGGGGATTTTTATAAAAAATTTTGTCATGGAACCGGGGTGGGCGCTACTTCATACTATGCCGGCTTCGTCGTATCTGTAACCGCCGGTCGTGAGGAAGGTGTGAAAAAATCAGTTATTCGCAGACTAATGGTGGGGCTTGTTTTCGCAGTGATTGCTGTTGTAACGACCGCGTCCTGTTCCTGCGGTCTGCCGGAAAGCGAACTGCGGGAGGCGGTCCGTGGCCGGCTTGATCTCAGGAAGTGGGACTGCAATCGGGACGGCCCCGTTGAGCTCAGCGGGGACTGGGAGTTCCACTGGGGCGTACTTGTGGAACCGGACCGGTTAGATGAGCGCGTGCAGTGCAGCAGTTACCTGCGCGTGCCTGGATTGTGGAACGGACGGATCGAGCAGGGGCGACTGCTCTCAGGAGACGGCTGTGCCACGTATCGTCTTTCGATCATGCTCCCTGCTGCCGTGTCCGGAACCGGGATGAAGCGCCTTGCGGTCATGGTTCCCGACCTTGGCACCGCATACAGGCTATACCTGGACGGTGTGCCGGCAGGGGCCGGCGGCGTAGTCGGCGAATCGACACGGATTGCCCGTCCCGGCTATCGTCCGGATGTGTACGAGTTTGTCCCGGCCGGGGACCGGCTTGACATTGTTCTCCAGATATCAAATTTCCATCACCGGAAGGGTGGAGCGTGGGAAAAAATTGTCATGGGCCCCGGACCGGTGATCCGGGACATGCGGGAGAAGAGGCTCGTGCGGGATTTTTTTCTTTTTGGATCGATATTCATAATCGGGATATATCACCTTGTCCTTTTTGTGATGCGGAAAAAGGAACGCTCCTATCTGTTCTTCGGGCTTTTCTGCCTGCTTATTGCCGTAAGGATTCTTGCCACAGGAAACTACTATGTCCTGAAGCTCATTCCCGGCATGTCCTGGGAATCTGTTATCGGTGCTGAATACCTTTCGTTTTACGCAGCCGTCCCCGTATTTTTCCTCTTCATGGGTTCCCTGTTTCCAGCGGAGTTCCCGCTCCGCGCCCTCCGTTTTGCGACGGCTGCCGGTGCAGTTTTTTGCGGTACCGTTCTGCTCCTTCCGCCCCGGCTCTATACCCATACCATGCAGGCATACCAGGTCCTCTCAACCCTTATGAGCCTGTTCGGATTTGCGGCACTGGTCCTCGCAATGCTCCGGAAGAGAGAAGGCGCCGTCACCTTTTTTGCCGGTTTCGTGATCCTCTTCATCACCGTGATCAACGATTTTCTCCAGAGCAACCTGATGGCGGAGAGCGGCTACCTCGTGCCGTTCGGTCTGTTCGTCTTCATTTTTTCCCAGTCTTTTCTTCTCTCGGTCCGGTTTTCCAGGGCCTATGATGCGGTTGAAAAGCTTTCGGACGAGCTTGACCGTAAACATTCGAGGCTTGCCGAGATCAGCGCCCTGAAAGACGAGTTCCTGGCCGCCATTTCCCACGAGATCAGGACGCCGCTCAACGGCATAATCGGGCTGGCCGAGTCGATGATCGACGGCCGGCAGGGCCTGATGGGCCTGGAAGCGCGTTACAATCTTGGGCTGATATCGGCAAGCTGCCGCAGGCTCGCGCGTCTGGTCAATGACATCATCGATGCTTCGAGGCTCCGCAATCACGATCTTGTGCTGTGCCGGGGGCCGGTTGACATGAGGACCGTGGCTGATATCGTTTTGGCGCTTGCACGGCCCCTGACGGGATTGCGGAAAATCGAGCTGTTCAATTCTATTATTCCGGGTGGACCGCCGGTCAACGCGGACGAAAACAGGATCCAGCAGGTACTTCATACCATCGTGGCGAATGCCATAACCCGAACCGATTCAGGTCATGTAACGGTGTCGTCCCGGGTGGCGGCCGGCCATGATAGCTCCGGCGGAATCATGGAGATTGCCGTAACTGATTCGGGGAGGAAGATAGCCGTAGACGGCGAGCCTGACCTGCTGCACGACGGCGGTGGCCGGCCGGCGGGCAGTTCCGGTATCGGGCTGTCCGTAGCGCGCCAGATCGTCGAGCTCCACGCCGGAACGATGCGGATTGAACAAGCGGCCCCGGGCGCGCGTTTTTCCTTTACGCTCCCGCTGTATGAAGGCGGCGAGTCGGCCGTGGCTGAGACGCCCCGCTCTTTGCCGGTCTATCCGGTGATGCAGGACGCCGTGAGAACCGGGACCGGTACGGGGCATGGCATGCCGTTGCCACCGACCGGCGCCGCCGGCCACATCCTGATAGTCGACGATGATGCCATGGACCGCCAGGTGATGGGCCATTACCTGGCGGCAGGGGATTTTACCGCGATCGCTGCCGCCGGCGGTACCGAGGCCCTCGAAAAGCTGGGACGCGGCGCCTTTGATCTGGTTCTTCTCGACATCATGATGCCGGGCATCTCGGGGTACGATCTTTGCCGGGAGATACGGAAGCGTTTCTCGCTCCACGAGCTTCCGGTTCTCGTTCTCACCGCCCGATACGGCATTGCGGGCCTGGTCGCCGGGTTCGAGAGCGGCGCGAACGATTACCTGGTCAAGCCGATCCATCGCGAAGAGCTGCTCGCCAGGGTGCGGACCCTCGTTTCACTGAAACGCGCAGTTCGCGACCATGACGAGGCAAAATATAAATTATTACAGGAACGGATGAACCCGCATTTCCTGTTCAATGCCCTGAACACGGTGCATGCGCTCATCAGGAGGGACCACGAGCTGGCGGACCAGGCGGTCATCCGGCTCGCGGACAATTACCGGTTTTTAATAGAGCACTCCTTCCTGACGATGGTGCCTTTTGACGAGGAGTGGCGGTTCGTGGAGAACTATCTCGAGCTGGAGGAGCTCCGTTTCCGCGATTCCCTGGCTGTCAGCATGGAGAGGGAGGGTGATTTTTCCGGTATCAGCATTCCTCCGCTGACGATACAGCCGCTGGTGGAGAACGCACTGAAACACGGCGTGCAAAAGCGGGGAGGGCAGGGCTCGGTGAGCGTTTGTGCCATGACTGCCGGGGGAAGGGTCACCATTGCAGTGGCAGACAACGGCACAGGGCTCGATTCAAGCGATCTGTTTTCCCGATCGCTCGGTAACATCCGGAAGCGGCTTCACCATTGTTTCGGCGAGGCGGATATCGCCCTGGAGAGCGAACGCGGAAGGGGTGTTACGGTGACGGTAACGTTCCCCTGCGAAACGGCCGCTGCAGAGCAAAGCGCTTAATCGGGATGTGATGCACATGAAAGCTGAAAATGTCTATTCAGTGTTGATTGCCGAGGATGAGGTGCCGGCGCGCGAGCTCCTCGTGGATTACCTGCTGACCCGCAATGAGCTCAAGCTTTCCGGTCTGGCACGGACCGGGGAGGAGGCGCTCCGGCAGATGACGGAGCGGGACTTCGACCTGGTGCTTCTTGATATCCGGCTCCCGCAGCTGACCGGTCTGGAAGTGCTCGGGCGCCTGAAAAAGCCGCCTGCCGTCATATTCACTACCGCGTACGATAGTTACGCGATCAAGGCGTTTGATTTCGGCGCGGTTGATTATCTCCTCAAGCCGTTCGGGATTGACCGGTTCAACCGCTCTATCGATAAATTCATTGCCGCCCGGGACGCGGACGAGCGTGCGGCGCCGGAAAGCGGCTTCACGGTCAGGGAGGGCGGCAGGCTGCATATACTGCCTTACCAGGATATTATCTACGTGACATCCCATGGAAAAAATACGGTGATACATACAGTCGCCGGAGACCGGGAAGCGCCTGTCCTGCTGAAAGACGTGGAGCTGAGGCTCCCGTCAAAAATGTTCGCGAGGATCCACAAGCAGCATATCGTCAATGTCAGATATATCTCATGGATTGAATATTTAATCGGCGGCCAGTATCTTGCTTTTTTAAACGATGAGGATGAAAGCTCTCTCACGGTGGGGAGAAAATATGCGCCGCTGCTGAAAGCCAGGCTCGGGATGGAATGATCCGCCGGTCCCGGAAGAAACTGCAGATGATCATGTCCCGGAAGATTTTCCGGAAAATTGTTGAACTTTTTCACACCACTCTCAGTCATATATTGTATATTGATGGTATCTGTTCCCGATGCCGGGGCCACGGTACTGCGTAACCCCGGTTTATCCGGTCAATCGAGGAACAAACACAACTTCATTGAGCACGTATCTTCTTTCAAAGGAGTCATGGTATGAAAAAACTGATAATTATTGCTGCAATTTTTCTCGCCGGCACATCGCTTTTTGCCGATGAGATTCATCTCTCGGACGGTGGCATCATCAAGGGCAGCGTTATCCAAATTACGGATACCGGCGTGGAATACGATCCTGAAGGAGCGCGGGTCTTTGATGTTATCGATAAAAAAACGGTCGTAAAGATCAAATACGATAATGGAACGGTTGCAAATTTCAAAGTGGATACTCTCCATCGCGCGGATGGAACTGATATACGCGGCACAGTCATCAGGGTCACGAAGGACGAGATCGTATATACCCCGGAAGGATCGGTTGAACAGATATCCGTTGCGCGCGCAGAAATAGAGCGCATCGACTACAGCGACGGCACATCGGTGGATATTCCCGGCGACAGGGAACACAAGGAAGATGCTGAAGTGTTCGAGGAGAAGAAACAGTCAGGCGGCTTTATCGATTCCTGGATCCGGGTGGCCGGGTTCATGGCGTTCGGCAGCTCCGCGGGGGGCATATTTGAGCGCGAGCAAAGGGTACTGGAAGCTTACCGGGCCGACCTCCTGAAAGCGTATGTCTTCCCCCGGGACTACCGGATGTATAATACATACGGCTCGGGCGGCGGGGAGCTTGATTTATTGCTGCCTGCAGTAAAATTCACACAGAAAAGGAGCTTTGACCTGAGCGGTATAAAGTTCGGCATCAGGGGTAGGTATGGGTACGAGGTGACCGAGAGCACCATCTATGATGGCAGCACTTATTATTCGTTTGACGATTACGAGATGTTCCATGGTGAGCTCATGAGCTACCACTACTGGGCTGCAGGACCGGTCATGAACCTTGTTTTCAGCCCCCGGAGCAATGTGTTCAACCTGCTCCTCAACTTTTACGCGGTGGGCGGCCAGGTGTTCAACGGCACCGTCAGGGGCGCGGCCGCCCTGCGGAGCGCCCGCTACCTTGCCTGGGAGATGCTGGGCGCGGCCGGCCCCTACGGAACGCCGCCCTTTCTGCCGGCAAGCATCGCGAACATAACCAACACGAGCCGTTTCAATACCGTGCACTTCAACGGCTATACCGTGCGGATCGGCTTCGGACCGCATTTCTCCCTCAATAAGTACGCGCCGATCACCTTCGGGGTGAACGTAATCTATGCGTACACGAACATCAAGCTGGGCAGGGCCCTGCCGATCTACTTTGACGGAAACAGGCGGGCAACACACCATGAAGCGGGAGGAGAGATAAGCGTCGGGTTCCATATATTATAGGGCCCGTCAACCGGCACGCATCGGCCAGTATATTCCTTGACAGCGTCGAGGTCCCCGAACAATTCTTATCTGCATGAAAATTGTCCTCGTACATCCGGCCGGGTCCAACTGGATCAAGGGATCAAAGGACCTCGCGGCCGTTGCAAACAGGATGGCTCCCCTTGGCCTCCTGTCCATAGCGGCGTATTGCAACCGGCTGGGTCACGAGGTTTTCGTCCATGACTGCCTGGGCCCGCGCGCGCACCCCGACCCTGCCGCAAACGTCAGGCAGATACTTTCGCACGGGCCGGACCTGGCCGGCTTTTCCGCGACCACGTCCGGGTTCCTGGACGGGTACCGCCTCGCGCGCATGATAAAAAAAGAGCGGCCCGGGGTCCTGACCGTTTTCGGGGGGGTCCACATATCGGCGCTGGGAGGCGCCCTCCTCGAATCATACCCGGACATCGATTACCTCTGCATGGGCGAGGGAGAGGCCACCCTGGCGGAGCTGGCAGGGGGGGCGTCGCCCGGGATGATCGACGGGCTGGTCTGGAGGGACGGCGGCCGAATCGTCACCAATCCTCCCCGGACGCATATCGCCGATCTAGACTCGCTTCCGTTCCCGGCCTATGAAAAGCTCGCGGGGTTTCCCGGCGGCTACAACCTGCCCCTTTTCAGCTACGTTAAAACGCCCGGCGCCACCATGGTCACGAGCCGGGGCTGCCCCTACCAGTGCTCGTACTGCGACCGGTCCGTATTCAAACGCGGCTTCCGTTACAACTCCGCCGGTTACATTTACGATCACATGAAGCACCTCCGCGGGCGGTTCGGCGTCCGTCACGTCAACATTTATGACGATCTATTCACCATGAACCGCCGCCGCATCGAGGAGCTCTGCGGTCTCCTCCAGAGAAAGCCCCTGGGAATGAATTTCAACTGTGCGGTCAGGGTCGGGCATGCGGACGACGGGCTGCTCCGCCTGTTAAAGAAAGCGGGGTGCCTGATGGTCTCACTGGGGATAGAATCGGCGGACCAGGGTATGCTCGAGCGGCACAAGGCGGGCGTTACCCTCGACGAGGTGCGGGACACGGTGGCACGCATCAAGATGGCCGGCCTGCGCGCGAAAGGCCTCTTCATGATGGGGCTTCCCGGGGAGACCGAGGAATCGATCCGCGCGACCAGCGACTTCGTCATGTCCCTGGGGCTCGACGACATGAACATGGCGAAGTTCACCCCCTTCCCCGGCGCCCCCGTGTGGGCCGGCATCGAAAAAGAGGGCGCGATGGAATACGATTGGCAGCAGATGAACTGCCTCAACTTCGTGTTCGTGCCCGGCGGGATTTCATCGCGGGAGCGCCTTGACCACCTGTACAACGAGCACGTTAAGCGGTTTTATTCAAGCAGGGAATGGCGGAGAACATTCGGGAGGCGGATCTGGCAGCACCGGAAGAGCCTCTGGTATCTCCTGAGGCATCTTCCGTCCTTTGCGCGTGCCAGAAAAAATTTTGAGCCTGACCGGAAAAGTTGAAGGGAATTATTCCACGCCCGCCCTGAGGAATTTTTTTAGGTTACTGAGTTCACTCGCACTTGCGGCAAGTACCGTTTTCTGACCGTTTGCTGTGACCTGGATCAGGTATGTTTTGCAATTGAGAATGGCTTCCTCTATCTGAGGCGTAAAAAAGATGGTTGCTTTTTGATTAAAATACCTTCCGGTGTCGATCATTTTTCCGTTACCGGCCGGCATGACTTCCTTCAGCACGTCAAGAGATTGGATGTTGACTTTGAAGCTCTTCGAGTCAGTGGCTATTTGCACTACCCCGTCAAGCCGCGAATAACCGGATGTAGGATCAAAGGAAAAACCCGGTGCAAACTCGAGCATTACTTTTACAGGTCCCTTCTTGCCGTTTTTTATTTCCCTTTCGTATAAAACACGCCTGTTGTCAAAAGCACCTTCCAGCACCTTGTGCCACCTGTCGTATGTAATTTCGATGGACTGATTAAACGGGCTTTTCTTAACCTGCACCGATCCGCTGCCGCAACCGATGAACAGGGCCAGGACACAAACAATAGTGATAGCTTTTTTCATTCTTCCCTCCATGTTAATATTAGTACTTCATATTTTTTTAATGTTCAGAGCAAAATTATAATGGCGTCGCCATAAAAAAAGAACTAAATGTTCTTTTTGTGCAAGGAGGCGCTTCATGTTTATTCGTGTTCTGTATATGTACCGGGTTGCTCAAAATAAACGAACGCCAATTAATTAAAACGTATGCTCCGCGTGAATGTCAATAAAAAAATAGTTGCATAAAGAGCTGTCGAAGGTGAATTTTTCATCTTGCAAAGATTCACCTTCTGCCGTATATTTGCATCCTGATTATACCGGCCTGTCGGTTAGAGTATGTCCTCAATTACATAATAAGGGGTATTAAAAATGATGAAAAAATTGATAATCATCTGTATCTGCGCCCTGTTCGCCGGGTGTTCGAGCGCGGCACGAATCAATGTTCAAGTGGAGCCGTTCAGTCGCGCAAAGATTGCAACCCTTGACCTGCGGCATATTGTATCCCAGGGTAAAGTGGAAAATTCTCATGTTAAATATGAACGGTCGATCTCTGAAAATCAGACCTCTCCTTTGTCCCTGGCCTTCGAAATAACGTTCAAGGCAGACAGGAATTACACGTCAATGCTCCTCCTCGATGAAACGGCACAGATAAGGATTGACGATTCTTTTTTCAAGATCAAGCTCCTGGAACAAAAAGTCCGCAAGAACCGGGTCTGCGGTGGTTTCATCGTTTCCGTTTGTACTACCAAATATACCGTGACCGAGAAAGCCGTTCTGACGAAGGAGATGGAGAAAAAACTGCTGAAAGCGAAATCGCTCATGTATCAGTTTAAAACGACTGAAACAGTCGTCATGGAAGCCGCTCCCGCGCAGCTCGAAGCGATCAAGGAACTACTGGCCCTCACGCATTCAAGCCTGAAATAGGCATCGAGCGAGCGATGGTAGATATCAAGAATGTAATCAGCAGTCTTTTAACCGGCCCTGCGGCGCCTGATAGGGAATACGTGATACCGGGCCGCACATACGGTGAAGTGTATGAGACTGCCGCCGGGATCCTGGACGCTTGCGGCTCCGCGGGCATGTCCCCGGGTGTGCCACTCTGTCTCTGCACCGAGGACAAGGTCCTGGTCGCGGCGGCCGTGCTTGCATCCCTGGCGGGCGGGCCGCTCCTGGTGATCCCCTATGCCCTGTCCGAGCGGGGCATCCGTGAAACGGCCGAGGCCATGGGCGTCAGGGCCGGTCTTGCCGACGGAGCAATGCCGCTCCCGGCCGGGATGCGGAGCGTTATTCCCGCACGCGGCCGGTGGAGCAAAGCGGCGCAGCCGCGCGGCATCGACGAACCCTGCCTCCAGCTCTTCACCGGGGGCTCGACCGGCAAACCGAAAGTCTGGACCAAGACGCCGTTAAACGTGGTTTCCGAGGCGTCATTCCAGGCGGCAAAGCACGGGATCAGGGCCGATGATTTTTTCCTCGCCACCGTGCCGCCCTATCATATTTACGGTTTTCTTTTCTCGGTCATGATACCGTTTGTCGCGGGCGCGCGGGTCATGGACCGGGTCGTGGTCTTCCCCCGGGAGATCCTCCACGCGCTTGAGAACAACCCGGTCACGGTGCTGGCGAGCGTGCCGGTCCACTACCGCGTGCTGCGCGGAGAGGATATACACGCGCCCTCCCTCCGCCGCGCGTTCTCGTCCGCCGGGCCGCTGGACCGCGACGACGCGGCCTGGTTCCACGCACAGACCGGCGTGGGGGTCGAGGAGATCTTCGGCTCGACGGAGACCGGCGGTATCGCGTGCCGGTGCCCGGCGGTCGGGCGGGAAATCCTGGAGCCGTTCTCGTGCGTGACCTGGAAGATCGAGGACGAGCGGCTCTGCGTGAAATCCCCCTTTCTGTCGCCCGACCTGCCGTTCGACAGGGCTGGCTTCTACATGACCGGGGACCGGGTGGAGGCAGCCGGAAGCGGCTTTTCGCTCCTGGGGAGATCGGACGGGGTGGTAAAAGTGGGCGGAAAAAGAGTTGATTTAAACAGCGTGCGTGATATCATCAAGCGCATCCCGGGGGTCCGCGACGCGCACGTCTTTTCCCTACCCGGGAGAAAGGCGCGGGACAACGACGTCGCGGCAGTCGTAGAAGCCGATACTACCGAAGAGAAATTAAAGCAGGCACTTGCAGGCGCGGTGGAATCCTATGCCATGCCGCGCCGCCTGCGCGTCGTTGAAAAGCTACCGTCTACATCCACGGGAAAGATCGATCGTGAAGCGCTGCTGAAGCTTTTCGCGCCCGGGCGTTAGTACATCGAGAGGGGGTCGCTCATGGAAGGAAAAACTGTCTATATGTTCCCCGGCCAGGGGTCGCAGTCGGTGGGGATGAGGAGCAGGCTCGGGGCCATGACCGAGGAGCAGAAGGAGCTCTTCAGCACCGCGGACTACGTGCTGGGCTTCCACCTGAGCGTGCTGATCGACGAGGGCCCGGACGAGGAGCTGACCCGTACCCTGAACACGCAGCCGGCCCTGCTCGTCATGGGAGTCGCCTTCGCGCGGGGGCTTGACGACCGGGGACACCGGGCCGATATCGTCCTGGGGCATTCGCTCGGGGAATACGCGGCCCTGGTGCATGGCGGCGTCATCGAGTTCAGGGACGCGGTCCGGATCGTGCGCCGGCGGGGCGAGCTCATGGAAAAGGCGGTGAAAAACACGCCAGGCAAGATGGCCGCCGTCATCGGAGCCGAGCGGGCGAAGGTCGAGGCGCTGATCGCCGAATGCGCGAAGGACGGGGTCATCGAGATCACGAACTTCAATTCGCCGGTGCAGGTGGTCCTCTCCGGCGAAACAGCGGCGGTTAACCGGGCGGTGTCGCTGATCAACGACGGGGGGATCGGGAAGGCGGTCGAGCTGAACGTGTCCGCTCCCTTTCATTCATCGCTCATGAAGCCGGTTGCAGAGGAGTTCAGTATATTTCTCGACGGGTTCGAGTTCCGGCCGCCCCGCGTCGAATTCATCGATAACGTCACCGGCCTGATGGAGCGTGACCCGGCGAACATCAAGAACAAGCTGGTGCTCCAGCTTTCGAGCCCGGTCCAGTGGGAGCGGTCTGTGACAACGGCTGTTGACGCGGGCGCCGCGACCTTTATTGAATCGGGACCGGGCGCCGTTCTCGCGGGACTGGTCAAGCGGATCGCGAAAGACCGGACCATCATGACCGGTGAAAAGGCGTTGAAAAACGCGTAAGTTAATCGGCATTCGTCTTCTCCTTTTCCTTCCCGTCCTGCATCATCGACGTGATGTTTGCCCGGTGGTTAAACATGATAAACAGGGCCGTTATGACTGCGGCGGTTATGGCCGCCGGGCGGTACCCGCAGGCTGCAATCGTGCCGAATGCGAGAACGGCGATCATTGCGAATGACGCGATGAACGGCACCCTCTTCAATACATATACGCATACCCACGCGATGCAGGAAACCACCGCCCCGGCAGGGGTGATGACCGCGGAGAACCCCAGGTAGTTTGCCACTCCTTTGCCGCCCCTGAGCTGGTGGAAACAGGGATAGCGGTTACCGATCACCAGCGCGAGCCCAGCCCAGGGGACCGCACCCGGTGTGAGCGCGTAACGTGCAAGAAGCGCGATCACCACGGCCCGACCGATGTCCAGCAGGAGCACCGCCGCGGCCCAGGCCGGGCCGGCCATGCGGTACACGTTCGTGGTGCCGGCGTTGCCGCTGTAATGGAGGCGCGGGTCTTCCTTGCCAAGTATCTTGAAGAGCAATATGGCGAAGTTCACGGAACCTGCCAGGTAGGCGACTGCTATCAGTATAATTAGTTTCATGATGACCCGATTTTCAATGGATGTTGAATCACAAACTCGATGGCCGACAATAGCGTGCGTGCGAGTTTTTTTTCAAGGAATTTTTCAGACTGACCGGAGCCGGGCCGGATCGCGATTCATGGCTATTGAATATCATTCATAATCTGAATAATCCAAAGATGCGGGCTTCCGCATCGATTGTGTGGAAAGAAATCAGCCTCTTATACATTCATTGAACCATTTTTTGTTTGTATATGTTATTGACATAGAAGAATAGAAGTGTGTATGTTTTTCTGCATTCGTATAACAACTATTTTAAGTTATGGAGGGGATGGTTCGATGAAAAAGCTTTTAGTACTGTTAGTGCCTATATTCCTGGTTTCCTGTATGGGCGGAATAAAGATAGTCAGGGACGATTTTAAAAAGGCCGACGTAGTGACAATGAAAACGAAGGAGGGATCTGAAGAAAACTTGTTCCAGGGCGGGGGAAACGCGATAATCACTTATTCGCGCGAGATCCATAACAGGGTTTCCACCCCGACCGTTATGAGTTTTCACATCACGAAAGGTAAGATTTTCATGGGCGGAAATCAGGACCTGACCGGCAAAGCTGTTATCAGGGTCAATGATGCGACTTTTGATATCGCTCTTGGCCAGACATCGGCTGTTAACGTAACCACATACATGGCAACACCCAACTATGCTACCGGAGGCACCCAGATCACCAGCTCCCGGCATGAGGAATGGGACACGCAGATAGTATTGAATAAAAAAATCGAGGATGCCATTAAAAATTGCTCCAGCTTCGCGATTCGATTCTATTTCGGTACGACTCCTTTTACACTGCAGTTTGATGAAAAAAGCATAGCCAGGGTAAAAGAGTTTCTGAGCGTAAAACCGGAATAACTTCTTATCTTTAAGTCTGCTGCAATCTTAAGGCATGATTACGAGTGTAAACAGATGGCCGTCCACTACTGCATGGAAGGCCGTCTGCGATATGCCGTCAATTTGAAACAAGCTCTGCTTGTCCCCGACTTCTGTTACCATGGTCTTCTCCCACGCCCCGGCCAGATGGATACCCAGGGCCTTTGACACCGCCTCCTTGACTGACCAGACCCGGGCTGACGCTTCCATTTCGCCGATGGAATGCTCCCGCACCAGTGCAAGCTCCTCTTCGTGCATGTACAGGCTGCGCCCGTTCATAACGCGTCCGGATAAGGCCTCCACGTCAATCCCGATCCGGCCTTCGGACAGGGCCGCGACAGCAAACCGCGAGTCGTGGGAAGCGGTGCAGCGATACGGCTCGCTGCCGTCCGGAAGGGGACAGCGGGGGCGCCCATCCTCGTGCATGGTGGTCAGCTCGCCCGGCGCGATGCCGGGGCCCGCGCCCGGGAGCCTGCGCGCAAGCTTTTTAAGCGCCATGCGCGCGCCCAGGAAGGTCCGGGCGCGCTTCGCCCGCATGGAGCCGAAGCGCGCGCGCTCGGCATCGGAGAGGATCCCCGTGCACGGCGCGGTGAGGGAGTCCAGCTCTACCACGCAGAGGTCGCGGCAGCGGTCCCGTATCCGCGCGAGGGGATCGGGACCGGCGGCGCGGATCCACTCGGGAGGTTGGATGGCGCCGCCGCTCACGTCTTTCATGTGGAGGCCGTGCGTCTTTTCGCACAGGCCGCCGTCCATGTCATAAATCATTATGTTGAAGACGAGCAGGCCGCCCGCCGCGGACACGGGCGTGATCCTGCTCGCGTACGTTTCGCCTGGTGCGGTCTTTTTCCGGATCACCCGGCCGTCGATATGCACGGGGAACCCGACAATGCCCGCGTACCGCTGGCCCCACACGCACGCGGCGTGGAACGACGCGTCAAGGGGAAAGGGCGAGCCGAGCGGCCCGTCAGGGGCCGCGTCCGTTCCGCCGTTGACCAGCGCTACCGCGCCCTGCTCCGAAACATGCAGGCGTTCGATGTTGCGATAGGCCGGTCCGAAGGGGACCAGCTCGTCGTAGATCATGACCGGGTCCGGGGCCGCGCATATCCCCTCGAGTCCGAGGGTATCATCGAGGGGCGGCGGGGGCATGGCCGGGACTTCGCCGGGAAAGGTGAGGGACACGTGCTCCATGGCGCGGGTGATGGAGGTTGTGCCGGACTTCTTGATGGTGATGAGCTTTGCGGATACGGCCCCGCCGCTCGTCTCGATCTCGCTGTACGCTTCGATCGAGGAGGCCTCCGGAGGAATTTCCAGGAAGCGGGCAAAGTCGGCGTTTTCGATGAAACGCACTTCCATGCCCGGAACGCGCGCCAGCGCCGACCCGGCGAGCACGCGCATGGCCTCCACTGCCGGGTACACGGCCCGGTCCCGGAACACGTGGTCGCGCAGGTAGCCGGCAACGCCAATTGACACCGGCATGCGATCCGGCCTCTTTATTTCGGGAATGTCTTCCATAGGTGAACGGTCTTCTCGTCCACGGCCACGGGCCTGCCGGCCCTGTTGAGCGCGCAGTGCCTGGTGAAGCCGCGGCAGATGAGCCTGCCGGTGTCGGCGTGGGTGATGAGGTAGTCGAATTTGAGGCGCACCCGCTCGATCTCGATCGGCCTGGTATGCACCCAGATGAGGTCGTCATAGTAGAGCGGAGCGTAGAAGGTGACGCCCAGGTCGATGATCGGGTACACGAACCCGCTCTCCTCTATCTCGCGGTAAGGGTAGGCGGCGTCACGCATGAGTGAGGCCCGGCCCAGCTCGAAATAGCGGAGGTAGTTCGAGTGGTACACCACCTCGGACCGGTCCGTGTCCGCGTACAGCGTCCGGTGGCTGCACCGGTGCCAGACGTCGCCGGTGGTGCGATCGCGCACGAACCTCCCGTCGTTGTTGAGCACTTCAGGCCTGAAGGGTTTCGGTTTCACGCTACACCCCCCTGAACACGACGCAGCAGTTGGTGCCGCCGAAGCCGAAGGCGTTGGACATGATTATTTCCTGGGCCAGTTTGCGCGCCCGGTCGGGGACCACGTCAACGCCGTCCAGCAGGGGGTCGGGGATATGGTTTATCGTGGGAAGGATGATCCCCTGCCGCATGCCCTCGATGGCGAACGCCGCCTCGATCGCGGCGGCACCGCCCAGGGTATGCCCTATCTGCGACTTGTTCGATGACACGGGGACCTTTTCCATCCCCGTTCCGAATACCGACTTGAGGCATTCGATCTCGGTCGCGTCGCCCTTGGGCGTGGACGTACCGTGCGCGTTCACGTACTGTATGTCGGCGGGCGCGAGGCCGGCGTCATCGATGGCCTGTTTCATGCAGACGACGATGGTCTCGCCGTTCGGCCGGGTGAAGTGGTGCGCGTCGGAGTTCCAGCCGATGCCCAGCACCTCCGCCTTCGGCTCCAGGCCGTGGGCCCGGACAGCTTCGTCCGCAGCCAGCACGACCACGCCCGCGCCCTCGGACAGGACGAAGCCCCTACGGTCCGCGCTGAAGGGACGCGAGGCCTGCGCCGGGTCGTCGTGCGCCCGGTCGCCCGGCTTGATCTTGATAGTGGCGTTCATGTTCTCGAACCCGTGGATGATCTCGGGGATGATGCAGGTGTCGGCACCGCCGGCCAGCACGAAGTCCACGTCCCCGTCCCGTATCATGCGCGCGCCGATGCCGATGGCATGGTTGCCGGAGGCGCAGGCGCCTTCGGGGGCAAAGATGGGTCCCGTGAAACCGAGGAGCATGCCCGCCTTGCCGGAGGGCAGGTTGGCGCAGAGGTTCGGCAACAGGTAGGGGCTCACCTTCAGGGGCCCGCGGGTGAGGTAATTGTCCATTGCCGTGCGGTACGCGTCCGAGCCGTTCAGGGCCGAGCCGATCAGGCAGGCGGTGTGCGGTCCCGTGGCGGCGTCTATCACGAGGCCGGAGCGGCGGACCGCCTCCTGGCAGACCGCCATGGTCAGGAGCACGAAGTCTGCGTTCCAGTTGTAAATCTCCTTCTCGTCCGCGAAATCGAGCGCGCGCGGGTCCCAGTCCGGGATTTCGCCCACGACGTTGCACGCGGAATGGACCTCGCAGCGGGTCACCTTCCGGAAACCGGCCTCCCCCCTGACCGCCCGGGCCCACGATTTCTCGAAAGTGGCGCCCAGCGGGGTCGCTGCCCCGTAGCCTATGACATAAACACGCCTGTTTTTAGGTGCTTTCATGATTTTTTAGTACTGGTCCGGGAGACACTGACTCCCTGAAAAACATGGGGTCAACAATAGGAAAGGCGCATAGAATAAACAACAATAATTTTTTCAATTTTCCATCACATGCCTCGCTGATGCATATAGTCGCAAACGAACGACATCGCGCCGGACCGGCAGGCCGGTAATTTCACGAACATTGATCGCCCTGATGCCTTGAAATTTCCCGTGACATTCGGTATATTTCAGTAATTATCATACACCTGTAAGAAAAAGGAGGGAAGATCATGATAGCGAAGACAACAAGATTCTTAACGGGAGTGGCCGTTCTTGCGGGCATCGTCCTGTTGCTTTCATTAACTGCCTGTAAAAAGTATCCGGAAGCGAAAGCGGAAATGATTAATTCAAAAGGAGAATCAATCGGCACCCTTGTCATCAGCCACTGCTGGAACGGCGTGTATATCAAGGGCGAGCTGAAAAATCTTCCCGCCGGCATCCATGCCATCCACATACATGAAAAAGGAGCGGTTGAACCCCCCGACTTCAAGAGTGCCGGCGGGCACTTCAATCCGTTTAAAAAAGAGCATGGCATGGAGAACCCGAAAGGAAGCCATGCCGGCGACCTTCCCAATGTCGAGGTGAGCAAGGAAGGCACGGTCAGTGTGAAAATTACCGTGAAAAACGTAACCCTCGAACAGGGGAAAGAAAACTCCATCCTGCGAGAGGGCGGCACCTCAATCATCATCCATGAAAAGCCGGATGATAACGTTTCTGATCCGGCCGGGCAGGCGGGCGCCCGCATAGCGGGCGGCACTATTGCCGAAAAGAAATAAGCGGCCGGAACGGCGGCACCGGGTCGGACCGGGTGCTTCGGCTGATATACATCCCCGGCAACGGTAGCCGGGGATGTGATCGCGCCGGTTTTCGGTATTTCTTCAATCCTGTGAATGAGTGTATCGGTGAAATTGAGGCCGGGACCCGCCAGGGGCCTGGCCCCGGTGGATATAATCAGTCCTTTCCCGGACGCTACTCAGCCTGAAGGATGTCAGGTGCCGGCCTGGTCAGCAAATATCGCATGCTGAATTATTACTTGTTCATCACCTGAATTATATCCCTCAGAACAAATTTCAGAATGCCCAGGAGACCCAGCAGTAAAATGATGACGATGAACAGCACAACCAGGGCAGAGGTAAAGACGGGCAGGAGCCGTGGCAGGATGATCTGCGGAAGGATCACGCATGCGCAGAACAGGGCCATGATAAGCAGTATGATGAAAACCGCCCTGCCTTTCGTCTGGAACCGCGCGGCCGCGGTCCGGCACAGGTTGAAGGCGGGCACGCCGGACAGCAGCCCGAAAACAAGGACATAGATCGGAAACGAGGCCCCGATTATAAATGGCTCCAGGCGGCGCATGGCGGGTATATGCTCGTACGCAAGGGTGAGAAGGATTCCGGCTGCCAGGTAAACTGAAAGAATTTTAAGCAGCCAGGTAAAACCGGCCCATTCCTTTTCACTGAACAGGAAATCTTTTAGATCGACGGCTTTTGAAACAAACCAGTTCAATTCCCCGCCGCCTGTCCTGGAACTATTGCATGTAATAAAGCATATGCTGTGAATAAAGATCGCATCATGAAGTTTTTTTAAAAAACCAGTACCCGCCGTGGACCGTGGATATGAGCCATCCGATCATGCCGATCGTAGCTCCTGTTTCGATTAGGGCCCTCATGGAGCCTGCGATCAGGGCTAGGGTGCCGAAAGCTACTGAAACGGCGTATATGAGGGGAAGCAGGATTCCCCACGCTTTCTTGAAGTACAGGACGTACAAATACACGAGCAGTAATCCCGCGATCATTATGGCGCCGCTCTTGATGTTCGTCGCGATCATGAGCTGCGAGATCACGCCGGGATCGATGTTCGAAAGATCGGTATAGGCCGACAGCCTGAAGAGCCGGGTATTCTCGTACGCGTCCGCGATCATTATGACCGCGGACAGGCATGCCCCCGCTGTCACGAGCGCGGTGCCGTGACGCAGCCGTCGTCCGTCATCCGCAAGGCGGCGGTTGAGAAACAGGAAAAGCGAGGCGATAAGAAGGGGATAACACACCATGAAAATAAAATCATACCTGTTAGTCATATCCATGGCATGGCGCAGCCTGATCCCTTCCGTGGAACCCGGATCTCCCAGCACCGACCTGACCTCTTCCGGGCTCCGGACCATCTCGAACCAGAATATGGCCTGGGTGAATCCTTCCTTGTTGGGATATTCG
>JAKQPV010000036.1:0-132122 GCA_029564515.1 Spirochaetota bacterium | reverse complement strand
GTTGTCTTTGGCTATGGTAATGAGCAGGTCCCGGTAACCCTTTGCCGCGCACAGGTCCGCTATGCCGACAGTGCGCAGCAATTGCATGACTTCGTCCCTGGAATAGCGGTCCAGGAAGAGGCCTTCGCATTCGCGGGAATGAGACAGGGAGCTCAGGCTGCATTCGAACCGATCGGGAGTGAAATCAAAATGCTCGTATTTTGATCCTGTCGGGTTCCGGCGTTGGACTCCTTCGTGGCCCGGCCTTTTTCTTGAAAGCATTTCGAACAGTTTCATCATGAACTCCCGGTATTTCAATGATAAGAATATATATGCATCAGCCATGATACAAGAACTTTTTATGATTTAAGCCGGGCACGCAGTG
The DNA here is from genome assembly GCA_029564515.1 of Spirochaetota bacterium. GTDB lineage: Bacteria > Spirochaetota > UBA4802 > UBA4802 > UBA5550 > RBG-16-49-21. Next base: position 131,758 of record JAKQPV010000036.1, on the reverse strand, counting down.
CTAAATGCTTGACGTATCCGGGCTGGTGGTATTGATTAACACTATTTTTTCAGAACAATACATACATACAGCAGTAACCATATTTTATTTTTCAGGAGAGGCGTTATGTCGTTAAAAAAATTATTAACTCTCATCGTGTGCATGGCTGTCATGGCCATTGCAGTTTCCTGTAAAAAACAAAACAAAGAAACTGTTAAGATTGGCGCTATTTTCGCTGTAACGGGAGGAGCGTCGTTCCTGGGTGCGCCCGAAGCCAAGACGGTCCAGATGCTGCAGGATGAAATCAATGCCGCAGGCGGCATCGATGGAAAGAACATCGAGGTTATCATCAAGGATTCGGCAGGAAAACCGGAAAATGCCATATCCTTCGCGAAACAACTGATAGATGAGAACAAGGTGTTCGCCATCATTGGACCGTCCACCAGCGGCGAATCGATGAAGATCAAGTCCATCTGTGATGATGCGAAAGTCATCCTGGTATCGTGCGCTGCGGCCGAGTCGATCGTTAATCCTATCTCGAAGTACGTGTTCAAGACCCCGCAGAAGGACAGCGATGCGGCGCAAATGATACTCAACCTCATGAAAAAGAAGGGGATTACGAAGATCGGCGTTGTTTCCAGCAATGACGGGTTCGGCGCAGAGGGGAAAAAGCAGCTTGAAAAGCTGGCCCCCGGGGCCGGCGTCCAGATCCTGATCAGCGAGGTCTATGACAAGAAAGCAACGGACCTCACGGGCGTGCTCACCAAGATCAAGGCGAAGAACGTGCAGGCTGTCGTCAACTGGTCAATCGTGCCGGCACAGTCTATCATCGCGAAAAACATGAAACAGCTGAACATGAATGTGCCTCTGTTTCAGAGCCACGGATTCGGCAACATAAAGTACGTCAAGGAAGCCGGTGAAGCTGCCGAGGGAATCATCTTCCCGTGCGGGCGTCTGCTCATCGTTGACGAGCTTGCGGACAGCCATCCCCAGAAACAAGTCCTTGCTAAATATAAAAAGGACTACGAGGGCAAATACGCTGAAGACGCTAGCACGTTTGGCGGCCATGCCTATGACGCGCTGATGATTCTCGTAGAGGCCATGAAAAGGGGCGGATCGGACAAGGAGAAAACGCGCGACGCGCTCGAAAATCTCAAGGGCTTCGCCGGAACCGGAGGCGTCTTTAATTATTCACCTGCGGACCATACCGGTCTGGATATCAATGGATTTGAATTGCTGACCGTCAGGGGCGGCAAGTTCGTCAAATACGAAGATAAATAACTGACACATCATCACGGGGCCGGCGCTGCCGCCGGCCCCGTTCGTTTAAGCGGTACGCCATGCCTTTCGAACAGATCTTGCAATATATTTTTTCCGGCATTACCAACGGTAGCATTTACGCCATCGTTGCGATCGGTTTTAATATCATATACAATACGACCGGCATCATCAATTTTGCCCAGGGAGAGTTCCTCATGCTGGGCGGTATGACGGCGATCTCATTAAGCGCCTTCATGCCGCTGCCCGTCGCCATACTGGCGTCAGTCGTCATCACGTCGTTCGTGGGAGCGCTCATAGACTTCATATTTATCCGGCGCCTGAAAAAGCCCACGGTTCTCAATATGGTCATCATCACCATCGGCCTCTCTATCCTGATCCGGGATATCGCCCTTCACGTGTGGGACGAAAAGGTCCGGTCGCTCCCCTATTTTACCGGCAGCGAAGTGACCTCGATCAACATTCTGGGCGCCTATATCTCGCCGCAGGTGCTCTGGGTCCTGGGTGTAAGCGGCATTATCGTCGCGCTCCTGGGGGCTTTCTTTCGGGTAACTGTCACCGGCCGCTCCATGCGTGCCTGCGCATCCAACATGACGGCGGCGCGGCTCTGCGGCATTAACACCCGCAACATGGTCACCATCTCGTTCATGCTTTCCGCCGCCATCGGTGCGCTGGCGGGGTGCGTGGTGTCGCCTATAACCCAGACGCAATACGACTGCGGAACGTCGCTGGCCATCAAGGGCTTCACCGTGGCGATCCTGGGAGGTCTCGGGAACAGTACCGGCGCGGTTATCGGCGGCATTGTCATCGGCCTGCTGGAGGCCTTCAGTATCAGCATAATGCCGCTTGCCTACAAGGACGCCATCGCCATTGCCGTGCTACTCCTCATCCTGTTCGTACGGCCGAGCGGCCTCTTTGGAAAAAAGGAAGCCGCCGGTTTGAAGGAATTCTGATGAATGCAAAAAAATACATACCCGTCGCGGTGCTCGTCGGCTGCATCGTCCTGTTCCAGGTGGCGAGTTCCCTCATCGGGCGGGAGTTTTATCTTACCCAGCTGACCATGGCCGCCTACTATTCGCTGGTGATACTGGGGCTCACGGTTCTCATGGGCTACACCGGGCAGATATCCCTGGGGCATGCAGCATTTTTTGCCATTGGCGGCTACACCTCGGCCGTGCTGACTACCCTGGACCTGTCCGGGGCGGCGGGTAACCCGGTGGTGAAGGCGGTTACCGCCGCGGGGCTTGCAGCAGCGTCGAAGGACGCGTACGGGGCAGAGACGCTCGTACTCTCGCCCTGGGCCGCGCTCGTTGCAGCGGTCGTGATAACCGCCATTGTCGCCTTTCTCATCGGCATACCCATCCTGAAATTGAAAGGCCATTACCTCGCAATGGCAACCCTGGGCTTCGGGATCATCGTGTACCGGATCGTTCTTGGCGCGAGCCTGTTCGGCGAAGCGGACGGGATATCCGACCTGCCACCCTTTCCGATACCCGGCGGGCTGGCCGTGTGCGGCGATCCCGCGCGGCGGGTCGAGAATTTTTACATCGCCGCGGTACTGGTTGTGGCCGGCGTTGTACTGTTGATAAACCTGGTTGATTCCCGCGTGGGGCGCGCCCTCCGGTCGATCCACGGGAGCGAGGAGGCGGCCAACGCAATGGGCGTGGATATCGCGCGCTACAAGCTCCTCGTGTTCGTCCTGAGCGCGGTATTCGCCTGCGTGGCGGGCGTGTTTCTCACGCATTTCAACGGCGGCATCGGGCCGTCGGAGGCGGAAACAATGAAATCGGTGAGCTACGTCGCAATCGTGGCCGTCGGCGGTATGGCAAACCTCTGGGGCGCCCTTGTCATGGGCGTCGTACTCAATTACCTTTCCCTGCGGGGATATTTCGGGAGCTACGACGAATTTGTCTTCGGCTCCATCCTCATCGGCATCATGATGTTCGCGCCGGAGGGCCTCCTGAGAATGGAGTCGCTTCGCGGCCTTGCCGGTCTGCCGGCGCGGATTAAATCCATGTTCGGGGCAAAGAACGAAGAATGAGCTTCCTTACCATACAGGGATTGAGCCGCTCGTTCGGCGGCCTGCGCGCGGTGGACGATGTCTCCTTCTCGGTCGAGAGGAACATGATCAAGGCGGTCATCGGCCCCAACGGAGCGGGGAAGACCACGCTCTTCAACCTGATTTCGGGCGCGCTCGCCCCGGATTCAGGAGAGGTCGCCGTCGACGGCTCGCCCATACAGGGGCGGCCTCCCTACCGGATCGCGCGCCGGGGGATCTCGCGCACGTTCCAGAATATCAAGCTCTTCACGCACATGAGCGTGCTGGAAAACGTCATGATCGGCCGGCACATTCGAACCCGCGCCGGGTTCGTGCAGGCCATGCTGCGGCTGCCCGGTGCGCGGCGCGAGGAGCGGGAGATACGCGAGAAGTCGATGGACATCCTGAAGCTGCTGGGGATCGACGACCTTGCCGGACAGGAGGCATCGAGCCTGCCATTCGGGAAGCAGCGGATCGTGGAGTTCGCACGCGCCCTGGCGACGGAGCCGGTCCTCCTCCTTCTCGATGAGCCGGCTGCAGGGCTCAACATATATGAGACGGCGCATATATCCGACATGATTACGACGATACGTGAGCGGGGCGTCACGGTCCTCGTGATAGAGCATGACATGTCGCTCGTCATGAACATATCCGATGAAATCACGGTGCTCTCCTCCGGAAAGAAGATAGCCGAAGGCGTCCCCTCTGAAATCCAGAGGAACCCGGAGGTGATACGGGTGTACCTGGGAGAGGAAGATGCTTAGGATACGCAACCTGAACGCCGGGTACGGCAGCCTCCGGGTCCTCAAGGGCGCTTCCCTGCACGTGAGCCCGGGCGAGATCGTGACCATTATAGGCGGCAACGGCTCGGGCAAGAGTACGCTTCTCACTTCCGTGGCCGGCCTGGTCCGCGCCCGCGAAGGGGAGATCGTCTTCAACGGGAGCGAGATCAGCGCCGCTTCGCCGGAAACGATCGTCGCGGCCGGCTGTTCCCTGGTCCCGGAGGGACGGTTGATTTTCGATACCATGACCGTGCGCGAAAACCTGATGCTGGGCGCGTACACGCAGCTCCGGCGCGGACGCAGGCGGGAGGTTGCCGAAGACCTGGAAGGGATCTACGTGATGTTCCCGCGCCTCCGCGAGCGGGCAGCCCAGCTCGGGGGCACCCTGTCAGGGGGCGAGCAGCAGATGCTGGCAATCGGACGGGCCCTGATGGCGCGGCCGCGGCTGATCATGCTTGACGAGCCGTCCATGGGACTGGCGCCCATCATCGTGAAAGGCATATTCGAGGAGATACGGAAGCTCCGCGAGGCCGGCAACACAATCCTCCTGGTTGAGCAGAACGCCCGGGCGGCGCTCCGCATCGCGGACCGGGGGTATGTTATCGAGACGGGCCAGATCGTGCTGGAAGGCACGGCCGAAGAGCTGCTGAACAACAACGATGTTCAGCGGGCGTACCTGGGCAAGGATTACAAGAGTATCAGCGATCAGAGCTAAGGGGGGCCTATGATTTACAACAGCAAGTACGAAAGCATGCCGCGCGAGGGCCTGATGCAGCTGCAGATTGAGCGATTGCAGAGCACCCTGAACCGCGTCTACCGCAATGTCGCGTTCTATAAAAATGTGTTTGATGAAAACAGGATCGATATCGAAAAAATAAGGAGCATAGCCGACATCAGGCGGCTGCCCTTTACCACCAAGGAAGATCTTCGGAAGAGCTACCCGTACAACATGTTCGCCGTCCCGCTGCGCGACATAGTCCGCATTCATTCCACGGCAGGCAGGACCGGGAGGCCGATCGCGATCGGCTATACCCGTAACGACATACTGAACTGGTCCGAGCAGGTGGCACGCGTCCTGGCGGCGGCCGGCGTGACGGAGAACGATTTCGTGCAGATCGCGTTTGACTACAACATGTTTACCGGCGGCCTGGGCCTACACTACGGGGCGGAAAAGCTGGGCGCATCGGTAATCCCGTCGTCCCAGTCGGGCGACGTGCAGCGGGACATCCACGTGATGAAGGACTACAAGACAACGGTACTCCTCTCGACGCCGGGTTATGCCCTCCGCGTGGCCGGTAACCTTAAGGAAATGGGCATCCACCCCGAGGAGCTCAATATAAAAATGGGCCTCTTCGGCGCCGAGCCGTGGGGCGACGCCACCAGGAGCAGGATCGAGGAAAGTCTGCGTCTTTCCGCGTACAACATCTACGGCGTCAACGAGATGATGGGCCCGGGCGTGTCCGGTGAGTGCGGCGAAAAGAACGGCCTTCACATCAACGAGGACCATTATATCGTCGAGATCGTCGATCCGGCCAGCGGTGAGCCGCTGCCTGCCGGGGCAAAGGGGGAGCTGGTCATATCCACCATTACCAGGGAGGGGTTCCCCCTGATACGCTATCGTACCGGCGATGTGTCCTCTATAATGGAAGGAGTCTGCCCCTGCGGCCGTACCACGCTCCGCATGGAGCGCGTAACCGCGCGCACGGACGACATGTTCGTTGTGAACGGTGTCAGTCTGTTCCCCGTGCAGATCAACGATATTTTAAAGAAGGCCACGGGGGGTGCGGAGCCGCGATTCCAGATCGTGATAGATAACCTCGCCGGTGAGGACATGATGGAGGTGAGGATCGAGGTCGTGGAAAACATGTTCAACGACGAGATCAAAAAGGTTCTCGCCCTGAAAAACGGCATTGCCGGGAACATAGAGCGCGAGCTGGGGGCGAAAACCATGGTGACCCTGGTGGAACAGGATTCACTTGCCGCCGCGGCCGGCGGCAGGACGAAGACGGTTGTTGACAACCGGTAGCGACGTATCCTCATGCGGAGCGCGGCCGCTCAGGTTGCACAGATCCTGAACGCCCCCGCCTCCATGAACTCCAGGAGGTCCCTGTCCTTCAGCTGCCGGGCGCCGGTCAGGGCCTGCGCCAGGTAATACGCGTCGCTGTCGGACACGATCTGGTTTTTCTTTTCCGTGTAGTTGCCGTCCCAGGCGAACATTTCCTTCGACAGGTGCAGGATCATCCAGAGGTTGTACAGGTAATCGGTCATGGAATCAAATTCCTCTTCGACCTGGTAGGGGAAATCATACCGCGTGCCTTCCTCGTCCCACCCGTTGCTGCGCGCCGCGGCCAGAAACAGGAGCCATTCGTCTTCTTCGCAGGTGATGGTACGGTGAGTCTCGAGCTGTTCGAACAGATACGCCATGGACAGAGAGTGCGACAGGCGGGTCCGGTTGTCAAAAATTTTTTTCGGGGCTCTCCGCGCCGTTACCCTGAAAAATCACTTGATTTCAGGCATGCCGTATGGTTTTCTCATGGGTGTATGAGCCGGCAGCGCGGGCGCGGAGATTGAATGAACGGGGAAAGACAGATGAGAAACAACACTCCGGTGCAGCGTTTTTTTCATGTTCCGAGGGACGGCAACCCGGTCGTGCTCCCGGACCTGGGCGCTGCCATGGCAGCGATGAAGGGGGGCGGCTATATATGGCTCAATTTTATCGACCCTGCCCGGGAGGATATAACACCCCTCATTGAGCCGCTGGGCCTGCATCCCCTTGCAATTGAGGATTGCCTGGATGACGAACAGATCCCCAAGATCGAGGACTATCCCACCAATTCTTTCGTCCTGTTCAACAAGTTCCACTTCGAGGCGGGGGAGCTGTTCGTGGACGAGGTGGACCTGTTCACGGGAAAAAATTTCCTGGTCATGGTGAGCCACAACCTCCATGGGAACGGCAGCTTCCTTGACCGCCTCGAGCAGATAGCCGGCCTGGACAGGGAAAACGTCATGAAGGGCCCCGACCATCTCCTTCACGTGATACTGGACCATATCGTGGACCAGAAATTCGAAACTATGGAATCGATCCGCGAGGAGCTCGATGTCATGGAGGAGAACATCCTGTATGATATCAGGACATTTCGCCCGGAAGACCTGATGGGCCTGCGCCGGAACCTCCTGAAGCTCAGGAAGAGCATCACGCACGAGCGTGAGATTCTGGTGAAAATTTGCCGCAAGGACTCGCCGTTCATCACCGAGCAGTCGATCTATGATTTCCGGGACATCTACGACCACCTGGCGAAATTTTTCGAGGAGGCCGAGATATTCCGGGAGATGATATCGAGCTTCATGGAAATATACCTGTCCATGACCAACAACCGCATGGCCATGCTGGCCAACCGGACCAGCCGCTTCGTGCGGCGCCTCACGATCATCAATACGATCTTCATGCCCCTGACCCTGCTCGCGGGCATCGGTGGCATGTCCGAATGGAGCATGATGACCGGACCCTCCAACTGGAAATATACCTACCCACTCTTCATGGTCCTGATGGCCGTCATCGGGATCGGCAACTACCTGCTTTTAAAGTGGTACGAATCGAGAGACGATACGACGGACGAGTAGCACGCCGGACAGGCCCCGCGGGGCGTAAATGGATTGACACGCAGGGGCCGGGTATGGTGCTATTTACCCCTGCAGTACGTGCCGCTGATTCCGGATTTATAAATCCGGAAAATCCATACGGGGTGGTGTCCATGAACAAGGTAGGCGTCATAATCAATCCACATGCGCGCGTCGTGAAAAAAATGAACATCGATCCGCTTCAATTCTTTACCGGCATCTCTGAAGGATTCGCAGACATCAGGGTGACCAAAAGCATCGCGGAAATCGATCCGGTCATCAAGGAGTTCAGGAAGCTCCGCATCCCCTACGTGGCGGTTTGCGGCGGGGACGGGAGCCATCATCACATCCTTTCGCGGTTTATCAATATATACGGCAAGGAGCCGATCCCGCCGATCCTTCACCTCAGGGCCGGCACCATGAACACGCAGCCGCGCACTATTAATCTGAAAGGCAAGCCCGAGGAGATTCTGAAGCGGATGATAGCACTGTTGAAGCAGAACGGGACCCCCCGCGTCTTCGTCAGGGACACGATCAGGGTGGAGGACCGGTACTGTTTCATCTTCGGTGTCGGGATGACCGCGAATTTTCTCAACGAGTATTACAAGGGCGAGGGGACCGGCCCGAAGAAAGCAATGAAGACCATCTGGAAAGCGATCAAGGGAGTCACGGTCGGGGCCGACGTGGGCTCCCTGTTCGACCGGCTGAACTGCCGGGTAGAGGTAGACGGGAAGCTCGTCCCGCACAATGATTTCATAGCGGTCATCGCGACCACGGTGGATGACATCGGGATAGGCTTCAAACCCATGTACCGAGCCTACGAGAAGGAGGGGACCTTCCACGTGCTTTCGGCCGGCTGTCAGCCCGGTGACATTGTAAAAAACCTCTGGAAGGTAAAGACCGGACAGCCGATCTACCACCCCCACGTGTTCGATCAGATCGGCAAAAAGCTGGTCATAAAAAGCGAAAAGAAAATGCTCTATACCATGGACGGAGACATGTACGAGGCGGAGAAAAAGCTCGAGGCCGAGGCCGGCCCGCAGGTCAGGCTGGTGTACGTGTGACGGGAACGGCCGCACTGTTTCCGCGGGCGGAGGCGGAGTGATGACCCACGGCAAGTTTTTCACGATCATGATGTTCCTGGCCGCCGTTGCGGCCCTGCTGATCTCCTGCGAAGGGTGCCGGAACATGAAGATACCCGAGAACGCGGAGGTCCTCGGCGAAACGACTGTCGCGACCGTGAACGGGTGCCGCGTGGGAAGCGGCAACTTCTTCGAGACCGAAGACCCTTCCGGGAAACGCAGGATGAGCATCATGGTGGCGATATGGCGGCCGGGCGCGCCGGAAGGCCGCGTCGCCGCCTCTATCACCGTCTTCGAGGGTGATACCTTTGACATCTGCGGGCAAGCGTACCGCCTCTTCCTGGTGGCACAAGGCGGGAAGGGGGAAAACGGAACAGCCTATATCGTACCCCTGGCTAAATAAACGAAAACTCAATGCCGCTCGACAGGGATGAAGGGGGACTCGGCATGATTATCAATCCGGTGATGCAATGAAATATTTCCGCATGGTGCTTCCGCTCCTGCTGGCCTGCAATTCAATACCGGCTGCAGCGGTTACCCTGACCTGGTCAATTCCCGCCGGCGAGCGCATGGAAATGACCAGGACCGCGCAGGTGAAATTTCTGGTCAATGACAGGCCGGAGAAAACATACGAGGAGCGGAACATCATTGACCTGACCTGCACCGATACCAGGGACGGTGCCAGCAGGGTACAGGGTATCTTCACCGTGTACCGCCGTGACCGGGAGAAGGACGTGTTCCGGCTGGAGGAACAGTATACCTCCGGGTTCGAGATCGGACTGCTGGGGCATTTCACGGTCCCGAAGCAAAACTACATGCCGAACCTGAGAAACATCCCGGCATTCCCGGGCCGCGATGTCAAAGCCGGCGATACGTGGTCCGCGGACGCGGAACTGGTCTTCAATATTTTCTCCAAGCCGTTCAAGCTGACGTTTCCGGTGCTGTACGGGCTGAAGAAACTCGAAAAAAAGGGGGACTCCGGGATCGCCGAGATCCAGTTTGATTTTCTCATAAACATGGACCTGGCCGGCGGGAAATATCCGGCCGACTTCCCGGTGAAGATACTGGGCAAGGACGAGGGCACGCTGTACTGGGATATCAGCGGTAACCATCCGGTAAGCATGAAAGAAAAGTACCGGATCATATTCTTTTTCCCCTCTGACGGGAAGAAGCTTACGGCAAACGAGTTCCGGATGATCATCGACACGTCGATATGCATGTACAAACCGGTGACGCGGGAACAGAAGGAGGAGCATAGGCACGCGCTTGAAAAGGAGGTCCCCAGGGGGATAGACGTTGATACGGACAAGCGGGGGCTCGTGCTCCGGCTGGGCGATGTGCTCTTTGATTTCGATTTCGCCGGTCTCCGGGAAGAGAGCAGGGCCGCGCTCGACCGGATAGCGGGAATACTTGCGGGCAAATACCCGGACCGGGAGATCATCGTGGAAGGGCACACGGACGCCACCGGCGGGGCCGACTATAACCTGCGCCTGTCCCGGGACCGGGCCGAGACGGTGGCCCGTTACCTGAGGCAGCGAGCCGGGACCGAAAAGCTGTCGTATCGCGGCTTTGGCCCGGACAGGCCGATTGCCGGCAACGACACCGGGGATGGGCGGCAGAAAAACCGCAGGGTGGAGATTATCATCAAGCTTCAGTGACGCTGACGTCCCGGCCCCTTTACGGCTTCACCTCGTCGATAAAGGTGAGGTCGTCTTTGTTGAGAACGATGATCTTTTTATCCTGCCGGTTGATGTATATGTAATTGTCCCAGAAGCTGATAAAGGTGTTCTCGCTCAGCTCTTCCTTTGACCTGGCAAGCAGCTTGAGTGCGCCGTCGAAGCGGCCCAGGTAGTACCGGTTATTATCATAGATGATGGCATAAATGTACCCGTCCCGGATCTCGATGAAGCTGCGCCAGAACACGCTGTCGGTCCCGTAGATCTTAGCTTCAAGCGTATCTTTGTCCACGAGGGTGAGGCGGTGTCCCGATGTGTGGCTTCCCCGATGGGTGATGATGACGATGCCGCCGGAATACACGTCATACCTGCTGCCGCAGATGTTCTCGACCGGTGATTTAAACATGATTTTGCGGGTGGAGGCGTTGATCATGTAAAGATCATTGTTGTAGTGCCCTCCCTGGAGGTACTCCTTGAGCTTCAGGTAATAGAGCTTGCCGGCGTATATGTTCTTGTCAAGCTCCTTGTCCCGAAGCTTGTCCTCGCGCTTGTCCAGCTCCTTCTCTTTCTCCTCCAGTTTTTTCTTGGCCTCTTCCGGCTTTTTCTTGATGTCGCTTTTCAGCTCGTCCTTTTCTATCTGCTTTTTCTCGTCGGAGATGCTTTTTTCGCGCTTCTCGATCTTTTTCTCTTTCTCCAGGATGGCCTTTTCTTTTTCCTTCGACTTTTCTTCTTTCTTCTCCGTCTCTTTCTTCTTTTGTTCGAGCTGCTTTTCCTTTTTCTCTATCTCTTTTTCTTTCTCCTCGCGCTTTTCCGGCTCGACTATTTTCTTCGATTCTTCCTTTTCCTTTTCAAGCTGCTCCTGCTTTTTCTTTATTTCCTCTTTTTCTTTATCTATGGCCTTCTTTTCCCGCTCCTGTTCTTTCTTCTCGTCTTTGAGCTCTTTCTTGTCCTTCTCGAGCTTTCGCTCCCTGAGGTCCGTCATCTCCTTGCGGTCCGGGATGTTCCTGTCGTCCTTGCGGATCTCCTCGATCGTCTTCCTGTCGGATAGGAGGTCCGGCTCAACCGCGTTTTCCGTCAAGGGTATGAGCATCCTGGTCGCGCCCGGCCACTCCCAGTATTTCGTGGAGATACCGGCGTTTCGTGCGCCCAGGTGAGTCATGACAACGGGTTTATATTTCGTACCGAAATAAGCGATATCGCCCCTGTGCACAGCGTTGTAATACGAGAGAAACAGAGATATGGCATGGGCGTCTTCCCGGGAGTAGCCGTATCTGTTCATCAAATAGGCGGTCGTGATGCGGCGGACTATGTCGATGTGCCCGACCTTCGCGTCTTTATCTATGGAAAATATATCGGCGGAAAATTTGTCGGGCTGCTCCTTCGAGATGGCGCGTATGATGGCATATTTCATGTGGAAGCGCACGGGACGGCCGGTATCATCACCCCGGGCGAGCTGTTTCCCGATTTCCTCTACCTCTCTTTTCGAATCGGCCTTTTTTCCCTCTGCGCGGTAATTGATGAATTCAACGCGCCTGGTGCGGATCTCGTTCACATCGACCTCAAGGCCGACTGCCATGCCGTGCATGGACGTGACCATGAGACAGGTTGCAATAGTGCTTGCGATTGCGAGTTTCATGTTCATAGTTGGCCTCCTATTCGTCACCTGCCAGGTTGCTCAGGGCCGTCATACTATAGTGCCGGGATGAAAGTAATCATTCTATCAGACAATCCGGCATTGTCAAGAGAGTTATCATGCCGGGACTGAATGTGGCTTGACTTATTTTTTAACATGGAAGAAAGTACGAGCGGCGGAACCAGCCGCACGCCAGGTCCCGCCGGAATACCCGCACCGGGAGGCCGGACATGAAAACTTCGGAAAAAGCCGTTGAGTATTTTAATAAAGGATTTAATTGCTCCCAGTCGATGCTCATGGCGTACGGCCCGCCGCACGGGCTTACGGAGGAATTGTGCAAGAGGATCGCGTCGCCGTTCGGCGGGGGTATCGGCCACCTGCAGGAGATTTGCGGTGCCGCGTCCGGCGCGATAATGGTGCTTGGTCTGAAGCACGGCGCGGGGACCGAAAACCGCGACGCGCGGGACCGGATCAACGACATGGTGCAGGATTTTGTGAGGCAATTCAAGTTGAGGAACAACGCTGTCACGTGCCGCGACCTGCTCGGCATTGACATAACAACGGCCGGGGGCCTTGCCGAAGCGCGGAAGCGCGGCGTGTTCGCGGGCTGCGCCGGGTATGTAAAGATCGCCGCAGAGATCCTCGATACGATGCTGTAAGCCATGCCCGGTCCCATCACTTTTTTCAGGGGATTCACCCCGGCGGCGCACCGGGGGGCGTCCCGCGAGTTCCCCGAGAACACGCTCCCGGCCTTCGCCAGGGCGCTGGAGATCCTGCCCGGCTGCCTGCTGGAAACCGACGTACGCATGACCGTTGACGGAGGGATTATTATAATCCACGACGGGTTCCTCGAGGAAAAAACCGACGGCACCGGCCCCATCGCGGACTGGAGCCTCGACGAGATCGCCGGGCTCGACGCCGGGTTCGGCATAACTTTTGACGGCGGACTGACCTTCCCGTTCCGCGGAAGGGGTTTTCGGGTTCCCACACTTGCGGATGCGCTGGAGGCTTTCCCGGACGCGCGGTTCTCGGTCGATATCAAGGACGACAATAATCATGCGGCCGACAGGGTGCTGGCCGTCATGATGGAGAAGGGCGCGCTTTCCAGGGTAATTGTGGGATCGTTCCACGAGCGGGTCCTCGGACATGTCAGGAAACAGTATCCGACCGCCGTCACCAGCTGCTCGAAGCGGGAGATCATCCGTTTCCTGGCCTCGCAGAAGCTGCGGTTGCCGGCGCTGCCGCGGCTCCGGGGAGCGGCCCTGCTCGTACCTGAGATCGCCGGGGGCAGGGACTGCGAGTCGCCGGCCAGGGGCTCCGCCGGGGGAATGCGCGTTATATCGCGGCGGTTCATCCGCCGCGCTCACCGGCGCGGCCTGCCGGTGATGGCATGGACCATCAACCGGCCTGAAAACATGCGCCGCCTGATCGAATGGGGCGTGGACGGCATTGTCACGGACCGTATCGATCTCCTGAAAGAGGTCATGGCGGAAAAAGGCCTTCTCTGATCCGGAGTGCGTCCCGGATTCGCGGGGCGTCCGTTCTGCCGGTATTAATGTCATTGACAGAATCTTGCTTGGCAAAAATTATATAAATTGTCGCACGATACACGACGAGGTGTGCCATGTTCTGGAACAAGGATATTGAAACACTGGACCGGAAGGCCCTGGAAGAGCTGCAATTTAACAAGCTGTCAAAGGCACTGCGGGACGCAGCTTCAACGCCCTTCTATAAGAAGGTGTTCAGCGAGAACGGGGTCTCCGTCAATTCGATAACATCCCTCGATCACCTGAAAGACCTGCCCTTCACAACCAAGGCGGATCTCCGGCTCAGCTATCCCGACGGCATGGTATCAGTGCCGCGGAGCGAAATCGTGCGCCTGCACGCATCCTCCGGGACCACCGGAAAGTCGACGGTCATTTTCTACACGGCCAGGGACATCGCCGACTGGGCGGACCTGCTTGCGCGGTCGATGATGGCGACCGGCGCCACGCGCGAGGATGTGCTGCAGAACATGATGGGCTACGGCCTCTTCACCGGCGGGCTGGGGCTCCACTACGGCGCCGAGCGTCTGGGCTGCATGGTTATCCCCTCCTCCTCGGGCAACAGCCTCAAGCAGATACAGCTGATGCAGGACTTTCATACCACGGTCATCCATATCACGCCGAGCTACGCCCTCCACCTGGCGGACGTGGTGGCGGAGCAGGGCATCCGGCCGCCGGACATCGGCGTGAGGAAGGCCTATCTTGGCGCCGAGCCTTATTCCGAGGAAACGCGCAACAAGATCCAGGACCAGTGGGGGCTTGACGCGTACAACTCCTACGGCCTCTCCGAGATGAACGGGCCCGGTGTCGCGTTCGAGTGCGAGCACCGGAGCGGCATGCACCTGTGGGAGGACTTCTACATCATGGAGATCATCAATCCTGACACCGGCGAGCGGCTCCCGGACGGCGACGAGGGAGAGCTGGTTCTCACCCATATCAACCGGGAGGCAATGCCGATCATCCGCTACCGGACCCGCGACCTTACCCGCATCATACCGGGACCGTGCCCGTGCGGGCGCGAGCACCGCCGCATCGAGCGGATCAAAGGCCGCACCGACGACATGCTCATCGTCGGCGGCGTGAACGTGTTCCCGTCGCAGATCGAATCGGTGCTGATGAAGATACCGGAAGTGGGCAACAATTACCAGATCGTGCTAGACCGGAAGGAGAACCTCGACCGGCTCCATGTCAGGGTCGAGCTGTATTCGAAGATGTTCCAGGGCGACATGGAGGGCATCAACGCGCTCAAAAAGAGGCTCGTGGAGGAGCTCCGGGCGCTGATCACCGTAAATCCGCGCATCGAGCTTCTCGAGCCGGGTTCCCTGCCGCCCAGCATGGGGAAAGCGGTTCGCGTTATTGATAACAGGAAGATTTAGTCACGATTATATCGGGACTAACGAGATACAGGGATGTATCGCCGTTTTTCGTGGCGCGCGCCGAGGAAAACGCGAGGTTTTGCGGATTGATTCCGCACAACCGACCCTGAAAAATCCAGTGAGGGAGTTTTTCAGAAAACTGAGTAGGAGGGGGATATGCCGCAGCAGATATCAGTATTCGCGGAGAACAAGCCGGGCAAGATCGAACGCATCTCCGGCATCCTGGGAGGCAGCGGGATCAACATGCGGGCTATAACAATCTCCGATTCGGGAGATTACGGCATCATAAAAATACTGGTCGACAAACCGGTTGACGGCTGCAATGCCCTCAAGGCGGAGGGGATAGCAGCCACCCTGAAGGACATCGTCGCGATCCGCATCAATGATAATCCCGGCGGCCTGCATAAGGCCTCATCGGTACTCGCCAGCAACGGCATCAATGTAGAGGACGCGTACGGGTTCACCATACGCCAGAGCAACGAGGCGGTCTTCGTTTTCCAGGTAAAGGATGTGCGGAAAACAGAACAGATCCTCCAGGGGGCCGGATTCTCGGTACTGGGCGACAAGGAGCTGTACCTGCTGTAACCGCTCCCGCGCATACCCGCAGATTTTCCGTCAGCGGGCGGGCGCACGTTCACCGGTCAATGGACGTACCGCTTTTATCTGTTTCCGCGGGATGAGCATGATGCCTCCTTCGGTGCGCACCCGGTACGGTTCGCCGCGTGATATAATGGCCCCCCTGATAATCCTGCCGTCAAAGAGCATGATCTCGTCCACCCAGCCGCTGTCGGGCCGGCTTGTGTCAGAGGCCGGATTTTCGGCACCTGGAAAGAATCGGTCACGCAGCGCATTGGCCGCGTAATATCCCCCGATGGATATGGTAAGCACGGACATGCCAGCGGCAATGACTTTGACGATCGTGAAGCCAATACCGGTTTTTTTAAGTGCAAAATAGATGGACGCAAACGCGCCCTGCACGGCGGTGAAGACGCCTGCGGTTTTTATTACACTGAGATACCGGTCTTTTTTTGCGGAAATGATGCTGTCGCGCACTTCGGGCGGGACCGGACGGGTGAAACGGTATTTGCCCAGGAGCTGTTCGAGTTGATGCGCTTCATGGCCCGTTTTTTTCATAGAAGGTCCTCTATTCGCGTAATGCCGCGCTTGTTCAGGTAATCCACAATCCGCCGGGAGACCTGCTGGTACCGGTAAAACGCCTGCCGCGCTGTCAGTCCCAGCTCTTTCGCCGCCTCTTCATAGGTATACTTGTTGATGGCGACCAGGTCGAACAGGATCCGGTCTTTTTCATCCTTATAGTTTTCGCCATGCTCGAGGGCCTCGTTAATGATGATGCGCAAGTCCCGCTCCCCGTTTTCAAAGGCGAGATTGATGTCGTCCTCCATGTTGTTGATATCGATGGTTGCCTGGTCGGCGCCGGCTTTTTTCCGGTAGAAGTTCGAGATGCAGAATTTCATGGCGCCGAAGAGCCAGCTCCGGGCATCCCGCACCTCGTCGAATTTACGGTAGTAGCTGACGAATATTTCATGGCAGATGTCTTCAGCGTCTTCCATGTTTCCCACCCGAAGATACAGCGCGTTGAGCACCATGGCATGGTAATCGCTGTACGATCTTCTGAATTCGCGTTCTTTTTTCGAGAGCAGCACCCCGGTCCGATGCTCCATTATTTCTGTAGAATGTTTTCAGCGGATTTGACAAAAAAATCAAGCCGGCGGCCTCATTTCATGAAAAAATCCGAATCCAACATCGAATAGAACAATACAATGCAAATGTCCACTAAAATTTTTTTCGGGGAGTTGACGATTGATTAACCATGTAGTATTTTAGATAGAGTTAAAATACTAAAAATCAGGAGCCGGTTACCCGGAATTAAAATTATAAGCGAGGGTATTACAATGGAACAATTGACAAAGGAAAGCTTTAAAGAAAAAATCTTCGATTTCGATACGAACACGGAATGGCAATTCAAGGGCGAGCTCCCGACAATCATAGATTTCTATGCTGACTGGTGCGGTCCCTGCAAAATGGTGGCTCCTGTCCTGAGCGAGCTTGCCGGCGAATACGCGGGAAAGGTTAATATCTACAAGGTCAATACCGACCAGGAGCCGGAGATTTCCGGGGCGTTCGGCATACAGAGCATCCCGAGCATTCTCTTCATCCCCGTCGGAGAGAAACCCCAGATGGCTGCTGGCGCACTGCCGAAACAGACATTTAAAAACATTATTAAGGACGTTCTCAAGGTGAACTGATGCGGTGATCATCGTAATGGGACGTGAGAATCGCAGAAGAATAATCGTTAAAAATGAAAAAGGCTGTTGTTAAACAGCCTTTTTTGTGGAATTCAACGGGCAGGATGTACCGGTTGTTACACTTTCCCGAACTCCTCGTCAAACCTCTCCCTGGTCATGATGGTGAAAAACTTGTTCAGGGTCATCAGGTTAAAGGTATTCTGTATGTTCAGGCTCAAATCGTAAAAAACAAGCCGCATTGACTGTTCGCGGGTCTTTCTCAGGATCTTGACCATGGTTGCAATGGCAGTGGAGTCTACACTGACCAGCTCCTTGCAGTTGATGGCGATGGTATCGGGTTTTTTCTCGATAAGCATCGAGAACACGGCTTCCACGTCTTTTATGTTCCCGAGATTCCAATCGCCCCGGCCATGGACTATGGTCAGCTGTCCCTTTTCCTCGAATGTTATGAGATCCATGGATCAAGTGTATAATGTTTTAAAAAATTGTCAAACATTATTAAAACGGGATTAATATCAAACGGGGGCAGCAGTTATGGCGCTATTGTTTCCTGACCTCTATGATCGAGCAGATTGAGCCGGTATTGTCCGAACCGGACCTGATATTGTAGATGTCAGGGAACCATTCTCCGTCGACAATGAATTCGTACCGGTACGTGCCTGGAAAAAGCTTCTTCCGGAGGCGCCATATCCCATCCTGTCCCCTGACCATGAGATCGTTTTCCGGGTTCCAGTTATTGAAATCGCCAACGAGCGAGATACAGGTTGCATCAGGACGGTAGATCCGGAACTCGATTGCGTTCTTCCCGATTTTTCTCCATGAAACATGTTTTCCTTCGGTCTTCACGACAGGCTCCGTCACTGAGATGTAGGAGCCCATGCGGTCATCCCTGCGGTCGTCATTGAGCGGGTCCGGCGTCCAAATTCCGTCAACCAGGTACTTGTATGTTATATCGCGAGCGGAGCTGACTGCAGGGAGGAAGTGGTACCATATTCCGTTAGCGGACCGCTCCATGGGGACCGGTTTCCAGCCGTTAAAGCTCCCCGCGATACGGACTGAGCGGGCCCCCCTGCTCCGATAGGTGAACAGGACGCCGTCCTGGCATAGCATGCTCTGCCCCGGGCCCCTGCCGGTGCTGATCATTCTTAATTTCTGCGGCCCGTCCGCCTGTTTAAGGAATTTCAGGCTGTTGTAATAGACGGTTGCAAGCGCGCGGTCATCATAATTGAACGCCATGAGGAAAATCGGCATGATGACAGCAACGACGATCTGTTTCATAAACAGGGACCTCTGACCATGGTTCAAATAATGCGTCTATCAAGAAATTCGTCTGATTCACAGAGATACATTAAAAAATTATTATTCTAGCGCATTTTGCCCGTGATTTTACGGATGATGCAATTCTGATTTAATCTTATATGAAAAATGTCGATAATCATATTGAGTTGATCTATATTATTAATTATGATAATACGTTCGTTATATGAATGGCACCGCTCCAGACAGTGCCCGTATATGTAACGCTCTTTTCCGCGGTGCATTCTGGAGTAAAAATTGATTGATTTTTAATAAACGTTTGGTATTATCTGATTATGTCGCATGAATGGGGGAATCGCCGGCCCGGTTAATCGATATGGCGGAAGTAGAAGAAATAACATATACTCCTGAAGAGCTTCAGGAGATAGAGCGCATCGTTGACCTGGTCGGTAAGAGCGGGCGTAAGATCATCTCCGTGAAGGATACTGCCGCCCCGGCAGAGACCGCTGTCGCGGTCGAGGAAAAGCCGGACGTCCCGGAGGAAACGATAGCCGAAGATTTCCACGCCGCTCCCGAGTCTTTCGACGGCGAGCCCGATGACCTTGAGCTTCCCGCGGTTGATCTAAAACGCCTTGACGAGAAACCCGGCAGGGAAGAGCCACGCGAAGAACCTCCCACACCGGTTGAGGACATCACCGGCCTCATCCATGAAGTAGCGGAAGAATACCCCGAGGTATCCGCAGAAGCTGTTGAGCCGGCACCTGAATTGCCGGAACTCCCCGAAGAGGAGAAACCGGCTGCCGCTGCCGCCGAAGAGCTGGACGCGCTTGGCGAGCTTGACAGCCTGACGTCAGAAGAGCCCGAGTCGATGGACCACCAGGACAAGGCTCCGCGTGATACTTTTGTAGGTAAGGGAGGGGAGCGCGCACGCGAGCCGATCCGGTTCGATAAGCCGGCCGTCATGGAGGAGCTTGAGACTATCGAGCCGGACATTCTCGAGGAACCGGCGGTGTCAGACCTGGGCGCACCGGAGGACCTCGAAGCCGAAACCGGGCAGGAACCGGCCGAAACCGTTAACCTTGGCAGGGAACCCGAGGCGGATATTCCCGACCTTTCCGAGATATCCTTCGAGGAAAAGGCGATGCCCGAGGCGCGGGAATCTGATATCCCAGAATTGGACATCGGTGCCGGGCTGGAAGAGACGGCCGTGCCTTCGATGGGACAGGAAGAGCCTGCAGGGCCGTCTATGGATGAGCTTACGGACGAGGACCTTGCGGCTATAAGCGATGTCGGCGCTGCCGGCGAAGAGCCGTCCATCAAGCCGTCGAAAGACATCATAAGCGAAATCAGGAAGAAGGAAACAGCCCGTTCGGCGTCCGAGGACCTTGGTCCGTCAATACCCGAGCTTCCGACCATGGAAGAAGAGGAGATCGACATCGCAATGCCGGAGGATATCGTCGCCCCGGCAGGACCTGCCCGGAGCGGCCGCGCCGCCGAACCGGCCGCAGAAGGCATTGAGCTCACCGATCGCGAATTGAACCGGGTGAAGAAGGCGATATTGCTTTACAATCCGGGCGTGCGCCAGGTCGTCAAGGACGTGGTGATAAACGACCTCCTTCCGCTGAAGGACACCCGGCAGCTGATCAACCTGATACTCTCGGGACGGTCCGAAAGCGACATACAGAAATACCTTGAAGGAAAGCTTGGCAGGAAGATACAGCTCATCGAAGAAATGGCTGCGGCGCCGGTCGCAGGCCGCCGCGTCATCACGGCCAGGCCGGAATACACCCGCGAGGGGAGGGACCGCCAGAAGAGGCTCCTGACGATTACGAAGATCTTCGGCGCGGCGGCGGCAGTCGCCTGCGTGCTGATGGTGGTCGGCTACCAGTTCATTTACAAGCCCTGGGCCGCCAAGCGGATGATCCGGGAAGGCACGGCGCTGATCCGCGAGAGCGGCGACTACCTCAAGAAGCCGAAGGACTACGCGAAGGCGGAGGAGATCTTCCGCGACGTGGACGCGAATTACATAAAAAACTTCGTGTACGGCTACACCGAGTACTCGCGCGCCTATTTTGACAAGAGGGAATATACCTTCTCTATCGAAAAGATGAACAAGATATACGCTATCCAGTACAAGGATCGGAAACTGAACGTCGAAACCCCTGTCCTGCTGCGTCTGGGTGATTACTATTCGAAGGTGCCGGCGGAGTATTACAATACGATGCGGCTCAACATCAACCAGTGGTATTATCCCGGGAGCCAGAAGAAACGGGAGGAATGGTCCCAGCTTGATGTGGCGATCGAGTTCTACCGCAGGGTGCTGGTCCGCGAGCCGAAAAACATCGACGCGCTTTACGGCGTCGGGAACGCCTATTTCTACCAGGGCCAGTATTTCAAAGCGAAGAAATATTACGAGGACATCATCAACGTGAATCCGGATTCCGTCATAGGGTATGCCGGACTCATGAACCTCTATATCGAGCGCAACGTGTTCCAGAAGGTCATCGATGTGCACGCGAAGCTGGTCGAGAAGAAGATGCTCGATGAACTTCCTTCGGCGCTGCTCGCGAAGCTCGCGTCATATTACCTGGACAAGCAGGCAACGGCGACAGAAAACGTGCGCATCGAATACGGTGTCCAGTCTCCGCGATTCAAGGATGCTGATGACAACCTCTATCCGGCGGTCAAAGCCGTGCTCGCGGCCCTCAACAAGCGCGACAAGGACTACCCGCCGCTCCATCTGCAGTTAGCGCGGCTCAGCAAGGCGCAGAACAACCTGAAGATCATGAAGATCCATCTGGAAAAGGCGATCGAGCTGTCCGGGAAGAACTACGGTGCGGACTATTTCGGTGCCCTCCATCTCATGGGAGAATATTATTACCAGACGCGGGAGCCGGTTGAGGCCTACAAAATGCTTAACCGCGCTATAAAGGCCGCGGACAACCCGCCCGAGTTCACGAGGGAGGATTTCTACAGGGAGACCGAGAGCGCCGGCAAGTCCTATGCCCTTCAGGGTAACATCTTTTATTATTATTTCGACAAGATACAGATGCGCTACGGCGACCTCGAGGACGAGGTCGTCGATGATGAAACCGACAAGCTCGCGAATTACCAGATAGCGAAGGAAAAATACGAGAAGGCGATCGAAGAAGGGTTCGAGTCCTCGGAAGTGCATTATAACCTGGGACGGGTCTATTACCTGAATCGCCAGTACCAGCAGTCTCTTGACCAGTGGCTCAATCTCTACGAAGATTTCATGGGCAACCCCGAGCTGATGTTCGCACTGGGCAACGCCTTCTACCACATGGGCAATCCCGAGGCGGCCAAGGGCGAGTACCTGAAGCTCATATCCGCATATGAATACGAACTGGATAAAATGAAAATAGCCCGCTACGATCTGGCAGGCCATGTCAAGCTCATCACCTTCATGTCGGGTGCTTATAACAACCTGGGCGCAGTCTACCAGATCCAGGGCAAAGAGGCAAAGAGCGACATCAGCTACTGGAAGGCAATCGATTACGCCCAGCGCATCGGGCGCGACAATGAATTCGCACGGGTAAACATGGCCCGCTCGTTCAAACAGACCGGTGAGATCGGTGAGCCCATACTGGACGAATCGATACCCTACAGCATCGACGTCTACCGTGAAGATATGAGAAGATAGTCCCCTCTATTTTTTGGTGCGCTTCGCCTTTGTCTTTTTCAGAACCGCGAACTCAAACCCGTCGACGAGTACATTGAAGGAAGCATTGTTGATGTTTTCCGAAAGGGAATGGACCCGCCATATCTCCGTCCCGTCGGTAAAGATGATGGTGACCTCGACGTCGGTGCTGGTACCCCGCTTTGAGTCCAGTATGCTCGCGTGGAAATCGACCAGCTTTATCTCGCCTATGACGGGAAACAGGGGGGTGAGGCCCTTCTTGAGAACGTTAGCCAGCGCGTCGACCGGACCGTTGCCGTTGGACGCTTCATGTATGACCCTGCCGTTTGCTTCGATCTGGACAGTCGCCTCGGGGTCGATCCCGTTGTCGATAAGGCGGTACCCTCCCACGATACGGAAGGGAGGCTTGTATTTTTTCAGTGAGCGGGCAATGGCAAGGACTTTTGACGCGTCTTCTATTTCATAGTTAAGCATGGCATCTGCCCCCCCGTAATTGGATAGATGAACGACGGTCCCGGCCGGGATTTGGCTTTTCACCCCGATAGCAATGGCAGATGGCTCATCAGCGCGACATGACTACTTCGCGCTTTTAAGTTTCATCCCCTCAATAATAAGCCGCGCGGCAGCGTCAATGTTCGTGTTCCCGAGATTGATAATCAGATCATAATTATGGGGATCACGAACGTCAAACCGCACGTATTCCGTGATGTAATTTTCGCGGCGCGCGGTATTTTCGATAACCAGCTTCTCCGCTTCCTTCTTGGTTAAGTTCTTGTTTTTCATCACGTTCTGGACTTTGACTTCCATTGGCGCGACGATCATGACATGATACCCGCCGCTCATTTCGCGTGTTATAACGTTGGATGCGCGGCCGACCAGGACAACGTTCCCGTGGGCGGCGAGTATGCGAATCGTCTGGGCAAGCTTCTGGTAAACCGCCACTTGAGGCGGCAGGCTGCTGAAAACAGACTTGAGGATATCGGTCAGGTCCCTGAGCGCGTCGTCGGTGAGGGTTTTTACCAGGTGTGACGAAAGCTCCATCTCCTCCATGACCTTGTCCAGAACCTGCCGCTCATACGCGGCCCAGAGCGGATTGGGGGCCGGGTCGGCTGTATTGAGGGTTTCGGCGATCTTCTTTCCAATCGTGTAACCGGAGCAGCCGTATTCACGGGATATGGTTATGAACTGACGCAGACTTTTCCGCTCCTCGGGTGCGGTCACCGTGTTCTTTTTCTGCTGCCAGTACTTGACCTGCGCGCTTATATATTTATCAAGTGTCGATGTAGGCATCACTCCAGCTCCTTTGTGGTTTTTTCCGTTTTTCCTGGTTCAATGGAATTACAGCGGAATACGCTGCTGTTTCCTCTTCACCGTGACCGGCCGAAAGCGGATTCACGGTGCTATTAAAATTTTTACACTGCCTGTATTGAAATTTATATGGGCAGTTAAAATATCAAGAACTTTTCTCGGGATTTTCCTCAAAAAAACCGGTGATTTTTCAAGCGGAAATTTTTTACTAATGGAGGGATCGATTCCACCAGTACTGCCATTTATCAAGAGATCAATGACAGTATGAATGGACAGATTGCCGTCTCTTCATCATGTAAGGCCCGCATTCGTGTTCCCCGTTTCAGGATTTCGTATTCAATCTCCCGATCCTGGCTCCCATCCTGATTTTGGTGCCTGGAGCGAAACTGTCGAATGTGACAGCTCCTTTTTGGAAAAGAAGGATTATCGTTGATCCAAGGTGGAAGGCGCCCAGTTCATCACCGGCGCGGACAGGTATCCGCTCATTCGACGCAAAAAGCTTTTCATCCAGACGGCGGAAGGTTTTATTTGTCGTGATATCGCTATACGAAAGCGTGATTCTTCCCACGTTCAGGGCGCCAATCTTGCATACACCGACGGTGCCCGCCGGGCATTCAATGTAGCTTACCAGCCGTTCGTTTTTAATGAAAAGATTACCCAATCCATTGACCATCCACTCCTGGACCGTGTAGAGCGTCCCCGGGATGTTGAAGTATCCCGATAGTGCGCCGGTTACCGGGGAATGGATACGATGATAATCGCCTGGTGAAAGGTAGAGTGTCATAAAGTCACCCCAGAGAAATTTCCGGTACGTGTCGGAAGGAATCAGATCACGGACTGAGTAGTCGATGCCTTTTGCCTGGATGATCGTGGTGTCATTGATGTTGCCGTAGCGGTCGATCCGGGCATCCACGGGTGAAACGACGCACCCGGCAGTGCTGTCGACCGGATGGGTCCCTTCTTTCATTTTACGGGTAAAGAAATCGTCAAGGGTTCTGAATCCCCCGGCAGGGGTGATATACTCGTTGATCACACCGTATTTTGCACTGTACCATGAAATGACCGATTCAAGCAGGCGTCGAGGCAGGTGCAGTCGCGCGAGGTATCCGAACGCCCGCGACATCAGGCTCTTGGGGAGCAGTCTGTAGGCGAAAAGCGAGAACGGCCTTCTGTTTTTCATGACGGTACATCCTCATTCGTGATCTGCGGGAGGCGGCGGCCCTGCTGCCATAGCCCGACATCAAGCTGGTAATTTGCAGTTGGCATCATGTCAAGTATTAAACTCGGGTCGGCTCCCTGCTGCGCGGAAGTCTGGAGCGTAACATGCAAAACTTATCTTGACATTATATTAAGCATGCATGAAAATATGATATGTCTCATACAAGGCCGGATATACAATGAAGCGATCATGGTTTCCCGCAGCGCTCCTCCTCCTGGTGCCATGGCTTCCGCTGCACGGCCGGCAGTTCGGGCCGTGGGACGCGGGCGTGACGGTCGGCGATGCCGCGGTTGCCGTACAGGCTGTACCGGATGCCGGCGCGTCTCGTGCCATCCGCGGAATATATGACTCGTTCACAGGCGGAGCGCTTCTCCTGATCCGGGCGTTTCAGATATGGATATCGCCCCAGGACGGACCGAGCTGCCGTTATCATCCAACCTGCAGTGCCTACGGGAAAAACGCTGTCCAGAAATATGGCGCATTCGTGGGAAGCATCCTGACCGGTGACAGGATATTGCGGTGCAATCTGTTTGCCAGGCCGGGAGAAGACCCGGTCCCTGATACTCTGTTAGAGAAAGACAAGTGATCCATGGGCGGTTATGATCGGTCGGTGCCTGTACACAGCCATGCTCATCCTGTATGCGGGAAGCGCAACAGTGTCCGTAGCGGACGATGGGGCCGTCACACGGCAGAAGCGCTTCATCCGTGAGCTCTTTTCGGAAAAGCGCTTCTTTGATGCGATCGCCGAGACGAAACGTCTCCGGTCCATGGATTCCCGGAGCGGGAGCCGGGCAGAATACGATTTTTTCATCGATATAAATTATTTCATGGGCGGGCAGTACCGCTCCGTGGTAAAAAATATCATCGGCCGCCCGGGCCCCTTCGATGTCCGCAGCCGCGTGCTCCTGTCGCAGTCATATTTGAGGCAGGGAATGAGCGCGCTGTCTCTCCGGGCGGTCCGCACCATCGGCTACGGCGAGGCCGCAGGGCCGCTGCGGTACCGGCTCCTGGCGCGGAAGGCCGAGGCGTTCGCGGCATGCGGGATGTACCGCGAGCTTGCCGCTGAAGCGGCGGCAGCGGAGCCCTATGTTCCCGAAAGGGAGATGGTTGAGCTCCTCCGGGTTGAAGCCGGGCGGCACGCGGCGCTTCAACGCACCTCTGTCCCTCTTGCGGTTGCACTTTCCGTATTCATCCCCGGCGCCGGGCAGATGTACGCGGGCAGATACATCAGCGGTATCACGAGCTTCCTTGGAATAGCCGCGATGGCTGGAGGCGCTGTCCTGTTCTATCGCGGCGGAAGGAGGGAGCTCTCCTATACCTTTATCTTTTTCTCGTCGTTGTTGTATCTCGGTAATATTTACGGAGCGTTCAACGCGGCACAGGCCGCGAATGAAGACCGCGAGCGCGAATTCAGGGAATCGCTCGGGCGCAGATGCATCCCGGCCTATGACCCGGAGGCCGAGGTGCGGGACAACGAGGTGTTCCGATGACCAGGCTGCTCTGCATGTTCATGATTATTGCGGCCGCGTGCAGCGTGTTTGCCGCCGGTGAAGACGAGATCCTTGAAACAGCGCGGCAGTACTACGAGGGCGGCGATTATTACAACGCAATTACGGAGGTGATGCGGTACCAGTTCCTGTTCCCGGCGGGGAGCGGTTTTGCGCAGAGCATGCTGCTCATGGGTAAGGCGTATTACCGGGGCGAGAATTACCGGGCGGCATTCGGCGCGCTCTACGCATGCGGCCGCGATTATGCAGGGAGCCCGGCTGGCGAGGAAGCGCTCTACCTGGCCGGTTATATACAGCTGGTGAAGGGCGAGACGTACGACGCGGGAATCATCGCAGGGGAGTACCGCGCGCGCTATCCCGCCGGAAGGTTCGTCGAGGAGCTGGATCGGGACGCCTGTTTCGCGGCCGCGCTCACGCGGGACCCGTCAGGTTCGCGGCAGGGGATCAAGGCGTACCGGGAGAAGTACCCGGAGGGAAAATACCGGGCGGACCTGGAGAGGCTTGAGAACACCCTGGCAGGCGATGCTGTCCGTCCCCGGCGGCACCTGTGGCTTTCGGTGCTCGGTTCGGCGATCATTCCCGGGTTCGGACACTTCTACACCGGCCATTATGCCGCGGGTACACTGACCCTGTTAAGCAACGCGCTTTTCATCTTCATGATCTGCAACGGCGCCATGATGAAAAACACCTACCAGATCGTTTTTTTTAGCCTCGCGGAGGCAGTTGTGTACCAGTACAATTTATTCAGCGCCGTACGGGTGGTCGATGAGTACAACGGGAAACGCGAGAGGGATTTTCTCAATAACGTGCGGCTCGGCATGACAGCGTCATTTTAACGGGGCAGGGCCGGGGGATGGCGGGCTTAAAAAATAGTTATTGCCGCGGTGGGGCGCTCGCGGTATACTTATTGCAGAGGTTTCTTATGGACGATTACCTTGAAGATGCGGAGGGGGCGGCCCGGGCGGCCGATGAGGAGGAAGAATCCCTCCCCTATGAGTCGCAGCTGGTTGATTTCGACGATTTGCTGCGCAATAACGCCATTGAGAATGTGGCCCAGCGGCTGTCCGAGGGGGCCCTTGAAATGGCCGACTTCATGCGGAAGGACGTTATCGACCGCTTCCTGGAGTTCGTTTTTTTTAAAGTCCAGACCGGGAATATGGATATCCCCAACTTGGCATATCCCACGCGGCGGATGCTGGATACCGAGCTTGAAAAGAAGATCATCGAGCTCATCAACGTCCACCTCTATCCGGAGATAATCTTCAGGCTCCTGAAGTTCTTTACCCGCAATCTCCATGATGCCGATACGAATCTCTACATCGCCAACCTGATCTATTCGGAGGACATCATAAAAGCGGTGTACGATACCTACCGGATGTTCAAGAAGGACATCTTCGTCGGGAACCGCGACAAGAGGACATTGAACGTCAAGCGTATGCAACAGTACTCGTCTCGTTCCGAGAACAAGCTCTCCTCGCCCCTGGACGCGGCTGCACGCCTGAAGTATATACTGGAGTTTTTTCAGGTAAAATACAGTATTGCCCACCTGTACACGAAAGAGGACCTGCTCCTCTCCGGTGGCATGGAGGATGCGGGCTAGTAGTTCCGGTGACCGTGGATCTTTTCCACGACGTCCTCGTTGCTTCGCAGAACTTCGTTGATGTAAATATTGCTGAATCGCTGCGAGTCCTTGAAGGTCGACTCGTTGTAGCGGGGCTGGTGGGTCCGGATGAGCCAGTACATGATGTCCCGCATGTCGTTCATGTTTCCCTCGTCAATGACCGTAAACTTGTAATAGAGCCGCTTGAGGTCCAGCTGCTGGATTATATCCGGGTAGCGGGTGGCCGCGGGGTCCATGAACTTCTTGAATCCCACGCGGCAGCCGTCACGGTGGCAGCTGTAGAAGATAAGGTAGTCCTGCCGCGATTGGCTCATGTATATCAGGGCTATGATGCCTGCCATTTCGGGCATTTTGCGCATGGCCTCCCATTTGTCGTAGGGGTATACCGGCGACCACGCCAGCGTGTAATACACATCCTTACCGATTACTGTTTTTTTCATGATCGAGTTTTTTCCTTTTTTTTGTCATTGTACGAATCAGGGCGTCCAGGGTTCCACCCAGCATCTCGCCGCGTATCTGTATATCGGCCTGGCTGTACAACCGGTACCTCGTTCTGAAATCCATAACGAAGTAGTTGGATATGAAGTCGGTCATCTGCTCCAGGTCAGCGATATAGCCCAGCAGTTTTATCAGCTTGTCGGATTCCTCGACATTGATCAGAAATACCAGCTCCTGGGCTTTTTTCCTCAGCTCGTCGCGCATTGAATCGCGTGCATCAACAGCTACCGGTGCCAGGTGCTCGAATTCGGCGAGCTTGTACTTGATAATGCGCCTCAACGAAACCCGGCTCAGGCCCTTCAGGAAGATCTTGACGCTCTTCTCGTCCGTCTGAACGTCGGTGACCTCCGACAGGGTTGCCGTCCTGTTCCGGTACCATAGCACGTCTATGGTCGACCGGACGGTATAGGTCAGTACCCGGTCACCCGTGCGAATAGCCCGTGTGTCCTCGGTCGGCCGCACGAAAACAACCAGACTGCAATACGGGAAGATGATCCTCTTTTTGAGATAAAATATTCTTAACCTGAACTGTTCCATGTTTGCGGCTGAACGATCGGTTGTATAATTACAAGAGAGGATGTTTTTGTCAATCGGTATATAATCGGGACCAGGGGTTTGGAAGATTTTTCGCCGCGGCCTCATGTATGAGACCTACTGGGACTTGATGCCTCCCATCCTGGCGATGACGCGTATGAAAAAGAATCCGAAATTAGTGAGGTTCTCTCCCTCTCTCAGGTATATACGCTTTATCACGAAAGCGCACGCGAATTTTTTCATGTCCATGCTCTTGATGATTTTAAAGAGCGAGCTGAAACGCGATTCGAAGAAGGCGGAAAAAATATGGTTCAGGAAAAGATCGATCTGCTCCTGGTTCTGGCCTGAATAAAATTTGCTGAAGGGCTCCTTGCGGTCAAAATAGAGGAATTTCTCCGCAAAGGTCTTGATGCCATAGTCCTGGTTCAGGAGGTATTCGATGGCCTGTTTTAGCTCGGCGCTGTGCTTCAAGACGTCCGTTTTGAGCTTGAAAGCCTGGAAGAGGAGGGCTATCTTTTCGCGTATTGTTTCTTCCGGGACAGCAAGGATCGAATCACGCTGGGACGGATCGAATATGGCGGATATTGTTTTCTCAATCAGTGAGCCGTATTGCCTTCCGAACGGAGTGAGCATCATCCGGTCAGTGAATGAATCGGAACGCGTGATCCGGGGAACAAAATCGGGGACTGCGATCGGGTCCGCCTGCGACGGTTCCCGCGTCGTCTGCATCTTGCTGTACATGATCGCATGGAGCCTGTCCAGCGTCTCACCCACGGCGCTCCCTATCTCCTTCATGGTCTGACGGCGCTCTTTTTTAAGGAGCAGTATCCTCTTTTTTGACGGGTCGTCCTCGTTGAAAAAAAACTTCATGTACGTCCGGTCGTTGTAGAACTCGGATTTGTTCAGCAGCGTGGTGTAAGCGTCGTGGAGGGACGCGGCGATGATGCCGTGCTGGGCCTTGGTCGATATGGTCATCTCTGTGTCCATCAGATCAAGGAATGTTTTCACGTGGCCCCGGAGCTCGTTCAGCGGGATAGCCAGGGTCGTGTTGTTTTTCCCCATGTTGACGTTATATTGCTGGACCTGGTGAGTAAGCCGGTTTTCGATGATGTTCTTTAAATTCATGTAAGACGAGATCGCCTCGGGATTGTCGTAATCCGAGAAAATTAAGGATATGTACTCAACCTCGAGGTCTTTCGATCCCTTGAGCGCCATGTTGTAGATTCGGGTCAGCGCCTGTATGTCCTCAAGAATCATGATGACCTTGCTGGTCTGGTTGCTGTTGAGGCGGAAATTGAAATTTATAAGGCCGGACAACTTGCCCTCGCTCAGTATCTCGGCGTAATCAGTCAGCTTATTGATTATCTTGTTGAACGTGTTGTAATCGATAAAATCGATTATTTCATTCAGGAGCGCGTCTGTGCCGCCCGTTACGGCTTCGTCTCTTTTTCTGTCTTCGGCCATCTGGTCATCCTGTCAAATATACACAGCATTATATACCAATTAATGTGATATGTAAACAAAAAAATGATTTAATTTGTTATTGACGTACCCAATTTTTTTTATTGCATTAGAAAGAGGAATATCCATAAACTGTTATCCGGCAGGGATAACCCTGAAACAGTCGGGTTGATATTTTTTATGAATAAAACAAAAAAAATACTCGTCGTAGAAGATGATGCTCCGTCAGCGTTTCTTCTCTCCCAGATGCTGAAAAAAATGGGGTACGAAGTATTGGGTCCGATCGATACCGGAGAGAAGGCCATTGAAGAGGTTGCCGGCCAAAAACCCGACCTCGTATTGCTGGATATCACCCTGAAAGGCGAAATGGACGGTATATCAACGGCGCAGGTATTGCGCGAACAGAATCCGGTACCTATTATATACTTAACAGTAAGCGCGGACGACAATACCATTCAGCGGGCCAAGGAGACGGTCCCGTACGGCTATATCCTCAAACCCTATAACAGGAACATGATCGGCGCCACGGTGGAGATGGCGCTCTACAAGATCGACATGGAGCATAAGCTCCGGGATATTGAAGAACGAAACGAGGCGATCCTCGCCTCCCTGCCGGACACGGTGTTTTACACGACGCGCATGGGCGATATTCCCGACGAGAACGAGAAAAAGGCGTCGCACCACCTCTGGACCGAAAAAGTTGCCGAGCGGGCGCGGCCCGTGATCAGGGAAACTCTCGAAAGTCAGAAGACGGGCATATTCAACTATGCTCTCACCCGTAAGGGAGAGGTCCTCTATTACGAAGCCCGCATCATCCCCAGCGGCGACAGGCTGGCACTGGTGATCGTGCGCGATGTGACCTCGAAAAAGATTATCGAAAACAGGCAGGCCGACTACCGGAAAGTGCTTGAGGAACAGGTGAAGAACCGGACCAGGGACCTCACTGCCATGAACGAGAACCTGGAGCGTGAGGTCGGCCTGAGGCGGATAATTGAGCAGAGCATGCGGATATTTGGGCATGCGATAGAACAAAATCCGCTTATAGTAGTCATCATAAATAAAGAAGGGAATGTTGAGTACGTCAATTCGGCCTTTACCGATCTGTCTGGTTTCGGCAGGAACCAGGTGGTCGGAACCAACGTGAGCCAGCCCGGTAACCATATAATACCCGAGCCCGAGTTATGGGACAACATGATCGGCGTGAAAAAATGGACGGGCGAGAGTTACAGTATGAAAAGGGACGGAGGTCTCTACTACCTGAATACCAGGGTCAGCTCGATCATCGGGGAGGACGGCGAGATATCTCACTACATCATCACGGGTGAAGACATCACCCAGGCGAAACGCGAGAAGATGGCCCTTGATCAGGCGAAGGAAACCCTCGACAAGACAAGCATGGAGCTGCTTAACAGGGAGCTGGACTGGAAGGAATGGAAAGTCAAGATGCTCCAGCGGAACGTTTCCCGGACCGACAAGTCGCTCTTTAAAAACATACACAACAGCTTCACGCAGGGAGCCGGGTTCGGGACGCTGGTCACGCTGATCGATCTGATGACATCCGGGGCCGAGACGACAGCGGACGGCAAGCTTGTCGTCGACGCCAGGGTCGTCGACATGATACAGAACAACCTGAACCTGGTCAAGGACGCGTTCAAGACGTTTACCAGTATTGACTGGATCATCAGCAACGAGTTTGAAACGCAGAAAACGTCGCTCTACGATCTCTATGAGGTTGCCAAGATCGTCAAGAGCAACGTGGAAGAGTATGCCGGCCTCAATAAGAACCGGATCATCATCAACGAATTCAACTACCGGTACAAGGACCTGTTCGTGAACCTGAACAAGGAGTATTTCTCCAAGGCGCTTTTCGAGATCCTTGTTAATGCGATGAAATTCTCCAAAAAGAATTCCTATATTACGATATTCATCAATGTCATGGGCAAGGACGCAGTCGTGTCAGTTGTCAACGATCCTGAAAAGAGCGATGAGGGGATCGTCGGTATACCCGTCGAATATGAACGGGTTGTTTTCGAGCCGTTCTACCGTCTCACCAAGGTCGTCCACGAGCAGTATAATACCCTCGAGTTCGGCCTCGGGCTCACCCTGGTGGAAAAGATAATAGGCAAGCTGGGGGGCGAGGTCACGGCGCGCAACATCGTGGACCATTCGGACTCCCGGCGCGAGTCACAGGAAAAGGTGAATGTTTCACTGACCCTGCCGCTTCTGGAAACATAGGCTTCACGGAACGCCCGTCTGCAGCGCCGCCGGATATATCGATCTTAATGATGAACGGAAATCCCGAACCCTGATGAGTAAGCATGATGCTGCGCGTTGAAAACATCCACAAGAGATACCGTATCGCGGGGGTGCCAACCGGGGTCCTCTGCGGCATTGACCTGACCGTCGACCGCGGGAGGATCTGCTCCATCAGCGGCGCCTCCGGCTGCGGCAAGACCACCCTGCTGAACGTGATCGCCGGCATCACGATACCGGGCGCGGGGGCCGTGCATGTCAATGGTTCGAGGATGATCTATGCCCTTGACGTGCTTTCCTCGCGGCGGCGCAACCGCGACATCGGTTTCATATTCCAGACCTTCAGGCTTCTGTATGACGAGACGGTCATGGCCAACGTCCTGCTTCCCGCCCGGATCCTCGGCCGTGTCGGACGCGATACCAGGGAACGCGCAGACTCCCTGCTCGGGCGCCTCGGCCTGTCCCGGTTCGCCGGTATGAAGGCCGCCGTCCTTTCCGGCGGGCAGAAGCAGCGGGTTGCAATAGCCCGCGCGCTCATCAACGACCCGGGACTGATCCTGGCCGACGAGCCGACCGCGAACCTGGACAGGAAAACCGCGCGGGAGACGTTCGACATCCTGCTCGAGATGAAGAGAGACGGGAAGGCGGTCCTCATCGTGACCCACGACGACTACATGCTCAGGAAGTCGGACGCGGCGTATGTCATGGAGAAGGGCAGGCTCTCGGGCGGCTCATGATACAGAAAGCATACCTCATAATCAGGGAGGTCGCGGGCGGCAGGCTCATCAGCCTTATCGTCCTCCTCGCGGTGGCCCTCTCGGTCTTCTCCGTGGGCCTGTTTCGCGCAACGGGCGACGGCCTGGTCGCTTACGTGCGCGGCCGATTCGCCTCGTCCATACCGCCCAACACGGTCAGGATATCCACGAAACAGCCGCGCTCCCTGTTTCTGTTCGAGACTGACGGGCCGAAGACACCGGCAATCACCGACCGTACGATCAGGAAGATACGCGGCATGGCCGGCGTCACCGGGATCGTCCCGGTCTCCTCGCTCAGGATCCCGGTCCAGGCGCGGGTCTCCTACCTTGGATTCAAGTACCGGAGCGACCTGCTCGCGTTCGGCGTGCCGTACCGCCTGATCGCGAACGAGCTTGCGGGCGAGCGGTACCGCAGGCTCTGGCTCCACCCTGCGCGCGAGAAGGTCATTCCGGTCCTGGTCCCGCGTACCATTCTGCACTCTTACAACGACGGTATGGCCGGTCCGAACGGCCTTCCCCGCATTTCGGAGCGGGGCGCGATCGGCTTCGGCCTCAGCCTCCTCATGGGCAAATCGAGCCTCCGGACCCTTCCCGGATACGAGGAGTCGGAAGCGGTCGTCGCCGGGTTCACGGACCAGATCGATTCCTTTGCCCTCATCCTTCCCCTGGACCTGGTTACGGGCTATAACCGGAAATTCCTCAAGGACCACCGGAACGAATACCAGTACGCGTATGTGAAGGTAAGGGACCACGCCTCCCTGCTTGCGATTGTCCCGCGGATCAGGACCCTTGGCCTGGTGGTCGAGACGGGGAATAGCGTTTCCCGCCAGATCCTCAGCCTCACAAAGACCATCCTGCTCATCAGCAGGTCGCTCCAGGCGGTTGTGCTCCTCCTCGCCCTGATCACCGTTTCCTTTGCAACTGTCATCGCGACCATGAGCCGGGTCGAGTATTACCGTATCCTGAGAGTCATCGGTGCCTCGCGTCTCTTCCTGACCGCGGCCATCATGGTGAAGTACGCGCTCCTGGGACTGGGCGGCGCGTGGGCGGGGAGCATGCTTCTCAGGCTCGCGGCCGGCAGTTTCGCGGAGCACTTCCGCCTCACCGGTATCATGGTCCCCCTGGTCGTGCCGGACGATGCCTTCCGTACCGTGCTCCTTATCGGCGTGATGATCCCCGTGCTGTCCGCTCTCCCGGCCCTGCTCCGGCTCTATGTTAAAGGTTTGAGCCAGGATTAACCCCGTCCCGTCCGGAAAAATATTTTCTTGCAAAATTCTCTTCATGATGGATACTGTGAACTCCCGGTATGCACCGACGGGCTCATCCCTTCAGGAGAATGGTCATGTTTAACAGAATTATATCGATCGCATTTTTGACGTTCGTGGCGATCACATCGATACCCTTTTATCTCATAGCCGCCCTGATCCGGCTCGTCACCTATCCCTTTGACCGGAAGCTCAGGCTCCTCCATCTCTTCACCTGCTTCTGGGCGTCGCTCTACACCTGGATCATGCCCTCATGGCGTATAAAGGTCGAGGGGCGGGAGAAGGTCAGGAAAGGCGCGACCTACATGATCGTGTCGAACCACCAGTCGCAGCTCGATATCCTGGTCGCTTTCAGGCTTTTCTTCCATTACAAGTGGGTGTCGAAGATCGAGATCTTCAAGGTGCCTCTCATCGGCTGGAACATGAGACTGAACCGCTACGTAAAGCTGAAGCGGGGCGACAAGGAGAGCATCGACCATATGATGAAGGACTGCGAGGAACGCCTGTCCGAAGGCAGCTCGGTCTTCTTCTTTCCGGAGGGGACGCGATCGGCCGACGGCGTAATCAAGTCCTTCAAAATGGGCGCGTTCCTCCTTGCCCACAAGATGAAGGTCCCCCTGCTCCCGATCGTGGTCAGCGGCACGAACAAGGCGCTGCCGAAATACAGCATGAATTTCCACGGCAAGCAGAAAATCCTGATTAAAGTTTTTGACGAGATCCCCTACGATTCTTTTAAAGACATGAGCGTGGAGGATACTGCGGAAATGGTGCGGCAGTTTATGATAAAAAACCTGGCCGAAATGGACCGCTATACACTGGGAGACCCGTCATGAAAGAGCGAGTATACTTCCTTCCCGTACGGGGCTCGGCAGACGACGCCGCGGACTGCGCGCGGCTTGCCGGCCTTATCAGGGACCGGGGCCTGTTCGACTTTATCGCCGGGCGGGACATGGTCGCAATCAAGACCCACTTCGGCGAGACCGGCAGGACCGGGCACGTACGCGCCCCCTTCCTCAAGGCGCTGGGCGAGCTCGCCGCTGCGCGCGGTGGCACTCCCTTCCTGACCGAGACGCAAACGCTTTACAAGGGGAACCGCAGCGACGCGGTGTCCCACCTGAGCCACGCGCGCGCCCAGGGCTTCGGGCATGAAAACACCGGCATGCCGATCATCATGGCTGACGGGCTCTACGGTGACGAGGAGACGGAGGTGGCGGTCCCGGGCAAAATCTACCGCTCTGTCAAGATCGCCTCAGGCATCGTAAAGGCCGCGTCCCTTGTGGTGGTATCGCATTTTACCGGGCATCTGGGCACCGGGTTCGGGTGCGCCCTCAAGAACATGGGCATGGGCTGCGCAAGCCGCCGCGGCAAGATGGCCCAGCATTCCACCGCCAGGCCGAAGATCAAGGCCAAGGTCTGCACCAGGTGCGGGCTCTGCGTGCAGTGGTGCCCGGCCTCGGCAATCTCCATGACGGAGATAAGCGCCGTGATCGACAAGGCGAAATGCATCGGGTGCGGGCAGTGCCTGGCGGTCTGCCGCTTCGATGCTGTCGCGTATAACTGGGGGGCCACCTACGAGGACCTCCAGAAAAAAGTCGTTGAGCACGCCATGGGCGCGGCGGCCGGCAAGAAGGGCAAGATGATCTGCCTGAATTTTCTCACCAGGATAACCAAGGACTGCGACTGCATGAAGGAGTTCGAGCTGATTGCGCCGGATATAGGCATACTGGTATCGGCGGACCCGGTCGCCGCAGATGCCGCGTCAATCGACCTGGTGGAGGAGCGGATGGGCCGCACGCTTGCGGAGGCGGCATATAACATTCCCTGCCGCGTCCAGATCGACTATGCCCGGGAGCTCGGGTTCGGGAACACCGACTATGAGCTGGTAACGGTGGAGTAGGGGCCTTCCGGGATCAGCGCAATCCCCGCATGAGCTGGATATCGCTGACATCATCGTACAGGGCGAGCAGGCCGCCAAAGGCGGCAGCCTCGTCCGCGCATGCGCCGAGCGGCAGCGCGGTCCCGAGCCATGCCCGTATCTCCGGCGCGCGGGAGTGGACCGCGTCGCGGACCTCCCCGGCCTGAGCGGCAGTCATCTCCTTCTCAATCTCATCGCGCACTTCCGGGTCCGTTACGCCCCAGCGGGCGGCCAGCGGCACGAGGTCGCGCAGGCCTGCCGGAACGCAGGACGCGTTGAGGGCGATACGTCCTGTTCCGCCGGCGCGGGTGCCGTGACGCTGGGTTTCGCAGCCCGGCAGGACGGCACAGAGCAGGAAGAGTGCTACTACTGTAAACGATTTCATGGCTGCGGCTCCAATACTATGATCGATATAAAATAATCTAAATTCAAGAAAATACCTGTTAATCAGCCGGAAAAACATTCTTTATCGCCGTATCCCCAATTATTCATTAATTTCTTGACAATTAATCCCTTCCCGGACATTTAACCATACGGTTAAACTTTTACAGCGGGCGATCGATGGCAAAGAAAGAAAAAGGAACTGAGCCGAGAGAGCGCATAATGCGCGCGGCAAAAAAAGAATTCTCGGAGCGCGGATTCAGCGGTGCGCGCATGTCCGGGATCGCGAAAGGCGCGGGCGTAAACAAGGCGCTGATCCACTACTATTTCAAGGACAAGGAAACGCTCTACGTGGAGGTCATGAGGCGGGTGTTCCGGGGCTCCGAGTCGGAAGAAGAGTTCCCCATGTTCCTGGGTAAATTTGACCTGTCGCCCTCACAGCGGCTCTACGTGATCATTTATATCATGACGAACATCTTCCTGAGGGCGACGGACCCGGACATCATGCGGATTTTTTTCTGGGAAATGGCCGAGGGGACGTGCTACCTGGATTCCATGACGCAGGAGTACAGCCTCCCGCGGCAGAGGATTCTGAATGAGGTAATTCAGGAAGGAATTCGGACTGGCGAGTTCGAAACAGACTATCCGCTGTTCGCGGCATTGAACATCGGGACCTTTATCTCGTTCTATACGGTACACAAGCAGCTTTACAAGGGAAAGCCGCTGTTCCGCGAGCTGTACGGCAATGCCAGCGACCAGGACGTGTTCCAGTTCGTCCTTGAATCGGTGTTCAAGTCCCTGCGGCCGAAAAATAAAAAGTTCGAGATCCCGAAATTGCCGGATGAATTAAAGAACAAGATTGATGATATTATCGCCGTTCTGATAGAGAAGAAGGATGAGGGCGTGACCGAGGGGATCATACGCCAGGTCGAAACGATACTTAATGACTGAAACAGGGGGCCGGACCGGGGAGAGCCATCCGCCCGGCGGAACACTTACAGCGAGAGGAGACTGAGATGAGAAGAAAGCTTCGGACATTGGTACTGGTATGCGTCCTGGCGGCGGCCGTTAGCGCCGCATCCGCCCAGGAGGCTGGAAAGAAGACCGCGCCGGCCACCGCCGAGAAAAAAATCCGGATCGAGCTGGCCGAGGAACCGGCGCTCGTGCTCGGGTCCATGAGGATCACGCTCGGCCAGGCCATGGAGTGGGCGGTAAAACAGAATTTCGATATGTTGTCCGTGAGTTACGAGGTGGCCATGCTGGACACGCAGTACAGCCAGTTCTTGAAAAAATTTGCACCTCAACTAATCGTAGAGGGAAGCGGGGCCTATTCAAGGAATACTCCTTCACAGAGACTGATGGCGGGCGAGACCGTAACACAGGCCAAGGTTGACGCAAAGATAGCGAAAAATTTCATGTCCGGCACAACCATCGTGGGAGGGGTTAACTATGAATATGATGATTTCAATGGACGAAATTCAATATTCGGAGGTATGTCCGGTCCGGCTAATGCCCATAAACCAGGTGTATTTGTTATGGTCCAGCAGGAGCTCCTGAAAAACGCCTTTGGGATTACCGACCGGCAGGTGCAGGAGATTATTAAAAATGAATCGAAAAAAAAGAAGGATATAATTCTTTTCCAGCTTTCCCTCATAATCGTCCAGGTCGTTGGGGAATACTGGAACACTGTCATGTCCAAGGTGTCCCTGGAGAACGCGGAGCTGCAGGTGAAGGAGACGAGAAAGGTCCGGGACATAACGGCCCGGAACGCGGCCTACGGCCTGGCGGATGACTACACCCTCAGGTTGTACAACTCCATGCTGGCAGGGGCAGAGGCGAAAGTGGTCATGACCCGCCAGAAATATCGTGAGGCCCTCAGGAGTTTTCTGACCACCATCAATGTGGACGAGAACATGGAGGTGACCGGTACCGCGGTCTTCTCGAATAAATATCCCTCCATCAACGTGGAAGAGGCGCTCAAGACCGCGTTCGAAAAGCGGGCCGATTATCAGAACGCCCTGCGTGACGTGGAATCGGCGAAGGCGGGGATTAAGATCGCAGAATCAAATTCCCTCCCGTCATTGACCGCTTCGCTATCCGGCATGCTTTCCGCGGAAAATGGAAGCTTCGGCGGAGCGATCAGCAAGGATTTCGGCCAGGCAAAGTATCATGCGTTCGAAGGCAAGCTCAACTTGACTTATCCGCTGGGTGATAATGAACTCTATATACAGGAGCGAAACGCCCGGTTCAGGGTGAGGCAGGCCGAGTTGCAACTCCAGAAGTACAAGCGCAAGGTCAAGGACGACATCCTGAACTCTACTGACTATATCGAGGCGAGCTACCGCCTCTACCAGAAGGGGATGGAGGCGCGGAGGCAGTCCGAGCTCTTCTACCAGGGCATGATGCGCGACCTGGGGTTGGGGCGGCTGAACTCCGCGGTGGTGAAGAACGCGCTGGACGCCATGGTACAGAGCAGGGAGATGGAGCTTCAGGCGCTGGTCGGATACAATATCTCACTGCTCCAGTATGATGTTGCGCGCAACGTGTTGTTTGAAAAATACGGAATCGACGTGGAAAAGTATATCCCGAAAGACACGGGTAAGTAGCCGGAGATTGCCGGAGCGCGCTCCTGCCGCATCCCGGCGAGTGTTGCCGCTGTCACGGGAAGCACTGACATGTTCGCTAACGTGTGCGGACATATTGAAGATCATCGAATCCCGATTCCATCGGGACTTCGCTCGTTATGGCGGGAACGCGCATTCGGCATAAATGATGAAGAACGCAATGGTTTGTCATCCATTCCTGCCATGATACCCGGTCAATAGTACCATAAATTCCGCACCGGCGCCAGTTATTTATTTGACGATTTACCATGTTGATGATATGGTGAAAGAGAAGTTTATGAGGACGCACCCGGTTTTTTGACGGAAATGACGGCATCCTGCCGCATGGACCAGTGTGACATCGCGGACCAGGAACGGAGGAATAAGATGAAACGAGAACTTGTAGCGCTTATCCTTGCGGCGGCGGTCCTTTCGCCCTCATGCGTGAAGGGCCCGAAGCCGGTTGCAGGGGTGATAGATTTCATGTCCGGCGTCGTGACCGTCACCGATAACGGCGTGACTGCCGAAGCGCGCGTGGGGGATGTCGCGGGCAAGGACGCGCTGATACGAACGGGCGAAAACTCATTCGCGCAGATCGCCATTTCCGGCAGCCTGATCCGGATGTATGAGCAAAGCTCGCTCATCCTCAGCGGGGTGACCGGCGGCGGATCCGGCACGGAAGAGACCGATGTCAGGATGGGGCAGGGAACCGTGTTCTGCCGGGTGAAGCAGCTGATGGGACCACGGGGCGACTCTTTCAGGGTGTCGTCCGGGGTCATGGTCGCCGCGGTCAGGGGCACCGAGTTCCTCTACACGGTTGACTGTACGACCGGCAGGGTGATCTGCTTCGAGGGTGTCGTCAGCGTGCGGGCCGCCGACGGCACGGAGGAAATTCGACTCGCTGCCGGCGAGATGCTCTCCATTGAACCGGGGAAACAGGGGAAGGTTTCACCGGTCCCGAAAGGGTTCCGGTACCGCGATTTCGAATACGGGAAAAATGGTTATATGCGCGAAGGCACTTCGGGCGACGGCGCGAAGAACGGGGAAGCGGGAACCGCCATCGCGTCCGGCGGCAGGCAGGGTACGGGCTCGAGGACCGATGCCAACAAACAGGACGGATTGTCAACATCGGCACAGGGATCGGCTGATTCGCCCGCCGCGGCGCGGAAGTCCGCAGATTCATCCTCTGCCGGAACGCGTGAACGCGGAACTGCGGCCGCTGAAAAGACAGCGGTTAAAAAGAACAATGCAGGCCTGGCCTCATCTTCGAAAAAAACCGCGGCAGGAGAACCGGGCGGAACGGCAACGTCGATGACCGGGCGGACCGTGAAGCCGGGCGGGTTGCTGGAAAAGCCGCGGGTGAATATTCCCGAGTTGAAATGACCATGTTGTCAGGGAAATTCCCTATCACAGTCTTAACCCTGGTTTATGTAAAAATTCATTGACATTCCAAATAGTACGGTTTTACGGTCATTGATGGGGGGCGGCTTCCGTATTTCTCAAATAGGAAGTGCCGCGTGGCATCATTTCTGATTTCAGCATCAGGCTTACGCATTTATTCATCTCGATATAATTGGTCTGTCCGGTCCGCGCGCCTGTTGAGGTTCGCGGGTTTTCTTGTTTTCATTTTTTTTTACTGCATGAGGTGATACTATAAATGAAATTCCTCGGCGACAAACTCCCGGCTTTTTCTTGTTCCGCACTGTACCCTTTTGTCCTCGTGATATCATTATTGTTCTGTGCTACCTGCAGCAAGGATCCCAGCGGCACCGACCTGGTGACCATCACCGGGGTAAATGCATTCATGACAGACGAGGACGTGGCCGCCGGCATGAAAAAAACCCTGGAGACGACCATACGGGTGCAGATGCGCCACCAGCCGCATGAAGATGCAGGCGTATCATGCGTCTCCTGCCATCATAAGAGCTGGAATGATGAACGGATTAAAAAATGCTCCTACTGTCACAAGGGGATGGATGGGGCACGCATGTTCCATACGTTCTGCATCAAGTGCCATACCGACAGGGACGATGGACCGGTCAAATGCAACGAATGCCACATCGAGAAAGAAGAAGAACAGGTGTACAAGGACATTGAAAAGCTCTACGCCAATACCTTCACCTTTGACAAAAAACACCACAAGATCCATTCCGACGCAGTCGTGGATTGCAATACCTGCCACCATGATGCAGGCAAAGACAAGAACAAGAAAAAATGCACCGAATGCCATGTCGGCAAGTCGAAAATGATAATCCTTCACTATTTCTGCAAGGACTGCCACAAGAAGCGGGGCGGCCCGGTACAATGCCAGGGGTGCCATGCCGGCGCCAAAGCGGAATATCAGAAGGTGAGGGACATCCTGCCGCTGGAGAAAACAGGCCATCGCCTGCCGCAGATCCGTTTCAATCACAAGGCGCATGTCGAGGAATACAACACGGAATGCATCGACTGCCATCACATGGGGTCCATGAAAAAGTGTTCCGCCTGTCACACTAATAAGGACGTCGGCGCGGTTATCAACCTGAAGGCGGCCTTTCACCAGCAGTGCCATGAATGCCACCGCCGGAAATCGGGGCCGCAGGGCTGCATCAGGTGCCACCGGGAGCAGAGATAGGAATCCCTCGCAAGAAAAATAACATGGGGAGACGATCTATGGCGATTATAAGCAGGCTCGTTGATTGGATAAGGAACATGAGCATTCGCAACAAGGTGAGAAATATCCTCCTGGCGATCTGCATCGTAATTTCGGTCATATTTCTGGGCGTCAGCTACTTTGTTACCGGCGGCTGGATCCGGGACCTTGTCGTGCAAAACTACTCCGAAATCGCTACGAAACAATTCGAGTTTGTCGAGTACTGGATGGAGCGGAGGGCGGAGCACATTGAGAAGCTTTCCGAATCCCCTATAATCGTTGCCGCGTCGAACCAGTTCAGCCGGGGAGGGATTGATCCGGGCACCCGCCTCCAGCTCTCGAAGTATATCGATGAAATCATGTACGAGCAGGGCGTGTACACCAACATCGTTCTTGTCGATACAAAAGGAAGAATCTGCATTTCGGCGGATACGAGGGAGGGCACCATACCGGCCTTCCTCTATGCAGATATACGGAACAGTAAAGACGTGCGCATGTGCCGGTCTTTTATTGATAACGGCAGGGGTAAACAGCGAATGGTCAAGCCGGTCAGTTTCCCCGTGTTTGCCGGCGGACGCGCCGACGGGGCAATTACGGGTTACCTGATATGTTCAATCAACATGGGCCTCATGGCCGATTCACTGGGCATCCTCAACCTCGGCAAACAGGGCAATGCGTTTATCGTGGATTCCTCCGGAAGAGTGGTTTGCTCCTCGAAAAAGTATGAGTTTTCAAATAATATGGCCATTTTTAACGATTATTTTATCAACAATAGTGACAATGCCGCTGCCGGCGGCTACCGCCTGATAAACCAGGAAACGCGCCAGTTGGTAAAAAGCGTGTCGACCTGCCTTGCCACCGCGCACGCGGGTCACGCCGAATATGTCAATCACGAGAACAACAGGGTGATCGGCGTATGGAAGTGGCTCAGCTATTTCCAGTGGATGGTCCTTATCGAGGTCGGCAGGAACGAGGCCTTCGCCGCCATTACAAAGACCATCATCATCTATGTTATCGTCGCCGGCATCTTTATCGCCCTTTCAATAGCAGTGGCGTTATTATTGTCGCGAAACATCAGGACCTCGATGTCGAATTTCATGGACTCTTTTGGAAAGGGGGCGCTCGGCGACCTCTCTGTCCGGTATCCCGTGTCGGACAAATCGTCACGAGCCATTTACCGGAAGCAGGGAGACGATTACGTCGAGTATGACCGGTCCCGCGGGTTCTGTTTTTTCACGATGGGCAGCATCGCCGGCCGTCTGGGGCTCCAGGTCGCATGCCGGCACATCGTGGAAGAAAAATTCAAGTCCTGCAGGCAATGCGACGTGTACCGGGCCAACATGAAAAACGAGATGCACGAAATGGGCATCTGGTTCAACCTCTTTATGGTCAAGATTGCGGAAGTTGTCGGCAAGACCGGGAACCTCTCCCGCGAGCTGTTTACCTCGTCGGACGAGCTGTCCAGGACTATCGGCGAGTTTTCCGAGAACGCGAACGTCCAGGCTGCGTCGGCGGAGGAGATCATGGCCACGGTCGAATCGCTCGTCGCGGGGTTTGACCTGATATCCGAGCGGGTCACGGACCACAACATAAGCCTCAAGACCATGATCCACCGCGTCCAGGAGCTGACGTCGATAATCGACGCCATGGGGGACAAGGTCAGCAAGACGCAGATCAATACCGACGAGTTCACGGACAAGGCCAAGCATGGCGAGATAATGCTCAAGGACATGAACCAGTCGATGATCAAGATCAGCGCAAGCTCCACCGAGATGATGGAGATCATCGGGATCATAGACGACATATCAGAGCAGATTAACCTCCTCGCGCTGAACGCGTCGATCGAGGCGGCCCGGGCGGGCGAGGCCGGCAGGGGCTTCGCGGTCGTCGCGGACGAGGTATCGAAGCTGGCGGACCAGACTGCCAGGAGCCTCAAGAGGATCGACTCCCTCATCAAGGTGAACAACAGCGAGATCAAAAAGGGCCTTTCCAACGTTACCGAAACCGTGGGCACCATCGCGGCCGTTATCGAGGGCTTCAACCTGATAAGCACCATGATGAAGAACGTCTCCGATGTCATGAAGGTCGAGATCGATACGAAGCACATGGTCGTGGACGAGATGGCCAGCGTGGAGAAGCGGTCCGGGTCCATCCAGGAGGTGACGGACGAGCAGAAAATCGCGTCCGATGACATTGTCAGCTCCATTGCTATGATCAACAAGACCACGCAGGAGATCGCGGCCCGGGCGGAGGAGCTTGCCGCCAATTCCGAAAACATGCGCAACGAGGCGGAGGCGCTCAACGAGAGCATCGTGTTCTTCAAGCAGGTGGAGGGGCAGACATAAAAGCCGAAAATCAAATAACGCAGTGCAGCAGCAAACGGCGCGGGAACACCGCGCCGTTTTTTGTGCGAATCATGCGATACGTGCATTTGTTACGTGTATGTTAAAATAGCCCAGCCGCGCCTTATTCTACCTGTCCGCATGAGCAAGAATCATTTTATTGATTGCAGGGGAGGGAGGAGATCCATTACGGGATGGTGCAACTGGTAGCACACCGGGCTTTGGACTCGGCAATGGTGGTTCGAACCCATCTCCCGTAGCATCCGGCGCTGCGGTCATGCCGGGAGGGCGAACGCCTTTTCAGCCTCGCGAATCTCGGCCATCCTTCTTTCATCGGTCCAGCCAAGCGCCTTTTCCGCGATATCTGCGACTTTATCTATTACATCGTCGCCCGGACGGCCAAGTGTCCCCATGCCGGTTCTCCTGAGCAGGATGTCCTTTAACGTGAGGGCCATTTCGTCCTCTATCGCGCAGGCGGCC
Source organism: Spirochaetota bacterium (assembly GCA_029564515.1). Classification (GTDB taxonomy): domain Bacteria; phylum Spirochaetota; class UBA4802; order UBA4802; family UBA5550; genus RBG-16-49-21. Next base: position 86,792 of record JAKQPV010000036.1, on the reverse strand, counting down.
TGGGCGAGGATCTCCCCGTCATCATTCACTGTTTCCGCGAGCTTCGCGTCCCGGCGCGCCCTCTCGAGCACCCGTGTGTAATCCGTTCCGTAATGCCGCCCCAGGTATTCAACCGTGGCCGGGCTGAAATCGCTGTTTTCTTTTTGTATGCGGCCGATGAACCCTTCCATGTCGTCGATGTCGCACCCGATGAGCCGTCTTTTGTCCGTTACGCATTTCCCGGTTTTTCTTCCCAGGACGCGCTCCGCTGCGCTCAAGACGTTCCGCGCCAGGTTGCGGCTCGTGGTGTACTTGCCGCCCTCCGCGGTTATCAGCCCGGGAAGACCGTCGGCAGTATGGTCGTGGATCTCGTATTTCCGCGTGGTCGTGTGGATGTCGTCGCCCTTCGCGTCAAGGAGCGGACGCAGGCCGCCGTAGGCGAAGAGCACGTCCTCGTAGCGTATGGGTTCGCCGTTACCGAAATCGGCGTTCACCGTGTCGAGAAGCTCCTCGATGCTTTTCCTGGTAACCCGGTATCCGTCCGGTTCGCCGGGATATTCCCTGTCCGTGGTCCCGACCAGGGAGTGGTTCCGCCACGGTATGAGGAAGAAATGGGTAGATCCAGTCATGGTGCCGACAGCGTGCATGCCGGTGCGCTTTTTCACGATCAGGTGTATGCCCTCGGAGCGGCGTATCGTGGCGGCGCTTCCCCCTTTCTTCGCGAGCCCGAGCACCTCGTCCGCCCATGGACCGGCGCAGTTAACGACGCAGGCTCCCCTGATCATGCGTGTGCCGCCGCGAGCCAGGTCCCGCGCGATCACGCCGGCGACACGGCCGTCTTCGATGATGAAATCTTCCACCTTCGTGTAGTTCGCGACGTCGGCGCCGTAATGGACCGCCGATTTAATGAAAGCCAGGGTGAGCCGCTCCGGGCATATGTTGATGCAGTCGTAGTATATTCCGGCGCCGCGGAGGCCTTCGCGCCTGGCGTTCGGCTCCTCGGCGATGACCTTCTCCCGGGAGATAGAGCGGTGATTGGGGATTTTTTTCCGCCGGTCCCAGGTACACCCCTTGTCAAAGGCGAGCACGTCGTACAGGAAAAGTCCGATCCTCATCACGGCCGAGGGATTGGTGAACATGATGGGCACGGGATAGACGAAGTTGGGCGCGATGTTTTCCATGATGCGCCGCTCCCTGAGAGACTCGCGCACGAGCCCGAATTCAAAGGTCTTCAGGTAGCGCAGGCCCCCGTGGATGAACTTCGAGGTTGCGGCCGACGTTGCGCCTCCGAAATCGCTCTTTTCGACGAGCGCAACCGAAAGGCCGCGGGTCGCAGCGTCATAGGCCACCGCGGCGCCGGTAATGCCGCCGCCGATTACGATCATGTCATACCGTCTGTCGCGGTATCCTTCTACGAAGCGTTTCATATCATTACCCTCTAGCGGTTTATCCTGTTGAATTCTTTCCTGTTGTTCTTATAAAGGGACTGGAAGAGAGGGTAGAGCCTGTCGTACACCCCGCGGGTGCCGGGCGAGGGCATGATCCGCCCGCCCTTTTCCAGCATCCGGTCGACCTCTTCGAAATTGCGGTATATACCGAGGGAGACCATGGCGATCGCGGCGGTCCCGAGCGCGCACGCCATCTGCGGGTTCTTCATCCGCACCACCGGCCGCTGCAGCACGTCGGCGAATACCTGGCACCAGATGTCGCTCTTCGACGCGCCGCCGATAAGCCGTATATCGTCCGTGGATGGCTTCGTCTTTTTCGCCGACAGGCGCGTCACGTGCTCCATGCCCCAGCGTATGTTGTATGCGACGCCTTCCATGGCGGCGCGGCAGAGGTCGGCCCTGGTCGTGTCAAGGCCGATGTTGAAGACCTGGCCGCGCAGGTACGGATTGTTGATGGGCGAACGCTCGCCGAAGAGCCAGGGCGTGATAACGACGTTGTTGGAGCCGGGCGGCGCTGTCGCGGCGGCGGCATCCAGGTCCGCGTATATCTCCGCGGATGATTTTCCCTGCGTGAGCTCGCCCGGGTAGAGGATCCCCTTGATCCAGTCCAGCGCCGCGCCCAGCGTCTCCTGCTTGCTGATCAGCAACAGGACGTTCGGGATGCCCGAGGCGATCGTGCCGAGGTAGTGGGCGGTGTCGACCGCAATCGAGGGGTGATGGGTGGCTACCCATCCGGCAGTGCCGATATTGACGTGCAGCCGCCCCATCTCGATGGCGCCGGACCCGATAGCAGACGTTAGCAGGTCCCCGGAGCCGTTTACCACGGGGAGCCCCGCTGGCACGCCCGTTTTCGCTGAGAATTCTGACGTCACTGTTCCGACGACCGCGGTCGAGGCCCTGAGCTCCGGCATCTTGCCCGGATCGAGGCCGAACATGCCGTGGATGGTCTCCGACCAGGCCCACCGTCCCTGGTCCTTGTTCCTGGTGTCCATGAGCCAGGTGATCCAGGCCATGTCGTATGAAGTCACGTAATTGCCCGTGGCGAGAAAGACGGCATAGTCCTTGACGTCCAGGAACTTATGCGCAGCCTCGTAAATCTCGGGCCGGTTCCGTTTCATCCAGGCGAGCTTGCATACGGTGTCCTTGCCGTTCTTTCCAGGCATGCCGCCGGTTATTCTCAGGAACCTGAGGAGCTTCGTAACAGGGTAGCCCTCGATCTTGACAAGTCCGCGGAACATCTCCTCCTGCGTGAACCGGGCGGCGCGCTCGTCCATCCAGGAGAGCATGTTCATGAGCGGCCTGCCGTCCCGGTCGACCGGTATGGTGTTCTGCATCTGGCTCGTGAATACCAGGCCGGCGAGCCTGCCCGACATTTCGGGGCGGGCAGCGAGGACGCTCCTGCTCGTGTCATAAATCGCTTGTGCGATCTCCTCCGGGGACTGCTCGACACACGATTTATCCGGGTAGGAAAGATGGCACGAGGCCTGGCTGGATCCGATATACCCATCAGGGCTGACGAGCACGGCCTTCGTTTCAGTGGTGCCGATATCGACCGCGAGGATCAGGTTTTTCTCTTCCATGGGTGACCTCCCCGGCTGGTGATTGTGTGAGGAAAGCGGGCCTCGATCACGAACCGTGCCCGCACGCGTGGACGCAGAATTTCGTTGGCGTTATTTTCCGAGCTCCCTGAGGCGCTTCGCGCAATTTTTTCCGCCCAGCTCCGATCCTGCTTTCACGTAGAGCGCCTGCGCCGTCATGTATTTCTCCCGTGCGGTCTTGTACGCTTTCGTGTACAGGGAAACGTCGCCCAGGCTGTACACGCAGTTCGCCTCGCCCAGGACGGATCCGGCATCCCTGTACAGCGGCAGCGCCTTTTCATACAGGGCGGCGGCCCCGGCATAGTCCGGCTTGCGGATCAGTATTTCGCCCTGCATGTGTATGCAGTTCGCCTGTCCCAGGGCGGAATCTCCCTTGATGTAGAGCTCGAGTGCCCTGCTGAAATTGGCGGCGGCGGCCGCCAGGTTATTACCGTAGAATTTTATCTCTCCGATCCGGTACAGGCAGTTCGCCTCGCCGACCGGTGACCCGGCCTGCTGGTAACTGAGGGCCGCTTCGCGGTAGAGCTGCTCGGTCTGCCGGTACCTGAGCCCGGCTTCGGAGTAGAGCCTCTCCGCCTTGACGAAGCTCTTGTTTTCGTAGGTAACGTTGGCGAGCCGGTACAGCGAATCGGCGGTCTCCACCCCCGTCTCCTTCTCACCGAGCGTTTTGATCGCGCTTTCAGTAAGGCGTTCGGCCTCCCTGCGGTCTTGTTTCACGTAGGAGCATTCGACCAGCCGTCGCAGGCATTCAGCGCGCTCGGCGTAGGTGCCGCCGCGCTCGTACAGGGCCAGCGCCTGGCGATAGAGCTTCTCGGCGCCCTTGATGTCGCCCCGGGCCCGCGCAAGGTCGCCCAGGCGCATCAGGCAGTAGGCCTCTCCCTGGAGCGATTTGACGTCGCGGTAGAGTGCCAGCGCGGCGCGGAACTGCTGCTCCGCACCCGCGGGGTTGTCCTCCCTGAAGGCGATTTCGCCCAGCATCTTCAGGCAGTTGGCTTCGCCCAGTTTTGACTTTGCCTGCCGATAGAGCGAGAGTGCCTGCCCGTACCGCTCGCGCGCAGGCGCGTTCGCGCCGGTATTATAGGAGATGTCGCCGAGCCGCTTCAGGCAGTTTGCCTCGCCCAGCGGCGAGCCGATCTTCCGGTAGAGGGGGAGGGCCTGCCGGTAAAGCGACTCCGCTTTCGGGTAGTCCTCGACGTGGAGCGAGAGGTCTCCGAATCGCTTGGTGCAGTTCGCTTCGCCGAATGTCGAACCTGCTTTGCGGTAGAGGGGGAGCGCTTCCTGGAACCGCTCATCCGCGGTCCGGTAATCGGATTTGCGGAACGCGATATCACCCAGGCGGTTGATGCACCGCGCCTGCCAGAGCACGCTGGCGGTGCGGCGAAAGAGCTCCAGCGCCTCGGTGTATGACCGTTCAGCTTCAGCGTTGCTGTACCGGTAATCGAGAAGGATGCCTCCGCGCTCGTAAACCGCGATCGCCTCGTTTCTTGCGAAGCCCTTTGCCCGCGCGATGTCCCGGACAACCGCGGTGATGCGAAGTCCCCTGTCATCGGTATAATTGCTCTCCAGGCGGTATGCGCGGAAGGCCGCCTCGTAGAGCCACCGCTCCGTAAAGGTCGCCTCGTTTTCCCTGATGAGCCTGTTCAGATCTTCACCGCCGCCCGCGGTTGCAAGCTTCGTCATGAGAATGTCATCGGCCGCGCTCCAGTCCTGGTCCGCTCCCGCATACCCCTGGATCCAGAGTGTGCACATGATGGCAATAAGTAATTGTAATAAACGACGCGGTAAGGACCGTGCAGATGGTCCGCGGCGGTGTGTGTACATACCCATGGTCAAACTCCTGATGGAAACATGTATGCAAATCAGTGCCGAAAATGTTGTATAGCCGGTATTTTACCGTTTGTCCATACTTTTTTTGGGCTCTATCCCGTTGTCAATAATCGCCGGTTTCTCATTAAAAGGGGCCTCGAAGGATTTTTTCAGAAAAAAAGGTTGAAAATAAGCATTAAATGTATTATGTTAATATATTATGTCTCATTGATCGTATAACGGAAAACATTGAGACACAATACCGGAGGATCCTGATGAAGATGGACGATTGCAGGAAATGCAAATATCATTATAATGACCAGCTTGATGGAATCCTGTGTGAGTTCAGCGGCGGTTTTGATTATCGTGTCATGACCCAGGATAAAAAGGGAAATTCCATCGTGGTCATGTGCCCGCTGGATATGCCCCTTCCGAAAAAAGACGGTATGACAATCGGAAATTTCAGGGCAATGGCTGATATTTCCTGATTTCTCCTTCCCGCTCCAGGGGCGCCGGCCCCCGGCCTCTTTTTTTTCTTGCTTTAATTGACGGTTGTAATAGACCTAGCGTCTCACGAGTAATGATTATGCTGTACCTGTACGGGGACGCTTCGGCTGACCGGCCCTGGTGCAGGATTAATATGCACGAAATATAAGCTGAGGGCGGAGAGATGAAACGATTTGTGTTTTTATGTGTCACCGTGATGCTATTCCTGCCCGGGTGCGGGAGGTTGGTGAAGGTCCCGGACCAGGAGAGGATGATCAGGCAGGTTTATTCGGTCGGGCTGTCAAAAGACGAAATATATGACCGGGCGCTTGAATGGTGCGCAAAGAAGCTGGCCAGCGTGAACGATGATATCGTCGTGAAAGATAAAGAGAAGGGGAAAATTATAGGCAAGGGCACCGGAAAGTATTCTGAATATTTCGACTTCCTGGTTGACCGCGAATTCAGCTACACCATAACCATCGAGGCCAGGGACGGCAGGTACCGGGTCACGTACGACAACTTCATCGTGTATTATGACGAGCGCCAGCTCAAATCGAGCAAGGCAGAGTTCAAGTTCGAGATAAACAAAATCAGGAAGCAGATCGACAAGCTCCTGGACGATATCCGCGATTACATTTCAAAAGGATCGGCGGAAAAGGAGATTAAGAAAGAAGAAGAGGAGTGGTGATCCGGCGCGTGCCGTCCAATCAGAGGGTCAGAATCTCTCCTGAATAAGCCTCCATGAATTTCTGGTCATCCATTCCCGTGAGATCGCGGTGTTTCTCGGATCCGAGCTGTATGAGCTCGGCGCCGCACCGGCACTTGAACCCGCTGCCGGCGGCGTGCCGGTGGCAGTAATATTTTTTTTCGCTGTTGGGATTGTTGAAGAACCCGTCAAGCGCTCCGCCCAGCAGATCATGCCTTCTCGCTTCAATAATATCTTTCGTCAGTATGACGGACTCCATGTTGCCCTTCTTGCAGGTGATGAGGCGGGAATACTCGTTTTTTCCGAGTGACGCCAGCATGTCCTGCAAGTTTTTTTCGCACAGCTTGTCGGCACATTCCTGCTTCGTATAATATTTCGAAAATTTAATGGCGCCGTATTTGCCCCCGAGGTACTTGCCGTATACGAATATTTTTTGTTTGATCGACTCAAAGCAGATATATATCGCGTCAACAGGGTTTTCGGAAACAAGCGAGGTCAGATAATCGAGCTCCGTTCCGCACGAAGCGCAGTGTATGGTGTCCTGGCTTTCAGCCGCCTCTTTTTCAAGCGCGCAGGAATCGAGATTGTTCATGATCTGCTCCGGGGAAATGTTTGTCCTGATTGGATATTCGCCAAGGAAAATATACCGTCTGTCCGGTTTGTGTCAACCATAATTCAATAATTATTGTATGTGCGGCATGAGCGACCAGATTATCACCGGTGTTCCTGTGTCCTGGTTGAGATCTATGCAAACAATCCCGGCGTTCTGAAATTTGAATACCGGCCTGGCTGTTTCGCCGGCTACTAAATATGATGCCAGTTTTTCCATGAATGGCAGGTGGCCTATGTACATCCGGTTGTGTGTCAGGTCGAGACCGGCGGCAAAGCTGGCGATATCGTCCCCGGGGCCCATGCCGGGAGCTTCCTCAACCGGGATACCGGGACCGAGTACGGTTGCGTAGATCAGGGCGGTTTCCAGCGCACGTTTCCTGCCGCTGTGGATGATGCCGGCCACCGGCACATGATAATCCCGCGCGACCGTTGCTATCCGGTTCGCGTCGGCCTTCCCGTCATCGGAGAGCCCGGGATCGGCGCCTCCGGATAATGCTTTACCGTGCTGGACAAGATACAGGGCCATGTTTTCCTCCCGTCAGCATGCGCGCTGCGTATCGTGCAATTAGAGCGTAACCCTGATAACGTGCTTTGATGCGTCTGAATTGACATGGAGATCGACGTTTGTCACGAAGGCCTGTTCAAGCTCGTATTCGAACGATGAGAGCCATTTCTGGAAATCGCGGCCCTGCAGGTAGTCCGCAGAAAAGGACAACTCGATCGAAAAATCGGCAATCGAAAGCAGGACTTTTTTTTCTGGTATTGACGGGCCGCCCATGGTGATCTCGAGCCTGTCAGAAGTTGCGTCCTGAAACTTCATGTCAACGGTTTCAAGTTTGAGCGTTCGCCCCAGCACGCCGACCACTTTCATGTAATCTATCTTTGCCATTAATGGGCTCCATTGCTGCCGGCACCGGTGCGGGCACCGTATACATACTGTCCATGACTATAGCGTATTCCTTTTTTTTTCAACACAAATTAGAAATCGAGCTGCTAACCGCGGCAGGCCGGGTCATTTCCAGCCTGCGCGTGGCTTCCCGAGAGGAAAATCCGCGTGCTCGTAGAAGGCGGGCGATTTTCTGATGTTCCTGTCAAAGAGCAGGTACCGCGCGTTTATGTTAAGCGGCTTGAATTCCTCGGGATTGCGCATCACCTCCCGTAAAAGAAGGCCGGGGCTCGTCGTCTCTGGATCAAGAAATGTTGTGGCCTGGTAGTTGCCGTATTGTAAAAAGCGGACCACTGATTCGGAACAGGTGAGCTTCCAGGGGCTCCGGTTGATGTTCAGGGTGAAGCGGTTTTTATACCATGAGGATAGCAGGCTTTTTATCCCGATGAAGATCGCGCTCCGGTAATTGAACTTGGTCCCCAGCCGCTCCGCCAGGCTGGCAAGCGCCCCGTCAAGGGGCCCGGCAACTGGCGCGAATTCGGCAACGAGTATGTTTTCCCTGAGCCAGCGGTTCCATGGCCGGAGCTCGAAGCCCCATGACTGGGCCTGCATAACCATTCGTAGACCGAGCACGCTGTCATCGAACGCGATGAAGGCATGGCTGCAGGACGAGGCGGTTATCCAGCGGATGAACCGGGAGGACGCCTGTCTCGTGGTTGAAAAACCGATGGTTATTGAATGGTGGTTTTTTTTACTTTTCATGCGTAATCGCGGGAACGGTTCCTGTTACAAAAAAAAATCATTTCAAGGCCAGTATATGCTCCCATGCCCCTTTTGCAAGAAATTAATACCGGGATGCGGTGTAACTTTTATCGCCCCATGATCACACTTAAATAATAATCCGGTTCTCTACATGGAATTGTAATCAGGAATAATCGCTGACCGGGACCGGGACCCGGAGTGCACGGTATGATAAACGTCGGTATGGCTATGAGCTGCCGGCGTTAAATTTTATTGAATCAGTATATACGCGGAGGCTTGTCATGAAAAAATCTCGTATCGCAGTCATTGCCATTCTGCCACTGCTGTCTGTATTTGTGATGGTGTCATTGCTGCAGCCGACCTCCTGTTCGGGCGGTGGCGGGCGATTGCTCGGGGCGTCCGGCGAATCACCCCTGAAAGGCGCGGAGCAGGTCGGTGACGCCGTCAAGGTCCAGAACTCGTTCCGGAAGGTGTTTGAGATCAACAAACACCGGGTCGTTTACATCAGCACGGAGCAAACCGTCAGGATGCAGCGTAACCCGTTCATGGATGACCCGCTTTTCAGGGAGTTTTTCGGCGCTCCCCGGCAGAACATGCCGCAGACCCGGAAAAGGACCGGCCTCGGAACCGGGTTCATACTTTCGGAGGACGGCTACATCTGTACCAACCATCACGTGGTCGCGGGAATGGACAAGGTCAAGGTCAACATTGATTCCATCGTTTATGATGCGAGCGTGATCGGCTCGGACGAGCGGACGGACATCGCACTCCTGAAAATAAATCCGAAGGAAAAGCTCGAGCCGGTCTTCCTGGGAGACTCGAACACCGTAATGGTGGGCGACTGGGCCATCGCGATAGGCAATCCTTTCGGGCTGGTCCGGACCTTCACCGTCGGTGTGGTGAGCGCAGTGGGCCGGCGCGACCTGGACCTCATGGGAGACAGCCAGGCGCACATCCAGACTGACGCGTCTATCAACCCGGGGAACAGCGGCGGGCCGCTCATGAATATCTACGGCGAGGTTATCGGAATAAACCGTATGATATATTCCCAGACCGGCGGTAATATCGGCATAGGGTTCGCCATTCCGATCAATACGGCGAAAATAATCCTGCAGGAGCTCAAAACAAACAAAAAGGTCAAGCGCGGTTACCTCGGGGTGCAGATCGTTCCCCTGACCGAGGAATATGCGAAAGAGCTCGGTCTCAAGGATGCCCAGGGCGCCCTTGTCGGCCAGGTGGTTGAAGGGGGGCCGGGCGTTAAGGGCGGAATACAGGTCGGAGACATTATCCTGTCTGCCGGCGGAAAGCAGGTGAAGGATTACGGCGATCTCGTGGACGTTGTGGAAAAAACGCCGATCGGAAAGTCCCTTAAGATTGAGGTATGGAGAAACAAGGGCCGGGTCACGCTTTTTATAACGGTCGGAGAAAGGCCATAGTTGAGTTTACATTAGCGCTAAACGATAGATTTGAATCCCCGGCGTGGTCATGAAACACGAGCGCCGGGGATTGATAACTATATAGGTATCGTTGTAAACCAGCTCAGATATATCAGCAGATAATTTATTGAACAAAAATATTTTATTGTAATGCTCAACCCAAAAAAAAGAAAAAATTGAGTTATTATCAAGCAAATGACCCCCCAATAATATTATCTGAAAATTAATAATCATTTTTTTATCCTTCACACTTGACGATTGCAGCTCTCTTATGTATATTATTAATAGAAATTGTTAGCACTCACCATTGATGAGTGCTAACAATAAAACAGGAGGTCCACTATGAGATGGGGATTAGCTAACACAAACGGGACAGATTATTCTTTAACAAATCTGTTCGACGATTTTTTAAATGTTCCGGTTGAGTTCATCGGCAATGACCTTAACCCGAGAGTGGATGTCCAAGAGGATGAAAAAGCTGTATATGTGAAAGCCGAGATTCCCGGTCTTGATGAGAAAGACCTGAACGTGACGCTGCACAATACCATGCTTACAATCTCGGGTGAGAAAAAAGCCGAGAAGAAGGAAGAGGGCAAGGACAGGAACTATTACTACTGCGAGCGGTCTTTCGGGTCCTTCAGCCGTACGATCGAGCTCCCGGAAGGGATCAAGGCAGACGGTGTAAAGGCCCACTATAAGAATGGCGTTCTCGAAATAGAGCTCGCAAAGGATGAGAAGGCTCAGCCGAAAAAAATCACTATTGATGTGAATTAAAATCAGCTAAGGAGATAAACAACAGGTATGGGCCCGGCCTTGTATCCGAGGATAGAGGCCGGGCTTCATTGTAAAAAGGAGGCATGAAATGAGTAAAATTATCGGAATAGATTTAGGGACAACCAACTCCTGCGTGGCGGTCATGGCGGGCGGCGACCCCTCGGTCATACAGAATGCCGAGGGACAGCGGACGACCCCATCCATTGTCGCCTTCAACGACAAGGGAGAGCGTCTTGTCGGGCAGGTCGCAAAAAACCAGATCATAACAAACCCGACGAACACCATCCGCTCGATCAAGCGGTTCATGGGAAGGCGCTTTCAGGAAGTGAAAGAAGAGACCAGGATCGTGCCGTACCAGGTCGTAGAAGACGCCAGCGGGGTCAGGGTAAAAACCGCGGCCGGGGATTTCACGCCGCAGGAGATATCCGCGCGCATCTTGCAGAAGATGAAGCAGACCGCGGAGGACTACCTGGGCGAGAAAGTGACCCGCGCGGTCATCACGGTACCGGCATATTTCAACGACGCGCAGCGCCAGGCCACCAAGGATGCCGGCCGGATCGCCGGCCTTGAGGTCGAGCGGATCATTAACGAGCCCACGGCCGCTGCACTTGCATACGGCCTGGACAAGAAAGGGAAAAAGAACGAGAAGGTCGCGGTGTATGACCTGGGAGGCGGCACGTTCGACATATCGATCCTCGAGCTGGGAGACGGCGTGTTTGAGGTGAAGTCCACCAACGGCAATACGCACCTTGGCGGCGACGACTTCGACCAGCGCATCATAGAATGGCTGATAAGGGAATTCAAGAAGCAGACGGGCATAGACGTGGCGGGAGACAAGATGGCGCTCCAGCGCCTCAAGGAAGCGGCCGAGAAGGCAAAAATCGAGCTCTCCGGCAAGTCGCAGACCGAGATTAACATACCGTTCCTCACCGCTGACCAGAGCGGCCCGCGGCACCTGCTTGTCACGCTGACGCGTGCAACGATGGAGCAGCTGATCGGCGACCTGATCGAGTCCACGAAGGGGCCCTGCGTGAAGGCGCTCGAGGACGCCGGGCTTACCGCCGGCGATATCGACGAGGTCATCCTGGTGGGCGGTTCCACCCGGATCCCGGCGGTGCAGGACCTGGTCAAGAAGACATTCGGCCGCGAGCCGAACCGGAGCGTGAACCCGGACGAGGTGGTCGCGGTCGGCGCGGCCATCCAGGGCGGCGTGCTCTCCGGCGACGTCAAGGACGTCCTGCTCCTGGACGTGACCCCGCTCTCGCTCGGCATCGAAACTCTGGGCGGTGTCATGACCCGCCTGATCGAGCGGAACACCACGATCCCGACCAGGAAAAGCCAGGTGTTCTCCACGGCCGAGGACAACCAGCCCGCTGTTTCCGTCCACGTACTGCAGGGCGAGCGCGAGCTCGCGGCCCACAACCGGACGCTGGGCAGGTTCGAGCTCACGGGCATAGCGCCCGCGCCGCGCGGCCTGCCGCAGATCGAGGTCGGTTTCGACATCGACGCGAACGGCATCGTGCACGTATCGGCGAAGGACCTGGGCACCGGCCGCGAGCAGAAGATCCGCATCGAGTCCTCGAGCGGGCTGAAAGAGGACGAGATAAAACGCATGGTGAGCGATGCGGAAGCCCACTCCGAGGAGGACCGGAAGGCGCGGGAGCTCATCGACGCGCGGAACAACGCGGACTCCGCGGTCTACGCGATCGAGAAGCTGCTTAAAGAGAACGGCGACAAGGTCCAGCCTGACGAGCGGAGCAGGATCGAGTCCGAGGTGGCGGCGGTGAAGAGCGCCATGGGAGGAAGCGACGCTGCCGCGATCAGGTCAGCGACCGAGCGCCTGCAGGGCGCTGCGAGCCAATTCGGCTCACGGCTCTACCAGGGCGCGCAGGCCGGCCAGGGCGGGTCGCAGGCAGGGCCGACCCCCGGACCGGGGCGGCAGGAGGGAGCTCCCGCAAGCGGCGCAGGTGAAAACAACGGCGGGCGCGTCTACGACGCGGAGTATGAGGTCGTGGATGACGAGCGTAAAGCCGGATAACATAGAGTGCCTGTTTAAGCACAAAGCCCGCGGTGAAAACCGCGGGCTTTTTTTTTCAGGAAACTTTTTACATGCTACTGTCCGCGATTTTTTTTTGAGTTGAAATTATCACCTCATAGCAGAACATTGCTCAGGATTGACCCGTTCAGTCTCATGGTTTTGTCCTGAACGCCATGTGGTTTCTCGGATGATAGTACGCATCACAACTGCTTCAAGGAGAAGATGTATGGTGAATACAGCCGCTTACGGAAAACGCAGATCCGGCAGGAAATTAGCATTCCTTTTGCTCTTTCTCCTGATTGCCACGACCTTCCCGGCAGTTTCGCGGGCGGCGTCCATCAGCTTCGGGCCCTACTTCTACTATGCCGCCTGGGAGCCCTTTTATAAAGACAATCTTTTGAGTAAAAACAACAGCCAGTCCTATACCTGGAATCACAAGTTTACCATGAACGCTGCGCCCCTCTACGGCTGGGCCCTGGGGTTCAGTTTCGCCGACCGGTGGAATATTTCCGCGGTCTTCGTCATGGGCCGGTACGTTTCGAGGTTTTCTTATCTGGCCTCATCCTACCTGGCCCCGTTATTCGTGACGGCAATGGGGGGGGATGGATCGCTCACCCCGACGAAAATTTCCTCGCGCCAGAGCTCGAACAAGTATGACCTTGATACGACCCTGAGCTATACCCTGACCAGGTTCATGAAGGTGTTCGTCGGTTTCAAGTACCAGCGCTATACCATTGCGGAAGGCCCCTACAACGTGCCCATGAGGCTCTACAATTCCTCCACCCCGGGAAATTACTGGATTTACAACGACACGCGCATCACCTATAACGGTTATTCCGGGGGGCTCGGGGTGAGCTTCAATACCCACGTGGTGGAGAACCTGTTCTTCTTTTTCAACGCATCAGGCCTGTACCAGTATCCCCAGATGATAGCCAGCAGCAAATTTTTTATCATGTTCGCCGAAGATGGAGGAGGAAGATTCATACTCCCTCTTAATTTCAAAGACGCGCTCCACAATCAGAGCAGGAACAAGCTGGTTTACAACGCCGTGGGCGGGAACCTCGCCGCCAACTTCTCCTATCAGATACCCGTGGCGCACCTCACCCTCTCCCTGGGGGCCCGGTACCAGTATCTTTATTTCATGGGATCGGATTCCAGCAGTTTCGCGTTCAAGGGAAAATCAGACCATTACTTCGGCGGGACCTTCTCGGCCATATTCACCTTTGAGTTTAAAAAGAAAACACCGCCGGCAGAGAGCGTTGAATCGTAATGTTTAATCGCCTGTCCGGCGCTTTTAATGCTGTAAATATTGAGTTGGTTTTCTGTGATTGTTAACATGTTTTGACAGGCGTGCTCCGGGCCATGTAGAAGAGCCCGGCACAAGGAAAACCCGCTGCGTTTACGCGGCCGGCAGGATACGGGGTGCTATACCTGTTACTGATGCCGTTGCAGTACCCTATAACCACAGGAGACAGCCCATGAAGAATCTTAAGAACAGGGTCGCTGCCGTAACCGGGGCTGCCTCGGGAATAGGCCGCATGCTGGCGATCAACCTTGCGAAAGAGGGCTGCCACCTGGCGCTCGCTGACCTGGACGAGCGGGGGCTCCGCGAGACCGTCGCCATGATCACGGAAGGCGTCAGGGTGACCATGCACCGGGTTGACGTGTCCGACCGGGCGCAGGTGTACCGGTACGCCGACGAAACGGTGAAGCAGCATGGCGGTGCCGACATCATCATCAACAACGCCGGGGTTGCCGTGTGCGACACGCTCGAGGATGTATCGTACGAGGACTTCGAATGGCTCTTCAACATCAATTTCTGGGGCGTGGTATACGGGACCAGGGCATTTCTCCCCCATCTTAAAAAACGCCCGGAAGGCCATATCGTCAACATCTCGAGCATAAACGCCATGGTCCCCTTTTCACATAACGGCCCCTACAACGCGGCAAAGTCCGCGGTCATGGGCTTCACCGAGACCCTGGTCCAGGAGCTGGACGGGTCGACCGTGCGGGTCTCCTGCGTCCATCCCGGCGGCATAAAAACCAATATTGCCAGTAACGCGCGCTTCTGCAAGCACGTGAATCCGGACAAGCCGCACGAGGAGGTGGCGAAGACCTTCGACCGGATCGCCCGGACCACGGCGGACCGGGCGGCGCGGGTGATCATTTCCGGGATGCGCCGCAACAAGCGCAGGATCCTGGTCGGGCTGGACGCGCGTATCATGGACTTCCAGAAGCGGCTCACGCCGGTGCTGACCAATCTCCTGACCGGCAGGATCATGCGCGGGATGAAGTGAGGGCTCATGAGAGGCGGCTGTATGAAGAAAGCGGCGATCATATCCCTGGCCGGGTTGCTGATCATCTCCTGCGTGCCGGGGGCCTCCCGCGGCGGCAGGGGGCTGATCACGCTTCGCCTCGAGCACGGAGGCAGGACGCGCGAATGTCTCGTCCACGTTCCGTCCGGCGCGCCGTCCGGGCTTCGGCCGCTTCTTTTCGTGCTCCATGGCGGCAGCGGTACCGCCAGGGGCATGATCGGGCTCACCGGAAACAGGTTCAACGAGCTTGCGGATTCAGCGGGTTTTTATGCCGTCTATCCTTCGGGGCTCGGGAAAAGCTGGAACGACCTGCGTGACGACGCCTCCGGGTACGCGCACCGGGAGGGCATTGACGATACCGGTTTCATCGCGGCGTTGATCGACCGGCTCGCGGCAGACTATCCCGTGGACGCGAACCGGGTGTTCGCGACCGGCATTTCCAACGGCGGGTTCATGTGCTACCGGCTTGCGTGCGAGCTTTCCGGAAAGATCCGGGCCGTCGCGGCAGTGGCGGCAACCAACCCGGTTGGCCTGAACGGGCGATGCCGGCCGCAGCGGGGCGTGAGCGTAATGATCATCAACGGAACGGATGATCCGATTGTTCCGTATAATGGCGGCACGGTGACCCTGCTCGGCTCATCGCGGGGAAGGGTCGTATCGACCGACGACACGGTGTCCGGCTGGGTCCGGATTGACGGATGCCCGGGAAAGCGGGAATCACGGGACCTGCCGGACCTCGATCCCGCGGACCGGACGCGCGTCCATGTCGATACGTACGGCCCCTGTGCCGGCGGGACGCGGGTGGTCCTGTATCGTGTCCAGGGCGGGGGGCACACCTGGCCCGGAGGCTACCAGTACCTTCCGGCGAAGTTTATCGGCCGGACCTCGCGTGACATTGACGCCTGCAACGAGATATGGAATTTCTTCAACGGGATACGCTGATACAATGAGGCAGGCACCGGTTCCCGCATGATCGCGGACGGCATTCCCCGGGCATACTGCGGATGCGGGAGCAATACCCGACAAACTGTTCCGGTGCCCGCCTGAAAAAAATATTGATTGTTGCGGGCGGGTGCATCACAATCGTCACATGCGGCCCAATGATACCTACGACGACATCTCCATTGTCAGCGACTTCCGCGGGAGCTACCTGACCGGGAGCCGCGGCGCCGATCCCGTCCCGGACGCGGCAGCGATCAGGAAGTTCCGTTCGATCATCAATGGCTACTACCGGAAGCACCGCCGCGACTTTCCCTGGCGGCACACGGAAGACCCCTACCATATTCTCGTGTCCGAGATCATGCTTCAGCAAACGCAGGTCGGCCGCGTGGCTGAGAAATTTGTCGAGTTCATTGCCGTATTTCCCGCGGTCGGGGACCTGGCCCGCGCCCCGCTGAAAAAGGTGCTGGCCGTGTGGCAGGGCATGGGTTACAACCGCCGGGCCCGCTACCTTCACGAGCTGGCGAAGCGTGTGGTCGCTGATCATGGGAGCTCGGTGCCGGATGATCCGGAAGCGCTTGGGCGGCTCCCGGGCATCGGCAGGGCCACGGCAGCCTCGATCTGCGCCTTTGCCTTCAACCGGCCCGCGCTCTTCATCGAGACGAACATACGCGCCGTGTTCATCCATTTCTTCTTTCATGACGCAACGAACGTGCCGGACCGCGATATACTCCCTCTGGCCGAAGCGGCGCTTGACCGGAAACGGCCGCGCGACTGGTACTCGGCCCTGATGGATTACGGCTCAATGCTGAAAAAGCGGCACCCGAACCCGTCGCGGAAAAGCGCCCATCACCAGAAGCAGGCGCCGTTCGAGGGATCGCGCCGCCAGGTCCGGGGCCGCGTGCTGAAAACCCTGCTGGGAAAACCCGGCATGTCGCCGCGCCGGCTCGCCGCGGCGCTGGGCATGTCACCGGCGGGGCTCAGGCCGGTCATCGACGAGCTGCTGCGCGAGGGGATGGTCCGGGAACATGGCGGCCGGCTGTATATCTGACGCAGGATGCGGGCCTGCTATTTGTAGGTGACGACGGCCGCTTCGTCGAAGCCCTCGCTCTTGTCCGGGAGCTCGATGCGGTGGTGCATGCTGTAAATTACTTCCTGGGGAACGACGCTGGCATTGTGCTTGTTCCGCTCCAGGCACTCCTCCAGCGGGCGGTTGATGAATATGGCGCCGATCGTTTTTTTCATCTGGCGCGCGGCCTCAATCATGCCGCGGCGCGATTTTTTCGACACATAGGTATTGATGATCAGGATGCTTTTCTTGAGCTGCAGGAAGTGCTCCACGATCCTTCGCTCGATGTGCTTTACCAGGGCGTCATTCTCTTCCGAGAAGCGGCCCGCATCCCATTTCTCGCCGAAATTGGTCATCTCGTACATGTGCTTGCGTATGTCCGAGCGGCTGATGCGGCTCCGTCCCTTGCCCAGAAAGTGTTTGGCCGCAAACTCGTTCTTGCCCGAGCCGTACAGGCCGCAGATAAGGACTATATCGAGCCGGTCAAATTTTGAAAGGTCCATGGCGTTCTCCTTCACGATAATGAAATTTGAATTTTTTTAATGGAGCTCTGTGAGCGCTTATCGGCAACAGACGGCTTTTTTCATTTTTTTGCGATTCCGGGAATGCTTTTCCCGGATGTGCTTATAACATACCACCCACTGTCTTACCTGTCAATCAAAAAGACGCGTGGAATTCATCCTGTTTATTGATCAATGGCCCCCTGCCTGTTCGCATCTATCCGGCCGGAACAAACCCGGTGCCTGATAATATCATGACATTTCACGCCGGTGGCTGGTGCCGCATTAATGCTCGGTCCATTTTCTGCTCGGCGCGGGTATGTATGAACAGCGATTTATCATCTGTAAAAAGAAAGTCCTTCGGAGCGCGGTTTCGCTGTTGTCGCTCCCGGGTCTTTTAACACTGAATAAAACGGCCAGGAGAGGCCTTCCGGGAGGGAAAATGCGCCGGGTGTGACGCTCCCGGCGCTTCCGGTTTTCTTACTTGTAGTTAAGCTTCAGCAGATCCACGTTGAATTCAGCCGTGTCAGTTAAATCGTAAAAAATGATGGTGACGCTGTCTATGTCATTGTCTCCCATGTAGAAGAGATTGCGCTGCCACCATCCGCCCGTCTTCAGCTCCTGGGCGAACGGCGCCAGGCCGTAGGCCGGATCGTCCGACGGGTCTATATTATTTACGTACACGCTGAAATTCCCGCCCACGTCCGCTCCCGGCGTGAAGATGTAATAGAGCGATAGGGTGAAATAGCTGATTGGCGCTGCAAACGTCTTCGTGAGCGCCAGTGATTCCGTGTACCCGCACCCGCCCGTGCACGTGGTGGAAGAGGCCACGGTCATCTGCGAGTAGCCGTCGTATTGCGGGGGCGTGCTCCCGAAGCTGGCGCCGGTTGACCCGGTCACCACGGGCTGCGTGGGCGAGACGTCCCACCAGGAGGCGATGGTCCACTCGAAGCCTTCGGTCAACGTTGTCAGGGTGCCGTACGTATACCCCACCTCCGCCTTGGTCAGGTCGCTGGACGTCGCCGAATTCACCGCCCGCACCTTGTAGTAATACAGCGTGCCTGCTGAAACTGCCGCGTCGGTATAGGTCGCATCGGTTACAGCACCTGCGTTGATCTGCGTGTAGGTCCCCAGGAGCGAGGTGGAGCGGAACACGTCGTAGCCGGTTGCGTTCAGCATCGGGTTCCAGGTGAGAACGATCTGGGTTACGTAGGTCTTGGAAGCCTGGAGGTTGACCGGCGGGAGCAGGTATCCGCCGTTTGCCGCCACCTGCTGCACCTCGGACTGGCTGAGGACCGTGCTCAGCACCATCACGTCGTCAAGCGCGCCGTTCAGCCATGGGAAGAGGGCGCCGACTTTAAACAGGTACATCGCGAAGGCGGAGGTGGCAAAGGTCGCTGCAGTGCTTCCTTCGGCCATACCGTCCAGGTACAGTTGTGCGGTCGTGCCGTCATAGGTGGCGGCCACGTGATACCAGCGGCCCGTGGTGAGGGCCGTAGTGCCGGCAAGGATATCCATGCCGTCTTCGCTCAAGACGAGACGGTTGGTAAGGCTGTTTACGTAAATCTTGAAATACTTGGTCCCGGTGCCGTACCCGAACAGGAAATTTTCCCCGGTGTGCATGGCGTCAATCCTGAACCAGCCCATCATTGTGCGCGGGGATGAGCCGGTCGGAAGCCCGGTTGCGGTGGCCTGGATGTAGTCCGACATCGAGCTGTTAACCGCCGCACCTCCTGCAGCGCCGAAACGGTCCAGCGCATAGGTTACAGCGCCCGAGTTGTTGCCGTCATTCGGCCCCGCGCTGTCGGTTGCGTCGCCGTCCAGCTTCCACCAGCTGACGATACCTGCCGGGTCCTCGTACATGCGGAACCCGTCAACCAGGGTCGCGGTGCCGGTGTCAGGGTTGGTGACCGCCAGGCTCCAGTACCCGGCGGTCGCGCCGGTCAGGTCGAATGTGCACTGGAGCGCCGTGGAATCCATCCAGGAGGTGGTCAGCGGTGAGATAGTAGATACGCCGTCAGTAAGCGAAACGGTTGCGGCCGGGTCGAACCGCTCCCCCCTGATCAGGACACTCAGGCTCGTTTCATTGTTCGATGCGGCATTGGGGTTGATGTAATCGATCCCGGGATTGATGATGTAAGAGGCGGAAGCCACTTCCGAATCCCGCCACCCGGACATGACCGCGTAGGCGGTCAGAACCATGGAGGAGTCAACCGCGATAACGGGATTATTCACGTCAGTTTGAAGATTGGGATTCATCGGGTCAGTGGGATCCGAGCCGTCCAGCGTATAGATAAGCGTGGAACCGGGATCGTGGCTTATGGTGACGCTCTGCGGCTCGTCATGGCTGCCTGCCGGGACGCTGAAAGTCGGCGTTCCCGTCTGGTAATAATCGATCGTGTAGGTCGCCGCGAGCGGCACACTGTCGGACTTGCCGGAGGCTACCGCGATGGCCGTGATTTTTACAACAGTATAATCGCCGGATATGTCAATGGGTCCCGTGTACCCTGTTGATGACGTTGTGGGTATCGGCGGGTCCGCCGGCGGGGAAGAAATGGTGCCGGCAGTCATTTCATAAAACAACAGCGCGGACGGATCGCCGGAGGGCGGAAACAGTTCAACGCTTATGTCATTGTGGTATGTGCCGCCCGTGTAACTGAGAGTGGGCTGGCCGGTGTGAAAGGAAAAGTCCCCGGTCGCGATGAACGAATCGTAATATCCGGGATTCTCGCACGCGATCGCCCTGATCTGGGTGTAGGCGCTGATCGAGATCGGGTTCCCGTCGTACAGGGTGCCGTTCGAAGGCGAAGGATCGGTTGTGTCCGTCGTGAAGTATATGTTTGCCGTGGGACCGGAATAGATAATGGTTACCGTGTCCGAGTCGTAGGTCCCGCTGACGGGAGAGAATCCCGGCGTGGGGAGGCGGGCCGCATCCTGCGTGGTAAATGTCCAGGAATAGTCGCCCCCATTCAGCGTGTTGCCGGCCTTGTCCGTAACAAGGCCGCTGATAGTGGCGGTGTAGTCCGTCAGGTATGCGAGGTTGCTGTCCGGGGTGAAGGTGTAGGCTTTCGTCAGGAAATTGTAGGATACTTTTCCCGGAACCGGCACGCCGCCGGCCGTGACCTGGAACGTAGAGGATGTAACCGTACTCTGCAGCATGTTCTCGTCGAATTTGACGGATACTTTCGTGGATAACGCTATGCCGCTTCCGGTCGGGGAATGGGCAGATACAGACGGCTGGGTGATATCCGGTGTTGTCGGCGCCGTCGTTATCTCGAGAAAAGATACAGGTGTCGCCTTCCCCTGATCCAGGCCTTTACTGCAGCCGATGAAGATCACGGCCATCAGGAGCATTACTATGGCTAAGGTTTTTTTACGCATACGCCAGGCATCCTCAATTAATCTGCGGTTTCCGGTTGATTCATGACTATACTATTCGCAAATAAAACAAAAAGTGAAATATAATTAATATTTATAATAAAGAAGATATATAAATAATAATTGCTTTCAGAATTATGCGTCAAATAACATGGATTATCAGGTTTATTTAATGATTCATAATTGGACTTTTTATTGTTATATTGATTCTCGTCCAATGTCAATCAAAATGTGCTGATTTATTACGGCATATGTGACATAATATTCAGGGGGATCGAGATATTTTCCCACCAATCAGAACGTATGGCACAATGCTTACTGGATCAAAAGGGTGTTGACCTGTTCCCTTCCGGTATTATTGTTCAGGAGTTGCGGGCAGGATCATGATCCAGGAGCAGCGGATACAATTACTTAACGATGCATGTCCCGTTAAAGGCGACTATGTTCTTTACTGGATGCAGCAGGCCCAGCGCTCGGAATGCAACCATGCGCTCGAATACGCGATCGAGCGGGCCAACGGCCTCAAGCTCCCGGTTATCGTGTTTTTCGGGATAACCGGCTCGTTCCCGGAGGCGAACGCGCGCCACATGACCTTCATGCTCCAGGGCCTGGTCAGGACCGGGGAAGGGCTGGCACGGCGCGGCCTGCTGTTCGTGCCGCGTATTGTGTCGCCGGAACGCGGCGCTGCCCTGCTCGCGAAGCGCGCGGCACTGGCGGTAACCGACAGGGGCTACCTGCGGGTCCAGCGTGAATGGCGCGGGACCGCGGCCGGGCTGATGTCCTGTCCGCTGGTCCAGGTCGAGTCCGACGTCGTGGTGCCGGTCGAGACCGCGTCCCCGAAAGAGGAATACGGCGCCGGTACGCTCCGGCCGAAGATATCGCGGCTCCTGTACGCCTACCTCAAGCCTCTGAAGAAGAGACGTGTAGCACTCCCCTCGCTCGGGATGAAGATAACCGGCGATGATATCTCCGACATCGATGCCGTCCTCCGCCGGGTGCGCGCGGACAGGAGCGTCGGTCCGGTCACGGGCCTCCGGGGCGGGAGCGATGCGGCGAAGGCGCTCCTCAAAGAATTTATCATGAACAGGCTGGACCGGTTTGACGACCTGCGGAATGACCCGGGTGAAGACTATCTCTCGGGCATGGGGCCCTACCTGCACTTCGGCCAGATATCCCCGCTCCAGATCGCGCTCGCTGTGCTCGATTCCGGCTCGCCGGGCGCGGGCCGCTATATCGAGGAGCTGGTCGTGCGGCGGGAGCTGGCCATGAATTTCGCGCTCTATAACCGGTCCTACGACCGGTACGAATGCCTGCCGGAGTGGGCGCAGGCGACCCTCCGGAAGCACGCGCGTGACCGGCGCGCGCACCTCTATACCAGGGACGAGCTGGAGCGCGCCGGGACCCATGACCGCTACTGGAACGCGGCCCGGCGGGAGCTCCTGGTCACCGGGAAAATGCACGGGTACATGCGCATGTACTGGGGCAAGAAGATACTGGAATGGAGCCGGGACCCTGAAGAGGCGTACGGGACCGCGCTCTACCTCAACAACAAATACAGCATGGACGGCCGGGATCCGAACGGTTTTGCGGGCGTGGCCTGGTGCTTCGGCAAGCATGACCGCGCGTGGCCGGAGCGGGCCGTGTTCGGGAAGGTCCGCTACATGAACGACCGGGGGCTGGAACGGAAATTCAACATGGGCGGGTACTGTTCCCGGGTGGACGCGCTTGCCTGAGGGCGCTCTGAGAATGGAACGCCGGCTGCAAGCAGGACCGGGGGTTGCTGGCTGCTGCCGGGCTGATTGGATATACCATTACAGGAGACACATTCCGGTGCGTCCATATCTGGCCAGACACGGAACCGCCGGTATGATAACAAATAACACCGTGATCCGGGAATATGCCGGTCCCGGCCAAAAACAGATATGCATGGAGTCGACGATGAACCGGATTAAACGTTTAACCGCGTGCACGCTTATTGCATCTGCCCTTGCAGTCTCATCCGGCTGCTCGTCCTTTGGCGCCGTAACGATTAAGCCGGACGAGCTGAAAAAGAAGTATGGCACCGCTGCAGACCGCTACCTGCACCTTGCGGTGACGCCCGAGCAGCTGGTAAAGACATACGGAGCCAATGTCAACCCCCTGTTAAAGCAGAAGGGCGTGGACATGACCGTGCGTTATCGGGACGAAGGACAGGGCGAGCCGGTGTTGCTGCTTCACGGAGTTTGTTCTTCCCTTGAGACCTGGGACGGATGGGTCGAGCGAATGAAGGGAACTCACCGGATCATCAGGATTGACATCCCGGGATTCGGATTGACCGGCCCCGCTCCGGACAAGAGCTTCTATAATAAGGATACAGCGGTCGATTTTCTGGATATGTTCATGGAACGGCTCGGCATACGGCAGTTCAGCATCGTCGGTAATTCCCTGGGCGGGTATCTTTCATGGAACTACGCCCTCAGGTATCCGCGCAAGGTAAGGAAAATGATCCTCATCGATTCCGTCGGGTACAACCAGAAACTGCCGGGACTCCTCTCCCTCGCGACAAATCCGGCCATCGTGCCCACGGCGCGTAAAATGATGCCGCGCTCGCTCCTGGACAGGGCCGTGAAGCAGGTGTACGGCGACAAGTCGAAAGCAACGCCGGAGGTCCGGCAGCGTTATTTTGATTTCGCGATGATGGAGAGAAACAGGGACGCATACGTGGAGGTCTTCCTCGAGATGAAGCGGCAGAACGAATCGCCGGGCCTCTCGAAAGAGATTCCCGATATCAAGGTGCCGGTCATGGTGATGTGGGGGACGAAAGACGAATGGATACCGTTCGAGAATTTCAAGAAATTCAGAAAGGACCTGCCGTCCGCGACCTTCGTGTCGTATGAGGGAGCCGGGCATGTTCCCATGGAGGAAATACCGGATAAAACCGCGGCGGACGCCTTGAAATTTCTCCGCTGACGGTCCCTCCGGGCCCGCAGTCATTCCTTTATCTCGTCGTATACAAGGCCGAACCACCCCAGGCATGACAGGGCCGCCTTGAGGGGCATGCCGGTGGTAACAGATTTCATGTGCTCGTTGGTCACATCACGGTAGTTCCATCCCGTTTCCGTCACGACGATTGAGCCGGAGTAGTTCAGCGTATCAATATCGAAAAGGTCATATCGCATATCGCACCTTCTCCTGAAAGTAACATGCATACGCATCCATGGTGAAATCATCTGCCGCATCGTCAATAAAAATATTATACCGATCCCCGTGTCCTGCGCCGGCAGTGCAGGAGAAAACAACACCCGTCGGAATGGAACCGGTCACAGGCCCCATAATCCGATTTTTTACCCGCCTTCAATATATCATGCGGGGGGCGTGATTAATCGGTATTTTACTTGACGCACCATGTTCATGGTAATATGTTAATAACTAATGTGAATAAAGACCCGATTTTCACCCTGCGGAAACGGTGCGGGACCCTTGAGCATCCGGTGAAAATAAATGCCACCGCGGGCTAATTATTTGATAGTTCGGCGTCGAAATTATAATAGTCGCACTCAATTTTCTGTCAGGTACTGAAAGGTTTCAGAATGAACAAGTGGTCAATCGCCGGCGGTACGGTTCTTACCCCTGAAAAAACCATTAAAAACGGATCCGTGACTATCAGCAACGGCAGGATCAGCAAGGTAACGAATGGCTCTGGCGATGCGGGCGCATCTGTCAGCATTGACGCCGGCAAGGGAGTTGTCGTGCCGGGGCTCATCAACGCCCACGATCACCTGCTGGGAACCTATCATCCCAAGATCGGCCACGGTCCTTATATCAACTGGCTCCCGTGGGACAACGATCTGAAAAGCTCGCCCCTGTATGCGGAGCGCTGCCAGATAGAGAACCGCGATCTTTATCTGCTCGGCGCCTATCGCAACCTTGTATCGGGTGTAACCCTGGTATCCGACCTCATGCCGCATTTCGTCGGCGACCAGTTCTACGACCTCCTTCCGATGAAGGCGATCAAGGAGTTCTCGCTGGCTCATTCGATCACGTCGTTCGCCCTGGCCTGGGGCGACGGTGTCACCGTGGAATATGAAAAGGCCGTCAAGGAGGATATCCCGTTCGTCACGCATATCGGCGAGGGGTGGGATGAGGAAACGAAGCAGGACATCAAGGTCATCGACAGGCTCGGCGGTCTCGGGAGCCACTCGGTATTCGTCCACTGCCTGTCGTTTTCCGACGCGGACCTGGACCTGGTCAAAAAGCGGGGCGCCTCCTGCGTATGGTGCGGTGATTCGAACATGTTCATGTACAACAAGACCATGGACGCGCGCGCGTTCCTGGACAAGGGGATCAACCTCTGCATAGGAACCGATTCGTCGGCCACGGGCGGTGAGAACATACTGTACGAGATGAAGTTCGACCAGATGGTGTATGAGCGGATGTACGGAGAAAAGCTCTCTGACGAGCAGATCCTGAAAATGGTGACCGTAAACCCGGCAAAAGCTTTCAGGCAGAAAAAGATGGGCCGCATCGAGGAGGGCTGCATAGCCGACCTGTGCGTGTTCAGGGACCGCGGCAAGTCCCCGGCCAATTCCGTCGTGCACGGCCACCTGAGAGACGTGCTGCTGGTGGTCATCGACGGCATGCCGGTATACGGCGACGCGGCGTACGAGGACATGTTCGATGCGCTCGGGGTCACGTACAGCAGGGTAGTGCTTGACGGCGCGGACCGGATCATCATCGGAGACCCGGAAGGGCTTCTTAGAAGAATAAGCAGGGCGGTGGGATTCAAAAAAGAATTCCCCTTCCTTCCGATTGATTTCGAGATATAGGACACGGGGGTCGCGGGATGTCAAACAGCACCGGAGGACCATCGGGTATCATTACCAGGACGTACAAGTCCGGGTCGATCATATACTTCGAGAACGACAAGAGCGAGTATATTTACATACTTAAGTCGGGCAAGGTTTTTCTCACGACAATCAAGCTTGATACCGGGGAAGAGACCAAGGAGGAGGTCCGGCAGGGCGAGTTCTTCGGCGTCAAGTCGGCACTCGGCAAGTATCCGCGCGAGGAAACGGCCCAAACCCTGGGGAACACCATGGTCCTGCAGCTCACCCCGGCCGACTTCGAGAGGCTCGTGCTCAAGAATGCTTCGATCGTGAAGAAGATGCTCCGGGTCTTCAGCAACCAGCTCCGCCGTATCGTCAAGATGGAGCGGTCGGTCCTCGGGGAGGGCGAGATCGTCAATTCCGACGCCGAGCTCTTCAAGATAGGCGAGTACTATTACAAGGCGGGCATCACCAAGCATGCGCAGTATGCATACAAGCGGTACATGGAATACTACCCGGACGGCCCCAACGCCGCCCTCGCGATGAAGCGGATCCGGGCCATAGACGCGGGCGAGCCGCCCCCGGCCGACATCGGCGGGCATGATGCTGCCCCGGCGACGCCGCCCCGCTCCGTGGATACGGGCGGCGATTTTTCCATAGAGGAGCCGGGCGGTCCGGGCGACATGATCGACTTCGACGATTCGTCGGACGAGAAGGATCACCGGGCGCCTGCTGCCTCGAGCACCGCGCTTGAGGACGAGATGAACGATTTCCTCACCGAACCGGCCAGCGGCGATCTCGACGACTTTTCGCTCGATGCCGCGGTGGACAGCGATTCCCCCCGGGACCTCTCCGACGCGGGAGATGCGTCCTTTGCCAAGGGAAATTACATCATGGCGCTCGAGCTGTATCAGAAAGTGATCAACCTCAACAGGTTCGAAAGCCCGGAAGAGAAGAAATTGTTCGAGAAGGCCCACTTTGACTCTGGTCGGTGTTATATTGAAATGGGGAAGCCCAAGGAAGCACTGGACATCCTGTCGCGGATTCTCAGGAACTTCCCGGGATCTCCCTACGTCAAGCTGGCGATTTACCACATCGGACTGATTTTCGAATCCGTGAATCAGAAGGACAAGGCGATAACCTATTACAACAAGGTGCTCAACATGTCTCCAAAAGATAAGCTTAACAGCGAGGCTCTCAACAAGATAAAACAACTCCAGGGCAGGTAGCGATCGATGGCTCTTGACGAGAAATTTTTTGACAAATTCGGCGTTGAGTACTCCCCCAACGAGATAATCTTCTGCGAATGGGAGCCCGGGAACGAGTTTTACTTCATCCAGTCCGGCAACGTCCGGATCGTCAAGCTGATACAGAACCGCGAGAAGAACCTGAGTGTCCTGACCGACGGCGACGTGTTCGGCGAGATGGCGATCCTCGAGGAGCAGCCCCGCTCCGCAACGGCGATCGCGCTGGATCACGTGAAGCTGCTCAAGTTCCACCGGGATAACTTTGACACCCTGATGTCCGGCAACCCCCAGCTGGCCTACAAGCTCCTGGTCATATTCTCCAAGAGGATCTACGATGCCAAGCGGCGGCTCATGATTCTTCTGCTCGAGGAGCCTCAAATCAGGGTCATGGACGTGCTGGTCATGCTTGCAGAGCAGGACCCGCACCTCGATCTCCAGAACGAGATATCGCTCCAGGTAACGGCGCAGGACGTGGCCCGGTGGGCCGGCCTCACCGAGGACGATGCGCAAAAAGAATTGACACATTTGAACCGCACCGACAAGATTGAAATATTCGGGGACAAGATCGTGGTCAAGAAGATACGTGAGTTCCAGCGGCTTGTCGCCTCGAGACGTAAAAGCATGTATCAGTAGCGCCCGCATCGTATTGATACCATACGTAAGCCAGACTGCACACTATGCCAAAGTAGCTTACATAACTACGCTCCCGTAGCTCAGGCGGATAGAGCAGTGGTTTCCTAAACCATGTGCCGGAGGTTCGAGTCCTCCCGGGAGCGCAGCATGAATATATCAAGCGGTGATAACCGCTGTTTTTTTTCCACGGGAAGGATATGGACCAGAAACTTGACAGAATAACGGAGCGTTTCCGCGAGCTGGAGCAGGAGATGAGCAGGCCGGAGGTCATCACCGACCAGAACAGGTTCAAGGCCCTCACCCGCGAGCGCTCGCAGCTGGCGCCCATCGTCAACACGTATGAGGAGTACCGGAAGTGCCGGCAGGAGCTCGTGGATTCCGAATCGATCGTCGGCGACGAAAAGGACCCGGAGATGAAGGACCTCCTGGTCTCGGAGATAGCCGAGCTGAAAAAGCGGAAGGAGGAGTACGAGGCAAAGCTCCTCGTCATGCTCCTCCCCAAGGACCCCAACTCCGGCAAGGACGTCATCATGGAGATCCGGGCAGGAACCGGCGGGGAGGAGGCGGCCCTCTTTGCGGCCGATCTCTTCCGCATGTACAGCCGCTATGCCGACATAAAGGGCTGGAAGATCGAATACCTGAGCGTGAGCTCCACCGGCATCGGCGGGTACAAGGAGATGATCTTCTCTGTCAGGAGCCCGGAGGCGTATGACAACCTGAAATACGAGTCCGGCGGCCACCGGGTCCAGCGGGTCCCCACGACCGAGGCCGGGGGCAGGATCCATACCTCGGCGGTTACCGTCGCGGTCATGGCAGAGGCCGAGGAGGACGAGATCCAGATCAATCCGGACGAGCTGCGTATCGACGTGTACCGCTCGTCGGGTCACGGCGGCCAGTCGGTGAACACGACCGACTCGGCCGTACGCATTACCCACCTCCCCTCGGGCATGGTGGTGACCTGCCAGGACGAGAAGTCGCAGCTCAAGAACAAGAACAAGGCGCTCCGGGTACTGCGTGCCCGGCTCCTGGAAAAGGTCAACAGCGAGCGGATGGAGCGCGAGGCGGCCCTGCGCAAGTCGATGGTGGGGTCGGGCGACCGGAGCGAGCGAATCAGGACGTACAACTTTCCACAGTCGCGCGTAACGGACCACCGGATCGGGCTTACCCTGTATTCCCTTGAAAAAGTACTCGAGGGGGAGCTGGACGCGGTCATTGAGCCCCTCAAGAAGCATGAGATAGAAGAGCAGCTGAGTAAAATTGACTTATAGCGGCGAGGTGCGGCCCGTGCGCGTTTCCCAGGTCCTTGCGGACCTATCGGACCGGATGAATGAGACCGGCATACCGAGCGCCGTCCTTGATACGGAGCTCCTGGTCGCCCATGCCCTGTGCACGGACCGTCACCGGTTGCGCGTCGGGGGCGACCGCGAGTTGACGCCTGAGGAAGAGCGGCTGATCGGGAGACTGGCGAAGAGGCGCCTCCAGTTCGAGCCCGTCGCCTACATCCTGGGAAGCAAGGAGTTTTATTCTCTCGATTTTACCGTCAACCGGAACGTGCTGATCCCCCGTCCGGAGACCGAGCTCCTGGTCGACATGGCCGTGTACTACGCCCGGCTCAACTCGTCCGTGGCCGATATCGGCACCGGGTCCGGCGCCATCGCCGTAGCGCTGAAGCACGAGCGCCCCGATCTGGACGTGCACGCGACGGACATATCTGCGAAGGCACTCGCCGTGGCGCGGAAAAACGCGACCCGGCTCCTGGGAAAGAACAGGATCAGGTTTCACCGGGGAAGCCTCTTCGAGCCGCTCAGCGGGCTTCGCTTCCAGGTGATCGCGGTGAACCCTCCTTACGTGGACCGGAAAACCGCGGGATCGCTCCAGCCGGACCTCCGGTACGAGCCCGAGTCGGCGCTCTTTGCCGGCCGCGGCGGACGCGAGGTGGTGGAGCGCGTCATACAAAAATCGGGCCGGTTCCTGTCGGACGGCGGCGTTCTCATCATGGAGATCGGTGATGACATGAAAGAGTTCGTGAAAAAAACAGGCACCGCAAGCGGATTTTCCGTCTCGGTGCTGAACGACTATTCGGGCCTGCCCCGGGTGGCGGTTATGAAAATGTAAGGCGGCGGTAGACCATGGCTGTCACACCGATCGTAACGAACCAGCTGAAGAAGATCACGACGTTTGTATATATCCTGATCCTTCTTTTCATCATCAACGTCATATCGGTCCTCAGGATCAAGTGGGACGTTATCCCCATCATCGTGAACGTCTACCTCTACGTGTTCTCGTTTTACCTGATATTCAACTACTCCCTCGTTGAAATTCCGCCCCTCAGGCAGGAATACCGGAGCGTCCATCCCCGGCTCGGCACATTCATACTCTTCATCAAGACGCGGGTGGTCCCCTTTGTCATAATCTATTCCACGACCGTAATCTATACCCTGATAAACTACCTGGACAAGGAGCACTGGCCCTGGAGCCCCATCCTGGAGCTGCTCGACGGGCGGTTCTCAAACATGGTGTTCTATTCGCTCATCCTGCTCATAATCCTGAAATTCAGCAGGCGGCCAAAGATCACCCTCCTCCTGTTCGTCGCTGCTGCGGCGCTCTATTTCCTCATTTACCAGCTGGTGTTCCTGTTCTCGCCCAGCGGTTCCATCATGTCGGGATTGAAGTTCTTCCAGATAACGCTCCTGCTCGTCATGATCATTTTCGAGTTCGTATCAGAGCGTTTCGTCTTCGACCGGAAAAAGGTCCTGAAATCAATAGGCACCGGCGCCATCATGGGGCTTCTCATGTACATGTCGTTCGCCGGCACGCTGATCTGGATTTACAAGTTCGAGCCGTACGCATCATTCCAGCAGGCCCGGGCCGGACAGATACTGATGCGCATGGGGTATTCCTTCCCTCTCAATAACTTCAAGTCGATCGTCACGGAAACCTCGGACCCCTATCTTCTCTACGACCTGATCTACTATTCCCGGGCCTATCACCGGCCTATCAATATTTCGCCGGCGGAATGGGAGAACCTCATACTCTCGGGCTCGATGGAGGTCGCGAATATAATCTCCTTCTACCTGCAGACCCTCAATATCACGGTATCCTACCCCCAGATCATGTCATACGCGGAGCGGCGCTCGATCGATTCGGGGGAGATACTGGTGAACGGCACCTTCTACATCAGGTATTCGTCCCGGTATTGCGAGGAAAACATCCAGGACATGATCGAACGCTACGGCAGGGGCAACCGGTATTTCAAGGTATGGCTCATACGCGTCACGGCCGAATCCAAATGCCTTTCCTCAATACCGTTTCTCATAAGCCTGCTGACGGATATCGATCCCATGCTCTCGCAGGAGGCCTACAACTCTCTCTCCAAGATATGCGACATGGATCCGGCGAAGGCCCCGGACACCCGCATCAACTCCCCGTCCGTGATCATGAAGTTCAACGAATTTTATCTGCGCTCACGCACAAAGCCCTGATCGGGCATTCGCCGCAGAGCGGTTTGCGGGCCGTGCACAGCGTCCTGCCGTGCCGTATCAGCAAAAGGTGTGATAGTTTCCAGAGGCGCTCGGGGATGAGCGAGGTAAGCGCCCGCTCGACTTCAAGCGGGTCCCGGGAGCCCGTGTAGGCGAGCCGGCCGGCAATCCGGATGATGTGGGTGTCAACGGCGAGCGCCGGCGTGTCGAAGCCCATCGAGAGGATGACGTTCGCGGATTTCCTCCCGATTCCGGGCAGGCGGACCAGCTCCTCGCGGGTCGAGGGGAGACGGCCGTCGTGCTCCGCGGTGACCGTCTGTGCGAGGCCGATAATATTCTTCGCCTTCACGTGGTAGAAGCCGGTACTGCGTATGATACTCTCAACGTCAGCCAGGCGCGCCAGGCCCAGGCTTGCGAAATCAGGATACTTTTTGAACAGCGCGCCGGTCACCCCGTTGACCTGGCGGTCGGTCGTTTGCGCGGAGAGCACGACAGCCACGGCAAGCTGGTACAGGCTGCGGTATTTCAGGTCAGGCTTCACGTCGGGATAGTGCTTCCTGAGTGCCCGGATGATCTTGTCGGATTTGTCTTTCGTCATTTTCATAGTATACGCAGGCTGTGTTATGGATTCTCTTTGTCATCGCGAGCGCAGCGCCCTTCGACTTCGCTCAGGGCCACCCGGTTGCCGAGCGGAGTCGAGGCATGCTTCGTCGCCCGCATGAATAATGAGGGCTCATCGCAATGACAATTATGCTTTCAGATCGCCGTTGTGCTCCATCCGCATCAACAGGTCCCGCGCTTTTTCCAGCGCCTTTGCCCTGTGGCTGATGCGGTTTTTTTCTTCAAGCGGCAGCTCCGCCATGGTCATCCCCCGGCCGGGCAGGAAGAATATGGGATCGTATCCGAAGCCGCGGGTCCCTTTTATCTCTTCGGCTATGACGCCGCCGCACTCGCCTTCGGTGAAAACGCACCTGCCGTCGGGGCCGCAGATGGCGATAACGCACACGAACCGCGCGGCCCGTTGCGCCGGCGGCACGCCCCGCATCTCGTCGAGCACCGTGCGGTTGCGGTCCTCGTCGGTGGCCGACTCGCCGGCATAACGGGCCGAATACACGCCCGGGCGGCCGTCGAGGGCATCGATCACAAGGCCGGAATCGTCCGCCATCGAAAGGTGCCCCGTGAACGCGGCGATCCCGCGGGCCTTCTTTTCCGCGTTGTCGCGGAAGGTCTCCCCGTCCTCGACGATCTCCGGCGGGTCAGGGTACCTGCCGAGCGGAACGAGCTCGAGCCCCGGCACGTCCTCGAACTTGTCCTGGATTTCTATAATCTTGTTCCTGTTGTTCGTCGCTATGACCAGTTTCATGATGTGCGATAACCAGTGGTTTAACGGTATTCTCTGCCGGTGCCCGGGTCCTGGATCCCGGGCCGCCGGCATGATGAAAATCGCCATTTTTTCTATCTTAATGATAAAAACAGATTGA
This sequence comes from Spirochaetota bacterium, assembly GCA_029564515.1. Lineage (GTDB taxonomy): Bacteria > Spirochaetota > UBA4802 > UBA4802 > UBA5550 > RBG-16-49-21. The sequence continues at coordinate 54,415 of JAKQPV010000036.1, read as the reverse complement.
AATACCGGCTGAAATTTATCAAATATTATTTGAGCGACCGGACATGAAACTATCAATAATTGAAATGATATTCCTCCTCAGCTTCGACATCTCGATGGCCGCCATACTCTTTTATCTATATTTACAGTACCACATTGTGCACAGCAAGATGGTCTACATACTCCTTGGCGTCATTATCCTCATGATCATTCTGCGCGCCGTGACGTTCGCCCTGAGCAACTGGTTCATATACCGGCGCAGGATAAAAACCATCAAGAGGGTGGTCGCGGACTTCAAGAAGGGCAAGTTCACACAAACCGGCAGGGAGATACGGGTCGATAACGAGCTCGATGAAATACTCAAGGAGCTGATGATCGCCGGGCGGCACCTGGACAGCATCATGACGGCGCAGAAGAAGGAGATCGATAATTTCAACGAGCTGTACAACAGTATCATTTTTTCGATCAGCGCATATTTTATTGTTCTGGGGGAGGACGACAAGGTCCTGTTCGCGAATGACGGGTTTTACAAGAAGTTCCAGTTCGAGCGCGAAGAGATCTACAACAAGAGGATCGAGGACATCTTTTATTTCGTCAATGCGCGGCTCAAGGGCGGGATTGCCGAGGTGCGGGCGGGGGGAAAGACGGTCGTGCTTGAGAAGACCCACCTCCTGACCCTCAACAAGGTCTCCATCATAGCCGATATCAAGATATCGAACATCATCGTCAAGGACGCCAACCAGGTTATCGTCGTCATCGACGACATGACCAAGAAGCTCCGTAACGATTACCAGATATCGCTCATGAGCCAGATCTCCGAGTCGATCAGGAAGGACGATGAGATCGAGCGGGTCCTGTTCACCATACTGACCGGCGTCACCTCGGGCACGGGGCTCGGCTTCAACCGTGCCATGCTGTTCCTTGTTGAGGACGGGCGCCTGGTGGGGAAAATGGCCGTGGGGCCGGATTCTTTCGAGGAGGCAATCGAGATATGGACCGCCGCGTCCTCCGTCCCGGAAGGGGCGGAGCAGGGACCCGGCGCGGCGGTAATGACCGCCGGCATATCGCTGCTCAACAGGGTCCTGTCCGCCAGCTTTCCCGTACGGGACGGGAACATCTTCACGCGCACCCTTGCCGACCGGGAGAGTGTGCATATCACCGATTCCTGGAATGACGAGCGGGTTTCACCCGAGGTCCGCGCGCTCATGGACGTGAAGGAGTTCATCATTTCGCCACTGGTCGTGGTGAACAAGGCGATCGGGATCATCGTGGCGGACAACAAGTTCAACAATGCCCCTATAGCCCGGGAGACCATCGAGCTCCTGTCGATCTTCGCCTCGCAGGCGGCGATGTCCATCGAGAGCTACACGAGCCTTGACACGGTCCGCAACGAGATGCAGAAGCTTTCCGAGCGGCAGGAGGCGATTGTCGAATCCGAGAAGCTCGCCGCCGTAGGCCGTATAGCAGCGCACATGGCCCACGAGATCAGGAACCCGTTGGTAACCATGGGCGGGTACGCGCGCCGGATTATGCAGCTTCCCAAGGAAAAGTCGAAGACCAGCAAGAAGATCGACACGTCGGCGGAGATCATTCTGAAAGAGTGTGAGCGGCTCGAGAAGACCCTCTCGAATGTTATGGACTTCTCCCGTCCCACCAAGTTCATCAGGGAATTCAACAACATCAACGAAGTCATTACCGACACGGTATCCCTCCTTAAAAACCTGCTCCAGGAAAAAAGGCTCGAGGTGTGGATGGAACTGAGCCGGGACCTGCCCCTGGTTAAATCCGACTTCAATCAGATGAAGCAGGTGATGCTCAACCTGATCCAGAATTCGATCGACGCGACGCCGGCCGGCGGGACCATAGATATCATGACCGACAGCGACGGGGACGTGATAAACGTCACGATCGGTGACTCCGGGGCCGGTATCGACGAAGAGGACCCGAATATCGTATTTGAGCCCTTTTACTCGAAGAAAGTAACCGGCGTGGGCCTCGGCCTCGCCATTGTGAAGAAAATAATCAAGGATCATAACGGCAGCATCAGGGCGTCGAACAGGGAACGTGGAGGCGCCGAGTTCATCATTCACCTGCCGGTCCCGGGTTGATCGTAGCGGCAAAATATAATTAATTAATTGATTGATAAAAATCAGGGATTGCCGCACCCTATGAGCATCCGGGTTCGCGATTCCATATGTTTCACGGCCCATCCGCCGGAGACGGTCGGGCCAACGAGGAGGATGATATGGCACGGTTATTGATTGTCGAAGATGAAAAGCACCAGCGGGAGCTCTACGCGATGGAGTTTGAGGACGAGGGGTACGAAATCGACCAGGCCTCGAACGGGAAAGAAGCGGTCGAGATGGTAAAGACGCATAAATACGATCTTGTCATCATGGATATACGAATGCCAGAGATGGACGGAATCGAGGCACTCGGGAAAATACTGTCCCGCGACAAGAAGATTCCAATTATTATATACACCGCGTATTCAAATTACAAGAGCAATTTCATGACCTGGACTGCAGACGCTTATGTTACGAAATCATCAAATCTTGACGAAATAAAGGAAAAAGTCCGCGAGATACTCGCCGCGCGGGCGTGACCTCCGGCATACTGCGGGCAAAAAAAAAGGATGCTATCCAGCATCCTTTTTTTTGGAAAAATTAATACCCTACTTCGCAGCTTCTTCAGCGGCCGGGGCAGCTTCTTCAGCCGGAGCTTCAACAGCTTCGCCTTCTTTCGGGGCATCAGCTTTCTTGCAGCCGACGAAAGCGGCGCTGACAGCGATAAGAACGACGAAAAACAGAGCAAAATACTTTTTCATTGATGTACTCCTATTTTAATAGTATAATAATTCAAGCATCATTATTATATACCTGAAAAAAAGCAATAATAAATTAATGAAATTTAAAAAAATGATTAAAAAAGGAAGACATTTAAAGATAGAATAGTCATCGAAAAAGGATATATCAGGCGCAAAGTTGAATTTACAAAGTAAACGCAGCTTTATCAGCTGCTTTTAACCGAAAATCTTCTTTATATAAAGCTGGCAATAAATTTTGAAATCTTTTCTATATCGCGCCGGCTCAGTGTCGGATACAGTGGTATGGAAAAGAGCTTCCTGGAATAGCGCTCAGCGTTGGGAAAATCCGTTGCATTGCAGCCGGCATGCTGATGGAGGGGGCAGGCTATCGATTGCGAGACCTCGATGCGGGATTTTCTCCAGTAAGATTCGATTTTATCGTTGGAAGAGCTGAAAAGGACCGGAAACGACTGGTATGCAAAACGCTCGTTGAATAACAGGGGCGTTTTATGCGATGTAACGCGCAACGATTCATGATAAATTTTGGCTATTTCCCTTCTCCGTGCCAGGAGGTCCTGAAGCCTCGCAAGCTGGGAGATTCCCATGGCGCCCTGGAAATCAGGCATTGCATAGTCATAGTTGAGGTGGTTGCTTCCATTGCCGCGGAAATCCTTCATTACTGAATAGTATTTTGAATTATTGGTCAGGACCATGCCGCCATTACCGGTCGTGATGATTCCCGCAGGATCGAAGGATATCACCGTAATGGTGCCGTTTCTCCCTGAGGGTGTGTCGTCGATTTCAGTTCCTATTGAATGGGATATGTCTTCGATCAGCGGCACGTTCATTTCCCCGAGCTCCTGAAGAGGCACCTGGAAACCGAAAAGATGCCCGCATACTATTGCCCTGGTTTTTTCTGTAACGTGTGATTTGATGTCCGCAATCGAGGGAAAGAGGGAATCGCTTTCATTGTCAAGCAATACGGCCTTTCCGCCCGTCATAGAGAGGGCGCTCAGGGGGGCGGCGTGGTAGAAAGAGGGCATAATGACCTCATCATCTTTCCCGATCCCGAGTGCAAGGTATGCCAGGTGATAAGCAGACGTCAGGGAGTTGGTCGCCAGGGCGTATTTTACGCCGATCATTTTTGCTATGCTGGACTCGAAATTCTTGACCGACTCGCCCGCAATCAACTCGTCGTTGATGAGGCAGTCAAGCACCGCTTCAAGCTCCTTCCGGGTAATAGTCGGCCTGTTGGATACGATTTTCATGCTGTTTCCCTGAATTTTGCAGAGCCGCCGCTCTTTCGGAGGCTCCCGGTAATGATACTGTAATCCACCACTAACAGGATTTCACGTAAATGGTCAAGAATGTTTTATGTCGCATTGTGAAAATTGCCCTGGATTGGCCTGCTGCAGGCAGTTTTGAACGATCTGGCGGAGGGGAGCCTGATTTCAAATATTTTTATTAATGGATTAAATCATTATGTCCGATACAAGTAAGAGAGCCCTCGACAGGGGGACGCTGTATGGAGGTGCATAATGCAATCAATAATTAAAAGCTCCGCGTGTATCACGGCGATACTGGCGGCATTCATGTTTTTCCTGGGCTGCACGCCGGAAAATGCCAACCTGAAAAAAAGCGATTATCGGACCGTAAGATCGGATGATTCCCGGAATGACTCCGGATATGACGAGGAAGACAACGATTTCAGCGAGGATGCTGATGACCGGGCCGTTTCCGCAAAGGAAACTGAGCCCGATGAAGTGGACGCGGAAAGCAATGGGGATACATCATATACGAAAGATAAATACTACCAGACCGGCGCTGCATCCTGGTACGGAAGGGAATTTGACGGAAAAAAAACAGCTTCCGGAGAGCGTTTTGATATGAATGAGCTAACCGCGGCGCACAAGACCCTCCCGTTCGGCACGATTGTCAGCGTAAAGAATTTTGAAACGGGAAAGACTGTCCGCGTACGGATCAACGACCGCGGCCCCTTCCGCGCAAAACGTATCCTTGACGTATCCTATGCTGCAGCGAAGAAGCTGGGAATGCTCAAGCAGGGGGAAGCCAAAGTCGGCCTCGTGATTGTGAAAAAAGGAAACAGGGACGAGGATTACGACAAGGACCGGGACAATGATCTTGAAGCAGTATCTGGCGATTCCGCCGACTATGATTCAGCGGATAGCGGGAGCTACGCGGTCCAGGCAGGTGCTTTTTATTCAAAAAGGAATGCGGACACCCTTAAAGAAAGGATAGAGCAGATGACCGGTAATGATGTCGTAGTCGTACACGACGGTGACATGTACAAGGTGCGGATTGAGGGCTTGAATACAAAAAAAGATGTAAGCAGGATAAAGAAGGCCCTCTCGGAAGAGGATATACCTTCCTATGTAATAAATAAAAATGAATAGATTAATTTAGATATTGATGCACATGAAGGCGGCAGTAACATGCCGCCTTTTTAATGCTTTCTTTAGTAGTGGTGCTGCCGGCAAGGATGGGTACCGGCGGAAAATCGTGACTGTCGCCTTTTTTCTTCAAAATGATAAAATATCAAAATTTTATTGACAAAAAAGGGGTGGTTTCTATGATTTCCACCTACCTCTGCCCACGTAGCTCAGTCGGTAGAGCATTTGCATGGTAAGCAAAAGGTCACCAGTTCAATTCTGGTCGTGGGCTCATGGTGTGTGCATTGGTCAGTGAGCTCACAGTTTTTAGCCCGCAAGAGGTATTTCCAATTTTCTAAATTGGTTGACTGTAGGGTAACTGCTATTTTCTAGTCTGTAATTTGTCATAGGCAGGGGAACAGGATATGCGTGAAATCATACTGCTGGCATGTCAGGATTGTAAGCGGAAAAATTATTCCGTGACCAAGAACAAGAAGAACCAGACCGGTAAGCTTGAAGTTAAGAAGTTCTGCAAGTTCTGCAACAAGCATACCGCTCACAAGGAAACGAAAGCGTAGGTCAATCGTGGACAGAATACGAGAAAAGATCCGCGCCATCCTAACGTATGTTCGCGAGTCTAAAGAAGAGTTGAGGAAAGTTACCTGGCCGTCGAGGGACGAGGTGACAAGTTTCACCATCGTAGTCGTCGTAACGGTTATGGTGATCTCGTTTTTCCTGTGGTTCATTGACTCGGGCCTTATGTATTTTATCCAGGTGGTCATGAAGTAGCGTATGGCAAAAGAGTGGTATGTCGTTCATACATATTCGGGGCACGAGAACAAGGTGAAGCTCACCCTGGAGAAAGAGGTTGAGAAACGCCTCCTCTCCGAAAAGGTTTTCCAGGTGAGGATACCGACCGTGGAAGTCCCCGAAGTCAAGGACGGGAAAAAGAGGGTCCGGTCGAAAAAGTTTTTCCCGGGATACGTGCTCGTGGAGATGGAATTCGACGACGAGACATGGGGCCTGGTCAAGAGCATAAACGGCGTGACTAATTTTGTCGGCGCGTACGGCTCAAGCAAGCCGAAGCCGCTCTCCCGCGAGGAAGTGAGCTCCCTGTTCGATCAGATGGGAGAGCAGAAGGCGAAAGAAAAGATTTCCACGGTGGTGGATTTTTCCGTGGGCGAGCATGTCAAGGTCATAGACGGGCCGTTTAACAACTTCACCGGCGTGGTGGAGGAGGTCCATCCGGAAAAGGGCAGGCTCAGGGTGAAGGTGGAGATTTTCGGCCGCGGAACGCCGGTCGAGCTCGATTTCCTTCAGGTGGGCAAAATATAGCAATTTTTTTTTGAAGAGATTCATTTTTCTTCTTTATACAATAGAGGGTTTATATGGCACCAAAGAAAGGGAAAGTCGTCGTAACAGAGATCAAGTTGCAGATACCGGGCGGCCAGGCGAATCCCGCGCCCCCCGTCGGTCCTGCCCTGGGACAGCACGGGCTGAATATCATGGATTTCTGCAAGTCCTTTAACGAGCGTACGAAGGACCAGATGGGAACAATTCTGCCGGTCGTCATCACCGTGTACAGCGACCGGACCTATACATTTATCATCAAGACCCCGCCCGCGGCGGTGCTGATCAAGAAGGCGCTGAAGATTGAGAAGGGCTCGTCAGAGCCGAACAAGACGAAGGCTGGCAGGATCACCCGGGCCCAGCTGGAAGAGATAGCCACGGTGAAGATGCCCGACATAAATGCCAACGACCTGAACGCCGCGGTGAAGATCATCGCCGGCACTGCGCGGTCAATGGGCGTGGATGTCGAGGACTAACGGCGAGTGCCGGAGTAACTAGTTGAGGTAGAGAGGACATGAACAGAGGGAAGAAAATCGTAGCAGCTCGGAGCAGGGTCGACCGTAACAAGCTCTATAACATAGACGAAGCGGTCACCCTGATGAAGGAATGCAAGTACAGCAAGTTCGACGAAACGGTGGACATACAGGTCAAGATCGTGCACAAGAGCTTCCAGAATATCCGCGGGACCGCGAGCCTCCCTGCCGGCACCGGCAAGGAGAAAAAGGTCCTCGTTATCTGCAAGGGAGACAAGCAGAAGGAAGCCCAGGACGCCGGCGCCGACTACGTGGGCGCCGAGGACATGGTCGAAAAGGTGAAGGGCGGCTGGATCGATTTTGACGCGGTCGTCGCAACACCGGACATGATGAAGGACGTCGGAAAGCTTGGGCCGGTCCTGGGTAAGAAAGGGCTCATGCCGAAGCCGAAGTCCGGGACGGTCACCGATGACGTGAAGGGCATCATCAAAGAACTGAAGGGAGGCCGGGTAGAGTACAAGGCCGACAAGACGGGCGTCATTCACATGGGGATCGGCAAGCTGTCCTTCGCCGACGACGCGATCATCAGCAACGTGAAGACGTTTTTCAACCAGATCATGAAGGACAAGCCCTCGGACGCTAAGGGCAATTACATAAAGACGGTGTTCATCAGTTCCTCGATGGGACCCGGGATCAAAATCAATCACAAGGGGATCGAAAAATAATGGTTAAGCAATATAAAGTGGACGAGGTCGCGAACCTGGTGGAGCGGCTGAAAGCGCGGAGCAACATGATCCTGACGAATTATTCCGGGATCCAGGTCAAGGACCTGAGCAAGCTCCGCAAAACGCTCCGGAGCAAGAACGCCGAATACCGGGTGGTCAAGAACACCCTGTTCAAGCGCGCGCTGAAAGAGGTAGGGATCGCCGGCCTTGACGATTACCTGAAAGGACCGGTCGCGGTCGCGTTCGTGAACGAGGAGTTCGGCGATGTCGCGAAGGCGCTCAAGGATTTCTCCAAGGACGTGGAAAAGTTCACCTTTTCCGCCGGCTACATGGGCACCGTGGTCTATAACCAGGAGCAGGTCAGGCGGATCGCCGATCTGCCGTCGAAGGAAGTTCTCCTGTCGCAGATCATGTCCCTGATTAACGGTCCGGCGCGCGGTATCGCGGTCGGAACCAATCAGATCATGGCTTCGCTCGCCCGCGGCATCAAGGCGGTTGCCGAGGCGCGGAACCAGCAGTAACAAAAGGAAGCACCGCGATCCCACTTCGATGAGGTGGCAGTCGCGATCTTTATAAATCAAGAAAAGGTTTCTGTTTCCAGATTATATATAGTATATATGGATACAATGCCTTTATAGGTTTTTGCGATGCCCGGGGAGCCCGGTGGACGCATTAACTTGAAGAAATTCACTAAGTATAAAGGAGTTTTACAATGGCTAATGTACAAGAATTACTCGATGCGATAGGCAGTTTGACCCTGATCGAAGCGGCCGAACTGGTTAAAGCGATGGAAGACAAGTTTGGTATCTCAGCCGCGGCGCCGGTTGCCGTAGCAGCGGCTGCACCGGCTGCGGCCGAAGCGGCAGACGAAAAAACCGAATTTGACGTCATTCTCACCGGTTTCGGTGACAACAAGGTCGCCGTCATCAAGGAAGTCAGGACCATCACCGGTCTCGGACTGAAAGAAGCGAAAGAGCTCGTCGAAGCGGGCGGCAAGGCGGTTAAGGAAAAAGTTTCCAAGGATGAAGCGGAGAAGATCAAGCAGCAGCTCGCAGCTGCCGGCGCAACGGTTGATGTTAAATAATCCGGCGGGTGATTATCAGTTTTTTCCAGGATAAGCGGACATCAGGTTTGGCTGGCTACAGCCAAACCTTTTGGCGTTCTTTCAACAAATCAGCGAAGGTTTGAACATCCATGCAAGATTCAAAAAAAGTCTTCAATTTTGGCAAGATAAAGACAGGCCTGGAGCTTCCCAACCTCATCGAGATCCAGCTGAAGTCATATGACTGGTTTCTTCAGCCGGGCGCGGTGAAAAAGAAGCCGCACGGCCTCCAGGCCGTATTCGAGGAGATCTTTCCCATCGAGAGTCCCCATGAGGACGTGGTTCTCGAATACATCGATTACGAGATCGGCTTGCCGAAATATTCAGAGCTTGAATCAAAGGAGCGCGACGTCACGTATGCCGCCCCCCTGAAGGCGACCATCCGGCTTATCCGGAAAGACAGCATGGAAGTCCGCGAGCAGTCCGTGTACATGGGCGACATTCCGCTCATGACCCCGCGGGGAACCTTCATTATCAACGGCGCCGAGCGCGTCGTCGTAAACCAGCTGCACCGGTCCCCGGGCATTTTCTTTTTTTACGAGGAGGCCGAGCGCACCTATAACTACCGGGTCATCCCGGACCGCGGTTCGTGGCTCGAGTTCGAGATGGACCCCAAGGGCTACATCATCGCGCGCATCGACCGGAAAAAGAAGTTCCCGGTCAGCCTCCTGATCAAGGCCCTCGGCTACGAGACCGATGAGGAGCTGGTCAAGCTCTTTTATAGCACGAAGGTCGTCCGCCTGAAAAGCGAGGAGGACTACGAGTTCCTGAACGGCAAGCGGGTCGCCCGCGACGTGGCCAACAAGCAGTCCGGCGAAGTCATCATGGAGGTCGGCGAGCGGATTACCCTGGACATGATCGACCGCATCAAGGAGGAAAAGATCCACGATGTCGAGATCATCGAGTTCCCCAACAACAAGGAAGACTCGTTCCTGAGCACTACCCTCGAGGTGGAGAAGGAGTTCATCAACAAGCACGTCAAGTCACCCGCGCTGGCCGAGCACAAAAAGTCGGAGCTGGCGCTGTTGACAATCCACGCGATCATGTGGCAGAGCGAGCCGACCAACCTGGAAAACGCACAGGAGCACTTTAACCGGCTGTTCTTCGACCCCAAGTCCTACAGCCTGGGCGCCGTCGGACGCTACAAGATTTCGAACAAGTTCGGCATGGACGACTACGAGACACAGACGCTGAAGCCGGAAGACATCATCTATTCATTGAAATATTTCCTCTACCTGATCGCCGAGGCGGAAGGGTACGAGATCCCCGAAAAGGACCCGAAACTCAAGAAAAACAGGTTCATCCCCACGGTCGTGGACGACATCGACCACCTGGGCAACCGCCGCGTCCGCTCCGTCGGCGAGCTGATCATGAACCAGATCAAGGTCGGCTTCCAGCGCATGGAGCGCGTCATCAAGGAGCGGATGACCATCCAGGACCTCGACGTAATCACGCCGCAGGCTCTCATCAGCATCAAGCCGATCACGGCGGTCATTAACGAGTTCTTCGGGTCAAGCCAGCTCTCGCAGTTCATGGACCAGACCAACCCCCTGGCCGAGCTGACGCACAAGAGGCGGCTGAACGCACTGGGACCGGGCGGCCTCTCCCGCGAGCGGGCCGGCTTCGAGGTCCGGGACGTGCACCCCTCCCACTACGGACGGATGTGCCCGATCGAGACGCCTGAGGGACCGAACATCGGCCTCATCGTATCGCTCAGCACATATGCGTGCATCAACGATTACGGCTTCCTTGAAACGCCGTACCGGTATGTGGACAACGGCAAGCTGACCGACCAGGTCGAGTACCTTACCGCGGACCGCGAGGACCTCTATTTCATCGCGCAGGCAAACCAGGAGCTCGACGACAAGGGGCATTTTGCCAAGGGCATGATCCCCTGCCGGCACCGCGGCAACTTCCCGTACATGCGGCCAAAGGAGATCCAGTACATGGACGTGTGTCCTAGCCAGATTTTCTCGGTCTCGACGTGCCTGATCCCCTTCCTGGAGCATGACGACGCGAACCGGGCCCTGATGGGATCCAACATGCAGCGCCAGGCGGTGCCGCTCATGATCGAGGAAGCGCCCTACGTCGGTACCGGCATGGAGCCGAAGGCCGCCTACGATTCCGGCGTCCTGGTGACCGCGGCGCGTCCGGGCGATGTGCAATTCGTGGATGCGAGCGTGGTCAAAATAAAGACTAGCTCGGGCGAAGTCGACGAGTACCAGCTCATGAAATTCAAGCGGACCAACCAGGGGACCTGCTTCAACCAGCGCCCCGTGGTGCACAAGGGCCAGAAGATAAAGAGGGGCGACGTGCTGGCCGACGGGCCGGCCACCGATAACGGACGGCTGGCGCTGGGCAAGAACATCCTGGTCGCCTTCATGCCCTGGATGGGTTACAACTTCGAGGACGCCATACTCATCTCCGAGCGCCTCGTCGAGGAAGACATTTACACATCGATACATATAGAGCAGTTCGAGGTAGAGGCGCGCGAAACCAAACTCGGCCGCGAGGTCATAACCCGGGACATCCCGAACCTGTCGGAAAAGGCGTTCCGCGACCTTGACCAGGACGGCATCGTGCGGCGCGGGGCCTATGTCCAGCCGGATGACATCCTGGTCGGCAAGGTCACACCCAAGGGGGAGCAGGACCTCACGCCCGAATACAAGCTGCTTCATTCGATCTTCGGTGAAAAGGCACGCGAGGTGCGCGACACTTCCCTCCGGGTCCCGAACGGGGTCGAGGGCATCATCGTCGACGTGAAGCGGTTCTCTCGCGAGCAGGGCGACGAGCTGGCGCCCGGCGTCGAGGAGCTGGTCAAGGTCTACATCGCCGACAAGAGGAAGATATCCGTGGGCGACAAGATGGCGGGCCGGCACGGGAACAAGGGCGTCATATCCAAGATCGTGCCCAGCTACGACATGCCGTACCTGCCCGACGGCACGCCGATGGACATCGTTCTCAACCCGCTCTCCGTCCCGTCCCGGATGAATCTGGGGCAGCTCCTTGAAACGGAGCTCGGCTGGGCAGGAGCGAAGCTGAACAAACTCTTCGAGACGCCCATTTTCGATGGCGCGAAAGAGAGCGACATCCGTCAGCTCCTCAAGGAAGCGGGGCTCCCCGAGTCGTCCAAGTCGATTCTCTTTGACGGACGGTCCGGCATACCTTTCGAGCAGGAGGTCATGGTCGGCGAGATTTACATGATGAAGCTTGCCCACATGGTCGACGACAAGATCCACGCGCGGTCGACGGGCCCGTATTCGCTCGTCACGCAGCAGCCGCTGGGCGGTAAGGCGCAGTTCGGCGGGCAGCGGCTGGGCGAGATGGAGGTCTGGGCGCTCGAGGCGTACGGCGCGGCCTATACCCTGCAGGAGCTCCTGACCGTAAAGTCGGACGACATGCTCGGCCGGGCCCGCATCTATGAGGCGATCGTGAAGGGGATCAACACGGCAGCCCCGGGCATCCCGGAATCGTTCAATGTTCTTATCCAGGAGCTCAGGGGTCTCGCCCTCGACGTTCGCATCTATGACGACGCAGGCAAGGAGATAAGCCTGTCCGAGTGGAGCGAGGGATACGGCAAGCCCAAAAGAAGGATTAAGATCGATTCGCTGAAGAATATCTGACCGCCTCCCGGGTCCCTTGAACGGGAGCGCGATCCGTAATTAATAATAGTTGGAAGCAACAAACTATTTTTTGAGGAAACAACATGAGGGATTTTAATGATTTCAGCTCAATCCAGATAAAACTGGCGTCTCCCGACCAGATACGGGAGTGGTCGTACGGCGAGGTCAAAAAACCTGAAACGATAAATTACCGGACCCTGAAGCCGGAGCGTGACGGACTCTTCTGCGAGAAGATATTCGGCACGACAAAGGAATGGGAATGCTACTGCGGTAAGTTCAAATCGATCCGCTACAAGGGCGTCATCTGCGACCGATGCGGCGTCGAGGTGACCCACTACAAGGTCCGCCGCGAGCGTGGCGGCCACATCGAGCTGGCCTGCCCGGTGGCTCACATCTGGTATTACCGGTCCGTGCCGTCGCGCATGGGCCTTCTTCTCGACCTCACCGTTAACACGCTGAAGTCGGTCCTCTACTATGAAAAATTCATCGTCATCGATCCCGGCGACGCGATCGAGGAAGACGTCAAGGTCGGCGACGCCCTCGACGAGGAGACTTACCTGACCCTGAACGAGAAGTACGGCGATTCGCTCGTCTGCGGCATGGGCGCCTCCGCGATCAAGGACCTGCTGGCCCGGATCGACCTGGACGAGGAGTCGCGCCAGATCCGCGCGGTCATCCAGGCGAAAGCCAAGAAAGAAAAGGACGTGAAGATCGACAAGAAGCTGATCAAGCGTCTTGAGATAATTGAGGCGTTCAAGGAATCCGGCAACGAGACCGAGTGGATGATACTCGACTCCGTACCCGTCATCCCGCCCGAGCTCCGGCCGATGGTCCAGCTCGACGGCGGCCGTTTCGCCACCTCGGACCTGAACGACCTGTACCGCCGCGTCATCAACCGGAACAACCGGCTGAAGCGGCTCCTGATGCTCCGCGCGCCGGAGATCATCGTGCGCAACGAGAAGCGGATGCTCCAGGAAGCGGTGGACGCCCTGTTCGACAACAGCAGGCGCAAGCGCGCGGTCAAGGGCAAGGGCAACAGGCCCCTCAAGTCCCTCTCGGACATGCTGAAAGGAAAGCAGGGCCGGTTCCGCCAGAACCTCCTGGGCAAGCGCGTCGACTACTCCGGCCGCTCCGTCATCGTTATCGGGCCGGAGCTGAAGCTCTACCAGTGCGGCCTCCCGAAGAAGATGGCCGTTGAGCTCTTCAAGCCCTTCATCATGAAGCGGCTGGTGGACAAGGACTACGTACAGAATATAAAATCTTCGAAAAAGATGGTCGAGAACGAGCGGCCCGAGGTGTGGGAAGTCCTCGAAGAGGTCATTTCCGAACACCCGGTGCTTTTGAACCGCGCTCCCACGCTGCACCGCCTGGGCATCCAGGGCTTCGAGCCGATCCTGGTCGAGGGCAAGGCCATCCGTCTCCACCCGCTGGTCTGCCATGCCTACAACGCTGACTTCGACGGCGACCAGATGGCCGTGCACGTGCCGCTCTCACCGCGCGCGCAGCTCGAGTGCTGGACCCTTATGCTGTCCACGCACAACCTGCTCTCCCCGGCCAACGGTCACCCGGTGGTTTCACCGACGCAGGATATTGTCCTCGGGGTGTACTACCTCACCTCGATCCTTGAGGGCGCGCCCGGCGAGGGCAAGCTCTTCGACGAGCAGGACGAGCTGCTCAGGGCGGTCGACCATGGCCAGGTCAAGATGCGCTCGTTGATCAAGTTTATCAACGAGAAAGGCGAGCTGCAGGAGACGACCGCGGGCCGGCTCATCTTCAACGGCCTGATGCCGGAGGGGCACCCCTACATTAACGAAATAATCAACGACAAAAAGCTCTCCAAGATCATCTCGGACGTGCTCCGTCAGTACGGACCCAACGTGACCGTCAAGATGCTGGACGACATCAAGGAGACCGGGTACAAGTACGCGACGATGTTCGCGCCGACCATCTCCATGTCCGACATCATAGTGCCGACCGTGAAACAGAAGATCATCGGCGAGGAAGACAAGAAGCTTGAAAAAATAGAGCTGGAATACCGCAACGGCTATATCACCAACGAGGAGCGGTATAACCGGGTTATTAACCTCTGGACTAACGCCAACGAGATCATTGCCGATAAAATGTTCGAAGAGCTCTCGGGCAACGCGGGCGGCTTCAACCCGATTTACATCATGGCGCAGTCCGGTGCCCGGGGCAGCAAGCAGCAGATCCGACAGCTCGCCGGGATGAGGGGGCTCATGGCCAAGCCAAGCGGCGAGATCATCGAGGTCCCGATCCGGACCAACTTCAAGGAGGGCCTGACGGTTCTGGAATACTTCATTTCCACCAACGGTGCCCGGAAGGGCCTGGCTGACACGGCGCTCAAGACGGCGGACGCCGGGTACCTGACCCGCCGGCTCGTCGACATCGCGCAGGACGTGACCATCTCCATGGAAGACTGCGGCACAACGATTGGCATTGACATCTACGCCATCAAGGAGGGCGACGATGTGATCGAGTCACTGGGCGACCGCGCGCTGGGCCGGACGCTCCTCTACGACCTCCTGCACCCGGTCACCGGCGATGTCATCTGCACGGCCGACGATATCGTCACCGAGAACATCGCGGAGATGATCGACGTGCTCAATATCGATTCGATCGAGATCCGCTCGGTGCTCACCTGCGAGGCCAAGCACGGCGTCTGCGGGAAATGTTACGGCCGCAACCTGGCGACGGCGCGGCACGTCGACATCGGCGAGGCGGTCGGCATCATCGCCGCCCAGTCGATCGGACAGCCGGGCACGCAGCTGACCATGCGTACCTTCCACATCGGGGGCATCGCGTCCCGCGCGGTGGAGGAGAGCGAGATCAGGCTCAACTATCCGGTGTTCGTAAAAGAGATAACATCGAAAACCATCAAGACGGACGAAAGCAAGATCATCTCCGTCCGGCGCGGCTACCTTGTCGTGCAGCGTGTGATAACCGAGATACAGCTCAAGGGTGACCCAAAGCTCATCGTGAACGAGAACGACAAGGTATACGCCGGCGTCGTAATCGCGAAGACCGAGGACGGCGAGGACGTCACCGCAAAGACCTCCGGCCTGGTCAAGGTGGTCAAGAACAAGGTCTACATACTGGGCGACCCTCTCTCCATTCCGATCAACGTGGGTACCGTTGTCAACGTTAAACCGGGCCGGTTCTACGACAAGGAGTATGACAAAGAGAAGGACGTGACGAAGTACCCGGTCCTGGCCGCTTTCGACCCGTGGTTCGAGCCGATCCTGACGGAAGTGAGCGGCAAGGTCGAATTCGTCGACATCGAGATCAACAAGAGTCTCCGCGAGGAGCTCGATCCCACCTCGAACGTGACCAAGCGCGTCATCGTGGAATACAAAACCGAGAAGCTGCAGCCGCGGATAAGTATCATGGGTCCGTCCAAGCAGGAAATCACGTATCTCCTGCCCAAGGGAGCGCACCTCATGGTTGCCAGCGGCGACAAGGTCCCGGCGGGTACGGTTCTGGCAAAGATCCCGCGCGGCGCGGAAAAAACGAAGGACATCACCGGCGGTCTGCCGCGGGTTGCGGAGCTCTTCGAGGCCCGCACGCCGAAAGACTCTTCCACGCTCTCCGAGCTGGACGGCACGATCGAGATCGGGGACACGGTAAAGAACAAGCGGAAGATCATCGTCACCGGCGAGGACGGAACGGTCAAAGAATATTCCATCCCGGTTTCAAAGTTCCTCCGGGTACAGGACCGCGACTTCATCGCCAAGGGCGAGCAGATTGACGACGGCCCCGTGGACCCGCACGAAATCCTCAAGATCAAGGGCCCGCGCGAGCTGCAGAAGTTCCTGGTCAACGAGATCCAGGAGGTCTACCGGCTCCAGGGCGTTTCGATCAATGACAAGCATATCGAGGTCATCGTCCGGCAGATGCTCCGCAAGGTAAAGGTCACCGATCCGGGCGACTCCACGTTCGTTATCGAGCAGATCGTGGACAAGTTCGACTTCGTCGAGGAGAATGACCGTGTGCTGAATGAGGGCGGGAAGCCCGCCACCGCAATACCGATACTGATGGGTATCACCAAGGCGGCGCTCAATACCGAGTCCTTCATTTCCGCAGCTTCGTTCCAGGAGACCACCAGGGTACTGACCGACGCCGCCATCAAGGGCAAGGTAGACAACCTGCGGGGCCTGAAGGAGAACGTCATTATAGGCCACCTGATACCCGCCGGCACCGGCGTGCGGATATACAACAATATAAGCGTATATGAAAACGAGCCGGGCGACCTGGATGAGCCTCCGCCTGAGGAAGTCGAACAGGCCGCTGCTGAAGCAGAAATCGCAATGCCGGAGGAATAAGGGATACGGGAGCGCGCCGGACGCCGGAATAGACCGCCCGGTGCGTTTGAACTAAAAAATCAGATTAATATCTTGACAAAAAAGTCTATAATTCACAAATACCATCTACATTGTCATGATTATGCGATGGCGTGTCTTATATATGATATTATAATCAGATAGTAAACAGGAGTCATAATGCCAACGATTAACCAGTTAATACGCCAGGGGCGGGAACAAAAACGGAAAAAGACCAAGTCGCCGGCCCTGACAAGCTGCCCTCAAAAGAGGGGAGTCTGCACACGGGTCATGACCTTTACCCCGAAAAAACCGAATTCCGCCCTGCGGAAGGTCGCTCGGGTCAGGCTGACCAACGGCATAGAGGTGACCGCATATATCCCCGGCGTCGGGCACAATCTGCAGGAACACAGCGCGGTACTCATCAGGGGTGGCCGGGTCAAGGACCTTCCGGGCGTGCGGTACCACATCATCCGGGGGACGCTCGACACGCTTGGCGTTGACGACCGGAGGAAGAGCCGCTCCAAGTACGGGACCAAGCGGCCCAAGGCGTAATTATCGATAGCGAGGAAGAACCATGCGGAGAAGAAGACCAGTAAAACGTGAACAGCTGCCCGATCCCAAGTACGGGAGCAAGCTCGTATCCAAGTTCATCAACTGCATGATGATGCAGGGGAAGAAGGGCGTGTCCGAGACGAATTTCTACAAGGCGATGGATATAATCCAGAAGAAGGCGGGCAAGGACCCGGTCGAGGTGTTCGTCCAGGCGCTTGAAAACGCCAAGCCGCTCGTGGAGGTAAAGTCCCGGCGCGTCGGCGGCGCGACCTATCAGGTCCCCGTCGAGATACGGCCGGAGCGCCGTCAGGCCCTCGGTATCCGGTGGCTCATCACCAACGCCCGGAACCGGTCCGAGAAGACCATGTTTGAAAAGCTCGCGGGCGAGCTGATGGACGCGTTCAACAACACGGGAACGTCAATCAAGAAGAAAGAAGATACGCACAAGATGGCCGAGGCGAACAAGGCCTTCGCACATTATAAATGGTAAGATAGCTGCCGCGCGCTCATCCGGAAGCCGCACCGCTTACGTGGATGTCACCCAAAATACCAGGTATGCCTGGTATTTTGGTATTTTATACGAATACTTCAAAAAAGTAACTTCAAGGTCACTATGCCCCGGGAGCTCCCTCTCAACAGGACGCGCAATATCGGCATCATGGCGCACATCGACGCGGGCAAGACCACGCTCACGGAGCGCATCCTCTTTTATACCGGCAAGACGCACAAGATGGGCGAGGTCCACGAGGGGACCGCTGAAATGGACTGGATGGTCCAGGAAAAGGAGCGGGGCATAACAATCACTGCGGCGGCAACAACCTGTTTCTGGAAAAACTGTATTATTAATATAATCGACACGCCGGGTCATGTCGACTTCACCATGGAGGTCGAGCGAAGCCTGCGCGTCCTCGATTCGGCCATCGCCGTGTTCGACGGCGTTGCAGGCGTCGAGCCGCAATCCGAGACCGTGTGGCGGCAGGCGGACCATTACCACATCCCCCGCATCTGCTTCGTGAACAAGATGGACCGTGTGGGCGCAAATTTTGAACGATGCCTCGACATGATCAGGGACAAGCTCGCGGCGAAGCCGCTGCCTCTGCAGATACCGCTGGGGATCGAGGACGGTCACCGCGGCGTGGTGGACATTGTGACCATGAAAGCCCTGCTCTGGTCTGACGAGGCGGGCCAGGATATACAGGAAACCGACATACCCGATGAGGTAAAGGAGCAGGCCCGCCGGTATAGAGACGAGCTGCTTGAAACTGTAGCCGAGCATGACGACGCGGTCATGCATAAGTATCTCGAGGGCGTCGAGCCCGAGGAAAAGGAGATACGGGACGTGATCAGGAAAATCACCGCCTCGTCGGAGATCTTCCCGGTCCTGTGCGGCTCGGCATTGCGGAACAAGGGCGTGCAGCCGGTGCTGGACGCCATCGTGGATTACCTTCCCTCGCCGCGCGACATCAAGCCGGTGGAGGGCCATAACCCGAAAAACACCGAGGAAATCATCACGCGTGAGGCCGGCGACAAGGAGCCGTTCTGCGGGCTCGTGTTCAAGCTCATGAGCGATCCCTACGTGGGCAAGCTCTCGTACCTGCGTGTCTATTCCGGCCACCTGAAAATTGGCGACCAGGTGCTGAATGTGAGCACCGGCAAGAAAGAGCGGATCCAGCGATGCCTCCGAATGCACGCCAACGACCGCTTGGACATCAAGGAAGTGTTCACCGGCGATATCATAGCAATCGTCGGCCTGCGCGGTTCGCGCACCGGCGACACGCTCGCCGACGAGGCGCACCCGATACTGCTCGAGAAGATGGAGTTTCCGGACCCGGTCATATCGGTGGCCATAGAGCCGAAGACGAAGGCCGACCAAGAAAAGCTGGACAACGCGCTGCGCCGCCTCGAGGAGGAGGACCCGACCTTCCATGTAAACGCAGACCCGGAATCGGGGCAGACTCTTATTTCCGGAATGGGCGAACTCCATCTGGAGATCATCGTGGATCGCCTGACGCGCGAATTCAATATACAGGCGAACGTGGGCAAGCCGCAGGTCACCTACAAGGAGACCATCACGCGTGCGGTCGATACGGAGCACAGGTACGAAAAGCAGATCGGCGGCAAGGACCAGTTCGGTCACGTCGTGATGCACATGGAGCCGGGACGCCCGGGCTCCGGCTTCGTCTTTAAAAACGGGCTCAGGAGGGACGAGATCCCTGCGGAGTTTCTGAAAGACGTAGAGGCCGGCTTCTCGGACGCAATGCAGGCCGGTGTCATAGCCGGTTACAAGATGGATGACATTACCGTCACGCTGACGGGCGGCTCGTTCGATGAGGCCTCCTCGATCGGGATGGCCTACCGCATCGCTGCGAACATGGCCCTGAAGGAAGGGGCCCGGAAGGCAGCGCCCGCGCTGATGGAGCCTGTCATGAAACTCGAGGTCGTGTGCCCGGACGAGTATACGGGCGATGTCATCAACGACATTAATTCCCGCCGCGGGAGAATAGAGGGATTGAACATCCGCGGCACGCTCAAGGTAATCGACGCCTTTGTGCCGCTATCAGAAGTGTTCGGATATGCGACGAGCGTGCGCTCCATGAGCCAGGGAAGAGCGAGTCACACGCTTCAAGTTTCTCATTATGAGATTGTTCCAAAAGAAATTACGGATCGGATTATTGGGAGGATGACCGGCATTTTTTATTAGGATTATTGTCTCATAGTGCGATTTTTTTAAATTAATGGCCAATTTCTATTAATTTTTTATTAATTTGTTGACAGAATAGGCATATTTTTTTTTATTTCAAAAACCCGCAATTTGAGGGCATAAGTTATATAATTCATTTTATATGTTTATAAATATTTAATATCATCCTTAATTAACGATCTGGATGATTAATTCGCAATACCATGCAGGAAAAATAATAAAGGAGTGAAATCCAATGGGTAAAGAAAAATTTCAACGGACTAAACCACACGTAAACGTTGGCACTATCGGTCACATCGACCATGGTAAAACCACGCTGACATCGGCGATCACCAAATGTCTTTTCCTCAAATACGGTTTGGGAAAGCCTGTTGAATTTGACCAGATTGATAATGCTCCCGAAGAAAAAGCTCGGGGCATAACGATTGCTACTTCCCATCAGGAGTATGAAACACCCAAGCGTCACTATGCACACGTGGATTGCCCGGGGCATGCGGACTATATCAAGAACATGATCACAGGCGCGGCCCAGATGGACGCAGCGATCCTCGTCGTTGCCGCCGGCGACGGTGCCATGCCGCAGACCAAGGAACACGTTCTTCTGGCGCACCAGGTAAACGTTCCGTACATGGTCGTCTTCCTGAATAAGGTCGATATGATTGACAAATCCGAGCGCGATGAGATGATCGAGCTCGTTGAAATGGAAATCCGGGAGCTTCTGAGCAAGTATGAATTCCCCGGAGACGAGGTTCCCATAATCCCCGGCTCGGCCCTCAAGGCCCTCGAGGAAGCGGAAGCGAAGAAAACCGACGGCGAATGGTTCGGCACTATCATCAAGCTGATCGATTCGCTCGATGATTATGTTCCCGAGCCGAAGCGCGCGACCGACAAGCCCTTCCTGATGCCGATCGAAGACGTGTTCTCGATTACCGGCCGCGGCACCGTCGTAACCGGAAGGATCGAGCGCGGTATCGTTCATACGGGCGATGAGGTCGAGATCATCGGCATCACCGAAACGAAGAAGACCGTCTGTACCGGCGTCGAGATGTTCCGGAAGATCCTGGACGAAGGCGTTGCCGGCGACAACGTCGGATGTCTGCTGCGCGGTACCGGCAAGGAAGAGGTTATGAGGGGGCAGGTTCTCGCAAAGCCCGGCTCGATAACACCGCATAAAAAATTTCAGGGCAAGGTGTACGTCCTTAAAAAAGAAGAGGGCGGACGCCATACCCCGTTCTTTGGAAACTACCGGCCCCAGTTCTACTTTAGAACTACCGACGTTACCGGCATCGTGACGCTGCCGACGGGCGTTGAGATGGTTATGCCTGGTGACGATATCGACATGACCGTCGAGCTCATTACTCCCATTGCCATGGAAGAGGAGCTTCGTTTCGCCATCCGTGAGGGCGGTAAAACGGTTGGTGCCGGGGTTGTTACCAAGGTTATAGAATAACGTATTCTCTTCTCTGTGTTGAATATAGTACGTTATAGTCAGACCATCATGCTGATGGTCTGACTTATGTATTTTAATGATAAAAAAACTTTCAGGTACGAAAAGTGGCAAAGTCTACAGGACAACGCATAAGGGTAAAGCTAAGATCATTTGACGCGAAGTTGCTTGATCAGTCAGCTGAAAAGATAGTCGCGACCACGAACCGGAGCGGTGCGAAGGTCGCGGGTCCTATTCCGCTGCCGACAAAGATCGAGAAGTTCTGCGTTCTCAAATCTCCTCATGTCAACAAGAAAGCTCGTGAGCAGTTTGAGATACGGACACACAAGCGTTTGATTGACATCATTGATCCGAATTCTGATACGGTTGAGGCTTTGATGAAGTTGGAACTGCCTGCCGGTGTTTCGGTTGATATTAAATCCTGACCTTGCTTTTCTTTGTCTTAGATACCCTTGTCAGCTATCATTTTATGGATGGAAATGAGTGATGAAAAAGGCGCTTATTGGCAGAAAAATCGGAATGACTCAGTTTATACATGAGGACGGGACGATGACGCCCGTGACCGTGTGCGAGCTCGGTCCCTGCGTGGTCGTACAGAAGAAGAAAACCGATAAAGACGGTTACGAGGCGCTGAAGCTTGGCTTTTTAGACGTGAAGGAGCAGCGGCTCACCAAGGCGATACTCTCCGATCTGAAAAAGAAGGGCATCAAACCCCTGAGAGTATTCCGCGAGGTTGGAGTGTTCGACGAGTCTCTTGATGTCGGCAGCATCGTGAACTGCACGATTTTCAACGAGAACGACGTTGTGAACGTAAGCGGGATATCGAAGGGCAAGGGCTTCCAGGGCGTTGTCAAGCGGCACGGCTTCGGCGGCGGCCGCGAAACCCACGGTTCAACCTTCCACCGCGCGCCGGGCTCCATCGGTGCATGCGCATTCCCGAGCGAAGTCTGGCGCGGCCAGCGGATGCCGGGAAGAATGGGCGGGACCACCATAACTGTGAAGAATCTGAAAATAGTTAAAGTCCTTGCGGACAACAACATAGTGCTGATATCCGGAGCGATCCCGGGAAGAAAAAACACGCTGATTACTGTTTGCGAGAAATAGGTAGGCGGGCGATGAAAGTTGATAAATATTCGGTTGATGGCAAGGTCGTCGGATCTGTCGAGCTTTCCGACAGCGTGTTCGGCGCTGAGGTCAATGATATACTTATATACGAGCTGATCAAAGCGGCGCAGGCAAATCTCCGGCAGGGGACGCACAAGACGAAAGAGCGCGGCGAGATCAGCGGCGGCGGCGCGAAGCCGTGGAAGCAGAAGGGAACGGGTCGGGCCCGGGCCGGCTCGAGCCGGTCGCCGATCTGGCGCGGCGGCGGCACGATCTTCGGTCCGAGGCCGCGAAGCTACCGGATCGATCTTCCCCGCAGCATCAAGCAGTCCGCATACCGCGCCCTGTTCTCCCTTAAAGCGAAGCAGGGAAGCATCAAGGTGGTCGAGGATTTCAAGGTAGCCGGCAAGACAAAAGAGATGGCTGGCATCGGGAAGGCCCTGGCAGTGGCCAAGGGCGTTATCATTGCCGCGGGCGATGATGCGATGCTGAGACGCTCGATCAAAAACATCCCCTGGCTCACGTACAATAGCGTGAACAGAATTTCCAGCAAGGACATCTTTCATTCAAAGAACCTTATTATAACCGAAAGCGCGGTTAAGCTCCTGAATGAACGATACGCAGAGGGCGGTACGAAATGAATGCCAACGATATCATATTAAAACCGGTAATTTCAGAGAAGACGACCGAGTTGATGGGAATAAACAAGTACGTCTTCAGGGTTTCCATGAAGGCCAACAAACTCATGGTTGCTCACGCGGTAAAAGAGCTCTTCGGTGTTGATCCGGAAAAGGTAAACGTCATGACTGTTCGCGGCAAGAACCGCCGTCTCAGGTACAGGGTCGGCAAACGGAGCGCATGGAAGAAGGCTGTCATTACGTTGAAGCCGGGCCAGAAAATCGAGCTTTTTGAAGCGCAATAGGCGTACAGAGGCGGAGTTACAGGGTAAAGGTGATTGATATGGGACTTAAAAAATTCAGACCGATAACGTCAACAACACGATATAAGACGGTACTTGATTTTTCTGAAATCACGACAGACGAGCCGCACAAGCCGTTGACAAAAGGGAAGACGGAATACTCCGGCCGCGGCTATAAAGGCCATATCTCGGTCCGCCGCCGCGGCGGCGGACACAAGCGCCGGTACCGTATCATCGATTTCAAGCGCGACAAGCAGGGAATCTCCGGTCGTGTTGATTCAATCGAATACGATCCCAATCGCTCGTCCAATATCGCTCTTATTGTATATGTTGACGGCGAAAAGAGATACATAATCGCTCCCGAAGGCCTCAGGGTTGGAGATATGATTATGGCCGCCGAAAACGCTGAGATCAAAGCGGGGAACGCACTTCCCCTGAAAAACATACCCCTGGGTACCAGCATCTATAATATTGAGATGAGCCGGGGGAAGGGAGGGCAGCTCGTACGCTCGGCAGGCGCTTCCGCGGTCATTACCGCGAAGGAGGGCAGTTACTGCCTGATCAAGCTCCCTTCGGGTGAGATCCGGAAGATTCACCAGGACTGCTCCGCGACGATCGGTGAAGTCGGCAACAAGGACCATGGACTGGTAACGATCGGCAAGGCCGGCAGGTCACGCTGGTTGAGCAAGAGACCCAAGGTGAGGGGCGTTGCGATGAACCCGATCGACCACCCGCTTGGCGGCGGTGAAGGCAAATCATCGGGTGGACGGCACCCCTGCTCACCCACCGGCATGCCGTCGAAAGGATATAAAACGAGAAAGAAGCACAAGATCAGCGACAAATATATTGTTAATCGAAGGAAGAAGTAATGGCTCGGTCAGTTAAAAAAGGTCCTTACGTTGACATCAAGTTGTTCAAAAAGATCGAGGAGATGAACTCTTCGAGCTCTAAGAAGGCCATAAAAACGTGGTCACGGCGGTCGACGATTTTCCCGGAAATGATAGGCCATACTCTGATGGTCCACAACGGAAAGAATTTTATCCCGGTGTATGTAACGGAAAACATGATCGGCCACAAGCTGGGTGAATTCTCTCCCACGAGGACCTACCGTGGACACAGAACGAAAGACGATAAAATTGCCAAGAGGAAGAAGTGATGGAAGCGACTGCTTTTTCGAAATTCAACAGGGTGTCCGCCTCCAAGGCGCGGCTCGTGGCCAATGAGGTCCGCGGGGAAGAGCTTCCCTATGCCATAGAGATTTTGAAAGCGATGCCTCAGAAGTCGGCCCGCCTTATCCTCAAAGCGCTCTATTCGGCGGGCGCGAACGCTAAATATAAGAAGCCCGACATAATGGACAAGGACCTCTATATCAAGAAGATAGTTGTTGACGTTGGACCGACGCTGAAACGGTTCAGACCGCGGGCGCGGGGCCGGGCAACTCGAATTAAGAAGAGAACAAGCAGTATCACGATTATATTATCGGACGAAAATTAATTATTAAGGGAATCCAGGTATGGGTCATAAGGTTAATCCAGTAGGTCTCCGGCTCGGCGTCACCAGGACGTGGGACTCCATTTGGTACGAGGACAAGAAGAATTACGCGAAATATCTTCACGAAGACCTGGCCATCAAGGACTTTGTGGTAAAGGAAAAAAAGTCGGCCGGCATCTCGCGTGTTGCCATAGACCGGTTCCCTGACCGGGTGAATGTCAACATACATGCATCGCGGCCGGGAGTCCTGATCGGCAAGAAGGGATCGGATATCGAGGCCCTTAAGGAAAAATTGCAGAAGATTGCGTCCAAGAACGTATATATCAATATAATTGAGGTTAAGAAGCCGGAGAAAAACGCGGCTCTGATCGCTCAGCTCATTGCGCAGCAGGTTGAAGGCCGCTTCCCATACCGGCGGGCGGTCAAGCAGGCTATAACGAATGCCATGCGCACCGGCGCCTTGGGGATCAAGGTGATGTGCTCCGGAAGGCTTAACAACGCTGAAATGGCCCGTTGCGAATCGTACAAGGAGGGGCGGATTCCGCTGCACACCCTGAGGGCAGAGATTGATTACGGGTTTGCCGAAGCGCTCACAACGTTCGGGCTGATCGGCGTCAAGGTCTGGATATATAACGGCGATGTCCTGTCAAAAGACCTGGAAGACGAAGAAGATAAATACACCGTGAAACGGAAAACGAAGTGAGCAGAGGATAGCCGCCATGTTAATGCCGAAACGTCAGAGATTCAGGAAGATACAGCGCGGGAATATGCGTGGCAAGGCCCAGCGCGGGTCCACTATCGCCTTCGGCGAGATCGGGCTTAAAGTCCTGGAGCCGGGTGAGATAACTGCGCGCCAGATTGAGGCAGCCCGGGTCTCCATTACCAGGAAGGTCAAGCGGGGCGGTAAGCTCTGGATTCGGATTTTCCCGGACAGGCCGTTTACCAAAAAGCCGGCTGAAACGCGGATGGGTAAAGGAAAAGGAAACCCGGAGGGTTTCGTCTGTCGTGTAAAGCCTGGCAAGATTCTGTTCGAGATCGCCGGTATTGATGAGGCACTCGCAAAGGACGCTTTGCTGAATGCGGCGTTCAAGCTTCCGCTGAAAACGAAAATTGTGACTATTAACGACTAGACGATACGAGGAACAGACCCATGAAAGGGAAAATAGAGGAATTGACACTTGAAGAGCTGGAGCGGAGCCTCAATGAAACGAAAGAGGAGCTTCGTAAGCAGCGCTTCAAGGCGGTGACCAGCAAGGTTGATAATCCGAAGAAGATCAAAGAGCTGAAGAAACACATTGCCAGGATATTGACTCTGAAGCGTGAGTATGATCTCGGCCTCAGGGCAAAAAAGTCATCGCGATAATTTTAGGGGAGAGCCGAGCGTACAATGGAAAACAACAGAAAGCAAATAATCGGGAAAGTTGTAAGCAACAAGATGGACAAGACCATCGTCATCGAGATCGAAGAGCTGGTCATGCACTCTCTGTATAAAAAATCGGTGCGTAAAACCAAGAAGATCAAGGGCCATGACGCTAAAAATGAGTGTACTATCGGTGATATCGTGAAAGTCGAGGAAACTAGGCCGTTATCGAAGGAAAAAAGATACCGTTTAATTGAAATCGTAGAAAAAGCGAAATAGAGGAAGAGCGATGATCCAAGTTCAAACAATGCTGGATGTGGCGGACAACAGCGGCGTAAAGCGGGTCCAGTGCATCAAGGTCCTGGGCGGCACACGCCGGCGGTATGCGACAGTAGGCGACATCATTGTCGTTGCAGTGAAAGATTCGCAGCCTTCGTACGGGTTGAAGGATTCGATGGGGAAGAAGGTTCACGGAAAAGCCGTTTTGAGAGCTGTTGTCGTCCGGACGACCAGCCCGGTGCGCCGCAAGGACGGCTCGTACATACGCTTTGACGACAACGCCGTGGCTATAATTGACAGTAAGAACGAGCCGCGCGGCTCGCGTATATTCGGACCGGTGGCGCGGGAGCTGAGGGACAGGAATTTCCTCAAGATCGTCTCGCTGGCGCCTGAGGTACTCTAAAGGGTGGGCAGTATGAAGCAGCAGGAAAAAATCGTATCCAGGATACGGAAGAACGATAACGTGGTTGTTGTCTCGGGTGCCGATCGCGGCAGAAGAGGCAAGGTTTTGCAGGTAGGTGTGAAAAACACGAGGGTCGTCGTCGAGGGCATTAATAAAAAGACCAAGTACCTGAAGCCCGGCCCCGAGCAGCCGAAAGGCGGAAAGGTCAATGTCGAGTTCCCGATTGACATTTCGAATGTGATGATTTTCTGCGATAAATGCAAGAAGGGTGTTCGTATCGGCATCCAGTACAAGGATAAGACCAAGACCCGGGTCTGCAAGAAATGCGGGAAGAATTTAGATTAGTCATAATACAGGATTGAAAAGGCACTTGTGATGGCTGCGAGATTAAGAGAAGAATACCAGAAGACGATAAAAAAGAAGCTGATGGACCAGTTCAAGTTTACCTCCATCATGCAGGTCCCGAAGCTCGAGAAAATAGTCCTCAATGTCGGGATGGGCGACGCCCACGCTAATCCGAACGGCCTGAAAGCCGTCGTCGAAGAGTTGACCGCTATTACCGGTCAGCGCGCGATCAAGACGCTTTCGAAGAAGTCGATAGCAAACTTCAAGATCAGGGACGGCATGGACGTGGGCTGCCGGGTGACCCTCCGGGGGGACCGGATGTACGAATTTCTCGACCGGCTTATCAACGTGGCGCTGCCGCGGGTGCGCGACTTCAAGGGGCTTTCCCCCAAGTCGTTCGATAATTTCGGCAATTACAACTTCTCGGTAATGGAACAGATAATTTTCCCGGAAATTGATTTTGACAAGGTCGAAAAAATACACGGCATCAACATTACCATAGTGACAACGGCGCAAAAGAAAGACGTGGCAAAAGCGCTGTTGGACGGATTCAGAATGCCTTTTAGATCATAGGAGAGAGAGCTGTGGCACGAACAAGCTTATGGGCAAAACAAGAGCGCGGTCCTAAATTCAAAGTGCGCGCGCATAATAGATGCAAAATCTGCGGCAGGTCGCGGGGGTACCTGAGAAGGTTTGAGATGTGCAGGATTTGCTTTAGAAAACTTGCGAGCGAAGGGAAACTTCCCGGCGTCGTAAAGTCATCATGGTAAAAAATTAATTTCAGGGTAGACCACATGAGTGCTATTACAGATCCTATTGCAGATATGCTGACGAGAATTCGAAATGCCGTCAAGGCCGGGCATTTGATCGTCGACGTTCCGTCTTCAAAATTGAAGGTTTCTATTGCCAAGATTCTGAAAGATGAAGGTTTCATTAAGAATTTTAAATTAAACGACGATAACCGGCAGAAGATTCTCCGGATATATTTGAAATATACTGAAGCAAGCCAGCCTGCAGTATTAAACTTGACCCGTATCAGCAAACCGGGACGGAGGGTGTACATCAAGGCGGAGGAGCTGAATCCGGTTTACAACAATATCGGGATATGGATATTATCAACATCGAAGGGAATCGTTACCAACAAGACCGCCCGGAAGTTGAATGTGGGCGGCGAAGTCTTGTGCGAAATTTCATAACAGGATATAAGCGGCAATGTCACGAGTAGGGAAAAAACCGGTTCTGATACCGAGCGGAGTTACGGTAGATTACAAGGGCAGGACCCTCACGGTCAAGGGTCCGCTGGGCGAGGAAGAATTGCCCATGGTTGAAGGCATAGATCTGGAAATTAAGGATAATGTCATTACCATTAATGCGGAAAAAATGAAGGAAGATAAAAAGATAGCCGCGGCATCCGGGCTAATCCGGTCCCTGGTTAGTAATATTGTCGACGGTGTTTCGAAGGGTTTTGAAAAGAATCTTGAGATAGTTGGTGTCGGATATCGGGTCACACAGCAGAAGAATGAAGTGCAGTTCCAGCTGGGCTATTCACACCCGATTGTGTTTACACCGCCTGCGGGCATAACCATAGAAGTGCTCGAACCGACCAAGTTCAAGATTAAGGGCTATAACAAGCACCAGGTCGGCCAGGTTGCGGCAAATATCAGAATGCTGCGCCCCCCCGAACCATACAAGGGAAAGGGCATTCGCTATAAGGATGAGCAAGTACGGAAAAAAGCGGGTAAAACAGGTAAATAGCAATGGATAAGATAGCGTTAAAAAAGAAGCGGATTACCAGAAGGCGTTTCATCATCAAGAAAAAGATCCGCATGAATAAGGACGCCCTGCGCCTTTGTATAAGCAAAGGAAATCGGAATCTGTATGTCCAGATAATTGATGACCAGAAGCAGCAAACGCTGGTGGCAATGTCGACGCTGTCAAAGGAGTTTCCGGTCATTAAAAACAGGGCGAACAAGGAAGGAGCAAAGGCTTTGGGAAAATTGTTCGCTGAAAAAGCAGTTAAAGCTGGCATTAAGAAAGTCGTATTTGACCGGAACGGTTACAAGTACCACGGCAGGGTTAAGGCCTTCGCCGATGCGGCCCGCGAAAGCGGCTTAGAGTTTTAGGAGTAGCGCAAATGAAGATGAAAAGAAAAAAAGTCGGTATCGGGGACCTGGATCTTACTGAAAAGATTGTGACCATAAATCGTGTCGCCAAGGTCGTCAAGGGCGGCCGCAGGTTTTCTTTCAACGCTCTCGCCGTACTTGGAGACGGCAAAGGGCATGTCGGAATCGGTTTCGGCAAGGCCAACGAAGTCCCGGATGCTATAGATAAAAGCAAGGAAGACGCCAAGAAAAATATTTTCAAGGTGAACGTTCACAAGCACACGATCCCCCACACCGTAATCGGCAAATTCAAGTCTGCCACGGTGATGCTGAAGCCCGCTGCACCTGGTACCGGTATTATCGCCGGCGCTTCGGTACGCGCCGTCCTGGAACGGGCCGGCATAAGCGACATCCTGTCTAAGGCGCAGGGGTCACGGAACCCGGTAAATCTAGTCAAGGCAACTCTCGACGGATTGCTCCAGCTGAGAAGTTTCGAGGAAGTCGCCAAGATGCGGGAAATTCCTCTAAGTAAGTTATGGGAATAATTGGGTACTATTATGGCAAAGAAGCTTCAAGTAAAACAAGTTAGAAGCAGTATCGGCACATTGCCGAAACAGCGTGCGACACTGCGTGCCCTGGGGCTGCGCAAGATGTCTGCCGAGCGGATCCATGACGATACGCCGGTCATCCGGGGCATGATTGACAAGGTAAGCCACCTTGTTGCCGTGAAAGAAATTGAAAAATAGAGAGATACGGCTATGGAAGGAACATATACACTGAAGAAACCCGATCATATCAAGTCCCGTAAAAGGGTCGGTCGCGGTAACAGCAGCGGTCACGGCAGCCAGTGCTGCAAGGGGCATGATGGTCAGCTGTCCCGCGCGGGAAAAAAGCATTACGCATGGTTTGAAGGTGGCCAGATGCCGCTGCAACGGCGGGTGCCGAAACGCGGTTTCAATAATTACACCAAAGTGGTATTCCAGGTCGTCAATCTTTCCCAGATTGAAGCACTCGGGACCGGCGAGGTCAATCCAGAGCTGCTGAAGAAAGAAGGGTCGATCGTGCGTGCTTCCAGGCCGGTAAAGGTCCTGGGAAAGGGCGATATCACCAAAGCAGTTAAAATCACCGCCGATGCTTTTTCAGCGACGGCGGCAGAGAAAATTAAAAAGGCCGGCGGCGAGGCAATTGTTCGCACCCTGCCGCAGAAAAAAGAAGCAGAATAATAATCCAGGCCCAGGGTAATTAATGTCCAGCGTCGTAGTTAACATATTCAAAGTACCGGATCTCAGAAAGCGGATTATATTCACGCTCATTATCTTGATTGTTTATCGGATCGGGGCTCATATCCCTATACCGGGAATCGATGTTGACGCGCTATCGAAGTATTTTACCCAGGCGCAGAGCTCGGGTCTTCTTGATTTCTTCGACCTGTTTTCTGGCGGGGCATTCAAGCGGTTTACCATATTTGCGCTGGGAATAATGCCTTATATATCGTCGTCGATTATTATTGACCTCCTGAAAGTGGTCTTCCCGGCGCTCGAGCGGCTCGCGAAGGAAGGGCATGAGGGACAGAAGAAGATCACCCAGTACACCAGGTACGGAACGGTTGCACTCTGTGCCGCTCAATCATTCGGCTTGACGTTTTGGATGAGATCGATGCGGACCGCCGGCGGCGGCTCTGTCGTTCCGGAGGATGCAGGCATCGGTTTCGTGATTATAAGCGTGGTGGCGATAACAACCGGGACGATGGTACTTGTATGGCTCGGTGATATCATAACAGAGCGTGGCATCGGCAACGGTATATCGCTCATCATCATGGCGGGCATCGTGGTTCGCGCTCCGCAGGCCTTCGGCGCGACGATGAAAAAGATAACCGATTCCGGCGAACCTATTGTAGGGGTCATACTGGTCGGCTTGTTCTTCGTGGTCGTCGCCGCATCGATACTTCTTACCCTGGGACAGCGGCGAATACCTGTCCAGTACGGGAAGAAACAGGCGGGCGGCGCCGCGGTGCAGAGAAGCGCACAGTACATACCGCTGCGGGTCAATGCCGCCGGCGTTATCCCGATCATCTTCGCCGCGGCAATAATTACGTTCCCGGCGCAGATAATGCAATTTGCGGGAGGAAGCAATTCTCCCATATTAAACAAGGTGCAGTTCTGGCTTTCGCCGGGACAGCTGCCATACATGGTTTTATACAGCGGTCTGATAATATTTTTCTGTTTTTTTTACACGGCCATCAGGTTCAATCCGACTGAGATCGCCGACAATCTCAAGAAATACGGCGGATTCATTCCCGGCATACGACCGGGTCAGAACACGGCCGATTACATCATGGGAATTCTGAACAAGATTAATCTATCGGGGGCTATTTTCCTGGCCCTTATCGCTATTATACCTGATTTGATTTTACGAATATGGCCGGAGCAGGTTTCGGCGGAAATGGCCCACCTCTTCGGCGGCACATCGCTTCTGATCATAGTGGGTGTGGCTCTTGACACGCTGCAGCAGATAGAGTCGCAGCTGCTTATGAGGCATTATGACGGCTTCCTGAAGGGAGCCCGGATGAAGGGGCGTTATTAATCCGATAGTACGGGTGGCGTTGCAAAAAAAAGAAATGTAATTATATGGCAAAAGAAGAACCTATTGAAGTCGAAGGAGTAGTTGTTGAGCCGCTGCCCAACGCTATGTTCAGGGTCAAACTGGATAACGGCCACGTGGTACTGGCGCATATTTCCGGTAAAATGAGGATGCACTATATCAGGATCCTGGCAGGCGATCGGGTAACCGTTGAGCTTTCTCCTTACGACCTGGGCCGGGGCAGGATAATTTACCGGTCAAAAAACTGATTGAAGTGAAGATCATCGGGTAGACGATCCGGAATACGAGGTGCGAGATGAAAGTGAGAGTATCTGTAAAAAAAATATGCAACGAATGCAAGGTCATAAAACGACATGGCGTGATCCGGGTTATATGCTCGAACCCCCGTCACAAGCAGCGGCAGAAAGTTAGGACCGTAAAAAAACATTAATAATGTATTAATACCAAGAGGAGCGTATGGCACGTATAGCTGGCGTCGATTTGCCGAATAATAAAAGGATTGAGGTGGGTTTAACGTATATTTACGGTATCGGCCCTTCAACATCCAAAAAGATCCTCGCTGAGTCAAAGGTTGATCCTGACAAGCGCGTGAAGGACCTTGCTGACGAGGAGATCAATGATATTAGGAAAACGATAGAGAAAATGACGAAGGTAGAGGGCGACCTGAGGACTGAGGTTGCCATGAATATAAAACGACTGATGGATATCGGTTGCTACCGGGGCGTACGGCACAGGCGGGGCCTGCCAGTTCGCGGCCAGAACACGAAAAACAACGCGCGGACGAGAAAGGGCAAGAGGGGCGTGCCCGTCGGCGGGAAAAAGAAACCACAGGCGAAATAAGGAGTAAAACGTGAAAGGTAAGAAAACCAAAACTCGCAAAAAGGAAAAGAAGGTCGTTCCAATTGGGAAGGCCTTTATCCAGGCGACATATAACAATACCATAATAACCCTGACCGATATGCAGGGAAATGTGATATCATGGGCTTCCTCCGGTGGAGCGGGTTTCAAGGGTTCCCGGAAATCCACGCCGTTTGCGGCACAGACAGCCGCAAAGACGGCCGCCCAGAGCGCCATCGATAACGCCGGTCTGCAGACCATAGAAGTTTTTGTTAAAGGCCCCGGCATCGGAAGGGAAGCCGCAGTCCGCTCGCTGTTCCAGTCCGGGTTGAACATTACGAAGATCAAGGACGTTACACCGGTGCCTCACAACGGGTGCAGGCCTAAAAAGAGAAGAAGAGTATAATGGAGTAATAGAATGGCACGATATACTGGACCGCGTTGCAAATTATGCAGAAGGGAAATGACACCCCTCATGCTGAAAGGTCAGAGATGCATGACCGATAAATGCCCCCTCAAGGGCAAGAAGAAATATCCTCCCGGACCGCCCCGGAAGCGGCGTGCGAAGATGTCCGACTATGCCGTACAGCTCCGCGAAAAGCAGAAAATCAGAAGGAGTTACGGCCTGCTCGAAAAGCAGTTCAAGCTTCTGTTCCAGGACGCATTGAGAATGAAAGGCGTCACCGGCGATAACATGATGTCCCTGCTTGAGCGCCGCCTGGACAATGTCGTATTCAGGATGGGTTTCGCTTCATCGAGGACTCAGGCGCGTCAGCTGGTCAAACACAAGCATGTGGTGGTTGACGGCCGGATCGTGGATATTCCCTCGTACCGTGTTGACGAAGGGACTGTCGTCGCCATGAGGACCAACTATGTTGAGAACGTCATGCTCGAGGACTCGATAAAGCTTGCCAAGGCTGTCGACTCCATCCCCGGATGGATCGAAGTTGATTTTGAGAAAAGGAACGGTAAGATCGTCAGGCTGCCTGTACGGACCGACCTGACCTCAGGCTTCAATGACCAGTTGGTTGTTGAATTGTATTCGAAATAGCAAAGAATTATTGATACAGGCACGCTGATTGGCCGGATTGTTAAAGTTAGCTGGTGAATAATCCGATTAAATGCGATATCGTGCCACAGGGGAAGGTCCCCGCGTCGTCGAATGATTTCATGCGGGGAGCCGTGAAGCCCCCTCAACTGTCTTGCATTGTTAATGGAGGTGAAAATGGCCCCACGAAACCTGCTTAAGGGCTTTAAGAGACCGAGTAAAATCACATTTGAACACGATGAACTGCAGCCGAACTACGGCCGTTTTATAGCTGAACCCTTCGAGAAGGGTTATGGACTGACAATCGGTAATTCCCTCCGCCGCGTGTTGCTTTCATCGATCGAGGGCGTGGCGATAACCGCTATCAAGATTGAGGGAGTGCCACATGAATTCTTCACCATCAACGGTGTTTATGAGGATGTTACACGTATCATCCTGAACCTGAAGAAGCTCAGGCTTAAATATGCCGGAGAGATGCAGAAGGTCCTGCACATCAAGAAAAACGGGCCCGGCGAGATGAAGGGCTCCGATTTCAACATTGATCCCGAGATAGAGGTCATGAACCAGGACCTGGTCATCGCGACGCTCAACGAAGCGGCCGTGATCGACATGGAAGTGCAGGTTGAGCGCGGCAGGGGCTATGTTCCGGCCGAGGTCAATAAGTCGAACACTGAGACTGTGGGCGTTATCCCGATAGATTCGATCTTCTCACCGATCAAGAAGGTCAACGTGAAGGTTGAAGATACCCGCGTCGGTCAGAGAACGGACTTTGACAAGCTGATACTTGAAATATGGACCGACGGCTCGATATCTCCCGATGATGCGCTGGCACATGCCGCGAAGATCATCAAGGATCATATGACCATCTTTATCAATTTCGAGGAAGAGGTCGAGGAAGAGATCGAAGAAATTGACGAGAACATAGAAAAGATGAAGACTCTTCTCGCCAAGTCGATCGACGAAATAGAGCTGTCAGTCAGGTCTTATAACACGCTGAAGAGCCAGGACGTCTCGACACTCGAACAGCTTGTTAAGAAGACGGAGGACGAATTGAAGAAATCGAAGCATTTCAGCGATTTGGTGCTGCACGAAATAAAATCAAAACTCGAGTCATTGCATCTGAGCTTGGGACTTAAGGATTAATGAGGTCGTACAATGAGGCACAGGAACAGCGTAAAACAGTTAGGGAGAACGCATGCGCATCGCAAGGCGATGTTCGGCAATATGGTCACATCGCTATTCAGGCATGAGCGGATCGTAACGACCAGGGAAAAGGGCAAGGAGCTCAAGCGGATATCCGAGCGTCTTATTACCAGAGCGAAGAAGAATATTGACCTGTCGGAAGCCGAAGAGAATAAAAAGCTTCACAACAAGCGCGAGGCCATGAAGGTGGTCAAGGACAGGGACGTTCTCAGGAAGCTCTTCGAGGACATAGCCCCCCGCTTCAAGGATCGTAAGGGTGGCTATACGAGAATTTATCTCCTAGGGAAAAGACCCGGCGACGCAGCCGAGATGTCTATCGTTGAGCTTGTCGAGAAAAAGATAGTAGAAAAAAAGTCCGCTGACAAGGAAACGAAAGAAGAGAAAAAAGAGAAAAAGGAAAAGGCGAAAAAAGAACCGAAGAAAGAGCCGAAAAAAGAGAAGGTAAAAGAAAAAAAAGATCCCAAAGCAAAGAAAAAAGAAGAAAAATAATTTCTGATTAAATACAAAAATAAAGCCGGGCATAAGCCCGGCTTTATTTATTTTAACAAAACAATTATTTTTTGTCCTGTCCGCCGCCGGTATATTTTTTCAATTTTTGCAAT
Organism: Spirochaetota bacterium; assembly: GCA_029564515.1. GTDB lineage: Bacteria > Spirochaetota > UBA4802 > UBA4802 > UBA5550 > RBG-16-49-21. Next base: position 18,634 of record JAKQPV010000036.1, on the reverse strand, counting down.
TCCTTGCTGTGGATCAACTTCATGTTGTCGTTGGCATCGAGCTTGTATTCTTCCGGTATACGATCATCGTAGATGGGAATAATGGTGCCGTGGCTAACATCATACTTCACGAGGCTTTTGCCGAGCTCGTTTATTCTCAACAATTTGTGAATCTCGATACCGTTCTGTTTTGCCTCACGGCAGAGAAAAACGACGTCGGTGAAGCTCTTGATGATGTGGTTTATATTCTTAATGGTAAGGTTATCACGCTTTCTCAGCATCGCGATATCGGGATCTTCAAAGATGTTTTTTGCCCTGTGATACTTTCTGTATCCTTCCCTGAGATAATTTTCTATTTTTTGCCGATCATGGTACAGGTGATAGTTCTCTGGATTATAAGGCTTGATGTCTCGCAACGGATCGTATGGTCTTGCAAAATACTGGGCCAGCCCGCTCTGCTTGGTGTATTCAATGAGCGTATCAAACGATTGTTCAGCGGTCGAATCCAGGATTTTTTTAGTGCGGGTGAGATAGAGGGAGTCAATCGTTTCCAGAATCGATATGAGCTGCATTTTAAGCTGCGTGAACTTGAGCGATGACGCCGTGAAATCCTGGCCGTAGTATTTTTCGCCCGCATCCTGGAATTGTGCCTTGATGGATTTGAATTTTTCGCCCAATTGGTTCTGGTCGTCGCCGAAGTTTTCCACCATAATCCGCATCTGGCGTATCGTATCCAGGGTGAAGGCGTAGTCCTGGCTTGATTTAACGGCCGATGATATTGGATATACGTCACTGGCTGTCAATGACAAGAGGAGCGCTGCAGCGGCAACAAGGAGTCTCGTTTTCATAATGGTTCCCTTCCGGTATTGGTATGGCTGGGATGATGAACCGGCACTGGCGCCGCATCCCATGAGGAAAAACCACGACGGATCCGGGCCGGTTTTTCCCTTTTTATTTTCGTCATACGATGCTTATATCTTTAAGATAATATACTCTATGACGGGAGTCGTGTGAAGCGAAAAACTGCAGGAGGACCATCTTTTTCTCAGATTTCGCCGGCACATTATATTGTCTCCGGGCCAGGCGTCGTAATATTTATGAACAACCCTGGCTGTTGCGAAGGGATGCAAGCGGGTGAAGGGTGAAAAATAAAAAAGGTTATTGATTTTTTTAATATTGATTTATAACTTGATGCTAATACGGTCGAGCAGGAAAATCGGAGAAACGTATGGATAAAGACTTGAAGCTTTCATTTCGGCAGAAAAACACCTCTGTCTGCCCGATTTGTTCGTTTGAATTTCACCGGGAGGAATTATTTTCCGGCGGCGGCCGGCTGATAGCCGGGAAGCTGACTGATGAATTACGTAGAAACTTTGAAGTGAGCAAGAAGTACGGGAAGGTCTATCCCCTTGCATATGTCCTGACGGTATGCCCCAGTTGTTATTATTCCGCCTACCCGAAAGACTTTGAAGCGCTCGAGGTAAGTGAAGTCGACAAGATACGGGAGCTGACCGCGGCCAGGAAAAACGCCATCAACAAGTTTTTCGGAGGATTGGACTTTAACACCGATCGGGACCTGAAAACCGGAGCGGCTTCCTATTTACTGGCAGTTGATTGCTACAGTTACCGCAATAAGAAAGTGGCACCCACGTTTAAAATTGCGAATTCATCAATCCGGGCCGCCTGGCTCTTCACCGATCTTTCAAAGGAAAAACCCGAATCTTCATATGATAAGATCGCGGCCTTTTTTTACAAAAAAGCATTCCAATCGTATGTCAAGCTTATAGATATTATGCAGACGGGTGCGGAGCCTGTGGATGCTGTGGGGAACATGGGACCTGACGTCGATAAGAACTGGGGCTTTGAGGGGTTGCTTTACCTGACCGCCGTGCTCACGGTGAAAATCGGCTCCAGGGAACCTGATCTCCAGACGAGACTGGCGCATTTTGAAAAGTGCAAACGCTACCTGAGTCGTCTCTTTGGCTCCGGGAGGACATCGAAATCGAAACCGAGCGAGCTTCTCGATAAGACCAAGGACTTGTACGATAAAATAAACGCGATGATCGACGAATGGAACAAGGAAGTCCAAGACCAGCAGCCCGGTCAAGAAGAATAGCCATCACAGTCCAGTACGACGGCTCGGCCTTCAACGGCTGGCAGGCGCAACTGGGCGGCAGAACGGTACAGGATGAAATTGAAAAGGCAATCCGCGTTCTTCTGAAAGAAGAGACAAGGGTCGTAGCCTCGGGCAGGACCGATTCAGGAGTCCACGCTCTCGGCCAGGTGGTCCACTTTAATACGGACAGCGATATTTCACTCCAGCGTCTCTGTATCGGCATGAACGGCATACTTCCCCGCGACGTGGCGGTCGTCAACGGATATGATGTACCATCTGATTTCCATGCGCGCTTCGGACCGGTGGAGCGCGAGTACCGGTATCTCATCCACAACCATCCGCTCAGGACCCCCTTCATGATGTATCGGGCAATGTGGGTTCAGGAAAAACTCGACCTGAAATATCTCAGGGCCGTAGCGGCATACTGCACCGGAGAAATGGACTTTTCCTCGTTTTGTAAAAAAAGAGAAGCGAAAGAGAAAAATACTGTCCGCCGCATCGACAGGATTACCGTGGAGAGGGAGGTCGATCTCATTCGGATTGAGATCGTCGGGAACGCGTTTCTCCATAACATGGTGAGGATACTGGTCGGCACCATGCTGAAAATGCACAGAAATTCCATGGAGCCTGAATCTGTCGGCGACATACTGGCTGCCTGCGACAGAGAATCGAGCGGCGCCACGGCTCCTCCCTACGGCCTGTATTTAGTCAGGGTATCGTACGACCCTCCGCTTTCCTCAATGAAATCGGCCTTCTAATTACGGTATGACATTATTTATTTAATTGACATATATACGGGATCAATAATGATTACCGGAATGTTCCTGTAACTTTTATCGATTGAAGATTCCAGAGTAATTGTATTTTAATATGAAAAAAACGATACTGTTATGTGCCGTCGCCGGTATCATTCTGATGATGTGCCGCTCTGACGCGTATGCCTACAAGGAAAGGAAAGACTACTTTTCCAAACCTCAGATCGGCGGCTGGTTCGGCCCGGTGACCCCCTTTGGCGAGATCTCGAAGCGGGTCGAAACGAACTTGGGGGGCGGGCTTTTTGTACGCTTCACCTTGCCATACCGGTATCTCAAGATAGGAGTGGATTCTTCATATCAGCAGTTCAAATCGAAAGGCGTGAATGAATTGCAGTTCATTCCTCTTTACGGGAACCTGCTTTTCCAGATACCCGTTGACTTTCCCGTGCGCTTCCAGTTCAAGGGCGGGGCCGGCGCCGGTTATCTCAATCTCAAGCCGGACAAACTCACACAGTGGGACCCGATCTTCATGGCGGGGTTCGAGGTTTCCTTCCCGGCGGGCAGGATCGTAAACATAGGGCTGCGCATAGATTACATTTACATTTACGAAGGGTATATCAAGGGCTCCAAACACGGGGGCCATGTTCTGAATACTGGTATCCAGCTGTATTTCAATATATGATGCGTACAGGAACGTTATGAAGGCGCTGAAACAGGCAATCGTGATCATCGTCATCTTCGCTGCGGCGGGAGTGCTGGGCTGCGGAAACAAACCGCTTCTTACCGAGATGTCCACCCGCAAGCTCATCGTGATCATCAAGGGGACCTACGAGTCCAACAGCCCGGCGCCCTGGTCCATGCCACCCGCATGCTACGAGGCGACCAGAGATCCCGTGACAAAAAAATGCGTAGATTATACGATGGGCCATCGGGCGCTGGTACAGGACGATTCGGTCAACAGGTGCAATGCCACGGATGATGTCAATCCTTCTCTGTTTATGCTTGATATAGCGGAAGTGAGGCTTGCCGATGCGCAGGGGGGCGTTCACAAATTTGCGAATTTCCGCCAGAATTTTTCCTTCACCATGGATGACGCGAATCCCTTCTTCAGCGGCGCCGGTTATGTCATGGATAACGATGACGTGCCTTCGAAATTATATCCCGCAGTCATGCTGTACGTGAGGAAAATGCTCATGGATTCTGCGCAGAAATACGTTCCGCAGAGCGAGGGATGGAGCGGTTCGGCCATGTGGGACGTGTTCGCGGAAAAGCAGTACCCCTGCTTCAATTTCAACAAGATGCAGATCCACTCGTTCTATGATACTCTACGGCTGGAAAGCAGCTACTTCAACAGCGTGTTCCCGCTCGTGGTGCCGATTCCGGATGCAGCCCTGGGAATGATATACAACGACACATACCCGGTTACCGTCCTGGAAATACGGTTTGTCATTAAAAACTTCGTGAAAAAGTATGAGTACCAGTCTTACATGAATGACGTTTACACCACCGTCCATTATTATGCCCTGTCCGACTGGCTCCAGGACATAAAGAAAGACGAGACCGATATCGGCGGAAACCTGCTCGTGGTCGCACGCTCGTATATCCCGGGGTTGACCGGTAAAATATCGGGAAACAATACGTCCGGACACAATGCGCATATCATCGCGATACCGGCAGGCGCGGACATCACAGATTATACCATTCCGGGGACTGCCAGCACCACAATTCCTGCAAATCCGAATGATCGGTACGACGGCTCGGCAATCGATCCTCCCGAAAGTCCGCGATCGTCCAATCCCTGCGATCTCTCAAAGAGGCCTTCGGTCTATCTCGGGTCGAACATCAACGAGGCGCTGGACTATTATCTGAAGGTCGAGCGCTATAATCATATCTGGAACCAGCTGGTACCCACTTCCTGTGCGAGTTATGACGACTACAAGGCTGACTGGAACACGTTCAGGCGCGAAGTTAAATCATACCTCCTGCCCCAGTTGGCGACTTACGCGCCGGCTGGAAGCCCCTTTTCCATCGAGAATGTCCCCGCTGGTACGTATGATGTCTATGTCGCCGCCACTGCTCCGCGGTACGGCTACCTCTATTATGACGGAGAATTTAACCTGGTGAAGGCCGGCGTAAGGGTCGCAGCCGGTGCGGACGTGACGGTTCCATAATTACAGCTTGCGGCAGCTAAAAAATTCCTTCCCTCCTCATTAATGTTATTGACCTTGCGGGCGCACCTCATTATTTAAGACTAACAATTTCGGACGCAGCGGGCCCGCGCCTACCACTGTCCGGACAAAGAATGGTTGAGGGACGCATATGTCAGATCTGAAAATCATGGTTCAAAAGTATGGCGGGACCAGCGTCGGAACTCCCGAGCGGATAAAAGCCGTTGCCGAACGGATCAAGAGCTATGTCCGGAATGGCTATTCCGTCGTCGTTGTCGTATCGGCCATGGGCAAGACAACGGATGAGCTTATCTCTCTGGCATCCCAGTTGACCAGGAATCCGAGCGGAAGGGAGATGGACATGCTCCTGTCTACCGGCGAGCAGGTTTCGATCTCGCTTCTTGCGATGGCACTGCACGAGATAGGAATCGATGCCGTATCCTACACCGGCTCGCAGATAAAAATGATGACTGACGGTAACTTCTCGAAGGCAAAGATAGAGAGCATATCCACCGACCGGATCGAAAAGTCCCTGCGGGACAGCAAGGTCGTGATCGTTGCGGGCTTCCAGGGTATAGACGCGGACGAGAATATAACCACCCTCGGCAGGGGGGGATCGGATACATCGGCCGTTGCGCTGGCCACGGTCCTCGGAACACGGGACTGCGAGATTTATACCGACGTGAACGGCGTCTACACCGCCGATCCCCGCATCATCGCGAAGACCGTCAAGCTGAAGGAGATCAGCTACGACGAGATGCTCGAGCTCGCGCGGCTGGGGGCCGCGGTCCTTCATTCCCGGTCGGTGGAGTTCGCCAAGAAATACAATGTGCGTCTGCATGTCAGGTCCAGTTTCAATTATGAAGAGGGCACGATCGTGATGCCCAAGGAGGAAATGATGGAGAAATTCGTAATAAGCGGGGTTACCGCCAAGCGCGACGAGGCCAAGATCACCATCAGGGACATTCCGGACCGCCCCGGCATAGCATCCAGGGTTTTCGGACCGCTGGGTGAAAACAAGATATACGTCAACATGATCGTCCAGTCGACCGGCAAGGACAACAAGGCGTCCATATCCTTCACGGTGCTGAAGAGCGACGTGGACAGGGCGCTGAAGCTTTGCGAGGGCCTGAAAAAAGATCTGGGCGCCTCGGCGGTAGATTCGAAACAGGATATAGCGATCGTTTCGGCGGTCGGCGTCGGCATGCTTTCTTCCTACGGCGTCGCGGGCAAGATTTTCCAGGTCCTATCCGACCAGAACATAAACATTGAAATGATATCGACATCGGAGATCGGCATTTCCTGTGTCATTGACGATATGTACGCCGAGCTTGCGCAAAAGGTGATCCATAAGATATTCATCGAAGCAGAAGGAAAGTAATGCTCACCGTCGGTGTCCTGTTCGGCGGGAGGTCGGGCGAGCATGATGTGTCGCTCTGCTCGGCCGCTTCGGTCGTTGCGGCGCTGGACCCGTCGCGATACAATGTCGTCGCTATCGGGATTGACAGGGATGGCCGGTGGTATGTCCAGGACCGGCCGGTCATCATCGATGACAAGGACTTCGGCCGCGTGCTCCGGCTTGAAAAGAAGGGCTCATGGCGCGTCAACCACTATGAGGACGGCAACCGCCTGGTCCTCTTTAACACCGATGACCGCACCAGCGTTTCCGTTGACATCGTTTTCCCCGTCGTGCACGGCACCTACTGCGAGGACGGGACCCTCCAGGGGCTCCTGGAGCTGGCCATGGTGCCGTTCGTCGGCGCCGATACGCTCGGCTCCGCCGTCGGCATGGACAAGGACGTGGCCAAGCGCCTGCTGAGGGACGCGGGCATACCAATCGTCCCATGGGTGACTGTGATGCGCGCGGAATGGGACCGGGAGCGCGGCCGCATTCTGCGGGAAGCCGGGCCCCTCGGCCTTCCGCTATTCATCAAGCCGGCGCGGACCGGGTCATCTGTCGGCGTGAAAAAGGTCAAGGACTTCGCGGAGCTCGCGGACGCCGTGGACTTTGCATTCCGGTATGACGACAAGATTTTGATTGAGACGGGAATCGACGCGCGGGAGATCGAGTGCGCGGTCCTGGGCAACGGCGATCCGCGGGCCTCGGTGCTCGGCGAGGTGATACCCCGCCATGAATTCTATTCCTATGAATCAAAGTATATAGACCCGAACGGAGCCGAGCTCTGCATGCCCGCGCCCGTAGATCCGGCGACGGCGGAAACGATACGCCGCGATGCGGTAAATGGATACAAGGCACTCTGCTGCAGCGGCATGGCCCGGGTCGATTTCTTCCTTGATAAGACCGGGGGCAAACACTATCTGAACGAGATCAACACGCTTCCCGGCTTTACCAGCATAAGCATGTACCCAAAGCTCTGGGAATGTTCCGGCGTTTCCTATAATGCACTTATAGATGCTCTTATAGAGCTTGCCATGGAGCGGCACCGTTCCCGGATGTCGATCCGGACCGATCGATGAGGCCGCGCGCACTACTTTTCGACATGGATGGCGTCGTCGTCGATTCAATGGCGCTCCACGCAGAGGCCTGGAAACAGGTCCTCGGTGACCACGGCCTTATCCTGGACGATATCGACATTTTCCGTCGCGAGGGCATGTCCGGCAGGCAATCTGTCGAAGATATATTTTCCGAGTACGGCATGCCCTTTCCCGGCAATGACGCCTACCTCCAGCTCGAGGAAAAAAAACATTCCCTGTTCGAGAGAAACCATGTGAACCTTTACCCCCTTGCCACGGATTTGATTGCCTGGGCCAAACAAGAACGTATCCTGACCGCGCTGGTGACCGGTTCGCCGCGGCGGTCAGTCGAGCACGTTGTGCCGGCAGAAGTCCTTTCCCTCTTTGATGCGGTTATTACCGCGGGGGACGTCTCGAAAGGAAAGCCTGACCCCGAGCCGTATCTCAAAGCGATGAGCGCTCTCGGCGTGGACGCGGGAGAGACACTGGTGGTGGAGAACTCGCCGATGGGTATCCTCTCTGCCAAAAGTGCGGGTGCAATCTGTTTCGCGCTGGAAACGACGCTCCCCGCACGGTTTCTAGCCGGGGCTGACAGGGTTTTCGGTGATCATGCCGCCCTGTTCGGCTACATGAAATCAGGCATGGCTTGAGGCCAGGGTACCGGCCGGTGTCGTTTTATTGTTGACAGTGCCCGTTCCGTATCGTGTATTGAGGAAGATAGCGATGCGGACGGTGGGAGTAAACAGTCTCAGGCGGCGTCTCTCATCATCATTATGTGCAGGTGTTACTATGGCGACAAAAGGTTCTGAAAAGCGTATGGTCAAGCGCGCCGAGCGTAAAATGGCACGGAGCGCAAAAAAAGCGGGAAGGGTACAGCGGACGGCGAAGACCCGTCGCGCAATCGGCGAATTTATAGTCCAGAAGAGGTCTATCGTCCCGAACATGATCACCATGTCAAACATGACGATGGGCTTTTTCGCCATCATCCTGGCAAGCCGGGGGGACAAGAGCTCTCTGGCGCTGGCCGGTATACTGGTCTGTGTCGGCACCCTGTTTGACGCGATCGACGGGGCGGTCGCACGCGCCATGCATGTGGAGAGTCCCGTGGGCGTACAGCTTGATTCTCTCGCCGACGGCATCGCGTACGGTATAGCTCCTGCAGTCATCGCGTATCAGGGATATCTCTCGCAGCTGCCGAAGAGCAGCATGTACATTGACGCCGGCATGCTGATTGCCCTGGTGTATCCGATCTGCGCGATATACCGGCTCGCACGTTTTAATATCGGTGCCTCTGAAGACGACCATACCGGTTTCTCGGGCCTCCCGTCGCCTGCAGCGGGTATCCTGATCGCGGTAATTCCAGCACTGGAAGTGCCGGACTTCATGCTTCTCCTGAATTTTACGGTGACGTTTCCCATCGAGGTCTTCATTCCCATATATGTCCTGGCGGGGTTGTTGATGGTGACCCATATCGAATATAGCAAGCCAGTGCCCTCCATTGCAAAGAAAGGGAGGTTTTTTCTCGTTCTCGCCGTTGTGGCCATGATCCTGCTTATGAGTATTTTCAGCATGTGGTTTATATTTGCGTTGATTGCAACGTATATAATTATCGGGCTCGTTCTCTACCTGGTTAAATTGATCAGGGGGAAGAAAAACCCGGCCGCGGGCTGATTGTGCATGAGGTGTTGCCAATGGAACCGGAAGGAATCATAATTATTGGTGCCTCGGCCGCGGGCGTGTCTGCGGCGCGTGAGATTCGCGCGGTCGACCAGGCAGTCCCGGTGAACATTCTCACCGAGGAGCGGCATCTGCCCTATTACCGTCCCTCCCTGACCGAATACATCGGCGACAGCAAGATCGAAGCCCGTTCTAATTTTTTTCTGAATCCTGAAGCCTGGTACCGGGACAAGAACGTCGGGCTCAAGCTCGGAACAAAGGTCGTCCAGATAGATCCTGCCGGGAAGACGGTCAAAACCGCTGCGGGCGAGCAGTTTTCGTTCGGGAAGCTCATCCTTGCCAACGGCAGCACCCCCTTCATTCCCTTTAAGGACGCCGCGGGTAAGAAGAACGTTTTTTCGATACGAACGCTGGACGATGCCCGTGCAGCTAACGAGCTTTCGGGAAAGATAAAAACCGCGGTCGTGATCGGCGGCGGCCTGCTGGGGCTTGAAGCGGCATATTCGCTTATCGGGAAGGGCGTTAAAGTGACGGTGATAGAGGGAAGCGACCGCATCCTTCCCCGTCAGCTTGATCCGGACAGCTCGCTGATCGTGCAGGACATCGTGACCGGGGCGGGCGTGTCCCTCGTGCTGGGCAGGCCAATCGAATCGATACAGGGAGCGGGAAGCGCAACGGGCGTTAAGCTCGCCGACGGCGAGATCATACCGGCCGAAATGGTCGTCATCTCGATCGGTGTCAGGCCCAATAGCGAGATCGCAAAAAGCTGCGGCATTACGGTCAACCGCGCCCTGGTCGTGAATGAACGGATGGAAACCTCGCTCCCTGGCATATACGCTTGCGGCGATGTGGCCGAGTTCAACGGCAAGTGCGTCTCGCTCTGGATGGCGGCGATGAAGCAGGGGAAGGTAGCCGGTTCAAACGCGGCCGGCAAGCCGGCGCAATTCCTGGATGAAGTGTATCCTGTGATCCTCAACTCGTTCGGTACGAGGATCTACTCCGCCGGCGATATCTGCCAGGACAAAAAGGAAGGGGAATGCAGAGTCCATGCCACGGGCGACATTGTAAAAAATCATCATAAAAGGCTTTTCTTTATTAATGACAGGCTGGCCGGATTCATACTTATCGGCGACATCTCGGATGCTCAGAAGCTCGCCATGGCAGTGAAGAACGGCTCCGCCTTCGGCGATATTGTAAAATAACGTGCAGGTGCGTGATGGCTGATTTTTCCCACTACTCGAAAGACGGGACGCCGGTCATGGTGGATATTTCGGACAAGAAAGTCACGGCCAGGACCGCGAAAGCAGCGGGATTCGTTCGGATGAATCGGTCCACCCTCGATCTAATCGAGAAGAGACTGCTGCCCAAGGGCGATCTCTTCCAGATCGCCAAGATAGCGGGGATCATGGCTGCCAAGAGAAATGCAGAGCTGATCCCGATGTGCCATCCTCTTGCCCTGTCCTTCATTGATGTTGTCCTCGAGCTGGATTATAGTGCCTGCGGCGTTCGGATCAGTTCTGAAGTCAGGCTGGAGGGGAAAACCGGCGCGGAAATGGAGGCATTGACCGCGGTATCCGTGGCTGCACTGACGGTCTACGATATGTGCAAGGCCGTAGACAAGGAAATGGTGATAAGTGACATAAGACTCATAGAAAAGAAAGGAGGAAAATCTGATTTTAAAAATCCGCCTTCATGATGTTTCCCGATGAATTATTTGATTATTTATGCATCATGCTGAAAAACCTTGATTTTTCATTTTAATTTAAAATATTTTTTAATAATTGACAAAAATCGTCGTTAATTGAATTTGATTATTCGTGGATATCTTTATATTAATTATTTGTTAGCACTCATTTTAATGAGTGCTAACAGTTTTAAAAGATATTGAATACTGGGTGCCAGCAAAATTTAGAGTTTAAGATAAAGCGAAGTAATAAATTCTAATTTTACCTTGAAGTGCCCCAACCGAACCTTTTGTGCGTAATAGCGGGAGGTTCTATATCTACAAAAGCTGAATTTTCTTCTGGATGTAAGAGGAAAAATATTACTCATCTATTTTTTAGGAGGACTTAAATGGCTTTAAAACCTATAGGCGATCGTGTCGTCATTGAATTGATGGAGCAGGAAGTAGAAAAAGTGGGATCCATTTTCGTACCGGATACTGCTAAAGAAAAGCCCCAGCAGGGTAAAATCATCGCAGTCGGCCCGGGCCGGCGTGACGGGAAAGACCTTATACCGATGACGGTCAAGGTTGGAGACGTGGTTCTTTTCAGCAAATACGGCGGAATGGAAGTAAAACAGGAAGGTAAGGACGTTCTCATCATCTCTGAGAGCGATATACTGGCGGTTGTTGAGAAATAATCCTGCAACCATGCAACTATGGAATAAGATAATAAATATTTTGTAAAGAGAGGAATATACAATGGCTAAGATATTACAGTACAGCGAGGAAGCGAGACGGTCCGTGCTTGAGGGTGTCAAGAAGCTCGCGGACGCCGTCCAGGTCACACTCGGCCCGAGAGGAAGAAACGTCGTCATTGACAAAAAATTCGGCGCGCCGACTGTTACGAAAGACGGTGTGACCGTTGCTAAAGAAATCGAGCTTGAGGACCCCTTTGAGAATATGGGTGCCCAGATGGTCAAAGAAGTGGCCACCAAGACAAACGACGTTGCCGGCGACGGCACAACCACTGCAACGATTCTTGCGGCAGCCATCTACAAAGAAAGCCTGAAGAACGTTACCGCCGGTGCGAACCCGATGAGCCTGAAGCGCGGTATTGACAAGGCCGTTGAGGCCGTAGTGAGCTACATCGCATCGGCGTCGCGCGAAATCGTGGACAAGAAGGAGATAGCGCAGGTGGCCTCCATATCGGCCAACAACGACGAAGAGATCGGCAACCTGATAGCCGACGCAATGGACAAGGTCGGTCGCGACGGCGTCATCACCGTCGAGGAAGCGAAATCGATAGAAACGCACCTTGAAGTGGTCGAGGGGATGCAGTTCGACCGCGGATATCTCTCTCCCTACATGGCGACCGATCCAGAAACGATGGAAGCCATGATCGAGAACGCTTTCATCCTCATCCATGACAAGAAAATCTCCACCATGAAGGACCTCCTTCCGGTGCTCGAGAAAGTCGCCCAGTCCGGCAAGCCGCTCCTGATCATCGCGGAAGAGGTCGAGGGAGAGGCGCTGGCGACCATCGTCGTCAACACACTCCGCAAGACCATCTCCTGCGTCGCCGTCAAGGCTCCCGGTTTCGGTGATCGCCGCAAGGCCATGCTGGAGGACATCGCGGTCCTTACCGGCGGCCAGGTGATTTCCGAGGACCTCGGCATGAAGCTTGAAAACACGACAATGGAGATGCTGGGCCGCGCGAAGAAGGTCATCGTGGACAAGGAAAACACGACGATCATTGAGGGCGCCGGCAGCCAGAAAGACGTTAAAGGACGGATCGCACAGATCCAGAAGCAAATAGAAGATTCCACTTCCGACTACGATATCGAAAAGCTCCAGGAGCGGAAGGCCAAGCTGGCGGGCGGCGTGGCCGTCATCAACGTGGGCGCCGCAACCGAGATTGAGCTGAAAGAGAAGAAGCACCGGGTCGAGGACGCCCTGTCGGCAACCCGCGCGGCAGTCGAGGAAGGGATCGTTTCCGGCGGCGGGAAAACGCTCATCAACGCGCAGAAAGCCGTAATGGCGGTTGCTGCCAAGCTTGAGGGTGACGAGCAGATCGGTGCACGGATCATCGTGAAGGCCATCGAGGACCCGATGAGAATGATCGCCTTCAACGCCGGCCTGGAAGGATCGGTCATCGTCGAGAAAGCGAAGACCGAAAAGGAGAACATCGGGTACGACGCAGCCAAGCTCGAATGGGTCGACATGATCAAGAACGGCATCATTGACCCGGCGAAGGTCGTGCGCTCGGCCCTTCAGAACGCGGCTTCGGTTGCCGGCATGCTCTGCACCACCGAAGTCCTGATCACCGAGAAGCAGGAAGAAAAAGCGCCGATGATGCCTCCCGGTGGCGGCATGGGCGGCATGGGCGGCATGTACTAGAAAAGCAATTCCCGGGAAAAACAGTGAATAACCAGACGGCCGGGGGCAGACGCCCCCGGCCGTTTTTTGTCTTCAGCCGTCGCAGACGCATACGGGCGGTTGTATTATGTCGCATACCTTCAAGTTTTACCGCCACCTCCCCGCTCCGGAAGGAAAGCAAGAGAAAGAAAGATGGAACATGACGCGTGCCGGCGTTATATTTAAATCACGTCGGCTGAAACGTATGCGCCGGCATTGCATTCGAAAAGAAATAATTCAGGCGCATGTAATATATTCCGATTATAGAAAAGGGAAACTACAGCCTGGAACGGGTCGCGGGACATGCAATTATGTCCCCCGGCGGTCTGGCTGCATATGCCGGGGCCGGCAGTGCACGGCACAATCGAAGAGGGGAAACCGCATTCACGGCAGGAGGCCGCTCCGCAGCTGCTGATGATGCGATCACACTGTGACGTATGACAGACAACAGAATATTGACGGTTCCGAACCGCTTCAAGGAGCCCTATGACTTCGAATATGTCATCGACCTGCAGGAACAGATCCTCGGCGGGGCGGATGAACTCGACCTGTCAAGGATATCCTTTATCGAGCCTTATTCCATGCTCTCACTTCTGCTTATTGGCAGGAATTATTTAAGGAAGAAAGGGACAAAGCTGAAGCTGACCGGAATTCCCATCAATATACACCAGTACCTTCACAGGATGGATTTTTTCAAGACCGGGGTTTTCGATATAACTGACCGGCTGGATGAAAAGATGCTATTGAAAAGAAGCTCGTTCAGCAACCGGGTTCTGGAGATCACCGAGATCCCGAACAAGGAGAGGGAGAGCGTTCGCGTGATCGGAGCTATCATCGGGGTATTCAGGAAGCGGGCGGAGCATATTCTCAAGTACTGGCTCTCCGACAGGATCATCGATTATTATGTTACGGTGATATCAGAGATCTGCCAGAATATCTACGAGCACAGCCTGGATTCCGGTTACCTTGCGATGCAGACCTACTCGGTCGGGAAGGAGAACTTCGTCCGTCTCGCTATCGGCGACTCGGGCATCGGCATCCTGAAAAGCTTCGGGAACAACACGTTCGCTTATGATTCACCCGCGCAATTGATAGAGCTGGCGATGACGACACCCATCTCCAGCAAGCGGGAATTCGGCTACGGCCTCTGCCAGGTCAAGGCGATAGTCGAAAAGTTGAAGGGAACGATCTACCTGAGATCGGGAAACGCGTCGGTCTCGACGATGTACCAGCGAAGGACGCCAGGGTCTTCGTTCCTCTTTCTTAAAAATGATCTGAGCAATTTTGACGGCACGCAGATACTGATATCGCTTGCTGGATGAAGGGAGAGCTGCATGGTAATAAGCATACGGAAAAAGGCTGACGAGTTGAAGCAGAAAGGGCCCGATCTCCTCACCAGGCCTGTGGGGCGCCTGATGTACCAGTCTATACGGGCCATGCTTGAGCATATAAGGGAGGGAGAAACCCTGGTCCTTGATTTTCAAAACATCAAGGTCATCGATTCCTCGTTCATTGACGAGATGATCGTGCGCCTGGTGCTTGATTCGCGGAACGGCGAAATCCCGTTTTACGTCAAGTTGAAGAACATCTCGGAGATCGCCGAGATCAACATCGACATGGTGTTCAGATCGTACTCGAACTATAAAAATAAAAAAATTGTTGTATTAACCGAAAATATCTGCCAGAATAATGCGTTCTTTATCGGGCCCCTGTCGGACCGTGAAAGGGAGATCGTGGAATTTCTGAGGATCAACAAATCCATTACTCAGGAAGATATCGTTAAATACACCGGCAGCCCCACCGGCGAGGTGGCCGGGATACTGGAAGGCCTTGACGCGTTGAGGGTCATTAAGAAGGAGAACACCGGGGTTTTTTTCGCGCTGTGACAGTTTGCCGGATGACCCGCAGGGCAGGCCTGAATATACGAACGTGCGGTTGAGCTTAAACCATGAAACATGCATCAAAACATATCGCCCGCGTAAAAGATGATACCCTCTTCGGGCTCCTGTCATCGTACAAGTCCAGCCACACCTACGTGCGCGTTCTCGAGTCTGTTGCGGACGATTCGATTATTTTACAGCTGACCGGTAATCCGGGGAATTATGGCAGGGGGCAGCAGGAAAAGCTCAAAACCTACCGTATGCTGCGCCGTCTGGAGATCGGTATACCGAAAATGTCCCTGAAATACCTGACGCCGGAGTGTATTGTCTCTGTGCTTGGCCCCATGGTCGAGATCAACATACCCTATGAAAAAGCCGTAATAGTTGACGGTCTGCATAAGGACGGGATTTACACTATTGAGGCCTCACTGAAGTATAAAACAAAGATGCTGCAGGGCGTAAAGAAACTGCTCGGGCTGAGCCCGCAGAAGAAGTACGAGCTGCTGGAAAAATATCTATCCGGTTATCAGGAATGACAATGCCATGGAACAATATGATTCATTGAACGAAAAAACAAAGATGGTCGATATCGCCATGAAATACACCAGGGGCGATATCATCAAGGCCAAGGAAATGTCCGGGGGACAGTACCTGGACATTATCGTGGTCAAGTGCAAATTCCTGGTTGAAAAAAAGGGACTCTCCGGCATGTTCATGGCCTACTTCAACTATATCCATGAATACATCGCGTGCTGCTCCTCGATCATCTTTTCGAAGACGACTCCATTTGAAAAGCTGCGCATATTCGACGACTGGAAGGCCCTGAACAAGGACCTGCTGGCGTTTCGCCAGGGTGCCGATGTCATCGATTCTCAGAATTTCACCTACTACCTGACGGACTCGTTTGTCGGATATGACGTGTTTCCGGACGTTCAGGAAAAGAACCTCACCGATCTTACCAGGACCGTTACTGAAATCATTGCCAAGTCCTTCAACGTCGATTCGGTTAAATGCCAGATCGAGCTTGAATCGACAAGCTCTCTTGCAATGGACCTGGCGGGACTCAAGATAGACATGCCGGGAAGCGCCCCGAAGGAGATGACAGAGATAGTCCAGGAGGACGACCGCATCGTCAAGGTAGAAAGCGAGGCTAAATTCGTCATCGAGGGCAAGGGAATAGTCGCGCCCGTGAAGGGAAAGAACGTGACGGAGCTGATTCCCGGCGACAAGATCATGGTGCTCCTCAGCGGCCATGACATGGTATCCGAAAAGATTTTGAAGATGCTTAACGCCCATGACCAGGAGGGGGGACGTCTCCCGGTTCCCGGCAGGCTGAAGGCTAAAATACCCATTGAAAAGGGCGGTACCATGCTTTACGCAGTGGTGGCCAAGGGTGTCCTGGCGAAAATATTCGAGGAGGAGAATGTAAAATTGCTCCTCGGCCAGTCCACCGAAGAAATCCAGAGCGAATCCCCGGGCATCGAGAACAAGATCATATACATAATGGCCCTTGCGGTCGGGCTGATAATTCTGTGCGGAATAATACTGTTTCAGCTGCTGTAGCCATGCCGTGCAGGGGAAGACGTCTCCTCCCTGTCATGGTGGTGCTTGCGTCCATCGCGCTTACCGCACAGATGCCGGACTGGAAGTTCTTCCGCGATCGTGAGGGAAACACGTATTTTATCGACCAGGGAGGGAAGATCCGCATAACCGATACTCCGGAGCGCCCCTACCGCGCTGTCTCGCCCCGCGGCATTGACTATTATCTCAACTTCGGGATCACCCTGATAAACGACCACCGTGTCCATGAGGGCCTTACCGTGCTCAAGTCGATCCGCGCGCTTCCCGCTGACAACGGCAGGATCGTCCAGGCGCAGGTGAAGGCGACCGAGGTCCTCAATTCTCTCAAGAGGCGCAACGGCCCCCGGTTTGACGAGCAGAATGAAGCCGCGTCCCTCATGTTCATCGAGACTGAGGGCGGCGTCCGCGCCATCAATGACCGGATGTATTATTCCTTCACGGGACCTGCCGGGCTCTCGGTCATCAGGAAGAACAACCGCGGAAGGCTTGAGTACCGGTATGAAGGAGTCCTCTTCGGTGCGCGCGGTACCGCGGCGTCGAACGGCGAACCGAAAGCGTACGACTTCCTGATCGCTGTCGACAGCGAGAAATTCGCGGTTCGTTTCAAGGACCTCGATCAGGCCATCGAGTACTGGCAGGGCAGGGCAGGGTATGGCGGGCTCGAGCGGCGCGTACGGGAGAAGCGTGATGACCGGATCGTGTACTCGTACACAAACAGGAGCGCACCCCGGTATGCCGGGCTGGAAGCCGTGTTCGTCAACGGGAAAATCACGCATTGCGTGCGGTTGATCACATCCGAGGACGGATACCTGAAATACGGAACGAAAATGGATGCGGTTATGTCGAGTTTCCGGATCGTATCCGGTCAGGATTGAGCTGCCCTGTTCGCGTCATAGAGCAGTGCGATTTCGCTGCAGGTCGCATAGTTCATGCAATACATGCAGTCCTTCCAGATTTTCTCCGGGAGCGTGTCCATGTTGATTTCAACAAACCCGTTTTTCTTGAAGAATTCGGGCGCATAGGTGAGGACGAAGAGCGTGGGACTGTTGGCCGACGTGAGATCGTCGATGAGCTTCCCGAGCAGCATGGAGCCGATCCCTCTCCTGAGGTATTTCTTTTTCACGGCGAGAGACCGGACCTCCTTCAGGTGGTCGCCGTAATCATGGAAGGTGATGACCCCCGCGATGTCGCCGTTTACGACCGCCACGTAGAAATTTCCGATGGTCGACGCAATATCATCCCGGCTCCGCGACAGGAGCGTACCGTCCCCGGCGTACGTGTTTATTATTTCATGAATTGATTCGATATCATCATCTGTTGCGATTCTGACGACAGCGGCTTTCAATTATCGTTTCCTTCGTACCATGCAGTAATTCCGCAAGCGACGGTGCCCACAATTGCCGTGAGTGAGCGCCCGGGACGATACATCATGGTGCCGCCGGGTGCCGGCCGCTCCCGGGAGGGGAACGGTCGTTACGGGCACGTCAAAACGATGATTTTTCGAGGGTCCCTTGCAGTGATGCTACCTTTTTATAATCCGGGTGTTTTCTGCAAGCGAATATTTATCGTAGGTTGAAATTTTTTGTAATGCGTCGCGGGCCGCGCCGGACGATTGATACGGGCCGATAAAAATTCGGATTTTACCCTCATTATTGGCGAGGATGACCGTATGCCCCCGCTGGCTCAAATAGGAGGCGATCTTCTGGGATTCCGCGTACTCGAAGTCTTTTGTCATCCGTATGACATAGGGATATGTGCTTTTTGGGAAAATATTCTTTTTCAAATCGGAGGAGACCCGGTTCTCCCCGCCCAGGAACGGGAGGTTCTTGCCGATGCTGGCGACGGCGTTGAATGTCTTTTTATCAACGATCTCCCGCTGGGTACCGCCTGAAAATTTAATACCTATGACGATTCCCGCAGTGAAG
>JAKQPV010000020.1:0-4624 GCA_029564515.1 Spirochaetota bacterium | reverse complement strand
TTCTGAAGTTTCTGCTGGTCCATGTCCTTGCGGGGCTGGGCCGGGTTGGGCATGATCTTCGTAATGTCTATCCGGCAAACCCTGCTGCCGTTGACGCCGTCAATAAATCCCTCGTCGAATGCCGCTGATCTTTGATTCATTTATTTACCTCCATTCCCTGTTGTCTTAGGGGACCCCGGGGGTCCCTGTTTCCCCATTTTGCGGTATGGGCGTGTTTTTTAGACCAACCCTCCAATACCGACATCGCCGTTGTCATCTTCCTCATCCTCGCTCATCTCCCCCCTGGCGATCGCGGTCGCCGTGTTCACGATCCTCTTCAGGCTGTAATCGATGTTCGGAAGGCCCATCGCCCGCCCGGCCGCCCGGCCCTTGTAGCTCCTGCTGAGGAGCTTCTGCGCCGAGGGAAGTTTTTCTGAGACACGCAGGATCTCCTGGATGTCACCGTCGAATTTCTTGAACAGTATGGCGAGGATCTCGTCGGAATACTTTCGCGAATTCCTGTCGAGCTGGTAGATCTGGTACGGGTTTTTAATGAAGACCGCCATGGCGGCATATTCCTGTGCTACGAACAGGCACATCTCGAGTATCCTGCTGACGGCCCGGCCCGGGGCGTCCCCGGACGGGCGGGGCGACCTGGCAGGCGGGTAGCCCCGAGGCGGGTGCATGCTCGGCGGGTGAAGGTGCTCATGATTGCCGATAAATGTCGTTGTCAAACAATGTCCTCCTTATACGTTACGTGTCGTGCTTTGGCCTGACGTTATGCTTCTCCCGCGTGGAAGGCCTGAGGAGCCTTCGCAACAAGGTCGTAAAAACCCGGAGGCTCCGGGCAAGGAGGCCGGGTGAAGGCCGGCCTGGGTTTTCGGTGCCGCCGGGGGCGCCCCTGCCCTCGATAATGCCCGATATCTTCCTGATCTCCTCGATGCTGCCATGGATGTCCTTGAAGTTGTCCGACGCTTCCTTGTACATCTTGTCCGTCTTGAGGTGGAGGATGCGCAGGATGTCCGTGGTGTTTTCCGGATATGCGTCCATGAGTTCCTCGAACGCGATGATGAATTGCAGCTCCCGCATGCGGACGCTGATAAGGTCTTTCGTATTGTAAAAGAGGAGTATCGTCTGGAAAGCGATGTCATACGGTATGCCAAGTTTCTTGCACAGGCGGGTGTATTGGAGACGCTGTGCACGGGTGGTCGGAGAGCTTCCGTCCTTGAACTTGTATATCTTGGGTTTGGGGACCGGTCTGAGGGTCCTCTCCCGGACGGACCTGGTCTTGGGGTGTTTCGGAACGATATCCGTGATATCGGAATTGTCGACGGGATTGTCGGTACTGGCCGCGCCATCCGTGAACGCGGGCCCGGATCGAACGGCAGGCCCGTCAACCGGGGTCTTGTCGACAATGTCAAAGTCTTCACCAAAGAAACCGGCTCCGGCGCTGGCTTCGACCTCAATACCCGGCTGAAATTCAAATCCGCTTTCATCTCTGTAGTCTTCCGTCTCCGGCAATGTGCTCTCCCCACAGTTGTGAATGTTACCGCCTTCCATCCCCCACCTTACGGAAGGGGGCTTCCCGGCGGGGAAGTTAACTGAACAGGAACTTTATCAAAAAGGATGTAATGGCGGCCGTCAGGATGCTCGAGCCCGCGGTCACGCCGATGAACAGACCGCGACCGATTCCCGCTTTGGGGCCGGCGCCGGCATCTTCCCCTTTTTCCCCTATAAGCCGGGAGAGGCCGCCGAGCATTTGAGGGAGTTCCTTGACGATGGGCCCCATCTCCCTGATCTCCTTTTCATGGACCTGCGTCACGAGAAAAAGATTGTGGCTTGAAAGGAGGAGCTCCTTTATCCTGTTGTCGATCTCGATGTCATCACTTTCATTCATCCTGCCGCTAATTTCGATATCATCATTTACGTTCATAAAATTTCCCGGTTTCAAGCCCGTCCCCTGAAGGGTGGCGGGGAGGAATGCCGGCCTCCTTTCTGTCAGAATTGTTCCCGTTCTCTCAATAAGAACGAGGTTTAGTGAACTACCCCGCCCTCACGGACGGGGGCTTCCCGGCGGGGAAGTTAAAAAGGCTCGGGGCCTTATTTACCCAAATAGCCGACAGAATGCCTGATGCTCACACTTTGTGCGGAAACCCTGCAATATCAAGGATCCGGAAAATGGCTGGGAAATAAATGAAAACCAACAAAACCGACTGTATGAGGCGCCGGCGGGATGGCTTCTACCGCAAAATGGGGAAACAGGGACCCCCGGGGTCCCTGTTGTGGGTTCGCAAGATTATTGATGCGGATCTTTTATCCCTCTCTCAAGACATTAAGTTCAAGTCCGGCCAAAGAAGTAGTGGTTCACATACCACTTGCCGTCACGCTCCTGCACGAGGCCCAACCTTATGTTGGAAAAACGGTATTTGAGGCATTCTTCTGCAGATTTTCCGCTGCACATATACTGGTCGTGTCCTTCAAGTTTCGAATATTCTCTCAGGGCCCATATCCATACAGAGGCCTTTGTCCGGGGGTCCGATGATGCCTTGAACTTATCGGGGCTGTACTCAAAAATACCGAAGCTCTTGACCTTGCCCCATTTATTCTCAAAACTTTCAAGGTTATTCTGCAATATCTCCAGGCTTCCCAGGCCGGGGGGCCATCCCATTTTTTTCAAGGCATCGATTGATGCCTTTTCGTTTTTGAGGCGCTTTTTCTGATCAAAAGAACCGTATGTCTCAAGAACCTGAAAATTCTTCTTCTCGAAGATCTCTTTTGCCACATACAGGGCAAACTTCTGGGGATCGGACTGGTCCGCGCCTCCCAGGATGGACGACGTTTTGCTGCACCCCGCAAGCAACACGGTGGCCAGAAGAACCGCCAATAAAATAGAGACTTTTTCTTTCCCGGGCTTTGTCATGATGTGTGTTACCCTCCTTTACTGAAGTTGAGTTGGCCTTTCCTTGAAAATAGCTTGATGCGGATCTTTTTTCTCGCAAAGCATGCTACCGCCTCTGTTCAAGAACCCTGTTGGCTTCCTCGGCGAAGTCCATGGCCTCCTTCATAATCTCGGCCAGTTCCGGGTGGGCAGCGATCAGTCCCGCCCGCCGTTCCGCCTGCTCCGCATCGCTCTCCGCCTGCACCTCGGACAGGATATTCTCGAGGCGTTCCTTCCCCCCGCTGGTGAAAGCTATCTCCAGGACATTGCGGAAGTAGTACACGTGCACGGCCTTGAACGCGTGCTTAAAGGCCGCCCGCCACCAATGGCCGTAATAAAGGAGCTTCACCAGGCAGATGAAGAACACGCAGAGCGCCATCTCGGCGGTGGTAAGCGACAGGCCGACAATTCTCGAGGCGGCCTTGAGCACGGCCTCTCCCGCCGCGGTCCTTGTCACGACCTCCGTTTTCACCGGCTTTGACCACTTATTCTTCTTTTTCATCTTGTGGGAAACCTTTATGTTGGATGCCGCGAACGCGGACGGGTCGCTGTATTTCGACAGGGAATCGCCGACCAGCTGTTTCTCTTTATCACTGAGGCCGAGCGGCAGCACAGAGATCATTGCCCTGTTATCACGCGCAACCCTGAACGCATTCTTCACACTCCCCGCCGCGCCCTTCCCATAGAAAGGCGCCCTGTTGTGGAAAAACGAGAAGAGGAAAACGGCGCAGAGAACGGCCAATGAGACAAGCAGCGTTATCCGGCACAGGTTGAGCGTCCTTTTCGACCTGTGGAGAAAGGCCCTGAACCCCCTCAGCGTCCCTTTTACCAGGAACACCATCATATACAACCATACCGGGGCCATGGCGATAAGACCGTATGTATCGCCGGTCTGTCCGATCGCGCGCGGATAAAACATACTCGCTACCGTCCACTTGGCGAGAAGGAGGACCGGCACGATGATGAGTATGAGGAAGAGGCTCTTTGCCATATCTTTGCCGCTTTGTATCTCTCGCTCTCGTGGGGTTGAACCGTTCAAGATGTTGTACCTCCGTTTTTGTATTTGATCGCTTCATTCACCGACCCGATTGGTCTTCCCGTGAGACTTTTTCCAGATATTCTTCCAGGGCTTTCATAAAAATTGCTTTCAAGGTAATTCCTTCCTTTGCTGCCTGAACCTTCGCGGCCGTGTGCAAACTTAACGGAATATCCTTGAGGATCATTGTTTTCAAATCCATTCGCTCCTCCTTTTCCTTATTTTCCCCGATTCAGATTCATATGACGCGAACTGTCATTATAAATATAACAGAAATTATAAATATTGCAAGTATTATTTATTATTTTACGACCCTCCCCTGCCAAGACGAGGCCGCGATCGTCAGTCGTGGGAGGATGTCAAGAAATTAGGGGCGGCGCAAGGAAGCGCTTGTCTTATGGTGGCGCGGAACGGAGAGATATTGCAATCGATCGTGGCGTGCTCTGTTATTGTCCCGGAGACCCGTTAGACCCGTTCCCGTTCTCCGCATCTTCGAGGATCTGGTTGCTCCTCTTCGACCAGGGGACGAAGTAATTGGCCTGCTGGGTGTTGATTACCTGGAGATCGGTGCCAAGGCCAAAAGCCCTCCTCGTGATCGCGTCGTTCAGGCCGCGTCTGATCTGGACCTCGGGGGCGTGGCGCCTCGCAATTCTGATCAGGTTCGGTGCAAC
>JAKQPV010000019.1:0-1134 GCA_029564515.1 Spirochaetota bacterium | reverse complement strand
AGGTTCGCGTCCGTGTAATGGGAAAGGGGGAGTCCCATGGCGACGTCCGTGACGAGTTCACCGGTCTTCCTGTTAATTTTCTTCACCGCCTTGAAGACGAAAAGGGGCGAGTACCTCTTCATGAACTCGAAGCTCCGCGTCGAAAAGGCGCCGACCAGGGCTTCCCTGCCGATGAGGTATTTCCTGCCCCGGTATTCGTATTCCTCGCCCCCGGCAAATGCCGACAGATCCCCGACTTCCCGCTCCGCATAAGCGATCGCCGTCGGGAACTTGAGCATCTCCAAAATTCCCTCGCGCTGGTAAACGGCCTTCACGTCCCCGTACCCGACATCCAGTCCCAGATTCATTTGCGTACCTCCTTGGTGTTCTTTTTAAGTTTTGTCGACACTCCCGTCGTTTCATCACTCAACCGAAATCGCGTTCATCCACGTGATATCC
Source organism: Spirochaetota bacterium (assembly GCA_029564515.1). Taxonomy (GTDB): domain Bacteria; phylum Spirochaetota; class UBA4802; order UBA4802; family UBA5550; genus RBG-16-49-21. The sequence continues at coordinate 696 of JAKQPV010000019.1, read as the reverse complement.
CCGCCTGGCCAGGGCCTTTCGGAGCTTGACGAGATTCACCCGGTATTGGAGCGCGTGCTCCCACGGATACACCGGGTCTTCCCGCTCGTAGAGAAATCCCTTTCTGACAAGCGACTTGAGATGTTTCCTGATTGCATGCCTGCTCAAGGATGGAATCGACTCGCTGAGGAGATCGTCCGCCGTTTTTTCCACCCAGCCGCTTTCAGGTGGGTCGTCCTGGAACTCCTGTTCCCCGCGCGCACGTTCCTCGTGCATGAACTGGTCGAAGTCCCAGAGGCGGCCGGTCCAGTAGATGAACTTCCGCAGGAGCACGGCTTCGGCATGGTGACCGATCGTGACCTCCAGACCTTCCCTGAGAATCCGATTCGCGCGCCCGCTGGGCAAAACAAATGATTGAAGATGTGAACGGGGCATTATCGGCGTTTGGGTCATGAACGGACCTCCTTCCTTAATTAAAGGCTGACGTGCATGGTCGAGTATTCGACCATTTTTCCCTTCCGACGGGGTTTTTCGGTCGAATATTCTCCATGCCGGAAAACCTCGAAAATGATCCGGGACGGGCCTTCGCCTGAGTCAGCATAATAATGTTTATTATGTTCGTGCGATTGAGACACTTGCCGGGGCGAACCCGGTGTGCCATCGAATGGCAAATACTCGACCACCCGGAGAGCTTCCGGACCGTGCTCCAGACTATAG
>JAKQPV010000082.1:0-1093 GCA_029564515.1 Spirochaetota bacterium | reverse complement strand
GGCGTAATTTACACGATCGATGCCGATTCGGACGATTACACGAGCCGGATCGTCAAATTCGGCTACGTCGGCGGGAAGCGATACCTCAAGCTCACTATCGCAGAGGTAGACGTAAACACAAACGGCGTGATCCTCGGCGTTTCAGTGGTCAAGGGGCACGGCCTTGATGTCCCCGCGATCTAAGGAGGTTGGAATGAAAAAGTATCTCATAGCATCTCTGGCCGTTTTCCTGCTTGTTGCCTTCTCCGCCCTTTCCTTTGCGGCAGATCCCACATACGGCCCGAAGATTTACAATAAGCAGGGCGGCGATGAACTGGTGGCAGCGGACGGCGGCACAATAACCGTTGAAAGCGGGGGAACGATAGCGATTGAGGACGGCGGCAAGATCACCGGTCTCAACCTGGGCGCCGTGGCATCAAAAGTAATCACCCTGGCCGAGTCCTGGGTGCTGTCCGCGACAGAATGGATATGTTCCCTCCTCTCGATCAGCAGCGGCAGCGGCGCTATCTCTATCATCGCTCCTGACACAGCCGGGAAAGTCTTTATTGTCCGAAATGCAAGCCTCAGCGGGACGGTGACGATCAAAATCAGCGGAGGCACCGGTGTATCGATTGCGGCCGGAAAAACGGCGGTAGTCATGCATAATGGGACGGATTATGTCCGGGTGACAGCGGATGCAACACATTAAGCTCAACAAAGGGGGCGCAAGCCCCCTTCTCCTCATTCCCTGCCTGTTTATGACAACGTTGCTGGTGTGGGGCGCGGATGTCCACTACGGGCATGCCTATGCGTTCCTCATCAGCGGCATGGCAGCCATGGCCCTTATGATGCGTAACACCATCTTAACGGCGTTTGTCCTGTACCTTTCGTGCTGGTTTGCCTTCCTTCTGTCGGCAGGATCGCGCGGAATAGTCCCGGTCGAAATCACCGCCCAGGCTGTTGACTCCATCATGCTGACCCTTGCCGGGGTCGGTGTATATATTTGCGCCAGACACAGCAAAGGGACCATCAGCACCTATTTCAACTGGATATGTATTCTCGTCCTCGTCCTTATCGTCATGGGCCTCGTGCAGGTATTCATCGGCAAGGGCTC
>JAKQPV010000157.1:0-1425 GCA_029564515.1 Spirochaetota bacterium | reverse complement strand
GGCCACGGACCTCACACGCAAGCTCCTGTTCTTCAGCCGCAGACAGCCCATCGATACGGTTCCCGTCCATCTGAACAAGTCCGTTGACAGCATCCTCAAGATTGTCGAGCGCCTCATCGATAAAAACATCTCCATTATGCTCGATCTCGCCTCCGACCTTCAGCCCGTCATGGCGGACACAGGCAATATCGAGCAGGTGATCATGAACCTCATGATCAACGCCCGCGACGCAATGCCCGAAGGCGGAGAGATCGTTATCCGTACACGCAATGTCACGATCGATGAGAGTTACACCAAGGCCCATTCCTATGCCAAGACGGGGGAGTTTGTATGCTTGAGCGTTTCTGATACGGGAACAGGCATGGACGGCGAAACCGTGAAGCACATTTTCGAGCCCTTCTTTACCACCAAGGATCGGGGAAAAGGAACCGGGCTCGGCCTTGCGGTGGTCTATGGGATCGTGAAGCAGCACAAGGGGTGGATCACCGTGGACAGCAGGCCCGGCGACGGAACGGAGTTCAGGGTCTATTTTCCCCGGGCCGATGGCGAGGCGGGCCGGGAGCCCGACATGGAACGCCTTCCTGCCGACATCCTCGGAAAGGGAGAGAAGATTCTGATTGTCGAGGATGATCCCGACATTCTCTCCTTTGCAGCAGCCGCCCTTAAGAACTGGGATTACTCGGTATTCACCGCGGCGAGCGCGACGGAGGCCTGCGAGGTGTTCCACCGGCGCCAGGGCGATCTGGCTCTCGTGTTCATCGATGTGGTGCTCCCGGACAGAAACGGGCTCGATCTGGCGGAAGAATTCGTTCAGGCGGATCCCGGCATACGGGTTCTGATGACCAGCGGATACATGGATGAGAAATCCCTGGCCAGGATCGTCAGGGAAAACAGCCACCGGTTTCTGGCCAAGCCGTATTCGCTCCAGAGCATGCTTGCCGCCGTGCGCGCGATACTGGACGATCTCGGCGAGGCATGAAAGCCGTCCCCTGGGGCCCGCCCATGATGCACGGGCGCGGATTTTCCCGCTTATCTCCATTCTTCTCTTGATACGTCAAACCATTATCGGGTAAGCTTCATCCGGCAAGGACAGGGCGTTACCATTTACCTGGACTCAGGAGCAAAGATTGCATGGAGGAAACATAACGTGAAAAGAATCAGCACTGTCATCATGATCGTTGTAACCGGGATATTCGTTCTTCAAGCATGCACCACCGATCCCTACACCGGCCAGCGGAAGATGAGCAAGACCGGGTGGGGCTCCATTATCGGGGCTGCGTCGGGCGCGGCTGTAGGTGCGGCCACCGGAAGAGACAGCGAATCGCGCCGCAAGAGGGCGCTCATCGGCGCGGGCGTGGGAGCGCTTGCCGGCGGGGCTGTGGGCGTGTACATGGACAAGCAGGAGGCCAAGCTCAGGCAGCAGCT
>JAKQPV010000151.1:0-131828 GCA_029564515.1 Spirochaetota bacterium | reverse complement strand
GGGTTTATCGAGGGATCCACGCAAGAACGATATCGGATTTATAAACTGTTATCTGGACAAAAATCATGTGGCACCTGTAAGGATTACCCTGCATGAATTCTTCTGGAAGCTCGGGAACACCTTTGAGGAATGTGTAAAAAGGTTCTTGTCCTATGAGGATGCCTATCTTAAGAGGTTAGCGGTGTATTTTAATGGAGGGTCAGAGCCTGCAGATGGATTACATCATGAGTCAACTGACTATAAACCAAATATGTGCAGTGTCAAGTCGAAGGTACGGATGAGATGATGTAATATGCCAACAGATGGCTTAACCCAATCCGGAATACCAACCTGGTTTCATGCTTTGAATAACGCTTCATCTCTTAAAAGCGTGCCTTCAGGTATTTTCTCTTGACTGCCCGACGGATGAAGTAGAACCTGCATCATTGGTGCGGCCATGTACAGTAACGACGGAAACAGGATAAACCGGTGCCAGCCGGGGTACGGCGCCTCATGCTCCTTCTGCTGCGGCAGCCATAACTATGCCATGCAGCGGGAGAAGATCGAGGAGATGTTCATGGACCGGGAGCGATCCGGCCCCGGGCGCGAGATACTGCTTCAGGAATCCTCCCTCGAAGAAAAACTCTTCCCTGACGAGCTCCAGTGCCCCAATGTGGGGATGCAGGGGTCAGAGCCCGGCCTTCTCTGCTGCCTGGTCTACACCGACCACGACCGGGGGGAGGAGTTCGAGTCGTTCTGGGAGAGCACCTGCAAGACCTTCCGCTGTCCCGCCTGGACCGAGCTTACCGACCGCGAGGTACGTTTTGCGGCCAGGCTCATGGCCGACTGGTACTACTACGGCCTCCTCATAAATGATATCGAAACTCTCCAGGATTTATGCGCACAGTACGAGAGGCCGGAGGATGTTCCGGAAGATGAACTGGAACCGCTCAGGGAGCGGCTCATCCAGTTTTTCATGGATGAAGACGGGAAATAAAAAAGCGGCGTTCAGGAACGCCGCTTTTTGTTTTTTACCAAGCCGGCTGTTTACCTGCCGTACCGCTGCCTTCCGAACCGCCTGGTGCCGCCCGAATGGCCGGCGGCATGAGAACGGGCCGGTCTCGCAGCGGGGGAGCTCCGCGCCGGCTCCTGCCGCTCTTCCGCAGCGGCGCCGCGCGCTGTAAACGGATGGTTCTCGACCACCGTGATCTTTTTCCTGATCAGCTTGTGTATGTCGGCGAGATACTCGCGCTCCTCGTCGTCGCAGAACGAGATGGCCGAGCCGGAGAGTCCCGCCCTGCCGGTGCGTCCGATGCGGTGGACGTAAGTCTCCGGGATATTCGGCAGCTCGTAGTTGATGACATGTGATATCTCGTCGATGTCGAGCCCCCGCGCCGCTATGTCCGTGGCGACCAGCACCCTTGTGCGCCGCGCCTTGAAGTTGCCCAGGGCCCGCTGGCGTGCGCCCTGCGACTTGTTGCCGTGAATGGCCTCGGCCCCGATTCCCGCCTCTGTCAGGTCGCGGGCAACGTTGTTGGCGCCGTGCTTGGTGCGCGTGAACACCAGCGCCGTGACCACGGACGGGTCTTTCAGAATGTGCGCAAGCAGCCGTTTTTTCTCTTTTTTCCCGACGTAATAAATGGATTGATCGATACTATCGACCGTGGAGGAGACCGGGGTGACCGCTACCTTTTCGGGGTTCACCAGTATGGTGTCGGCAAGCTTTGATATCGCGGGAGGCATGGTCGCCGAAAAGAACAGCGTCTGCCGCCGCGCGGGCAGCTTCGCGATAACTTTCTTAACGTCGTGGATGAAACCCATGTCCAGCATCCTGTCCGCCTCGTCGAGGACGAACTGCCGGATGTGACGGAGGTCCACAAATCCCTGGTTCATGAGGTCCAGGAGCCTTCCGGGGGTTGCGATCAGGACCCGGACGCCGGCGCGCAGCGCTTCGGTCTGGGATTTTTGCGACACGCCGCCGAAAATTACGGCATGCCGTATGCCTGTATGCCTCCCGTACGCGGTAAAGCTCTCGCCGATCTGGATCGCGAGCTCCCGGGTGGGCGTCAATATAAGGGCGCTGATGGTCCGCGGCGCGCCGGCGGCAGGCCGCTCCTCGTGCAATAACTGCAGCATGGGTATGGCGAACGCGGCGGTTTTCCCCGTGCCTGTCTGGGCGCAGCCGAGCAGGTCTTTCTTCGCAAGAATGATGGGGATGGCGCGCTCCTGTATCGGGGTAGGCGTTGAGTAACCTTCCGATTTCAGCGCCTTTAAAATAGGCGCAATGAGACTGAGACTTTCAAATGACATCTAATGTTTTCTCCTTGTAGATAAGCCGGCTGAGACAGTGTGGTAGTTGAAACAGCGGGGTACTATCGAATATCGTGCCACTCTTCACGGACGGGGGTTTTTGTCAATTAATATATACATTCACTCTTTTTTATCGAGGTTGTGTTCATATTTAATAAAGGAGGCGGCATGCATGATGCCGCCTCCTGGCATATGTTTCCGGCCGCTGCCTGTTTTACTTCGGCAGCAGGTCTTTCGTTTTCAGCTTTGAAGGAAGGAATATGCCGATAACCCCGTTGATCCCCACGCTCATCACGATGTTGAAGAAGAACGCGGCAAATCCCAGGAGCAGCAGCGCGCCGGTAAGAGCGGCAAGTAGCATGAACGGGAAGAACTCGCCGTTGAAATAGACCGTGCGGCGCAGCATTCCCTGCAGGCCTGCCATGCCCATGAAAGCTCCCATCCCGATGCCGCCGAGCAGGTGGCACCAGAAGTGGAAGTTCGCGAGCTTCTCGCTCCAGAGCTTCGCGCCATTGGTCAGCACCGGGAACAGGTAGTAGACCGCGGCATAGAGCGTCATGGTCAGGCCGACCAGCACGGCCACGTGCACGTGCGGGCCCACGATCCACTGCGTGTTATGCAGGATGCGGTTCAGGCCCAGGTCCGCCTGGATGATGCCGGCCGGCACCGCGAGGGCGAACCCCAGAAGCCCGCCGAGCAGGAACTTGAGAGGGTTCGTCATCTTCAGCGGCCGCGCGCTCCAGAGCGTGACCAGCGTGATGAAGAACGCCAGGCCCTGGGTGATCAGCTCGAACGCCGTGACCATTTCGCCCGATACTACTTTCAGGATGCCCGGCTGGGCCTGGTCCGACATCAGGTGGTGCGACCACACGGTCCAGGACACGACCAGCTCCACGAAGAGGGCGGCGCGCGCGATGTTCTCCATGAAGAGCTTTTTCCCGGTTATCAGCGTGGCCAGCAGGTACCAGGTCCCGGCCACGAAGATCAGGACCAGGCCGTCCGCGATCAGGTCAAGCCCCCACCAGAACCAGTTCTTGTAGAGCAGGGCGTCGATCGCCGAATGCTTCAGGTCGTAGCCGAGTATGGCGGCGACCATGTAGACCAGTATGAGCACGCCCGTGAAAAGAATGACGCCGGTGTTTAAGGCCATGTCGACGGTGCCGCGGGCTATTGCGGCGACCGGAAGAGAGACCAGGTGCTCTTTCTTGTCTTTCCTGAATAAGTTCCTGATGCCGCTGAGACCCAGCGCGGACGAGATGAGCGCGCCCGCCGGCTGCTTGGGCGTGCCTTCAGGAGTGTACATGATGGTCGCGAATATGTTCAGGACAAAGAACGCGGCCCCGGCCATGACGATGGCTATGCCGACTATGAAGAAGGTCCCGCCCCACACGCTGAACTGCGTGAAGTCGGCGGGCAGGGGCCAGTACAGGGTGTACATCGGCGCATAGTGGGTGATGAAGCCGGCGAGCCAGAAGACGAGCGTGCCGCCGGCGACCAGCCCGCAGGTCCAGTTTGCCAGCTTGATGCTCCAGAGCGGCTTTTTCATCAAGAACGGCACCAGGAAGAGAAAGGCGCCGAGCACGAGCGAGTACGTGGACCCGAATATGCCGATCAGCGGGTGCGCGGTCAGGATGCCGTAGTACTGGTCTGTCGGGACGAGCGAGACGACCGGTTTCACCAGGTACAGCCTCATGATCATGCCCTCGATCAGCACGACCCCGTACCAGAGCAGCCCCAGTACGACGAACCTCAATGTCATTTTCTGCATTGGAGTCAGGGTCGCGGGCTTGAACAGGCCCTGCTCTCCGTTTACCAGTGTGTGTATCAAGTTCATAAGTGATTTCCTCGTGTGATGGATTTATTGACGTTATTCCGTGACTTCAACAGCGTCCTTCACGAACATGTTCGCGCCTTTCGGGCCCGAATACTCGGTGGACCGGATCGAATATACGCCGGGACTTTCGAATTTCCAGACAATGTCGTTCACGTAGCCCGGCAGTACCTGCATCTGGAAGAGCATCGAGTTGTCCGCCCGGAACAGGCCGAACCCGTAGGTCAGGTCGTCCGACGTGACGTTGAACCGCGCGATCTCTCCTTTTTTGATCACCATCTTTTCCGCGGGGAGCGCGAACGTGTGGTTGGCGATATTGATGGTAAACGTTTTATCGGCCGTAACGCCCGACCGGTCAAGGTCCATCGGTTTCCACGGGATCGTTGCGTGGGTGACGAGGTGCAGGGAAACCCCCGCGACCACCAGGAAGCCGACGAATACGTAGAAGAGGGCGGGTTTGAACTCTTTGCCCGTTCCTTTTTTTGTGACCCGGTAGCCGAACCACCCTATCACCGACATTATGGCCAGCGCGTAGAGGGTGTATGCAAGGGTCTGTCCCCACAGGACCAAGCTTGTATCAACAATCATATCTCCTCCTTTTTGAAATTATTGGTTATTACTGATCCTTGAATTCTGAAATACGCCGTAATAAGCCGCACGCCGCAGCGGTTCCCCCCTGTATCATGTCCGCAAAATGCGCGCATTGACCCAGGTCAAGCGGGGAATAATAAGTTGATTTTAGAAAAACAGTAAGGGACTGCTCCTTTATTTATTTAAAAATTAAGTAAACATTAGAACATTGAATGTCAGGGTTATAAACCGGCAAACGGGAACGAGATGAAAGAAATATAATCAATCGTGAATGGAAAGGCAAGTGATAAAAGGGAATCATTGAGCGGGGGTGAGCGGTATTAGTGACGCAGGGCTCTACTCGGCATCGATCAGGATACGCTCGACTTTCCCGGTCTCGGGGTCGAGGATCGCGACGGTGAACACGTCCGCGCCGTAGAGGGCGCCCGGGTTGATAACCCGCGTGTTCCCTGACAGGTAGTTCTCGAACATGTGGGTGTGTCCCTTGATCACGTAGTCGTATTCGCCGGAGGCCATGGCCGCCCGGAACAGCGGCACGTCGTTGCCGTGGAACACGATGATCTTCTTGCCGCCCGCCTCGAAGGTGCTCGACGCCTCGATCTTCCCGAAGCCGAGCTTCGCGGCCTCCGCGTTCAGGGCATCGTCGTCGATATCGCCGTTGCCGAGCACGAATTTGCACCGGAAGTCCTTGAACAGGCGGAGCATCTTGGAGGAGGTGATGTCCCCGGCGTGCACCACCAGGTCCACCCTGTTCTGGCTGAAAATTTTAATCGCCTTCTGCGCGAGCTCGATATTATTGTGAGTGTCGGAAACGATGCCGATCTTCATATGCTAGCCCAGCCGGGCCCCCGCGGGAATGGAGTCGTCCACCACGATCAGCACCGGCTGGTCCGAGCCGGGCGCTTTCGCGGCGAGGAGCATGCCGTTCGAAGTGCGCTTGAACAGTGTCGCGGGCTTCAGGTTCGCCACGAGCAGGATCTTTTTCCCGGGGAGGGTCTCCGGTTCGTACCACTTCGCGATGCCCGCTATGATGGTCCGCTCGTCCAGGCCGGAGTCGACCCGGAGCTCAAGGAGCTTCTCCGAGCCCTCGATCCGCGCGGCGGTCAGGACCTTCGCCACCCGGATGTCAATTTTTGAAAAATCCGCTATATCGACAAGGCCTTCGTGCTGTTCCGTCATGGCCGGCTCTCCTTTCTTTTTTTCAGATTTTTTCGGTTCCGCCGCGCGGGGCTTCCCGCCCGCCTCGGCCGCAACTTTTTCCAGGCGCGGGAAGAGTATGCCCAGCTGCCCGATCGTGCGCCCGTCGTCCAGGAGGGTGAAGGAGCCCAGGCTCTCGATATCGCGCGGCTTGTTTTCAGCCCCGAGCGCCGCTATGATTGCCGCGCTCGACCCGATAAGCGCCGGCGACAGGAGCACGGCTATGCCGTAGATCGCTTCAAGTATGTTCCTCATGACGGAGGAAAGGCGGGCCGTGCCGCCCTCTTTGGCGAGCTGCCAGGGCTTGTTCGTATCGATATACTTGTTCAGGTACCGTATGAATTCCCAGAGCTTTTCCAGGCCCGCGCTGGTCTGGAACTTGCGCGCGAACGCGATGTAGTCGGCGGAAGAGCTCCTGAACCGGGAAACAAGATCGTCCCGGTCGGCGGGCTCGGACGCGCTGAAGGGCGGCAGGGCGCCACCGAAGAACTTGCCCAGCATGTTGACGGTGCGGTTGACCAGGTTGCCCCAGTCGTTGGCCAGGTCGAAATTGATCCGGTCGATGATGACGTCCTCGCTGAATTTCGCGTCGTTCCCGAAGCTCATCTCCCTCAGGAAAAAATAGCGCATCTGGTCGTTCCCGTACCGGTCGGCCAGGTCCTTCGGGGTCACCACGTTGCCCAGGCTCTTGGACATCTTGGCGTCCTGCATGTTCCAGTACCCGTGTACGTTCAGGTTCCGGTACGGTTCAATGCCGGCGGCCCTGAGCATGGTAGGCCAGAATATCCCGTGCGGCTTCACGATGTCCTTGGCGATGATGTGCTGCACCGCGGGCCAGTACGCGGCGAATTTCTCTCCTTCGGGCCAGCCGATCGCGCTGATGTAGTTTATCAGCGCGTCGAACCAGACATAGGTGACGTAGTTCTCGTCAAAGGGGAGGGTGATTCCCCACTGGAGCCGCGACTTGGGCCGCGAGATGCAGAGGTCTTCCAGCACCTCGCCTTTCAGGAGCGCCATGACCTCGTTGCGGTACCGCTCGGGCCGTATGAAGTCCGGGTTTTTCTCGATATGCCCGATGAGCCAGTCCTGGTATTTGCTCATCTTGAAGAAATAGTTTTTTTCCTCAATGTAGTCGAGCTTCCGGTCATGGTCCGGGCACTTTCCGTCCACCATCTCCTTCTCGGTGAAAAAGCGCTCGCACCCGACGCAGTAGAAGCCGCCGTAGCTCCCGAAATAGATGTCGCCGGCGTCGTACACCTTCTGGAGGATCTTCTGCACGACCGCGACGTGCCGCTTTTCCGTGGTGCGGATGAAGTCGTTGAAGCCGATCCCCAGGTCTGTCCAGGTCTTCCGGAATATGCCGCTGATGCGGTCGGCGTACTCCTGGGGCGTGGTGCCGTTGGCCGTCGCGGCCTGGTCGATCTTGTCGCCGTGCTCGTCCGTGCCGGTCAGGAAATAGGAGTCGTACCCGAGCATGGCATGGAAGCGGCTCATGAAGTCGGCGAGTATCGTGGTGTATGCGTGGCCGATGTGCGGCTCGGCGTTCACGTAGTATATGGGAGTTGTAACGTAAAACGTTTCTTTCATAATGTATACGAATCCTCTTCGGCCGTCTCGTCCTCCGCTTTCTCGATGCGGGCCACGACGTCCTTGTTCAGGAAGTACTTGCCGTCCTTCATCTCGAGGTCGTCCTTCTTGATCTCGATGCTCCGCTCCTTGTTCCGGAGCCGTATGGTCTCCTTGAGGGTGTCCATGCCGGCGACGAAGTAGGTTATTTCGCCCGCGCGGACCTCGGCGCCCATGTCGGGCATGTCGTCGTTTATCTCCTTGTAGAGCTTGTACTCGTAACCCAGGCAGCAGAGGAGGCGGCCGCACATGCCCGATATCTTCAGCGAGTTCAGGTTGAGGCTCTGCTCCTTCGCCATCTTGATGGAGACCGGCTCGAAGTCGTCGCTCTGGTGGACGCAGCAGAGCTGCTTGCCGCAGGGGCCGTACCCGCCGACGAGCCGCGCCTCGTCCCGCACGCCGATCTGCCGCATCTCGATCCTGGTGCGGAAGATCGAGGCGAGCTCGCGCACCAGCTCGCGGAAGTCGATACGGTTCTCGGCGACGAAGTAGAAGATGATCTTGGTCCGGTCGAAGAGGCACTTGACAGAGATGAGCTTCATGTCCAGGTTCCTGGCCTTCGCCTTCTCCCGGCACTTCGCGAACGCGTTTTTCTCGATGGCCTCGATCTCCGGGATGTGCTTCAGGTCCTCCTCCGTCGCCAGCCGGAGGAGCTTCCCCTTTACCTCGGACGGTGTCCCGCCCGCGCACTTGCGGCACTTGAACACGTGGCCGATGTCCAGCCCGTGCTCGGTCTCGACGACGCAGAACGAGTTCTGCGTTACGAAGAGGTTGTTGGTGTCGACGTAATTTATCTGGTAGCTGTTTCGCAGCCTGATTGCTGAAATTTCCATTGTATATTCCTCAATCGGCGCTGTCGGGCGCGGGGAGACCGTACCCGTCCATGCCGTCTATAGCGTAAAGCATGCCTTTCAGGGCATTACGGATATTTAGATTATTCGCGAGTCCTTTTCTGAGGGCAAGCAGAATTTTTATTAATTGCTTCAACTTTTGACGGTCCGGAACGTCGTATTCCGCAAGGAAAGGGTGGGCGGGCTCGCCGCCCATGCCGGGCAGGAGGAGCGAGCGGTACACGGTCAGGAGGACCGAGAGAAGCTGGTCCATGCCTATCTTTTTCTGGAGCGCGGCCAGGTCCAGGCGCAGGTTCTCGCCGCGGGTGAGGTACGAGGTTATCTCGCCGCAGACCTCCCTGACCCCGGCGAGCACCGCCTCGTCCGAGAGCGCGAGCGCGGTCTCCAGCGAGCCGCCCGAGAGCGCCGCGGCGAGGCCCGGCTCGACGGCGGTCCCCGCGGCGGCCAGCACTTCCCGCACCTCATCCGCGCCCAGCGGGCTGAAGGACAGGTCAAGCGAGCGGGAGAGAATAGTCGGCAGTATGAGCGACTTGTTCGAGGTTATGATGATGATGTGGGTGCCTGCCTGCGGCTCCTCGATGGTCTTGAGCAGCGCGTTCTGGCCTTCCACCCTGATCGTGTCCGCGCCGTCGATCAGCACGCCATAGCGGCCCGAGACCGATTTCTTCGACAGGCGCTCGATGAGCCAGCGGACCGTGCCCGGCTCGCTCCGGTCCGCGTCGCCGATGGGGATGCTCCCCTTATCGTCCGGCAGGAGCTCTATAATGTCCGGGTGCGAGCCGCCCGCCGCCTGCAGGCAGGAGGGGCAGGCGCCGCAGGGCGGGTCGCCGGCGCCGCAGGAGAGCGCGGCCAGGAACCGCCGGGCGATCAGCTTTTTACCGATCCCGCTCTTGCCGGAAAAAAGCATGGAGTGGGGGGTGTTGCCGTTCCTTAAAAGGAGCGATAGCACACGGAGCTGGCGCTCATGCCCGATTATGCCGGTTGTGTTCATGGTTATTCTATGTCAGGTTTTTCAGGAACGTCCCGACAGCGAGAAGGGTCTGGTTCCGGTCTTCCATATTCAGGGCGTGTTCCAGCCCCGGCGCGTCTATATTCATGTTCACGGCTTCCTTGGTGAGGCGGAGGCCGAACGGGTTCTTCTTCAGAAGGGTGGCCGCGTATTCCAGGGCCGTATCGAGAAGTGCTTCGCGCTCGACGATCCTGCTCACCATGCCGAGGCGGCAGGCGTCCTCCGCGGAAAAGAATTCGCCGGTGTACATGTACTCGTACGCGCGCCCCGCGCCGATCATCCGCGGGAGGAAATAGCTGCAGGACATGTCGGCGCCGCCAAGGCCGATATTGATGTACGCCGCGCTGAAGCGCGCGTCCGGGCTCACGATCCTGATGTCGGAGGCCAGCGCGAAGCTCAGGCCCAGTCCCGCCGCCGCCCCGTGCACGCAGCAGATGATCGGCTGCGGCGCGCGCCGCATCGCCAGGTTCAGCCGCGCCAGGCCCGCCTGGAATATGTAGAATTCCTCCAGGCCCATCTTCTGCGTGATCTCCCCGGTCTCCTTGACGTCAAGGCCGGTGCAGAAGCCCTTCTCGCCGCTTCCGCGGAGCACGATGACCCTGGTTTCGAGATCGTACAGCCGCTCGCCCCAGAAGGAGTGCAGCTCCGATACCATGGCCTGGTTGATCGCGTTATACGACGCGGGCCTGTTCAGCGTGAGGATGCCGAGCCCCGGCTCGGGTTTCTCGTAGATAATCGTTTCATATTTTTTCATGGCTCTACCTTCCGGTGTGCTACTGTACAGGAGCGCGATGAAACGGCAAGAATAAAATAGGATCGGTCCGGAACATCAAAAAAGGACGGGCCGGCCGCCACACATTGAAGCGCGGCCTTTCGGAAGACCCGGGACAGGCATAGCGAGGGCATAACGGAAAGGACGCTGCCGACATGGATGTTGCACCGCCGGCTGTGCCGTGGATGTCATAGCAGCCGGTATTGTCGCGAGCGTACGCGTACCGCTTGGCATTGCAAAACCTTTCGATAAAACATGTTGCTTCCGGAATTATGGGGAGGAGACGCAAGACCTGTCAATACACCAGGTCGAGTATGAGCCCGCGGATTTCTTCCATTGTTTTCAGGAGATTGAAGGCCTTGTTCTGCCTGGTTATGGCGTTGGTGAGTTCCAGCAGCTTCTCGTTTATCCTGTCGATTACGATGAAATCGCCCCAGTTCTTTTTTTTGCGTTTGAGGGTGCGCTCCTGCACGCCCTGCTCGGCGAGGATGGATTTAAGGATCTTCTGCACGAGCGCCTTGTACCGGTTCATCTCGTGTTCGGACTGCTGGTCAAGGAAGCGCTTTTCCTGGTCCTTGAGGTCCTGCATCAGCTTGTCGATGGGGCCCTCGAACTCCTCGGCCAGTGTTTTTTGCAGCTCGGAGGAGAAGGTCTTTCCGCCGTGTTTGACCGCGGCGAGCTTACCCTTCTTGGTGATCTTTTCCTGTTCGTCCTTGCGTGCCCTGGCCCCGGTTATCTCTATCATGACGTTTCATCCGGTCGCTTGTTGATGGTACAGTTGCCCTCAAACCGAACGCCCTCCTCCATGATAAGGCTGGGCGTTATGATGTTCCCGTTTATGACTCCCGTCGACAGGAATATGACCCTTTCAGTGGCGAAAATGTTACCGCGAACGTTCCCGCCGACGACCACGAGCCGCGCCTTGATATCGGTGACCGCCTCGCCGGTCTGGCCGACGAGCACCTTGCCGTCGGTCTCGATGGTCCCCTGGAAGTGGCCGTCGATTCGAAGGAGCCCGTTTATCTTGAATTCTCCCTTGAAATCGGACCCTTCGCCGATGATGCTGTTAACGATATTGTCTTCTGCAAGTTTTCCGTTTCGTGCCATGGTCGTTTCTTGTCTTCTCTGCCGGGTCCGTGATAATGAAATTGGCGATTCGCGCGCCGTTCCGGTATATTCAGTGCTGTATATCCCGTTTGACAAGTCATTATTCACGGATTGTCACCTTTTTCAAGTAAATTTTTTTGGGGATTTCCGCATGTTCATTGACATATTTAGGAATAGGTTCGTTTTGTAACCGTGTCCCGGTTCCCGGGCCGGCGTGTTGCATGTCCGGCGCGGGAGACCTGGTGCATCATCGTTCGTGCGGCGGACGATGATGGAAGCAGCGGTAGCATGCAAGGCGATTGCCCGGACATTCCGGGCCGCCCGGGAGTTGAAATTGCGGCGCCGCGAAAAAGTTTTTTTACACGAGAGGAAGTAGCATGCAAATTGAACATTTTATTCCCAAAGATCACGTGGTGTACGCTGAATCCGGCGAGAAACAGCTCGTGATAAAGGAGCTTCTTACCCAGCTTGAGGAGATGAAGGAGATAGAGGACGCCACGCGGCTCTACGCGCAGATCATGCACCGCGAGTCGCTTGACAATACCGGGATCGGCAAGGGGCTCGCGATCCCCCATATCAGGACGGATTCAGTTAAAGAGCTGAAGTCGATTTTTGCGATCGCGCGGAAGGGCATCGATTACCACTCGCACGACGGGCTTCCGGTCCGGTACCTGCTTCTCAACATCGTGCCCACGGAGCAGAGCACCAAGTACCTCTACCTGGTGGGGATGATGGCGTGGATATTTTCCGACGAAGAGCGGCGTGCCGCGTTTGACGCGGCAAAAACCAGGCCCTCGGCCTATTCGCTGCTCAAGAAATTCAGCGAGCTCTATTTCGCGGGGCTGACTGACAAGAACAGGCCGGGCGCCGACCCGAACGACAACCTGGCGAACGTGCCCTCCGTCAACCTGGACCTTCTGATCCGGCTCGACCGGCTGAACCAGCTCTTCGACGAGGGCGATCAGTCCGAGACGATCCAGAACAAGATAAACGACCTGAGGAAGATCATTGACCGCAAATCCCTCGCCTATTACGAGAAGATGAGGAAGCGATCCCTGAACCCGTTCGCGATACTCGACCGGAACGCCTGCGCGGGCTGCCACATGGACCTGGCCCCCTATTACCTGGCCCAGGTGCGCGAGTCGAAAAACATAGCGGTCTGCAACCACTGCGGGCGGTTCCTGATCGTTATTTAGCCCCGCCGCTCACGCCGCGCCCGCGAAAGTATTGACAGGGCCTGGTTTCCGGTGTAGGTGTTGACTGTCGGCACCGCGCCGTGAGGCGCCGGGCCGGGCCGGATCGCCGCGGAGGCTGTGGCCATGGAACACCGTAAAATGAAGGACCGCTACCGGGGCCTGTCGATGATCACCGACCTCGGCGGCATCATGAACGCGCTCGGCGAGATGCGGGGACTGGGCTTCCCTGCCCAGCCGCGCTTCAATAAAACCGCAGCGCCGGAAGCTGCCATGTTCGATGCGCGGTGGTTCGTCGACACAATATCCGGCGCGGTCGCCTTGCATCCCGGCAATTCAATGGAGTATCCCTTCTCCGGCGAGAGGCTCTTCGATGCACCGCTCGTGGGGTTCGTCAGGGGCGACGACCCGCTTTTTGCCGAATTCAAAACGATCATCGGCCCGCACCATTTCACCCCGGAAGAGATCATGGCCTGGCAGGCGCGGCAAAACGGCGTTGCGCCGCCCCCCGCGTCCGAGCTGTCAGTGGTATCGTTCATACTTCCCATTACCGGGGAAACGCGCCGCGAGAACGCGGCAGCGAAGGAATGGGCGTCGGAGCGCTGGGCCCAGACCAGGCTGAACGGCGAGATCTTCAGCCAGGTCATGGTCCGCGGGATCGTGACGCGCCTCATGGAACGTGGCGTGCTTGCCGTGGCGCCGGACGTCACCCCGATGTTCAACAAAAAGCGGTACCCGGGCGTCGGCTGGGCCTCGCCCTGGTCGCACCGCCATGTCGCGTATGCCGCCGGGCTGGGCACGTTTGGCATGCACGACTTTTTCATCACGGAGAAAGGGTGCGCGCACCGGTGCGGCAGCTTCGTGGTGCACCTGCCCCTGGAGCAGCTCCGCAAACGGTTCGACGACATACACGCGTACTGCCTGCACTACCAGGGAAGGAAGTGCCTTAAATGCGCGGCGCGCTGTCCCGTGGGAGCGATCACCGCGGGGGGCGCCCATGACAAGGAAGCGTGCTACCGGCGGGTCGCGCGCTCTCTCCGGCACTGCAATAAGCGGTACCACATCTTCATATACGGGTGCGGCCTTTGTTCGGTCGGGGTGCCCTGCGAGGCGGGCATACCTGACGGGCTTTGCTGATGCGCCCCGGCTTCGCTACGCTTCTTCCTTCGCCCTGAAGTATTCGATGGTGCGGGCGATGGCCTCCTCTTCGGAGTAGAGGGGGCGGTATCCCAGCTCGCGGCATGCCCGGTCGCCGCAAAACGTCATATCCTTGCAGACCATGGCGACGCTCGTCCTGCTGACGAGCGGCTGGAGCCGGACAATGGGCCGGCAGAGGAAGGACGCGAACTCCATGATGCCGCCCAGCGCGTACATGACCGGCATCGGGATGCTCCGCCGCTTCGGCGGCATCCGGTACCCGATCCCTTCGAGTATCGGCGCCATGTAATCGAAAAAATTTTTCGCCTCGAAATCGGTGATGATGTAGGCCCTTCCCGCGGCCGCGGGCTCCGGCTCCAGGAGCGAGCGCGCGGCCAGAACATGCGCGTGCGCGACGTTCCCGACGTACACGTGCTGAAACAGCGACCTGCCACTGCCGATGCGGAACGAAAGCCTGCCTCCGCGGGCCATTTTTAGAAACGAGCTGACATGGTAGGGATCGCCTTCGCCGAACATGCCGCAGGGGCGGATCACGCAGGTCCGCAGGGGCGCGGCGTTCGCCGGCGTGCCGTGTTCCCGGGTCCCGTCCGCTTCGAGGACCGCGCGCTCGGCCAGGGCCTTGGTCTCGGCGTAGGCCATGGTGAACTTTTTCGGGTAGGGCTTCATTTCATCGCCCCGCGTGATGGGCCGGCCGTCGTATATCACGTCCATGGTACTGGTATGGACCAGCGCCCTGGCGCCCGCGCGCCGGGCCGCTCCGATCACGTTCCGGGTGCCGTTCACGTTGATGTCGTGGACGCGCGAGCGGGGGGCCTGGCCCCAGTCGACGATCGCGGCGCAGTGAAAGACGAGGCTGGCGCCGGCGCACGCTTCGTCAAGCGCTTCCGGGGAGCGTATGTCCCCGGATATGTAGCGTATGCGCGGGTCGGACGCGTTATCCGGCGGGCGGGTGTCAAAGATGCGGATCTCGCCGGGGGAGAGGGTCTCCCGGCCCGGCTTTTTCAGAAGCTCGCGCAGCAGCGCGGCGCCAAGGAAGCCGGATCCGCCCGTGATGAGCACCGCCGGGTTTTTGTCAGCATTCTGTTTTTTTGTTTTCATGTGGCCTGTCTCTCGCGCGAATTTGACCGGCAAACCATGGCGGTCCGGCCGGCCGCTGTCAAGAATAAATGGCGGTGGAGATAATCCCCGCGGACCGGTGCGCCACTTTTGGTTGACAAAATAGCTTTCATCGGATAATGTCAGATTCTGGTGCCGCCCATGCGGGGCCGGCACTGGCCCGTGTCTCACCCTGTTTTCTCCCGCAAACAGGGCTCGTGTTTCCCTCTCATCCCAAAAAACATCCGATCAGGAGTTCATTATGGCCAACCAGGTATATGACGATCGTGATCAAAATTTTGTTCTCTACGAGATGCTGAATGTGGAAGAACTCTGCGCGAGCGAAAAGTACAAGGATTTTTCCCGGGACGTGTTCGACATGACCCTCGAAACGGCTCGCAAGCTCGCCATCGAGGAGGTCTATCCCGCGAACGCCGAGGCGGACCGCGAGGGATGCCGGCTGGAGAACGGCAGCGTGATTGTTCCGAAGTGCTACCACCGGCTCATGAAGCTTTTCAGGGAAGGGGGCTGGTCAACGATATCGACCTCCGCCGAGGCGGGCGGCCAGGGCTTCCCGTATACCCTGTACCTGGCGGCGGCGGAAGGCTTCATCCACAACTTCGCCTTCCTGAGCTACCCCTTCCTGGCCGTGGGCGCCGCGCACCTGATCGAGCAATACGGCACCGCGGAGCAGAAGAAGAGATACATGGAGAAGATGTACGCCGGCCTCTGGGGCGGCTCCATGGCGCTGACCGAACCCGAGGCGGGCTCCGACGTGGGCAGCCTGAAGACCAGGGCGGTGCGGCAGCCCGACGGCTCCTACCGTTTAAGCGGGACAAAGATATTCATCACCTCCGCCGATTCGGACCTGTTCGAGAACATCGTGAACCCGGTGCTGGCGCGCATCGAGGGCGACCCGGCAGGGACCAAGGGGATATCGATCTTCCTGGTGCCCAAGTACCTGGTCAACCCGGACGGCTCCCTGGGCCGCCGGAACGATTACACCATCGGCGGGATCGAGCACAAGATGGGGATCAAGGGGAGCGCAACCTGCCTGCTGAACCTCGGCGACAACGGGGACTGCTACGGCGAGATCCTGGGAGAGGAGCGGCAGGGGATGAAGGTGATGTTCCAGCTGATGAACGAGGCCCGCATCGGGGTGGGGCTGCAGGGCATGGGGACCGCCGGCACCGCCTACCTGCACGCGCTCAAGTACGCGCGGGAACGGGTACAGGGCACCGACATCGCCAATTTCCAGAACCCGGACGCGCCGCGCGTTCCAATCATCAACCATGCCGACGTCAAGCGCATGCTCCTCTGGATGAAGTCGCACGTGGAGGGGATGCGCGCCCTTGTCTATTTCTGCGGCCTCTGCGTGGACCGGGCCGAGACGCTTGTTAACCGGGAGGAGGCGGAAAAGTGGCACGGGATCATGGAGGTCCTCACCCCGATCTGCAAGTCCTACTGCTCGGACATCGGGTTCCGGGTGGCGGAGACGGCGATCCAGGTCTACGGAGGATACGGGTACTGCCAGGACTATCCCGTGGAGCAGTACCTGCGCGATCTCAAGATCGCTTCGATCTACGAGGGGACAAACGGCATCCAGGCCCTGGACCTGGTCGGCAGGAAGCTGGGCCAGAAAAAGGGAGCGAACTTCATGGCACTCCTGGGCGAGATGAACAAAGCCATCCAGACATACGGCGGGATTGACGTGTTGAAAGATCTTGCCGCTGATTTACAGGGCGGGGTGAACCTCCTTGGCGAAATGGGCATGTTCTTCGCCCGGTGCGGGAAGGCGGGCAAGTTCTACGTCCCCATCTCGAATGCCTACCCGTTCCTGAACATGATGGGCACCATCGTGCTGGGCTGGCTCCTCTTCTGGCAGGCCGGCCTGGCCGCGCCGAGACTCGACGCCCTGTTCGGGGCGGCCTCCGTCAACGCGGCGGACCGGTCGCAGCGTGACGCCTTCATGAAGGAGAACAGCGAAGCCGCGTTCTACAACGGCAAGCTCCTGAGCGCACGCTACTACCTGAAACACGTTCTGCCGCAGGCCGAAGCCATGGCGAAAGCGATTAAAAGCGAGGACCTGTCGCCGGTTGAGATCGGCCCGGAGTGTTTTGCGGTATGACCGCGCTGCCCGGGGAGAGAGCATGAGGCTTGTCGCAAGATTCAACTGTCATTCCGGCCGAAGCGCAGCGAAGAGCCGGAATCCATATGTTTCGCATGGATTCCGGCGTTAGCGGGAATGACAGGCTTCGTAACCGGTTATGATAAGCAGTTATACAACAAGTCTATTATTTATTTGACAAATTTGCCGACTGGCGTTGAATATCGATATTATTCCGTTTTGACCGGCCGGCCCCGCGTCTCGGTGCCGCTGCCGGAGAGTTTATGAAAGAGGAGCCGCACCATGAAAATCAACCTGTTCGTATTTATCATAGCCGCTGTCGTCGTCCTGTCCTGCAGCTCATTCAAGAAGGCCATTCTCATAGACGGCGTTGTCGAGGAAAAGGCTCGTATCGAGGCCACGGACAATCCGGCCATGAAGTCGCTTATCCGGGACGAGCTGGGAAAGCGCAGGATTGAGCTTGTCGGGCTGACTGTGAAGGACGTGGTGGACTCCGGGAACATTGATTACGATTTCTGCGTCATAGCCGACGTTCAAACGCAAAAAGGCATGGTCCAGTGCCACATATATACCACCGATGTAAAGACCGTGGCGAAGCTGGTGAAGGGGAAGTCGATAATCGACGTGTCCGGCGATTTCGGAAGGTTCTTCTCTCTCCTGGACAGCTACTACACCAGGCTGGAAGTCGTCAAGGCATCGATCAGGATCAAGGGATAGCGCGTCCTCCGCGCCGAAATCCTCTCCGGGATACGCCGGTCATATGAAAAAGAAGCTCATCATAGCGGGAATCTGTGCCGCGGCCATCGCGCTGACCGTTGCCGCGGTTCTCCTCGTGAACCATTACCGGGGACGCATATCCTATGCCGGGACGACCCGGGGCGCAGTGACGGCGGATGTCGTGCTCGAGCGCGATATCAACGGGACTCCCCTCGTACAGGCGAAGAACTTCGAAGACGTTTATTTTGCGATCGGTTACCTGCACGCGCAGGACCGCTACGGCCAGATGGAATATTTCCGTGCGATCGCGGCGGCCGAGACGGGCGATATCGCAGGCGCGGACGGCCCTGCGCTGGGCAGGCTCTCCCGCGCCATCGGCTTCATGGACCGCGCGCGGGACATCATGAAGCTCGTGAAAGAGCCGTACGCCTCCTACCTGAAGGCGTACGCGCACGGCGTCAACACGGCCCGCGCCGACCTGCGCCTCGCGAACATGGTGGCCCGCGACTGGGCGCCGGAGGACGGTATCGCCATCCTGCTCCTCAGGGAGTGGTCCAACGCGTTTTTAAATAACAGGGAGACGATCTTCCAGTTCTCCCGCGAGGAAAGTTCCGCCGGCCTGAAAGACATCATACCCGAAAACCTCATCTATTTTTTCCCGGAGGACGAGGCGGACTGCGTGGAGGCGGTCCGGAAGATCAAGAAACTCGTGAAAAACCGGATCGGCGCCTTCAACCGCGGGTACGCTTTTTACCTCCCGGCGCAGAAAGTGAAGGAGCGCTATCCCGTGACCGCCTTTTCCTGCGAGGACCCCCTGCCGCTCTACCCGGGCTGGTACCCGCTCCACGTCAACACGCCGGACCGGATCATAAAGGGCATCACGCACGCGGGCATACCCTTTATCTTCTCGGGCACCAATCTCGATATCGCCTTCTATGCCTTCACGCTGAACCTTGACGCGCAGGATTTCATCGCCATACCGATCGTCAGGAGCGGGGACACCTACCAGTATCTCGGAGCCGCGGGATGGCTCGACTTCGAGCGGCCGGGAGGCGCCGGCGCGGTGCGCGTAACGGAGCACGGCCCCCTGCTCAACGACGTGTACGAGAACAGGGAATACGGCTCGTTCGTGGTAACGGTCAGGTCGGTGGTCTTCGGGGAGGATTACATCGCATCCCTCTTCGGCATTCCGGTGGCGAAGAGCATCGAGGAGGCCGGGGCGCTGGTGAAGAACGTGCGCTCGTTCCCGCGCGTGTATCTCTTCGGCGCGGATGACGCGGCGCTCCGCGCCTGGTCGGGGCAGGTCCCGTCCCGGACGAAGACCGACAGCGTGCTCAGGCACGGCGCTGACGCCGCCTGGACCGGCATGACCGAGCTCTCCGCGTTCAGCGAAAGGACGGACGGCGCCGTTGCCGCGGGCAGCTCCTTCACTGCGGACGCGCCTGCCGCGGTGCGGGAAAACGCCATCATCGATGACGAGCGGAGCGGGCGGCTGAACGCCCTCCTTGACCGGAAGAAGCGGTTTGCCGGCCAGGACGTCGAGAACGTGCTCGCGGACACCTATTCGCCCTTTGCGGGCCTGTTCCTGCCCGAGTTCCTGTCGATACTCGGGGACAACCCCGTCGCGTCGTCCCGCCTTGCCAGGATCTATTTTCAGAACTGGGACGGCCGCATGGACCCCGGATCGGTCGCGCCATCGCTTTTTTACATGCTGCTCGGGCGCTTCATGTCCGAGGCGTACGGCGACGACCTTAAAGACATGACCGGGGACGGAATGGAGCGCTGGGACCTGCTGGTGCCCCAGTTTTACACGATCCTGAGGGAGGGTGGGTCTCCCCGCTTTGACGACACGGCCACCTTCAGCCGCGAGACCCGGGACACGATCTTCGACCGGGCGTTTCTCAAGACCATGCGCTGGTTTAACAGGGGTTCGGGCCCGGTCATGGACGAGTGGAAGTGGGGAGCGCTGCACCGCGGCCGTTACGCGATACCCGGTCTGAAAAGCGGGGAAGAAGACGAGGTCCTGCCGGTCCCCCTCGGCGGGAGCTGCGACACGCTCCTGCTCGGCGTTCCGGGGACGGGACTCGAGACGGAGACCGCAACCTCGCTGTCTGGATTTTTCGGCATTGATACCTCCCTCATATTCATGAATTATTCCTATTCCACGGACCCGCGCTCCGGGTTCTATTACGGGGAGACAAAGCGCCTTGGCACGTCAAGCTTCCACGAAGTGTACGGCGAGTATTTCCTGACGGTGAAGCCGGAGAAGAAATGACAATGCACCCCCTGCAGCGAATCCGGGGCCCGATTATTCTCGCCCTGCTCTGTGCCGCCTGTTTGTGCCCGTCCTGTAAAAGCGACACAACTTCAATCCCCGTAACAGAGTGGAGCATCATCTACGACGACGAGCCGTCCCTGGAAAAAATCGGCACCGGGAGCGATTGGCGGCTTTTCAGCATCCCCTCCACGTTCAGGCTCCCCTCCGGCAGCGCCCGGGGCTTGCAGCATGCCTGGCTGAAGGGCGCGTTTAACATGCCGGGAGACCCATCGGCCTATCACGGCATTTCGCTGGGCAGGATATACTACACCGACAGCGTGTACGTGAACGGGATGCCCGTCGGATCAAGCTCGCCGGGCGACATCAGCATCATGTGCCGCAGCCGCAGTTACGAGATACCGCCCGGGGTCCTCGCGAGGGGCGCCAACACGGTTCACGTGCGGATCGGCATATTCGCGAACGAGTATGGCGGGATACTGTCAACGGTCACCCTGCAGGACAGGGACAGCTTCTCGCGCGCCCGCTTCGTGGGTGACCTGGTATATATCTACCTTCCGATGGCCGTCATCATCGTGTCGTTTTTCGCGTTTATAGTGCTTGCAATTTTTTACCTCTGGAACAGGACCGAAAAGCAATACCTGTACAGCTCGTTCGGCGTGATCGTCTATTTTTTCTATATCGCCTCGCTCTTCTATCCGTTCCATAACCTGGATTTCCTGGTGATCAAGTTCATGCATGCGGCAACGGTCCAGTTTTTCTCGATCGCCCTGATCCTGATCATACAGTCGATATACGGGATCTATATCACCAATTACAACAGGATACTGGTGCCGGGCCTCCTGGCCGCGGTCGTGCTCAACTTCCTCGGTTTCCTGCTGGTCTACCGGGCCGACATGCCCTTTACCCATTACACGGGGGACGCGCTGGGCATTCTCACGATATGCTTCAATGTCCCGCTGGCCGTGGCGCTGACCGTCAGGCTCAACCGGCTGAAGCCCGACGGATACAAGTTCTGGCTCTCCCTGTTCAGCTCCGTCGGCGGCGGCCTCGTGATCCTGGTCGAGGTGATACTGTCGATGACTGGCGGCAGGTTCACCTTCCTCCTGGCGACCTTCTGCTCGCCGGTGTTTTTTCTGCTGTTCGTGGTCCTGTTCGCCAGGGAGCTCACAAAGAAGAACGCCGAGATAAACCACCTCTATGACCGGCTGAAGGCCGGGGAGCCGGTTATCAGCGAAACGACGCAGGAGAAGCTCGAGAAGATAATACAGTTTATAAAGGAAAACTACACCTCAGACCTGTCGCGGGAAGGGCTCGCCGCGGCCGTGGGCCTGAATCCCAACTACATGAGCACGCTCTTTAAAAAATATACCGGATACAAGATAAACGACTATATCAACAAGCTCAGGATCGAGGACGCGGCCGCGAAGCTGTCAGAGAAGGATGAGAAGATCATCGAAATAGCGTTTGCCGTGGGATTCGAGAGCCTCACCACTTTCAACCGCGTTTTCAAGAGCGTCGTGGGGAAGACGCCGACGGAATATAGGGAGATGGCGTGATAGTCACCATCGCTCTTCAAGGATTTACCACAGAGGCACAGTGACACGGAGGGTAGGAGTGTTTTTTCAATATATAGGAAAGAGCCCCTCATGCAGTAAAGGCTTATACAATTCAATGCGCTTTACTTGTGCCGAGCTTGTCGAGGCATCTGAACTATCCCGGGAGATCGAATAACAAGTATCAACACAAAAAGCGGTGGACGGTGTGTTTAAATTAACCTGACCTATTAATAACAAAAATATTTTATATGTATATATAAATTATCATTCCACGTGTCACCCAATATGTATTATTAGTATAAACTCTGTTATTTGCAAATCATTTTAATAAAATATTTACAGTTACGCTGCAGCATAAACTCCCGGTCAGGCATATTATTTTTTCCTTGAATAATACTCTCTTGCCTGATATCCTGACTATTGGTTGTCCATTGGTGTGGATACATGCTTTCATTTCTTATTTTGAACATCAGATCAATCCTGCGCAGCAATGCCCTAAAAACAGCATTCTCAATCCTGCTTTTTTTATCTCTCAGCACAGTGACCTCATGCGACAGCATGCTCGGCGAATTAGGCGACGATATATCCGACATCAAGAACCGGCTGGACATGATCCTCCTGCAACCGGGCAAACCCCTCCCCGAGCTGACCCTGCTCTATAACGGCGCCCCCGTCAATCCCGGCGAACTCATCGACATGGGGCTTACGCTGGAAGACGCGCCCCGGAGCATAACCCTTACCGCACGGAACAGGGGCGCGGTGGACCTCACGATCGAGGGCGTAACGCTTGGCGGGAGGTACGCGGACCGGTTCTCCATAAGCGGCATCGCCTGTCCGGTGCTGCTGAACCCCGGCTCGGAAACGACATTTACCGTGACCTTCGCGACGGTACAGGTGAACGACGGGTACCGCGCAGCCCTGGTATCCATCAACACGGGCGAGGACTACTCCCCCTTCAATGTGACCGTGGCGTGCGAGCGCACGGAGATCGACCGGGCCGTGATCGAGGTCTGGCAGGGACTGACGCTGCTCCCGGACGGCGGCAGCTACGACATCGGCTCAAGCTCCTACTGCATCCTGAAAATATGGAACAAGGGCACGGCGAACCTGTACCTGGACGGTTTCGACCTCGACAACGGCACCGCCTTCACGCTCACGTCCGTACCGCCGGGGCCCATACTGCCGAAGACCAGCGCAAACCTGCGTGTGGATTTCGACCCCGGAATGGCCGGCACGTACGGGGACACCCTGAACATCGCCTACCACGACCCCAACGGCGCGGGGGCCTACACCCTGGGCCTCACCGGCACGGTGTACGAGGTGCCGGTTCCGCAGATCGAGGTGCTGGAAGGCGCCACCGTCCTGGCGGACAACCCCTATCCGTGCGATTTCGGCAACCTGACCACGGGCACCCAGAGTGCGCTAAGGACCTTCTCCATCGCCAACACCGGCACCGGAGACCTGACCATAGACAGCATAACCTTTACAGATACAGCGAACCCTGACAACTTCGTATACTCAGGCCCGTCTAACGCCACGGTCCCGCCCGGTGGGAGCACTGATTTCACCCTCTACTATTACCCTAAGGTGTCCGGCTCCCATGGAGCCACGTTAACCATACTGGGCAATGACCCGTCAGCAGGGTCCTTCGTTTTTAATCTCAGCGGGACTGCCTCCGTAACAAGAATCATCGGAATCTTTGACGGCGCGACTGCCATCGCAAACAATAATGACCCGCCATATGACTTCGGCACGGTTCAGACCAATCAATCAAGCCCTGCCAAGGTGTTTACCGTATCCAACACCGGCACCGGTACGCTTGCCATTTCAAGCATCGTGCTGAACGATACGGTCAACTACACCTACTCCGGTCCTGAGTCAACCACGATCGCCCCGGCAGCAAGCGTTGACTTCTCCATCACCTTTAATCCCAAGGTTCCGGGTACTTTGCCGGCCACCGTTACTTTCGTCAGCGATGATCCGGCAAACCCGACCTTCACTCTCAATCTAACGGGGAATTCTCCCGCAACTAAAATTATCAATCTATACAGAAATAGCACGCTTCTGCCAAGGGAATCCTCATCATGGCTCAGTGTATGCTGGGGTTATTCAGGCTGCAGTCCATACACCACGCTGACATTGAACATCCGCAACCAGGGCAACACCGCCGTGACAATCACCAGTGTAAATGTTGTGTATTCCCCGGACCCGTCCACTCCACCCGGCGGGACAAGTAATTATTTTAGTTTTTCTTTAACTCCCCGGGTAATTAATCCAGGTGATCAGCAATTCTTTGATGTTGCGTATTACAACGATGCTACATCCAATGCTACCTATTCTGCCACCGTTACCATCACCAGCGATGCGGATGCAGGCAGCTACGTTCTGTATTTCTCGGGTGGACTATTTTATGACAATGGCGGTCCTTAATATACAGGAAAGAGCCTCTCATGCAGTAAAGGCTTATGCGACTCAATGCGCTTTTCTTGTGCCGAGCTTGTCGAGGCATCTGAACTATCCCGGGTAATCGAATAACAAGTATCAAAAAAAACAGCGGGCAGGGTGCTTAAAATTTTCATTACTGAAAAAGGGGCACGGCATGCCGCGCCTTCCCTTCATCTTGACAGCGGCGGATCGGTTTTTACGAACCACGGCAGGGCGCCGATGGCGATCGCGTTCTCCGGCATGCCCGGATCGTACACGATTTTGACCTCGTCCCCCTTTTTCAGCAGGCCCTCGGGCATGCCTACCTTGACGTGGAAATCCTTCCCGGAAGCGTCCGTAAAGCTGCAGGTGGCGATCCAACTGATGGTGGTGCGCCACACCCCAACACGCCCCGTCATATGCGTTTCAGTTTTGCGGGTGATGGTGCCGACCGAGGCCCCGGCGACTGTCCCGTGCTCAATGACCCACAGGGCGCGCATGATCCTGCGCGCGCCGCCCAGGACGAGCGGTATGCCGAGAATGACGAGGGGAACGCCGAACAGGAGCGTGAACATCGCGTTGTCCGCTGCGCACCGGATGTCCCTGATGCAGGAGCAGGACGGGTCCTTGACCGAGTAGTCGACGGTGACCGGGCTCTTTTCCAGGACAATGTACCCCGTCTGGTACCCGACGCCGGTGTAGGACCTGCCCTTCACCGTGTACGCGTATTCCACCCGGTATTCATTGTTGCGGGCCTTGGTGCTGTAAGAGATGCATTCAGTCTTCGTCACCACGCCCCGGACCTCCGCCTGCTCGCCGGCGGAGCAGAACCAGCACTTCGGTTCCACGTCGCGGGCGGCGAGGTGCTTGTTCGCGAACCAGGCGGCGACGCAGAGGAGGATGACGCCGAACACGAGCCTCCGCGACCGATACGCGAGGGCGACCTTCCGGTGCGCCCCCAGGCTCCTGGCCTTTTTCGCGGCCCCACCGGATATTTTCTTCATCCTGTCCAGCCTCATGTATACATGTCCTTCTTTCCCTTTTTTCATGGTTACCCTCTCCCGTGAGATTTCCCGGCCCGTGTTTCTGCGCCAACCGCAGGCGGTAGTAAGCATACTCTGATAGGCACGGGTTTAAACCCGTGCCTATCAGAGGTGCCATTCATCCACTGCCATTACTGCGGACATTTACTTTTCCTTTTTTTTTATTCGGTGCTAAATAAATGCTTAATTTCATAAGGGACGATTTAAACAAAGAAAAAGATTTGGATTTTCCCTTGAGATCTTTTCCGCAGTTCTCGCATTTTGGAGTATACCATGAAAAGCTTGTGCTACAATCCGGACACTGCCATTTTTTTTCTTGATCAGCCAGCCAAGCTTGAACTCCATTTTTTTTAATGAATTCAAGATTCGCACGGTTATTTTTTAAATGTGATAAAACAACGTCTCCTTTTTGAAAATTATTTATATATTTACAGGGATACTCTGCACATTCAAAGCAATGTTCAACCTTTTTATTAATAGCACATTCCCGGATTTTACAGCTGGAACAATTTATAAACAATTGATCTGATTTGCAACCATGACATTGAACAGCATAAGGTTGATTTGTTTGAACGGCTCCGGTGATTTTTTGAAATTTCCTCACAGTGGATTCATTCCAAAAAATTGCCAGTTTACGCATAATTCCCGTTTTATATGATATTAAAATATCACAGGAACCACAATATATTCCACAATACGAATCATAATTAAAATTTTCCATACTTCACCCCGGCTTGTTTAATCTATAAATATCCGGTAAACTCCTCATTCTTCACTAAAGGCTAACGGGACACAAAGCGCTTTACTTGTGCCGAGCTTGTCGAGGCATCTGAACTATCCTGGGAGATCGAATAACAAATTTCAACATAAAAAACAATGGACAGGGGGCTTGAAATTTACGATCATTATATTGATACCAATTAGCTCAGAAGAAATTTAACAAATAATAATATGAAATTATTTAAACTACCTCAAACGGAAATGCTAAACATTTCATTATTGATTACCTGCTTGTCAATATTCATTTTAATTATTCCATTTATATTATACATATATATATGTAATAGTTATAGAAATGGTTCGCCAGGTGTAGTTCTAGGACTATTTAGTTTAAGAAAAATATTTATTGTAACAACAACTCTATTTATTGTAGGCATAGGAATTTCTATTGTAATTTCATTATACTTGTTAACGATTAAGAAAAGACGTGTGATAGTTGTTTTGCTTATTTTTAATTTTCTTTTAATAATATTTGGAACAATTTTATTATATTTATAATTTATTATATAATATTCAAAATACATCCTCCACCTTCAATAGATCGTGAATATACATGTCCTCAGTGATTGTAAAATTAATCCCATTTAATTTATCAATATTCCGATTTTAAAAACCAGCGTCGCTTTTATTGCAATTAGCAACATATTATATTTTACCTTCAAGTGATTGTTGTAATATTTTAGCCGAATCAATCTTATGTTCTGATAGTGCTGCATCAACACCAAAACTAAGAATAATCTGTATCGTATCATTGATTTTATCAATAATTCCCTGGTGATGGCTGAAAATTATTGTCATGGTCCTTTCTTCCTTCCTGTCCATACCCGGGCGGTAGGGCGGCGCGGGGGGTGGTACCCGCGGTGGTACCCCCTCCTTTTAATTTTGCCCCCGCAGGGGCCTCACCATTTCCACAGCCTGTAAAATCGGCAATAACCGAATTGTTCGATATGTGAAATTGATAAGAAAACCCCTTCCGGATGGTGTATGTTCTTAACCATGCAACACGGGAATCGTGTTGCTAATTTTTAAAGGAAGGAGTTTTATCATGCTTAAACACACACATAAGCTTCACAATGGGTTCCTTTTCGGGGTTATTCTGTTCCTGGCGGTTGCAGTGACGTCATGCGGATACAATTACGCGAACCGTTCCCAGCACAGCCCCACCGTCTCGCCGGACGGCAAAATGCTCATATTTCAATCTGATCATGAGAATCCCGGCAAGTACGATTGCGTCGTCAAGTTCAAGACCAATCTTGGATGGACGCCGCCGGTGCCCCTTCTATTCGCCAATACCAAAATGAACACGGCCGGCCCCTTCATCACCTATGACCAGAACAATCTTCTATTAACATCCGACCAGAAGGGGGGGAAGGGTGATGTGGACCTCTGGATCGCCAAACGGGGCAAGGCCCTGTGGGGGCGCGCGGTGAACATGGGCGCGCCGGTCAACACCGCCGGGTATGAAGGGTTCGGGTCGATTTCACCGGACAGCACAACACTCTATTTTACCCGCGAATGCGACGAGAAGAAAGGCAATGACAGGTTCTGTATCTTCAGATCAATCAAGGTGAACGGGCAGTGGACCGAGCCGGTCCGCATGCCGGCGCCGGTCAATTCCGAGTACTCCGATTTCGCCCCGATCATCATGGCGGACGGCACGACGATCATTTTTGCCTCCAACAGGCCCGGCGGCCGCGGCGGGTACGACCTGTACAAGACCGAGATGATGAGCGGAGGCGCATGGAGCGAGCCGGTCAACCTCGGGGACGAGATCAACACGAAGTATGACGACCGGATCGTTTCCGTGCCGGCGTCCGGCGACGTTATCTATTATTCGCACCCCGAGGAGCGGAGCGGCCGGCTCGTGTACCGCATCAGGACCGCGAAGCTCCCGGCGGAGATGAAGAGCTCTTCGATCATCACGATCGCGGGCACCGTGACGGACAAGAACGACGCGTCAAAGGCCATCGGCGCGGAGATCCGTGTGACCGACGTGCAGACCGGTGGGACTCAGGTGTTCTCGAGCAACGGCGAAGACGGCAAGTACTTCATCGTCCTGAACAAAAGGAAGGTGTACGAGCTGTCGATCAGCAGGAAGGGATACCTCATGTACTCGGCGCGGCTCGACCTTGCGGATGTAAAGAAGTATGACGCCATAATCCGCGACATCGAGCTGGTCCCCATCGAGGCGGGAGCGTCCATGATACTGAATAACCTCTACTTCAGGCTCAACAGCGACAGCGTATTCGATTACGACAAGACCCGGGCCGAGCTGTCGCGCCTGGCGCGGCTCATGCAGGTAAATCCCGGGATGAAGATCGAGATCGGCGGCCATACCGATTCCACGGGCGAGGAGTCGTACAATGCCTCGCTCTCCGAGAAAAGGGCGCAGGCCGTGTACGGGTACCTGGTCAGCCAGGGCATCAGCAGGGACCGGCTCGTCGCGAAAGGATACGGGTGTTCCAAGCCCCTGGCCGGCGCCCCCGAGAAGAACAGGAGGGTGGAAGTAACGATCCTTTCGGTAAACTGACCGCAGATGAAATACATCATATCACTGCCGCTGTAAGGCACCCAATACTCCACCGGACGCGGGAAGGGATTTCTTCCTGCGTCCGGTTTTTTTTACAGCCGGGGGGTCCCGGCTTATTTATTTGAGGTGTTGCATAACAACCCGCATGCAGCACGTCTACCGGTAAGGCATCAGCAGCTCTGCCGGGTGCGCATGCACGGTGCGGCCAAGGAACTCGATGTATGAATCGCACCGGTTGGTTATCATGCCGTCTATGCCGAAGAAAGTGAAGAGCAGGAAGTGCCAGGTCTTGTCGATCGTGTACACGAACACGACCCGCCCTGCGCGGTGCGCGGGGCCGACATACCAGGGATAGGCAAGGTAGCCGCTCGGGCCGATCTCCGCGCCGAGCGACCGGGCCGTTTCAAGCAGGGCGGCGAAGCTCCCCGACTTGTCCCGGTCCTCCACGTCGACCAGGTAGTTACGCATGACGGTCGGCGCGAGTTTTTTCAGCCGGGCGAGGGACCCGGCGTCGAAGCTTTGCAGTATGACGCGGCGCGGGCCGAGGCCGACAGTGACGCGGCCCGGCTCGTTCGCAACCGGTTCGGCAGCGATGACCCTGTTCGCGTTGTCAAGCCAGCCCCCGGCGCGCAGGGCCGTAAGAACCTCCTCCTCGATGCCGGGATACATATCCGGCTGCTTCAGCTCGATCATGAGCCCGGGCCTGTTGCGGCCGGACGAAAGCAGGGCAACGTATTCTTTGAACGATGGTATCTTCGTTCCCGCGAAGCCCTTCACCGCACGGTCCGGGTTTTCCCTGTTGAACCAGGACCCCGCGTCCAGCCTCTGCAGCTCCGCCCAGGTGAAGCTCCCGACCGGGTCCTTCTCCCGCCCGGGGAATACCTCCGCCGCGTTCGTGGTGCGGGAGAGGTCGTCGTCGTGGAAATTGATAAGCACGCCGTCGCGCGTCCGCTGCACGTCGGTCTCCACGTAGTCCGCGCCGATGTCCCGCGCCAGGGCGAAGGAGGGCAGGGTCAGCTCCGGCGCGTAAAACGATGCGCCGCGGTGGGCGATGGCAAGGGGCCGCTCCAGGCCCCGCGCTGCCGCAAGGCTGCTGCCGGCCCACCAGGGGCTCATGATGACCGAGGCGATAAGTATCGCCAGCGGCACGACCGCCGGTAGAACGGCTGCGATAACAATTTTTCTGGACGTTTTCATCGTAATGTCTCTCCGGGAAAGAGCTATTGCACGCATGGCCGATTGGATATCATGCTAATGCCGCAATGTCAATACTAATAACATGACATGCTTCCCGGTGCGGCTGACTTGATGCATCGTGCGATATTTTTTCCTTGAAAAAAGATCGCTACATTCTCTATTGTGTATTCTGGCGCCCGGGGGCGCCGCCATGAATTAAACCGCTGATTTATTCGTGACATAATACATACCAATCAGGGGGACGCGATGTATTTCAATAAAGAAATAGAAACAATGCCTTTGAAAAAGATGAGGGAGCTGCAGCTCGAGCGGCTCAAGTGGTCCATCGGCCACGCGTACAAGAACAACGCCTTCTATAAGAAAAAATTCGACGATGCCGGGTTTCACCCGGACCAGTTCAAGTCGCTGGACGACATGAAGAGGGTGCCGTTCCTTACCAAGCAGGACATGCGCAACAACTACCCCTTCGGCCTGTTCGCGATGCCGATGGATAAGATCGTGCGGGTGCACTCGTCGTCCGGTACCACCGGCAACGCCACGGTCGTGGGGCTGACCAAAAATGACGTGGGGGTATTTGCCGAGATCGTGGCTCGCTGCCTGGTCGCCTACGGCGCCACGGAGAAGGACGTCATCCAGGTCGCGTACGGCTACGGCCTTTTTACCGGCGGCCTGGGGCTTCACTACGGCTCGGAGCTGCTCGGCTCGCTGACCGTGCCGATCTCCGGCGGTAACACCGAGCGCCAGCTCATGCTGATCAAGGACTTCGGCACGACCATACTGGCGTGCACGCCGTCATATCTTTTGAATGTAGCCGATTACATCGAGAAGAAGCGGCCCGATTACGATATCCGCAAGACGAAACTCAGGGCGGGAGTCCTGGGCGCCGAGCCCTGGTCCGAGAACATGCGCAAGGAGATCGAATCCCGTCTCGGCATCCAGGCCTACGACATCTACGGGCTTTCCGAAGTCATGGGTCCCGGCGTCTCGGGTGAGTGCCAGGAGAAGTCGGGCTTGCACGTGCACGAGGACCACTTCTATGTAGAGGTCATCGACCCTGAAACCGGCGACATACTTCCCGAGGGCGAGAAGGGGGAGATCGTGTACACGACTCTTACCAAGGAGGCCTTCCCCGGCATCCGGTACCGGTCGCGCGACATCACCCGCCTCTACCGCGAGTCGTGCAAGTGCGGCCGCACCCTGGTCAAGATGGAAAAGGTAACCGGCCGCTCTGACGACATGCTCATCATCCGCGGCGTGAACGTGTTCCCGTCCCAGATCGAGAACGTGCTCATGGAGGTCGAGGGGACCGAGCCGCACTACCAGATCATCCTTGACCGCAAGGCGGCCCTGGACGACGTGGAGGTCATGGTCGAGGTGAACGAGAAGCTCTTCTCCGACGAGGTGAAGGTGCTGGACGACCTGAAGAAGCGTATCTCCGACCGGTTCCGGAGCGTTCTCGGCATTTCCGCCAAGATATCGCTCGTCGAGCCCATGACCATAGCCCGGAGCGAGGGCAAGGCCGTGCGGGTCGTGGACCGGAGAAAGATATAGATATTTTTTATTTGCCCCGCGTGCCGCGCAGCGGCACGCGGGGCAAAATAATATAATCATGGAGGCCAACAATGAACGTAACCCAACTCTCAGTATTCATGGAAAACAAACCGGGCCATCTTCAGAGCGTCCTGAAGATACTGTCCGACGCGAATATCAATATCGTAACGCTGACTATCGCCGAGACGTCCGACTTCGGAATTTTGAGGATGATCGTGAACGACTCGGAAAAAGCAAAAAAAGTCCTTCACGACGCCCGCATCACCTGCTCCTCGACCGAGGTCCTGGCCGTCGAGCTTGACGACAAGCCGGGCTCCCTTTTCAAGGCGATAGACGCGTTCGCGAAGAACAAGCTTAACATCGAGTACATGTACGCCTTCACGGAAAAGCGGGGCGACAGGGCGGTCATGATCTTCCGCTTTGACGACATCGAGGCGGCAAAGAAGGCCCTTGCACAGGAAGGGTACCAGATCGTCAAGAGTATCGATATCATCGGGTAACAGACACGACCGAGGGGAGGCCGGGGCGCTGCCCCGCCGTCCCGTTCAATCAAGAATTCGGAGAATACAATGGAGAAAAAGGTCCTGCTGGGCAACGAGGCCATCGCGCGCGGAGCGTACGAGGCCGGGTGCCATGTTGCCACGGCGTATCCCGGGACGCCGAGCACCGAGATCCTGGAAACAATCGCGCGGGATTACCGCGACATCAAGGCCCAGTGGTCGCCGAACGAGAAGGTGGCCCTGGAGGTCGCCGCGGGCGCGTCCGTGGCCGGGGCGCGGGCCCTGGCCGCGATGAAACACGTCGGCCTGAACGTGGCGGCAGACCCGCTTTTCACCTTTTCCTACACAGGGGTGAACGGCGGATTCGTGATCATCAACGCGGACGACCCGAGCGCGTGGAGCTCGCAGAATGAGCAGGACAACCGGCACCTGGCCCGCGCGGCGAAGGTGCCGATGATCGAGCCGTCGAACCCGGCCGAGTGCAGGGATTTCGTGAAGCTCGCCTTCGATATCTCCGAGCAGTATGACCGGCCGGTGATCGTCCGGATCACTACCCGGATAGCCCACTCGCAGGGCATCGTGGAGCTGGGTGGCAGGAAGGACGTGCCGGTAAAGCCCTTTGTGCGCAACTTCCAGAAATACGTCATGCTGCCGGTGCACGCGCGGCCGCGCCACGTGTTCATCGAGGAGCAGCATATCAAGCTGAAGGAATATTCCAACACAAGCGGCCTCAACCGCATTGAGTGGGGAAAAAATAAAAAACGCGGGATCATCACCGACAGCGTCGCCTACCAGTACGTGAAGGAGACCTGCCCCGACGATTCGGTGCTGAAGATCGGCATGGTCTGGCCCCTGCCGGACGACATGATCAGGGAATTCGCGGCGGGCGTGGAGAAGCTCTACGTGGTCGAGGAGCTGGACCCCTTCATCGAGGACTATGTCAAGGCGCTCGGCATACCCTGCACCGGGAAGGAGATCATCCCGCTCTGCTTCGAGCTGACCCCGGACATCGTCGACGCGGCCATGAACGGGAAGAAGCGCGCCGGCGCGTATCCGAAATACGATACCAACCCGGTGCCGCCCCGGCCGCCGGCGCTCTGCAAGGGCTGCCCGCACGGGTTCGTGTTCACCGTGCTCGGGAAGCTGGACCTCAACGTGAACGGCGACATCGGCTGCTATACCCTGGCCGCGCTCCCGCCCTATTCGGCGATGCACACCCAGGGCTGCATGGGCGCCGGCATCGGCATGCACCTGGGCATGGAGAAGGCGCACGGTCCGGAGATGGCGCGGAAGAGCGTGGCCGTAATCGGCGACTCGACCTTCGTGCACTCGGGCATAACGCCGCTCATCGACCTGGTCTACAACAGGGGGACCGGCACGGTCATCATACTGGACAACCGGGGCACGGCCATGACCGGGCACCAGGACCACCCGGCGACGGGCAGGACCCTCATGGGCGAGGAGACCCACACGCTCAACCTCGAACAGCTGGTACGGGCGGTCGGCGTCAAGAGGGTCGTCGTTATCGATCCGAAAGATATGGACGCGTTCGAGAAGGTCGTGCGCGAGGAGGTCGCCGCTCCCGAGCCGTCGGTGATCATATCCAACAGAAAATGCATATTGATTAAGTGAGGTACCCCGCATGAAGAACGTGATATTCGCCGGAGTCGGCGGCCAGGGAGTCATCCTGGCAAGCAAGATCCTGATGGAAGTGGCGATGAATGCCGGGTACGACGTGAAGGAATCCGAGGTGCACGGCATGGCCCAGCGGGGCGGCAGCGTCGACTGCAACGTGCGGTACGGCGACAAGGTCTACTCCCCGCTCATCCCCCGCGAAGAGGCGGATTTTATCGTGAGCCTTGAGACGCTTGAAGTGGTCCGGAAGCTTGATTACCTGGCGCCGGACGGGACCCTGATCGTCAACATGGAGCAGGTAAATCCTGCCCCGGTGGAGACGGGCGTCATGAAGTACCCTCCCGACATCAGGGAGTGGGTAGGCAAAAACGTGAAAAACGCATTATTTGTTGACACGAGCCCCGTCTTAAAAGAAGTTGGTACCCGCAAGGCGCTGAATATAGTCATGCTTGGGGTTCTCTCCAACCGCCTCGAGTTCACCGAGGAGCAGTGGGAGAAGGCCATCAGGTCACTCGTGAAGGAAAAGTTCATCGACATGAACCTGAAGGCCTTCAAGATGGGAAGGGAGCTCATGGCATCGGCATAGGCGCCGGTTCAATGCGCGAACGGGGTGCACTTCGATGAACAGGCTTATCTATCTGATACCGCTGGCGTCGTTTCCGCTCATGGCAGTCGCCGAGCAGGGGCCGAACGGCGCCATGAAGACCGACAATCCATATGTCGCGGCTGCGCTCGTCCTTGCCGTGTGCCTTACGGTGGCTGTCGCCCTGACCGGCTATTTCGGGTTGCGGAAAAAAGCGCGCGTCGCCGCCGGCCTCGTCTTAGGAGTGGTCGATTGGCTCGTCACCGGGCCGATGTGCCTGGCCGCCGGCGTGCGCATGGAGGCGAGCCTGGCGATCGCAAGCATTTCAGCTGCGATTCTCGTATTCGTCATTATCCGCTACGGGGAGCGGCTGGCCTCCTTTTTCAGAAGGCAACGGTCAGGCCCCACCCGATACGATTCCGAAAGGGAATGACCGCAGAAGCACGGCGCCATGGACGAACCCCGGCAAACCGCACAGAAACTGTCCCGCGAAAAAGCGTATAACGCGATCAAGCTGCGTCTCTCCATCGCGGACATAGTCCTTAACCTGGTCATCATCGCGATCCTGGCCTTCAGCGGTATATCGCCCCTGATCGTGGACTTCCTCTCCCGGTATATTACGAATGACTACGTACTCTTTTTCTTCTTCGTAACGGCAGTGGGCGCCATCTATTCGGTGCTGGATTTCCCGTTCGAGTTTTACGGCGGGTATGTCATCGAGCACCGTTTCGATCTGTCCAACCAGACCGTGACGGCCTGGCTCGTCGAAAAGATAAAAGGGGCGGCCATCGGCATCGTCGTGGGTGTGCCGGTCGCCCTGGTCTTTTACGTGTTCCTGAAGCTCACCGGCTGGCTCTGGTGGCTCTGGTTCAGCCTGTTCATCTTTTTCATATCGGTGTTCCTGGCGCGGATCGCGCCGGTGATCATTTTCCCGATCTTCTACAGATTCAAGGAGCTGGAGTCCGACGAGATACGTGAGCGGATCACGCGGCTGCTGGAGGGGCAGGGCATTTCAATCAGGGGGATATATTCGTTCAACCTGAGCAAGGACACGAAAAAGGCGAATGCCGGGTTCACGGGACTGGGGCGGAGCAAGCGCATCATACTGAGCGATACCCTGATCGAGCACTTCACCCCGGACGAGATCGCAGTCGTGTTCGCGCACGAGATGGGCCATTACAGGAAACGGCATATCGTGAAGTCGATCGTGCTGGGGAGCGCGAGCATATTCCTTTCATTCTTTCTGTGCGGGGAGCTGTACCGGCTGACGCTGGAAGCGATGGGCTATGCCCACGTGTACGAGATTGCCGCGATACCGATCCTCTTTCTCTACCTCTCGCTGTTCAGCCTGGTCACCATGCCGCTGTCGAACGCCCTGTCCCGGCTGTACGAGCGGGAGGCCGACCGGTACGCGCTGGACGCCACGCGCGACCGCGAGGCGTTCATCTCGGCCATGGAGAAGCTTGCCGACATGAACCTTGCCGACAAGGACCCGAACCCGGTGACCGAGTTCATGTTCTACAGCCATCCCTCGATTAAAAAGAGGATCACATTCGCGCGTAACCATGCGCTGTAGGATTCATCGGTGGCGGGTTTTCGTGTCTTTGCCGGTTGGTGTCGCACCGCCGGCTGCATGGAAGATGTTTTTCATCACGGGGTTGGTCACTATCGCGTGAATGATGTTCTTTTCGAATTCATCGATGAACACCGATTCGCTGTTGAAATACTGTATCGCCTTGTCCGGGTTGGGAATGTCCTTGATCATGTTCACCAGGTATGATATCCGGCTCATGTCCCGGTTGTTGAACGGGCGACTCCGGTCGATTTCCGAAGTCATTTCCCTCCTGTATTTACGGATGAAGTCGTGAAGCTTGCTGAACTGCTCGATCTCACCACGGTACTTGCTGAAAAAATCCGAGTACATGTCTCCTTTTGAGTCCCCGTCCATCATCAGCATCATGATATACTGAAAGAGCTGGTAGTTCCTCGATATCATCGTTTTGAGTATCTCGTCCGGCAGCCGCATGAAATGCATCTTGAAACTGGAGATATCCTTTATTGAAGCAAAATACGTGTTGAGCTCCTTCGTGTCGAGCTTGGTCAGGATGAAAAAGAGCAGGAGCTTGTCCCGTGCCACGTACGACGAATTCACCGCGAGCTCCAGGAGGCGCTCGCTTGAAAGAAAATAAAGTATTTCGTCGAGGATATGTCCTGTCGTCTGTTCGTGCAGCGCGCAGAAGCCATAGACAAAAATTATGAACTTCTCAAGATGGTCGGTGCTGAACCGGGGCGAATTAATGTAT
Organism: Spirochaetota bacterium; assembly: GCA_029564515.1. GTDB lineage: Bacteria > Spirochaetota > UBA4802 > UBA4802 > UBA5550 > RBG-16-49-21. The sequence continues at coordinate 95,884 of JAKQPV010000151.1, read as the reverse complement.
TGCTGTAAATGCGGCATGTCGCGAAACAGAAGCAGGAAATAGAAAAACTGGGTCGTTAGATCGTAATTATTATTTTCAAACACCTTGTCGACCAGGGACATGTATTCATCAATGGTCATTTTCTCGAATATCGGTTTGATCCTGTTTATCTGCGGGAAGCCCGAATCGTTGGTGAGCACTTCCGAGCAGAAAATCTGGAAATGGTCGTATTCAACGGGATGTGATCCGCTGTTTTCCATAAATTCCCGCTTAAATTCTTGACGTTGCCGATTAAGTGACTTGCATGATATGCCCGGGTTTTTTACAGGCGTGAAATTACATGCACATAATTAATAGTTCCGGTCGATGCGCCAGGAATAATCCCCTGTTTTTTATATAGTGTATAGAATGTGTTATTAATAAGATAAACCGCAGATAATGATTTGTCAATTAATAAATGTATAATTGATAAAGTGGATACTCGGAAGTAATTAATTACAATGGATAATAAAATACATACTTAACATGGGTGGTACGATTGGTCGGTGTCCAATTTGTTGCATGCAAACCGACATAACAGGATTATGGCCGGTCAGACCATGCTTTATCAGGAGATCTCGCTTATCTGAAACGCATATTGAATGACCTGCCGAACCAGGCCGGGCCCGCCATGCCGACCGGCAGCATGTATGGCGAATCTCCGGGAATATCCATGGCAACGATCCGGCCGTTCACAGGCTTCCCCGCCACAAGGCGGGCTATCGGGTCGAACACTGACTCCCGCATGGTAAGTATTACTTCCGCCCTGTAATATTCGTGGATTACCTCGCGCGGACGGAACATCCATATCGGATTAACTGCGAAGAACTGGCCCATGCCTCCGACATGGAAGGTTTTGTAATTGAATACGGGCTCCGGCGAGGGTTCCCGTTCACCGCGGATTGCCTTCATCGACATGACCGTAATCCCGCGCCGTCGTACCGAAGCGTCGATAACGGTCCTTTTCTCCTCGAAGGTGAAGTCTCCCATCTTTTTTGGATAGCCGAGCAGTTCCCTGCCCAGTACCAGGGCCGTGTCGTCATCTACTGATATCCAGCAACAGTGACGGCCCGATCCCAGCGGAGTCCGCACGTGGACCAGGAGTGCGGACTCGTGGTATGGGGAAAGCGGATACGACACGGCGGAATAATTGCATATGAAGATGGTGGCCATCGGCGGGTCCGAGGGCCGCATGCCCCATGGCAGTATTTTCTTTGCCTCGCGGTAATCAAGCGGAACGTCGGCAAGGATAAACCGCGCTTTTTCCCACATGTTCCGGCGCTCTTTTTTATTTTTCCGGAGGTTAACCCAGAAGTTTTCGTTTTTACGTGAAAGTTTTTCCGGTTTGTCGCTCATTGTTCACCTCGATTGCCGCGTCTGTATTGGAATACAGAATTGCCCGGTTAATGAATACTATAACAACAGTTTATGCATTTCAAGGATAAAAATGTTCCCGCCGGGCCCGGGATAAGCGGTATACGTAAAAAAAGGTTTTGCAATAACAGGCTGTTCCGGTTATAATGCGTTAAAACGGTCGGGGGCAGGGCATGAACGACAAAGACGGTTTCACCTGGTGGAAACACGGCGTCATCTATCAGATATACCCGCGCAGCTTCTATGATGCGAACGGCGACGGTGTGGGCGACCTTCCCGGCATAATCGAAAAGCTCGATTACCTGGCCTGGCTCGGCGTGGACGCGGTATGGCTCTCGCCCATCAATACCTCCCCGATGTACGATTTTGGCTATGACATATCCGACTACCGGGGCATAGACCCGGTTTTCGGCACGCTTGCTGACTGCGACCGGCTGATCGGGGAAGCGCACCGCCGGAACATACGGATCGTGATGGACATGGTGATCAACCATACCTCGCACCTCCACCCCTGGTTCGTCGAGTCCCGGTCCTCGCGCGACAATCCGAAGCGGGACTGGTATATCTGGCATGACGGGAAGAACGGGCATCCGCCAAACAACTGGATGGCCGCGTTCGGCGGCAGGGCGTGGGAGTGGGACGGGGCCACGGGGCAGTTCTATTTTCATTCGTTTTTGAAAGAGCAGCCGGACCTTAACCTGAGGAACAGGGCGTGCCGTGAAGCGGTCTTTGACGAGCTGCGTTTCTGGCTGGACCGGGGCGTGGACGGCTTCCGCCTGGACGCGGTCACCTGGTATGTCAAGGACGACCTGTTCCGGAGCAACCCGTTCGGCTGGGGCCCCAACGCGCCGCGGCCTTATGACTTGCAGAAGCATATCTATGACCAGAACAGGCCTGAGACCCACGATGTGCTGCGGGAGCTCAGGAAGGTCCTGGACGGGTACGAGGACCGGATGATGGTGGGCGAGACTTACGTGGTGTCCCAGGGCGGGGCAAAGACGGCGGCATCGTATCTCGGAAGCGGCACGGACGAGCTCCACCTGGCCTTCGACTTCTCGCTCCTTTTTTCGAAATACGGCGCGCGTCATTTCGCCGGGTGCCTGTCGCGCTGGTACGATGCCATGCCGGCGGCGGGCTGGCCTTCGCTCGTGCTCAATAACCACGACCAGCCGCGCAGCATGACGCGGTGGTGCATGGGAAAGGACGGCGGTCAAAGGGCACGGGTGCTGGCCGCCATGCTGCTCACCGCGCGGGGCACGCCCTTCCTCTATTACGGCGAGGAGATCGGGATGAAGAACGGGGCCATAACTCGAAAGCAGGTGCGGGATCCTGTCGGGATCAAGTACTGGCCCCTTAACAAGGGACGGGACCCGGAGCGGACACCCATGCAGTGGTCAGCCGGCGCGAACGCGGGCTTTTCCGCGGCCGAACCCTGGCTTCCGGTTGCCGGTACCTTTCGGGACGTCAATGTAGCGGCGCAGACGGACGACCCGGGCTCGCTGCTTGCCTGGTACCGGGATCTTCTCGCGCTCAGGAAGAAGCAGGCCGCTCTCGCGCGTGGTTCTTACCGGCCGGCATACTCCGAGCCCGATGTGCTTGCGTTTTACCGCGAGGATGGCGGGGAGAAGGTGTTCGTGGTCCTGAACTTTTCCGGTAAACAGCGCTCCATTGGATCGGAAGGCACCTCCCGGTGGCAGGTCCTGCTCGGGACGCACCGGGCCGCCGGGTGGCCGATCGACGGCGGACGCATCGATCTGGTTCCCTACGAGGCTGTCGTACTTGGGCGCATCTGACGCGGCTGATATATCGTTGACAAAACGTTTCGGCTGTGAAAACATCACGCAACAATTTCAGGAGGCCGTTCCATGGATAAGAGATCCGGCTTTGCTGCACGAGAGTTGTACGCCGTTGTCCTGCTCGCCGTCATGAACCTGTTCCTGTTCGCTGACCAGAACCTGATGGCTCCCAATCTCACGCAGATCGCGCGCGACCTGGGGCTCAATGACGTTCAGCGCGATGTTATGCTCGGCGGCGATATCTCGGCGGTTTTTTTCGTGCTGGGCAGCCTGGTCACCCTGGCAATCGGCTATTTTACGGACCTTGTGTCGCGCAAGAAGCTCTTCATCGCCGTCATCATACTGGGCGAGATACCATGTCTCCTCACCGGTTTCGTCAAGACATACGACCAGCTCTTCTGGATGCGCGCCCTCACCGGTATCGGCATCGGCGGCGCCCTTCCGCTTACCTATTCGATGATCGGCGATTATTTCAGCCATGGGAACCGTGCCATGGCCACGGCCTGGATCAGCCTGGCGGAAGGCCTGGGAATCGCCGCGGGCCAGCTCCTGGCCGGCTTTATCGGGCCGTCCATGGGATGGCGTCTCCCCTTCATCATTGTGGCCCTCCCGAACTTCGCGCTCTGCCTGCTGTTTCTTCTCTCGGTGAGGGAACCGGGGCGGGGCAGGACCGAAGAGGCATTGAGGGATCTGATCCAGAGCGGAGCGGTGTATACGGGCCGAATCGACTGGAGAAAGTACCGCGAGCTTTTCAGGATAAAAACCAATATCATGGTATTTTTACAGGGGATTCCGGGGACAGTGCCCTGGGGCGTGTTTTTCATTTTCCTGAACGATTTCTATTCACAGGACAAGGGCTATTCGGTCGAGGTGGCCACCCTCATCGTGATGGTGCTTGGCGCCGCGGCGATACTGGGCTCGTTTGTCGGCGGCCTGATCGGCAATAAACTGTACAATATCAAGCCGAAATTTCTGCCGCTATTGTGCGGAACGAGCACTTTGCTCGGGATTATACCCGTGGCATTACTGCTGAATTATCCGTCGCAGGCCGGCGTTGCCAACCCGGATATTACGGGGCCGCTCGTGCTCGGGCTGATGGCCGGTTTCATGATTTCCTTGACCGGGCCCAACGTGAAGGCAATGCTCCTGAACGTGAACGCCCCGGAGACAAGGGGATCGATATTCTCGCTCTTCAACCTGACCGATAACCTTGGCAAGGGATTCGGACCGGTTATTATCAGCATATTCATTGTTCAGTTCGGGAGAGTATATGCGTTCAATATCGCGAACCTCTTCTGGGTGATCTGCGGACTCGTCCTGCTGGCTATGGCGCTGACGTTTCCCAAAGACGAGATTGCTCTTACCGAGGCCATGAAAGAAAAGGCGAAGGACATGGCGGCGTCGGTCCGTTCCTGATCAGGTTGCCGGGGTGATACGATGAAGAAGCTACAGGAAGTTTCACGCTCCATCGAAATCAACGCAACGCCCGACGCATGCTATGCGGTCCTCTGCGACATGGAGGGATACCGCTCCTGGTTTAAGCATGTGAAGGACCTGGACGTAAAGAAGGTAGGCGACGACTGCCGCCCGGAGAGCATATTGTTCACCTTCGACCTGCTGATAAAGAAGGGGTTGAAGATCGTCCTGTCCTACCGGTATGACGATGCCGAGAAGATACTGTATTTCCAATCGGGCGGCGGTGATGTGACCCGCGCGAGCGGCAACTACCACTTCCGCCCCCTTCCGGGCGACCGGACGCTGTTCGTATTCAGCCTTCAGGTCGATTTCGGCATGATGATGCCGGATACGATCGTGGAGTTCCTGTCGGGCAGGGTGCTGGACGATTTCGTGGCGATGGTGCGGGATGAGTGCGAGCGGAGAGCCGGCCTGTACCGGGGTTAAGGAAAAATTATTTTTGACAGAATATCCACCGCGGGCATTATGGGCCGGTACATGACACCACAGGAAAAGCCCATGAAAATAATAGTACGCCGTACCCCGGTCCTCATTCTCATATCGCTCCTCATCATCGGCATGTCCTGCGTGACCGCGGGCGGCCCGCGGGCCGGCGCGCATCGCCCGCTTCGCGGCCTCTACATCCCGAACCGCCAGGCAAACAATCCCGACTATATCCGGGCGATCATCGAGCGGGGCAGGCCGCTCGGGATAAACATGCTGGTCCTCGACGTGCATCCCATCACGGTGCTTAAAAGCCGGATCAATCCCGATGTTATCAGGTATCTCAGGCGGCAGGGTGTCTATATCGCGGCGCGTATCGTCTGCTTCCAGGACGGGCTCAAGTCCCTTCCCGTGCCCGACGGGCATCTTGACCGGCTGTTCGGCCTCATGGGCGAGGCGGCCGGCGCCGGGTTCGACGAGATCCAGATGGACTACATACGCTTTCCGGACGGGGCCCCCTATTACGCCCTCTCGGTGAAATACGGATTTATAGACGATCTTCTGAAGCGGGCGCGCGTCATCGCGGACGAGCGCGGAGTAAGGCTCTCGGCCGATCTCTTTGGCCGCGTGGTCTTCAACAGGAACGATATTATCGGACAGAAAATCGAGAATTTTGCGAAGCATGCGGACGTCATCTACCCGATGCTCTACCCGAGCCACTTCACGGACGACCGCGGTCGCATGGCCAACCCGGGAGAGACGGTTCGGGACGGGACGCAGCGGGGGATCGACCGGGTGCAGGGCACGAGGGCCGGGATCCAGCCGTATATCCAGGCCTTTCCGTACAACATACAATGGGCGCACGTCCCCCTTGACCGATACGTGGAGCTCCAGGTCGTTGCAGCGGAATCCACGGGCGCACGGGGATGGGTCGCGTGGAACGCCAGGGGCGAGTACGATTGCGTTTTTAAGGCGCTCGAGCGGCTCTGAGCGGGTTTACTGCTTCGTGCCGGGTTTAATGAACTCTCCGAACATCCAGGCTTTCTGCGCATTGAAGCGGTAAGCGTCGAACACCTCGACGTAGTACCAGTAATTATTCCACTTCTCCACTTTCATCTTATTCTCCGAGCGAGCGAGTATGCCGATGACAGTGCCTGCGGGCACATACGGGAGCTGGACTTCTTCCGGAGCGTCCGGGGTTTCCTTTAATATCCAGCAGGCCAGGGCGCGGGAGGAAGTGTCAGGCCGTTCCCTGAACTTTGCGTTAACGGTCACTGTCCCGCTTTTTCTGCCCGTGGTGATCGCCGGGGTGGAGCCGATCTTGATCCTGGTGCCCTCTGACACGATCGTTTTTTTGTTCCAGACAACGGTGCCGCCGTCAAACTTGAGGCAGAAACGATAGATGACCGATGCATCGTCCCTGACCAGGCGTCCTCCGGTCAGGAAGGCGGTCGTTCCGTCTTCGAGATAGAGGTTGAGAGCACCGTCCTTGATGCTGTAGGTCCCCTTTTTCTTCTCGAAATCCTGCCCGTAATCCATAAACGCGTCGTAAGTGGAATCCTTTTTAAAAACCAGCTTCGTGCCGACCTGGTATTCCGACCCCCAGTCTCCCGACAGCAGGTAGTCTTTCGTGATCAGTTCTTCTCCGGCGCCGGAAAATCCGACGGATACAAACAGGAGCAGTGAGCATACTGCAGATTGGAGCCTCATTATGAACCTCCGGATGTGGACTGATGAGGATGGGATCGTGCCATACGCGTCCTGACGGCATGGAGCGTTTATGGCAGGTACTTTCGTATCATCGATTCGGTCACGCCTTTATTCCTGCATATGTCCGCATAGAACTTGCCGCTGTGCCTGACCGTGCGTTTCTGTTTCCGGTAGTCCACTGCCACCAGCCCGAACCGCGGCTCGAGCCCCTCCGCCCATTCGAAGTTGTCCATGAAGCTCCAGTGGTAGTAGCCCCGTACGTCGATGCCCGCATCGACGAGGAGCTTTACCTGGTAGAGATGATCGTAGATGTATTGCGCCCTGAAGCTGTCCTTCGCATCGGGCGTGCCGTTCTCGGTTATGTAAATGGGTATCCTGAAGCGGCGGTAATACTGCTCGCAAAAACGGTAAAGCCCCTCAGGGTAGATCTCCCATCCCAGGTCGTTAACCGGCGCGCCTTCCCGTGTCGATATATCGCCGAACATCTGGTCCGGCCGTCGCGGGTTGAACGAAACCATCTCGCGCGAATAGTAATTGATGCCGAAAAAATCCTGGTATGCACCCTTGCCCTCGGGATACCCGGTGCCAAGAGGGAGGAGGTAGCGGCCCTCGGACATACCCGTGACGAATATGTCATGGAAGAGACGGTTCTGCAGAAAGCAGGCAAACCGCTCGCCGGCCGAGCCGTGCATCGGGTCGAAAATGCGGAGATGGTGGGCGACTCCGACCTTCGTATCGGAAAAACCAAGCGCCTTCCGTATCTCATGGATTTTCCGGTAGGATGCGATATGGGCGCGGATCATGACCCGCGCGCCGCGGATAAAACGGGAAATATTCTTTTCTCCCGGCGGCCAGGTGCCGGTAACATAGCCGAAGAGGAGGTACACGTTGGGCTCGTTGATGGTGACCCAGGTGGACACGAGATCGCCAAGCTCGCGAACCGCACGCTCGGTGTAGCGCTCGAAGCGGGTGATGGCGGTGTCTTCGGTCCATCCGCCCGAATCCTCGAACCAGAGCGGATTGCTGAAGTGATGAAGGGTAACCATTGGCTCGATGCCTGCTTTCCTGAGGCGCTTGATCTCGTCGCGATAGTGCGCGATGGCCGCGGGATCGAATTTCCCTTCAGACGGCTCGATACGGCTCCATTCCAGGCTCAACCGGTATGCATTGACGCCCAGGCCTTTCATGATACGTGTATCTTCCGCGACCCTGTTCCAGTGGTCCGCCGCAACAAGACAGTCGGTCCCGTCCTTGATCCGTCCTGCCTGCTGGGTCCAGCGGAACCAGCTGTTACCCCGGTCGCCGCCTTCGATCTGCAACGACGCTGTTGCCGTCCCCAGTTTGAAATCGTCGGGTAGACGGAATGGTTTCATGGCTGCCTCCCTGCTATAGTTCGATTGCGAGCATGAAAAGCTTCTCCCGTATCTTTGTGGCATGCATGGTCTTGCCGTTTGCGAGATACTGGCCCTGCGTGGGCGTGCGTACGTACACGGTGTTTGGGTTTCTCGCCTGGCCGTACTGTGCGACATTGATGATGTCGCCTTTCTGAATGCACGAGACGATCTCGCTGCCTGGAAAGATGTGCCCGGTCGTCCCGGCAACGGTGAAGAAGTCATCGCTCACGAGGTGATAGCAGCGCGATTCATGGGGCCCGATCACCAGCTCGGTGCCGCCGGGTGTAAAGCGGTGATCGTCTCCGACAGTATTGCAGAAATAGAGACCGTCTTCAAGCCTGGTCTTGCACTTGCGGGAGAAGAGGTTTATATAAGCGATGTAATCGCGCACGCCGATCCGGAACGTGACTTTCTGCAGCGCGCCGAGCTCGTCCACGCGATCGATTTCTTTCTTCGCAAAGGGGAACATCGACCGGAATGCGCGCATCGTCTTCTCCGAATATGTGCTAATATCGTCGGATGTGAACAGGAGACTGCCGAAAATATTATTCACCATGCACAGGGTGTACCGCTCGGCCGGCGTAAGCGCGTTATCCTCCTCCCTGAGAATGACGGCGTCGGGATCGTTCGTGAAGACCCGTCCATTCAGGTGGCTCCTCCCTATGGTGCTCCTGAGCGAGTTGACGGTCGATACCCGCTCCCGGTAGTGTATCGCGGCAAGGATGCGGTCTTCCCATTTCGGAGAGACATCGCTCCCGATGCGGCAGTAATCGACCTGGCCGAACGCGGTCCCGAGGGGAACGCCGCAGCCCAGTATCATTTTTTCTCCAACGCATCTCCGGAGAAAGCGCATGGCTTCCATCATGATCGTGCCGCGTGTTTTCCCGGCCCGCGGTATCATCGCCGCTGCGTAGAGAAAGTCGAGTTTCACCATGTCGTAGCCCCACTGGTTCAACACGGTATCGAATACTTCCTTGATGTGATAGCGGAACTCGTCATTGTAGACGTCCAGCGCGTAGAAGGTGCCGCTCCAGAGCGGGTTCCAGCCGGCCGGCACAGGTTCGCCCTTATCCCTGAGCAGCCAGTCGGGATGGTTCCGGTAGATTGATGACCGCTCCTCGCAGATAAAAGGAGCCAGCCAGAGGCCCGGGGAGTAGTGCTTTGCCCTGATGCTGTCTGCCAGGTGTTTCATGCCGTTCGGAAAGGACGGCTTGATCTCGAGCCAGTCCCCCACCATGGCCTGATACCCGTCATCGATCTGGAAAAAGTCGAGAGGAACGCGGTTCTGGGACATCGCGTTGAGATTGTTGAGAATGATATCTTCGGATATGTCGGTGTAGTGCTTGTACCAGCTGGTCCATCCGGTGGCAGGCTCGCGCGTCTGCAGGTTCGGGCAGATGGTTTCGAAATAACCGGCGAGGACCTCCCGTTTGGGCCCCTGCAACTGCAACAGGTCGATGAGGAGGAGCCGGTTCGAGATGACCAGTCCTTCCACTTCCTTGATGACCGTGATCCTGTTCTTCCTGGTTTCGCATGCATAGATGGTATAGCCGGTATCTTCCAGGAGCGACCCCAGGAGCGTGTAATCACCGGTCTTCTGCTTAATATAACAGTAGACATGACTGTGGATGTTGCCCTTATCCCCGGTGTAGGGGTAGAAATGGTAATCGCCGAAACAATGGACCTTGAACCGGCGCGCGGAACGGGCCAGCTTTTTCATCTTTTCACCCGGGGCGTACTTGCGGCTCTCGGTCCAGGACTGAAAGCCGTTGCAGAATGTCATGTCGTCCCGGGTAAAACGGTAATTTGCGTCAAGCGTAGCCTTCGTGATAGTTACTTCATCTTGAGGCACAAGCGTAACAAGTATGCGCCATCCATGCTCGAGATGAATCATCTCTGATTCGATTTCCATGCCGGGCATTCTGGCGGAGGCGCCCACCCTGAAGTTCAGGGTATATTCCCGCCTGCCGTAGATGTAGCGAATGGTTCCTTTCTGAATGTTCATATGAGGTCCTTTGAAATCAATATTGTATCATCTGAATCGGAGTGCGGATCATGACGTTAATTAATCTCGCGTACCCCGTCTTCCAGTCCGCTCTCATAAAAATCTGCCGTAATTCCTGTCAGTTCCGTGTATCGTTGCCCGACTATATGCGAGAAATCCTTCACTGCGGTGCGTCTGACTAGAGCGATGGCGCATCCGCCGAATCCGGCCCCTGTCATCCGCGCACCGATGCATGCGGGCGACTCGGACGCCGACCGGACAAGCGCGTCGAGCTCCGGCCCCGTTACCTCGTAATCATCACGAAGTGAAGCATGGGATTCGGTAAGGATCTTCCCGAACACGATGAGATCGCCCCGAGCGAGTGCATCGACGGATTCGAATACCCGCCGGTGCTCGCTCACAACGTGACGCGCCCTTTTCTTCAGGGTCTCATCTGTAATAAACGCGAGGTCGTCCGGGGACGCCATGGCCAGCCGCTCAAGCGCGCGGTTACCGGTCCTGATCTGGCCCAGCGCCCGCCCGCATTCGGCATGCCGCTCATTATAGCGCGAATCCGCCAGTCGGCGCGGCCTGTTGCTGTTCATAATTACGAATGTATAATCCCTCAGATCAACGGGAACATAGGAATAATTCAGCGTTTCTGAATCCAGGAGTATCGCGTGGTCCTTGCGCGCCAGCGCCACGGTAAACTGATCCATGATCCCGCAGCGGACGCCGATATATTCGTTTTCCATGGACTGCATAAGACCGGCTATCCGTACCAGGTCGGCTTCAGTTGTGCGCTCTATACCCGATGCCATGACAGCGGTCAGTATCTCAAGGGCTGCGGATGATGACAGCCCCGACCCCGGGGGCAAGGTGCTTGAAAATCGTATATTCATGCCCCGTGTGACTTCCATGCCGTTGTTGTCAAGATAGACAAGCGCACCAACAGGATAATTCGCCCAACCGCGGCCCGCATCAAATGAAAGATCGCCAGGGGAGTCGAGGTTAATGGTGCATGCGTCCTGCTCCTGTTCGGAAATCAAACGCACAAGCCTGTCTCCGCGGAACTGAATGCTGCCTGATATGCCGAGCGAGATCGCACCGGGGAAAACGCTTCCCCCATTGTAATCCAGGTGTTCTCCTATTATATTGATGCGGCCCGGGGCGAAAAACGAGCGGATGGGCCCGATTCCATCAAAGAATGAACTGGTTGCCACTTGATTCTGTATGCCCGGCTGCATGGAATCTCCTGGTCGTTGTACTGCGACGTGCTGTTCGTTTTGCACGATGTTTTCAATATACTGAACGAACTGCTTCTGGTGTCAAATATTATAGCACATGCACGGATTTTTTTTAGGTGCTGTAACATGAGGTATTATAATTAGTGTTAGATCGTCTGTTTTTCCCGGTCAGAGTGTTGGATTGTTCGAGTATATGTGCAATTGCTGGGGGAAATCCCCAGATTAATCTCCAGCTTACTATGGTATCGATCATTTCTTTAATAATAACATAATTAGCATGGGGATAGTTATCGGTATTTCTTTTTTTATGGGGTATCTTGATTAGATATTTTTTTACTGCTTCAGCAAGAATCAGGGATAGAGACTTTTTAAACAGCTTCCTCATGTCCTGGGAAAATTCATACTCGTCCTCCCTGTACGTAATGTGAAAAGGATGCATCCTCTCCATGTTTTCCCGGGTCTGGTATTGCACCAGTCTGCCAATACACACTTCGTGTGACAGGTCGCCCATGGCTGTCTTTAACATTTCCATGATAAGTGCCGAACGTGAGATGCACCGGCTTTCAGCAGCTTTGCAAATATGCATAAATAGTGTTTCTTTGATATTAATGGTTGTTTGCATTGCGAATCTCCCTCTCATATTATTATAAAGTGAATACGAACGGGAGTGCTTGCGGAGAAAATTATTTTAATAAAAAAGCCGGGCTGGAGGCCCGGCTTTTGTTTAAATTAGGGAGCATCAATCTCTATAATCTCATTCCAACTTCAACAAACATCGAGTGGTTCATGCCGCCGTATGAATAGCTCGGATTGAGCATATATGTTTCAAGCAGGTCGTCCTGTACGCCATCGGTCCAGCTTAAACCGTTTTTGGCGACACTTCTTGGAGCCAGGTACTGGAACTGGTAAGAGAGGACCGCCACGAACTGGCCGCCAAGCCGCCATGCCTTGGGTACCGTGAACTTAAACCCGATCGATGCAATATGTTTGTCGTTGTCCATGAAGTTGTACATCCCGGTCTGGATCTTCGTGTCAACCGGCCCGACCCTGATACCCAACTTTGTCCCAGCGCTTTTGTCAATGTAGCTGGGTACATACGAGTAACCGAGCATAATTGAAAGGATCGGCCACGGTGCGATATCATATTTTATCCCGCCTCTGTACGACAGGGTGTCAACAAACTTGGGGACCCCGATGTAATGGTTTTTCATGACCTTGCCAATCGTGCTTTTTGACCACATGTCCCAGTTCACATCAGCTGATATCGTGAGGCCCCACCTGGTGTAGGCGATACCGCCGGTAACGGAGTGAGGAGAATAGTAATCCTGGATTGCTGTCATCAGGTTCATGTTGATAACGCCGCCTAGTATACCGGCTGCCGCATTAAAGGGATCGATCTTCATCTGGGTTTCCTGGCGGTACGATGCTCCAATATCGAGGCCGTCAATCACCGGCGCAAGCTTGCCCGGGCTGAAGTAGATACCCGCAATCGCGCCGGGAGCTATGGTCAGGTCCATGGTGGACTGTCCAAGGGGCACCTGCGGATCGGCAGAGAGTTGGGCCTCCATATACATTTTACCTTTCCCGGCGAATGCAACGTTTACGCCGATGCCGCCGCCGAATGCATCATTCATGAAGCCCATACCGCCGCCGATCATAATGGCCGAGTTCTGGATTTCACGTCCATAGCGCATGAAATTATGTGTGCGCGGGTCCAGGTCATTGACTTTAACCAGGCTCAAGTCTGCGTTCATGCCCATCCCGATGCCCAGGCGGAATGATGATATGAATTTTGGCATTTTCACTATTGTATTGATATCAAGAGCGCCGCCTATAACGGTAAACCCGTAAGGATTCATCTTGGCAGCCTCAGTTTTTATCGGATAGAAGTCGCCTCCTGCGGTAGTACCGAAGCGTTTTATACTCAGGTTCAGTTTGGGGAATGTGTAAAGAACACTAATGGCGAACTGACTGGGGTATATTTCTTTCTTCTCTGGTTCACCCTCGGTTTTTCTTAGCTTGAGGGTCATTTCTCCGCCAGTCCCAGCCGTCTGGCCGGTCAATCCTTGGGTCCTGCCTAAACCGGCTACATTGTAAAAGACAGAGGACCAGTCACTAACGGTTGCCGTCATGGCATTCCCCCGGGCCATGCCTTCAGCGGAACAGCCGTATGTTTCAGCAAAATTAGCGAACAGATCTGCTGAATAACCGGCAAAAAATAGAATCGTAATGAGAATTAAAAGATGTTTTGATTTCATTGCCGCTCCCATTATCTCCTAAAATTAATTTGGGTGATTATCTAATAGGATAATAACCCTTTGTCAAGACTTATTAATTCTACCGGGACCTGCCCTCGTTATGCGCCAGAACACCTCATGATCGTGCATTCTTGAACGACGATAACGAATGGTTAGTATCCATCCTGCCCAACCGTACACTGCCTCTCGGCAGGGTTGCCTGATCCCAGAGGATCACCCTATAAGAAAACTGGTCACCAGAGTATTAATCACATGTTAACGCTTGAGGGTGTGGCCTATTGCAAGGCCTGCATACGCTTGAGAACCATTCCGGAACTTTTTATCTGTCTTTTTGCTCTCTTCGAGTTCTCTGTTCTGATAGCCATGAACGATTCATGCGGCTCGCGGCTTCTATTTATATGTATGCCATATTTATATGTTTCTGTAAACCGTATTACATTGTACAGACTGGCATTTATGCCATGATGTTCTCTCAGAGCCGTGAATCCTGTAAAGGCATCAGAAAGCGTAATGTGTTTACAATATAAGCTGATAAAATCCAGTGTCAATTCAATAATCTATGTTGAGTATTGAACTATTCAACTGGATGAATTAGCTATTGTATGGTCAGTGCCCCCCCTGCTATATAATGATCGAAGGTTTCTTCTACTATATATAAAAAAGTTCAAGTATTTACAAAAGACAATTCTAAATGATTTATTAAAATTGTCAATAATAAAACTGACACTTCAGTTTCAATTTTTTCCACCTTTTCCCGGGATTTACATCATATCAGTTGAGTTATTTATCAGGCATCCTGCTAAAAACAATTGACATTCTGCTTTTAATATTGTAAAAATAACACACCGTGTCAGTTTATCTTTATAAGAAGACCAAAATGTTTTTCAGCCTTGGTGCGGGTCGCTCCATATAAAAAGAAAAAGTATGCTCCATGAAAAAAGGTGAAAAAACAAGAGATCGTCTTTTGAAATGCGCTGAAAAAGCGTTTTCCAAGAAAGGATATTATGAAACACAAGTTTCAGATATCGTCAAGCTTGCGCATGTTGCCAAGGGCACTATTTATCAATATTTCAAGAACAAAGAGGAGATATTCTCCACATTGCTCGAGACCTACATTCATGCCTGGGAAAAAGATATTGCCATAGACATGAAAGATTTCGTGGGGAACAAGCCTGCAATTGATTATGCGCTTGAGTACCTGCGCCACCGCCTCCTCAAAACCGCTGCGTTCTTCAGTGAAAACCAGGATCGGACAAATATTGTCCTGAGAGTGGGTGTCGGGGTCAATGAAGAGTTTGAGCCCATCATACGGAAATTCGAAAGTAAAATTTTGCAGGTAGTGGTCCACGATATTGAGCTCGCACAGCGCCAGGGACACATACCCAGGTCCATCAATGTGGAGCTCGCGAGCAATGCTGTCATGGGAGCAATTTTCAGACTGAATTATTATCTTTTCGTCATAAATAAAAAATCAATTTCAAAGATGAACATCACCGCCCTGGCAGAAGAGGGAGTTGCATTGGTCGCAAACACGCTACGAATGACGTAAACCGTTCAATCGGGATCCAGGTACGTCACCGCTCCGACAAAGGTCCGTTTCCAGTAAGGAAGATTCATGTCCGCGTATGATACGCGCTTGCCCCATGTCGGTGCGTGAATGAACACGGTCTTTCCCGCAAAAATACCAACATGCGATATCCGCGCCCCATAGATGTTGAAGAACACAAGGTCGCCCGGTTTTGCATTGGACAGCTCTATCTTTTTCCCGCGCTCAAACTGGTCAACGGTGGATCGGGGAAGTGTTATGCCGTTCTCCCGGAAAACGAATTGGACAAACCCGGAGCAATCGAATCCATTGGTTGTCATGCCTCCGTAGTTGTAGCGTGCGCCAAGGTATTTTTCGGCGGTTTTAATGATCAGCAAACGCTTGTCACCGTAGTCTGCCGCAGTACCGCCAGTTGTATCGT
This sequence comes from Spirochaetota bacterium, assembly GCA_029564515.1. Lineage (GTDB taxonomy): Bacteria > Spirochaetota > UBA4802 > UBA4802 > UBA5550 > RBG-16-49-21. The sequence continues at coordinate 80,237 of JAKQPV010000151.1, read as the reverse complement.
ACGGATGGAGAAAGAACGATAGAATGATAGTGATAATTATTGTTTTTGTTTTCATTGTCTAACCGTGCAGCATGGAACAGGGTTCGGCTTAGTATACAACCTGTCCCGGTAAACTCAAGTTTTTTTTCATTGTTCGCAGGTAATGTGTGAAGCATGGATAATAAACAATTGACAGTTGTATATTGCGATGTATAATCAAGCAAATTCCCGTCTATTACCCGTAGTAAACGCCCGGGTGATTATTACTGTACATGGCGCGTGTTTTCTGCGGGGTTAACCCGGCCGGTGCCGGCGTACATATGGAATTTTTGAATGAAACAGAAAAAAATATATATCGTTGAGGACGCCCGTATTATCGCACTTGAGCTGCAGCGGGTGCTCGAGAACCTTGGTTACGTAGTCTCCGGCATTGCCGGCTCCGGCGAGGAAGCCATCGAGGCGGTCGTGGCAGCCGATCCCGATCTCATCCTGATGGATGTCCGGCTCAGCGGCCGGATGAGCGGCATCGAGGCATCGAGGGAGATCCGCAAGCGTATTAACATACCGGTGATATACACCACGGCATATTCTGACAAAACCATCGTGGATGAAGTCCAGCGCTCCTTCCCGTTCGGTTTTGTCATCAAGCCGTACCGCCAGAATGACCTGCTGGTCGCCATCGAAACGGCCTTTACACGGTTCGAATATGAGTTGAAGCTCGAGGAGAGCGAGCGGAAATACAAAAGACTGTTCGACGGCTCCGGCGATGTGATTTTCACCCTCGATGACGGCCTGAGGATCACGACCGCCAACTGGGCGGTCATGAAACACCTCAACATGCGGCCCGAGGAGCTCATGGATGTCGAATTTATCGACCTTCTGTGCGCCTCTTCGGACGCCGAGATACAGGGACGGGAGTTCGTGCGCGAAAAGCTCGATGCGTTCCTCAAGAGCAGGCGGTCGATAGGCTTCAGGGCCCAGTTTAAATCGAATTATAACAATGAGCCGGTTGAAATGAGCGTCCGGTTCGAGTCCATTGCCATTACCGGCGGCGACCTGATCATGATGCGGGCATTCAGGGTCGTTGAGGACGAGCTCCTCAAATTTTTCCACTCCGAGAAGCAGAGCCTGGTCATGGGAAACCAGATTTTCCTGGCCGGTGATGTCGCGTATCGCATAACCCGCAATCTCAGGCGCTACGCTGACACTGAGACGGCCGAGCTGATCCGCCTTGCGCTGGTAGAGATGATTATCAATGCGATCGAGCATGGCAATCTCGAGGTGACGTTTGAAGAAAAATCGCGGGTGCTGAGCGAAGGCGTTTATACTGAATTTATCGCACGCCGGCAGAGTGACCCTGCGTATGAAAACAGGAGGGTCCGTATCGATTTTACCGTGGACCCGGACCAGGCAATATATACTATTTCCGACGAGGGAGCCGGATTCGATCACCGCGTTTTTTTCAAGAAGGAGATAGCGGACGTCAATACGCCCATGAAGCTTCATGGGCGCGGCATGATAATTTCAAAAAAAATATTCGATGAGATCAGGTATACCGATCCGGGGAACTGCGTTACCCTGATAAAGCGGCTGCCGGGGATCAGCGGCGCATGACCCGCGCGTAGCGCCGGATATGGCTCCCGCATTCCAGCAGGAGCATGTCGCCGGCCAGCGAAATAATTCTGGCTTCGGCCGTTCCGCAGGAGTTGGATGTTGATGCAAAACGGATCGTCGTTCCATCAAGCGAATAACCGTTCCTGCTCCGTGTCGTGACATGAAGCCCGTCCCGCGTGAAAGTCTCGCCGCTTGCTTCGTCGGTGATAATCTCTTTTTTACATGAGCCGTCCTCATCGCAGGCATCGCCGGTCCATTGCCATGTTCCGGTCAGGGCAGCGGCGTAATCCGTGCGGCCGCAGAAGAGGAGTGCCATCGCGGCTCCCGCGATGCATAAGAGAGCAATTCGTAATTTCATGTATTATACCTCTTCCGGGATTTCCGGGAAATGTGATCATTTCTCACCTCGCGCATTACCCCGGCCCGGAGCCTGAGCTGGGCGCTTTATCCCGGATCAAGAAGTAAGTAAGCGGATGTCTCGGAATGTTACACCCGATAACGGCCGTGATCAGAGTTCGGCGTCGAGCAGGCGTATCAATGAACGGATTTAAACTGTTCAATCAGGTGCTCGATCTGGGTTTCCTTCGCCTTGACGAACTCCTTGTATTCGTTCATAGTGGTATGGTGCCGCTCGACCATGGTGCTTTTTAACTCGCGCTCCAGCAGGAGCTTGATGAAATCAACGTCGTTTTTTGTCAGATCGATATTCATATAGACCTCCGAAAATTTAGTGTATGCGGAGATAACATAAACCGACTCTCGACAACTCTATCATTAATAATATACCCAGAAAAAATAAAATTCAAAAAAAATTATTCATCGAGTTCTTTAATTTTCCATGCCGGGATGTCCGTGATAATCAGTAAAAATGACTGTTTCTTGCCCATTACTTATATTAAAGGAGATTACTTCATTGACTTACACGGAATTATTCGCAGGATTCCATCCACGCCGCGCATGACTCCTGTTTTGGTGACAATTATCAGTGAGACACCAATCGGAGATGGCTTATTGATTGACAAAAATAATCGTTGCCGCTAGCGTACTAAGGTTTTGAAATGACCTCTTATTAAAGTCACCGTGCTGTTGATCCGGCCGGGAAAAGGGGACAGCCATACCGGGCGGAAGCTGCTTTTCGTTTTGAGGAAAGGCATGGGAGATAACAATAGAAAGCCTTCATTGATCAGACGTTTGAAAACCCTTATGGTGGGTGATGCCAGGAGCATCTCGGACCCGGGGATTTTTCACAAGCTTTCATTAATCGCATTTTTCGCCTGGGTCGGTCTGGGTGCCGACGGGCTCACCTCATCCTGCTACGGTCCGGAGGAGGCGTTCCTTGCGCTGGGAAAGCACTCTCACCTGAGCATATTCGTGGCCCTCGGAACGGTCCTGACCATTTTTGTCATCAGCGCCAGTTATCACCAGATCATCGAGCTTTTCCCCACCGGCGGCGGCGGTTACCTGGTGGCCAGCAAGCTCCTGGCGCCGTCAGTCGGCATGGTATCAGGCTGCGCGCTCCTGATCGACTATCTTCTCACCATCACGCTTTCGGTCGCAAGCGGCGCGGACGCGCTCTTCAGCTTCCTGCCTGCGTGGATGCTCCCATACAAGCTCGCGGTTGCCGTTGGCGGCGTGGGCCTTCTTATAATACTCAACCTGCGGGGTGTAAAGGAGTCGGTCGTTCCTCTCGTGCCGATATTCATCGTGTTCATCGTGACTCATGCAGCCGCTATCATTTATGCGATATCATCTAACGCGGCCAACCTGCCCGGACTGGTCGGCTCCACCGTGAGCGATATCGGCACCAGCAACACGGAAATGGGAACCCTCGGGATGATATTCCTTATCCTGCGGGCCTACAGTATGGGAGCCGGAACCTTCACCGGTATCGAGGCCGTGTCGAACGGCATGTCGATCCTGCGCGATCCCAAGGTCCAGACCGCGAAACGGACCATGAATTACATGGCGGTATCGCTGGCGACTATCGTCGCAGGCCTGATGGTGGCCTACCTCCTGTTCGGCGTCCGGCATGTACCCGGAAAGACGCTGAATGCGGTCCTGTTCGAATCGATGACCTCGGACTGGGGTATGGCCGGTACTATTTTCGTCTTCGTCACACTTTTTTCCGAGGCGACCCTCCTGTTTGTGGCGGCGCAGACCGGTTTCCTGGGCGGGCCCGGCGTGCTCTCGAGCATGGCACTGGATCGGTGGGCGCCCGGGCGGTTCGCGTCCCTGAACGACCGGCTGGTCACACAGAACGGCATCCTCATCATGGGAATCGGCGCCATCGTGCTCATGATCTATTCCCGCGGATCGGTGAAGTTCCTGGTGATTCTCTACAGTATCAACGTGTTCGTTACCTTCACCCTTTCCCAGCTCGGCATGGTGCGTCACTGGTGGCAGTCACGGAAAAAGGTAGAGCACTGGCGCAAGAAGCTCACGGTGAACGGCATAGGTCTCATCCTTACCATCTTCATCCTCGTGTCGGTGGTTGTGCTGAAATTCAACGAGGGCGGCTGGATCACGATATTCATAACCGGGTCGCTTATATCCATCGCGATCGTCATCCGTCGTCATTACGGCAGGACGCGGAAGCTCCTGGGGCGGCTGAACGGCCTTGTAGAAGTCGCTGATATGGAAATGGCCAACATCCAGGATCAGGCCCGGAGCGGAAAGCGAAAAAAGCAGGAGATCGCTTTCGATCCCCAGGACCGCACCGCCGTTATGTTCGTGAACGGTTTTACGGGGACCGGCCTGCACACGCTGTTCGCCATCATCAGGCTTTTCAAGGGCCTGTATAAGAATTTCGTTTTCGTCCAGATCGGCCTCGTGGATTCAGGCGTGTTCAAGGGCACCGAGGAGCTGGTACGACTCCGCGACTACATAGATAAGGACTGCAACCGGTACGTGGAGTACATGCGCGCACACGGGTATCACGCCGAGAGCGTTACGGCAATCGCGGTGGATGTGATCGACGAATCCGTGCGCATAGCTCCGGACATCCTGAAGCGTTATCCCAACGCGATCTTTTTCGCCGGACAGCTGGTGTTCCCCGAAGACACGTTTTTCACGCGCTGGCTCCATAACTATTCGGCCTTTGCAATACAGCGCCGCTTCTACCACCGGGGGATTCCCATCGTCATCCTTCCCATCCGCGTCTGACCGGCTGACACGGTGTGAGCTTTATGCATGCCGGGTAACATTATTGACCACAGGGGTGCTGGTTCCGGGATATGATTGATCTTGACACTCTCGTAATTTTTATTGCCGCATCGACTGCCCTGGCTTTTGCGCCGGGGCCGGACAATATTTTTGTTCTTACGCAATCCATCACCAACGGCAGGTCGGCAGGTATTAAAACAACGTTGGGGTTGTGTACGGGCCTCCTTGTTCACACGACAATTGTGGCCCTGGGCATTTCAGTGATCTTCAGGACGTCCGTGGTGGCATTTACTGTTTTAAAATATTGCGGGGTTGCGTACCTGTTGTATCTGGCCTGGAAGGCTTTCCAGGCCTCGTCGAGTATACCGGACTTTCATGAAAAAGCGACATTGACCTCCTGGCAGCTGTACCGGAGAGGAATAATTATGAACATCACGAACCCGAAGGTATCCATATTTTTTATGGCATTTTTGCCCCAATTCACCGATCCGGAGAGAGGCTCCATCACTTTTCAGTTGATTCTTCTCGGATTAATGTTCATCCTGGTAACGATAGCAGTATTCAGCCTGGTCAGCCAGCTTGCGGGAACGATCGGGAAATGGCTCTCCACATCCGGGAAGGGAGAGAGGATCCTGAATATCGTGGCGTGCATCGTATACGTATCTCTCGCGATAAAACTAATTCTTACCGGGCAGGATTGAACAGATCGAGGACGGGCTTCATGCGGTACGGTTATGATTATGAATCGCCAGAATTTGCGTAACAGTGGGAACCGGTTTTTTCTAATCATATAAGGGGCGTCATGTCGAGCATCAAACGGAGGTAACTTATGAAACAGAGCGTTATTGCCGGTAAAATTCAGAAAATCCGCGCGTTTTATGAAACAGGCGACACGAAAGAAATCCCGTTCCGCAAAAGACAGCTGCGCAAACTTAAAGCGGCGATCCGTAAGAATGAACAGCTGATCATGGATGCGCTCTACAAGGACCTGAAAAAGCCCGCGTTCGAGTCCTACGCGAGCGAGATCGGTATCCTCTACCCTGAGATAACCCACGCAATCCGGCATGTCGGATCCTGGTCGAAAAGGCGCCGGGTGGCAACGCCGCTTATCCATTTTTATTCACGCAGCAGCGTCTACTATGAACCGTATGGCGTGGCGCTGATTATCAGTCCGTGGAACTATCCCTTTCAGCTCATCATCGCGCCGCTGGTCGCGGCCATCGCGGCCGGCAACTGCGCGGTCATGAAACCCTCCGAGCTGGCCCCGGCGACCTCCCGGGTCATCGCGAAAATCATTCGCGAGACATTTCCCGAGAACTACATCGCCGTGATCGAGGGGGGCGTCGACGCGACACAGGCGCTGCTCGAGGAGAAGTTCGATTACATATTCTTCACCGGCGGCACGGCCGTGGGCAGGATCATCATGAGGGCGGCGGCCAAGCATCTTACCCCCCTGACGCTGGAGCTGGGCGGCAAGAGCCCGGTCATCGTGGACGAGGACGCCGACCTGCCTGTGGCTGCGCGGCGCCTCAGCTGGGGAAAGTTTTTCAACGCAGGCCAGACGTGCCTGGCCCCCGACTACCTCCTGGTGCATGAAAAAATAAAAGACCGCTTTATCGGGGAGCTCGTCCTGGCGATAGACGCATTCTACGACGGCGACCCGGCCGCGAGCCCGGACTATGCGCGCATCATCAGCGAGCGGCACTTCGACCGGATCATGGGCCTCCTGAAAAAGGGGAAGATACTCTACGGCGGGGAGAACAACAGGAAGAAACGGTACATCGCGCCGACGATCGTTGGCAATATTGCGCCTAAGGACCCCATTATGCAGGAGGAGATTTTTGGCCCGCTCCTCCCGGTCATGACGTTCCGCGACCTCGGCGAAGCGATCGATATCGTGAACGGCAGGCCGCGGCCGCTTGCGCTCTATTATTTCTCGAAGAGCAAACGTAACCAGAAACGCGTCCTCAGGGAGACGGCATCGGGCGGCGGGTGCATTAACGACACCGTGTCCCACGTGGGGAGCCAGGAGCTTCCTTTCGGCGGCATCGGCGACAGCGGCATGGGCCGCTACCACGGGCGTTCAGGGTTCGAGACCTTTTCGCACCAGCGGGGCATCCTGACACGGAGTTTCTGGCCCGACGTGATGCTGCGCTATCCGCCCTACCGGAAAAAGGACCGGCTGCTCAAAGCGCTGTTCAGGATCGTGGGATGAATGAACAGTGGACAATTAAAGATACATATCCGCTCTTGAAGAGCGGATATGTTTTTCTTTCATCATTATTCATTGTTTGTTGTTAATTTTTCCTGTTAACACCTGCTTCTCCGCATCCAGCCGTGTTGTCACGGTGAAGAACTCCCCGCGCGGGAGCTTTTCCTCCACCTCGATGGCCGCGTAGTACTCGTTGAAGCCGGTCGTGATGCCGCTGCGTGTCCGCTCGCTCAGGAAGAGCGACTCCCGGCCGTTAAACCTCCCGAGATAATCGCGCTTTTGCCGTGCCGCCAGCTCAATCACGCGTCCGCTCCGCTCGGTTTTCACGTTCTCGGGAATTGAGTCCTCCATCAATGCGGCTTTCGTGCCGGGACGCGGCGAAAAGCGGAAGGTGTGCACGTGCGAGAAGCCCGCGTCACGGATGAGGCCAAGCGTGTCCTCGAAGTCGGCCCCGGTTTCGCCCGGGAACCCGACGATCACGTCCGTGGTGAAGTTGAAGTCCGGTATCCCGCCCCTGATCCGGTCCGTGAGCTCACGGTATGCTGCGCGGGTGTAATGCCGGTTCATGGCCGCGAGAATCCGGTCGCTGCCGCTCTGGAGCGAGAGGTGCAGGTGCCGGACGATTTTTTCATGCGAGAGCAGATCGATGAGCGCCGGGTTCACGGACAGGGGCGATATAGACGTGAGATGGACCCGGTACCGGCCTTCTGCGGAGAGGAGGCGGGCGACGAGGGCCGCAAGGTCCGTTTCGCCGTCACGATAGTTGCCGATCATCACGCCGGACAGGACTATTTCGCGGTAGCCGGCCTCGAGCAGCCGCGCGAGCTCCCCGGCGACGCGGTCAGCCGGCTTGCTCTGCGGAGCGCCGCGCACCAGGGGGACGATGCAGTAGGAACAGAAGTTGTCGCACCCGTCCTGTATCTTGAGATACACGCGGCTCGTTGAGGACCGGACGGGCGGCGTAAAGCTGAACCGCGCTCCCAGCTCCGGCTCCGGCTCGCCGAAATCTTCCCACCTGGTGATGATCTCGGGTATGCGGTGCTTGTAATCGTTCGGGACATAGTAAATGTTTCCCTCGCGCCTGAGCTCGCCGGGTACGCACCCGGTCACGATGATCCGCTTCCCTCCCGGTCCGGAGGGCTCGCCGGCCGCCCGGTAGATGAGCTGGCGGGTCTTGCGCTCGCTCCGCTGGGTCACGGCGCAGGAATTGATGATGACCACCTCGGCATCGTCGCCTGTCGCGGGCTTATGCCCGTTCTCCTGAAGGGCCGTTGACACGGATTGGATCTCGGACTGGTTGAGGCGGCAGCCGAGGGATAGTATCCTGAATTTCATAAGGCAGTTTCCGGCAGGGGTCAATTAATGGGGACTCCCCGGCGAAGTACAACCATTTTTTCGGATGGAATGATCATCACAGCGGAATCCACGGCGGTCATAATAAAAAGTGCTTGATAACCGGGATCGGCGGCGTTTATACGTGACGTCATGAACAGGAAGCAGATCACCAGGGACCAGGCGTTCCATGCGATAGAAACCGGCGAATTCGGCACTGATGTCACAGCCTCCAACGAGAGGGTGGCTGTGCTCCTGACGCAGGACTGGTGCTCCCAGTTCGCGGCCATGAGGGAGTGGGTCTATACCCTCGACAGGAATTTCGACCTGTACGAGCTCGTGTACAACCTGGTCCCCTGGTTCAGCGAGTTCAGGAGTTTCAAGGAGGGCCGGTGGAAAAACGGGCTGATCCCCTATGTGCGCTATTACCGGAACGGGAAGCTGTTCGCCGAGTCGAACTACGTGTCGCAGGAGGAGTTTTTACGCAACCTCGGATTTTAGCGGTATCATGCGAGTGACCGGGAGGCCGGCCGCCGGTTGCCCGGGGATATCACCCTTTCCTGTCCCGCGACGGTCCCCTGAGGACGCGGGCCGGAAGCATGAGGATTGACTTCAGGAGCTGGAAGACGCCGTCTACCGCCACGCCGAGAAGTCTGAACGGAAGAAGCAGGAGCCATACGAACGGGTAGAGTACCAGGGCCAGAAGCGCCAGAGGCCAGCACACGAACAGCAGAATCAGCCAGATCAGGAATTTGAGCATATCGTTATCCTCCACTGGCCATATTAGCAACAGCAAACGGTTCACGGTCAAGCCATAAATGGCATGCGGCTTCCGGCCGATGACCTTTACACAGGAGGCTATGGTGAGCGAAACGAAAGAATCTCGACCCCTGCAGAAAATGTTTTCAGTGGTGCCGCGGCGCTACGATATCATCAATCGTGTTTTCACCTGGCGCCTGGACGAGCGGTGGCGCGCCAGTGCCGCGAAGGAATGCCTGGAAGATACGCCGGCGCGCGTGATGGACCTCTGTACCGGGACAGGCGACCTGGCCCTCCGGATTGCGGCTGAAGCAGGCGGGAGCACGCAGGTGGTCGGAGCCGATTTCAGCATGCCCATGCTCGCGGAAGCGCGTCTCAAGGCGGCGCGCGCCGGGGCGCGGATACCATTCGTTCCTGCCGACGCATCCGAGCTTCCTTTTAAAAATGAAACCTTTAATGCGATCGGTATCGGGTTTGGATTCAGGAACCTGACCTACAGGAACCCGAAACGCGATCGTTATCTGGCGGAAATCTTCAGGGTGCTTGCGCACGGCGGAAGGTTCGTGATCGTCGAGAGCAGCCAGCCGCGCTTCCGGTTATACCGGGCACTGGTCCACCTGTATGTTCGCACCATGGTTTCCTTCGTGGGGGGATTTATTTCCGGGCAGAGAGGCGCGTACAAGTACCTGGCCCATTCAGCGATACATTTTTACGGACCGGACGAGCTCTGCGCGCTGCTTGAAGGGGCAGGATTTAAACGCGTGAGGTATCGCCTGATGCTCGGCGGGGTTGCGGCGATACACGTGGCATTTAAAGACTGATTGCGGTTCCTGGACACTGGCCCACCGCGGGAATGGTGAAATCATCACAAAGCTGGCTTGTTAATTATCAATAGTAAAAAATAATAAAACCGTCTGGACGGTTTATAATTATCAGTAACCATGCTCCTTGACTGGCCATTTTTTGATGTATCGGATAATAGCCGGACAAATCGATGAAGCAATGCTATAAGCAATAAAATATATAGATACTCGTCAGCACAAACAATACCTGATTCCAATTTGTGATTAAACTCTGCCTGGAGTGTTTTAATGAAAAAATCCAATTTGTTATTATTGATACTGGCGGCCTCACTTTCCCTGCCCTCGGGCTGTCAAGAGGAAGGGAAAGATGTCTCGCCCCTGGCGCTGTTCGGCGATAGCGGCATCGATCTTCCGGATGACCCGGGTATTGACCCGGACGATCCGATCGATCCCGGTATTCCCGGCTATGCCGGCCCCGTGTCCGTTACCGCAACGGATGGAACGCATGGCGATCGAATCGGATTAAACTGGGAGCTGGTTGATGATGCTGTCACGTATAACATCTACCGGTCATCAAGCGCGGGCGGCCCGTACCAGGCGATAGGCAGTGTCGGTGCTGATGACCTGAACGCGGAACCGGTCAATCCTCCGGTCGATCCTCCGGTTACGCCTCCGGCGGACCCCCCGGTGATGCAGGCAACCTTCCAGTCCGATGTTAATCTTAATCAGGAGTTTGTGGTCAGGATCCTCTTCATCCCGGTTGCTGTATTTTACGGGGTGTATGCCGAAGCCCAGACGACATACCAGATCCGCATCAAGCTGGGCGCGACCATTGATAAACTGGTCACCTTCAAGGGCGGTCTTGGCGGCGAGTATTACACGCAGGAAGACGTGATCGCGAAGATCAACGCGGCGGCCGGTAAAACGATATGCAGCGGCGTGACCGTGGGCAGCAATAAATACATCAGGATCGTCAGTACCGACGGGGCCATCACGCTCGAGAATAATTTCGTCATAGGAATGATTACCCCGTTCCCGCCGCTCAGGAAATTCTTAAAGCAGGATGCTGGCTGGAACACGGTCATACGGGTTGAACCAGTTGAGGTTGATGACGGATCAACGACCGGCACCGGCACGAGCACTGATCCGGACACGGGAACGACGCCCGGGCCGTCATACTGCTTTACCGACACCGATATAACCGCAGGGATGCAGTACTTCTATGTCGTAACCGCGGTCAACGCTGCCGGCTCTGAAAGCGAATACACCCCCGAGGACGACGGGTACGCGAAACCTGACTCGATGCCGGGCAGGGTAACCGGCGTGTCGGCAAGCGACGGCGCATATGCCGACAGGGTTGCCATAACCTGGAATGCGGCGGACAAGGCAACCTTCTACCGCGTGTACCGCACAAAAGGGACTTCCGTGGTGCAGGTGGGCGGCGATATTGACGGGACTTCTTATAACGACGCCTCCGTTACGGCGGGGCTGTGCACCTACCGTGTTGTTGGCTGCAACCCGGACAGCACGGGCCTTGAAAGCGCGCCGGATTCCGGTTATAGGGCAATCTCCAACCAGGAGTTCTTCGATGAAGCATATAGGGAAGTGGAAAGCGGTTTGAACCGGCTGACGCTCATCAAGAAAACGGGCACCGGCAAGCTGGGCTCGGAGACGATCGAGGACCGTGCCGGCAGCGGTACGCTCTACTACAAGGCATCCGGCGGTCTCTCCAGCGCCACGGTCCTTCTGCAGTTCACCGATTTCTGCGACAACTATCTGGCCCTGAATGGGACCCAGACCACCTCGGTCAGCGATCCGCTCGGTGACTGCAACGGGACCATAACCGGCACGCTCAGTGTGACGGGCCTGTACTGCGGCTCTATCCGTTTCGATCTCACCCTGGTGGGCGAGGCGGTCACCGCCGGCAGTTATTACGTAAGCCAGAACGGCGGGGCGGAAACGGCAATTCCCTATACATACGTACCGAAATAGCGGCTACATGGAATCAACTGAACGGGCGCGCCGCAGGGTGCGCCCGTTATATTTCTGCTTGCATATCCCAGGGGCCTACGTATAATCATCCCCATCGCTGCACGTGCAGCCGGTTATTAACAAGGATTACTGGAGGCCGATATGGTCAGGATTTCGTTTGTATTATTATTCTGCCTTGCTCTGTGCACTGCGCTGGGCGCAGTGCAGAAAATATCCGTTCCGCTTGACAAGGCGAAGCTCGAGAAGGGCGAGCTGCAGACCTTCATCATCCCGCTGAAGACTGCCGAAGGCCAGGCCAAGCGGCGGGTGATCGGTGTTGTCGTCATTGATGCTCCGCCGGCCCGCGTGTGGCAGGTGCTCGAAAACTGGGAAGCGATGTCCGCGTTTGTTCCCGGGCTTGAGTATTACAGGGTAATCGGCCGCCGGGGACCGGATGAATCGATCATCGAGGGGACGGTCAGGGCCGGCCTGATAAAAATACTCTATACCCTGGTCGTCAGGTTTGACCGGGTCAAGCTTACCCAGGACTGGTTCTTCATCAAGCCTGATCAGGTGAAAGAATACGGCGATAAAGGCATACCGGTTAAAAAACCGACCTGGAACATCAAGAACGTGGAGGGGTTCGAGTACATCGAGCCATACGGGGACGGGTCACGCACGATCTATTATTACGCGCCGGTCATCGAGGCCAAGGCCGTTCCCGAGTGGATCGAGCGCCTTCTGGCGAAGCGGGGACTTGACGGATACATGCTTGGCATTAAGAAAAAGGTCGAGGGTAAATAGCCTGGTCGTTATCCGGAAGGCAGCAGCTGTGGAATGCACTCATAGCCGATGATTATAACATATAGAGATGCATGCCCGGAAGACTGTCCCGCGATCGCCGGGCTGGACAGGATTGCGGCAGGCGGCGTGCTTGATTTTTTATACCGGGACCTGGTCCCGGGCATGTCACCGGTTGAGCTCGCGGCCGAAATCCTCAGTCATGATGATGAATCCTACAGCTTCCGCAATGCCCGCGTGGCCGAGACAGGCGGCGAGGTCGCCGGAATGCTGATCTCGTACCACTCGTCACATCATGCGCTGTCCGATACCATCACCGATTATTTTCCCCGTGACAGGATTGATCATATCAGGGTGCTCTTCACCGCGAAGGTGCCCGAGAGCCTGTATATCGACTCCCTTGCGGTTCATGCCCCATGGCGGCGGCACGGGATCGGCGGAGAGCTCCTTGCCCATGCGGCCAGGAAGGCCCGGGGCATGGGGCTTGATACGCTGAGCCTCATCACCTTCGCCGACAATAAAATTGCCCACCGGCTGTATGGCAAATACGGCTTTAAACTCGTGCAGCAATTGCCGTTACATCCTCATGAGTTGATCCCTCACCGGGGCGGTATATACGTCATGGCTGCACCGGCCGGGATGAAAGGGCGCACGTAACAGGCCGGTCATTCGGCGCGCTTCCCGATCGTCCCCGCAATTAATCTGCACCGGCGGCATTAATATCTTGACAATCCGTTACCCTGCTTTATAAATGAATAAATGAATAAAATATTCATTTATTCATTACGAGGGGGCGCGGGACCCATGAGAAAAAAGGAAAAAAACGAGGCAATATACGACGCGGCCATGGGAGTGTTCGCCGAATACGGGTACCGGAAGGCGACGATGGATGATATCGCCGCAGCCCTGGGAATGACCAAGGGCAACCTGTATCTCTACGTGAAGGACAAGAAGGACCTGTATGAAAAGTCGGTCGGGTATGCGCTTCTCCGCTGGCAGGGACTGGTGCGGGAGGCCGTGGACAGGGAGTCGGACCCGAAAAAGCAGTTCCTGGTCATGGGCGAGAAGGCGCTGGAATACCTCGCGCGTGACAACGACCTGAGGCGCGTGCTAGTGCGGGACCCGGATATCTTCCCGATGTTTCCGGTCAGGGATCCCTATCAACAGGTCAACCGGAACTCGGTCGCATTGATCCGGAGTATTTTAAAGAGGGGAATGGAGAAGGGCGTGTTCCGGAGTGTGAAGCTCGACTCGTTACCGGAAGTGCTGTTTTCCATATACAAGATGCTGGTTATACGTACCTATATTGCGCAGGAAGGAACTTCAATGCGGCGCATGTTCGCCGAGACGCTTGAAGTGGTAACGCTGGGAATTTTCAAACAGCCCCGCGCACGGCGCGGGACCGGAAAACAATAAGCATCAACACACCATCAAAGAGGAGGTCCATTATGAGCGGAACGATCAGGTACCTGAGCCCGGAATGGCGCAACGAGGTCGAGAGGCTGCTCAAGGCTGAGCTCTCGCCGGAAAAGATGAACAACATCTCGTCATCCATGTCCAATATCTACAGGAATTGTCCCGACGGCACGGAGCGGTTTTTTCACGTGAAATTCGAGAACGGAGCGGTGTCGGCTGTTTTGGTGGGTAATGGAGCGCCCCCCGCGGCAGAATTCATCATTACCGGGGACTACGAGGTGTTCGCGCGGATATCGCGCGCGGAGCTGGGCGCCCAGAAGGCGCTCATGACCGGCAAACTCAAGCTGAAAGGGAACATGGTGAAGGCCCTGAAGCTCGCTTCGGTCGTGGACCGGCTGAACAAGGTGATCGCAAAAATCCAGGCTGAGTATTAAAGGAGGGACTGTCATGACGCGAAAACTCGACCCGAACAACCCGTACTATATTGACTTCCCGAAGCGGATCAGCGAGATCCAGGCGGCGATGGCGAAAGAGAAGATCGACGTGTACCTGGGCTCCCGGCTCCGTACGCTCTCCTGGACGCTGGACGCGTTTTGCCCCTGGCGGAGCTTCGTGGTGATCCCGGCCGAGGGGATGCCGACCGCATTCACGTTCGTGATCGATGCTGCCCGCGTGGCGGATGACACGTGGGTGGACGAGGAGCACGTGCGCGGGTTCGCGCCGATGGGCGGCCAGGACCAGATCGAGCAGATCGCGGACTTCATCCGCGAAAACATCAGGGGCGGAAAGGGAAGGGTCGGCATCGAAAGCGGCATGTCCAACTACCTGCCCGAGGGGTGGCTCACCCACTACGAGTTCGAGCAGTACCGCGACGCGCTCGCGGGCTCTGAGCTCGTTAACGCCCACACCATAGTCGACCGGCTCGCGCTGATCAAGGATGCCGGAACCATCAACCGGTTCCGGGAGGCGTCGCGCATTGTTGACGAGGGGCACAAGGCCGTGCGCGCCGCCATCGATAACGGCGGCTGGAAGGGCATGACCGAGACCGAGATCGCCGGGATCGCGGCCCTTGCCATGCGCCGCGCCGGCAGCGAGTGGGAGTGGTCGTTCACCGGCGGGAACGAGATCGCGTGCGGCTACCGCACCGGCCTGGCCGGCGGCGCGTGCACGCCCGCGACCCGCAAGAAGCTCGCTCCGGGCGAGCCGCTGATGGTGGACATACATGCCATGTTCATGCTCGGACTGGGGGACCACTCGCACAACTATTTTACCGGCTCCGCAACCGACCGCCAGCTCTGGCACGCGGAGAATTTCCTGAAAATTGTGCGGGCCACGCTGAAAGCGTACCGGGCCGGCATCACCCCCTCGACGCTCGCCGACGAGATGATGGCCCTTGCGGAAGAGGGAGGTTTTTCCGACTTCATGGTGCCTGGTTTCGAGCACGGTATCGGCATGATGGGTGACGAGTGGCGCATCGGCCTCAATGACGGGCCGTTTCCCTACTGGACGAACCCTGACCACGTGTACCGGGAGAACGAGGTGCTCATCTGCGCCATGCAGTACGCCTGTCCCGAAGAGAACGTCGGATTCCGGTACGAGAACCCGATAGTTATCGGTACGGCCGGGTGCGATGAGATGTCAAAGTACCCCCTCGGGATCGAGGTGATTTCGTGAGGCTGCGAGGTAAGCGACGTACATCAGTTGCCAGAGTAATCTGGCGCCCGATAGTTATCGCCGCCTATCGGGTGCCAGGGTAAGTTTAGCGGTTGGTTTTCTCCTGCTGTAACGTTATCCTGTACCGGCAAAAGCAGGGTCTAGGGCCTTCCCGGGGTCAGAGCACCGGCTTAATGCGGTATCGTGCTTTAGCCGGATAATCCGGGGTCAGAGCAACGCCGGCTTGTCGTTAACCGATAGTTATCGGTCTGCTACAGGTACCAGAGTAATATACTTGAACAAAAAGCAGGCGAGTGTCATGAAAAAATCCGGCCTGTCGCGCTGGATTAAACCATGACTAATTGCATTTGCCACGGAAGCGATAGTTATCGGTGCGAGGAGGGGTGGTTGTCACCTCAAGCCGGGGGGTCAGAGCCCTATTCTGGGCCGCGGCTTTAGTCTCCGTGTCTCAGCTTCGTTAAGCGATTGTTATCGGTATACCCGGGGTCAGAGCGCGCAGCGGCGGCACGATAGTTATCGCCTTGAAATCACCCCAGTCTATCTCGCAACACCTCGTTGACCATTGCGGGATTGGCCTTCCCCCGGGTCGCTTTCATCACCTCGCCCACGAGGAACCCGAGCACCTTTGTCTTGCCGCTGCGGTATTCGGCGGCCTGGCCCGGGAATTTCGCGATGACCGCGTCCACGGCCGCCTCAATCGGACCGCGGTCCGTTATCTGAGCGTGGCCCTCCGCCTCGATGATCTCGATAAGGCCCCTGCGGTCCGTAAACGCATTTCGTAAAATGTCCTTCCCCTGGCGGCCGCTGATCTCGCCGCTGTCGATTTTCGTTAAAAACAGGGCGAAGTCCTCCGGCGTAATGTGAAGCTTCTCAAAATCGTCCTCGTGCGAGAGGAGCTCGGAGATGAGCCAGTTGGCCAGGTTGCGGGCATTGCCGTATGAGGCGAGCGTCTTTTCGAAGAAGTCCGCATAGCCCGGGTTCATCATGAAGAGCCGCGCCTCGGATTCCGTGAATGAATATTCCTTTTCGTACCTGACCTTGCGCGCAAGCGGCATGGCCGGGAGCGTGGAGCGCACCTGCCCGATCCAGTCGTCCGTGATCTCCAGCGGCAGCAGGTCCGGGTCCGGGAAGTAGCGGTAATCGTGCGACTCCTCCTTGCTCCGCATGAGCGCCGTCTTCTGCGAGCTGTCGTCCCAGAGGCGCGTCTCCTGCGTGATCGGCGCGCCCTCGCTCTTCATGCGCATCAGGCGTTCCGTCTCGTAGGCCAGGGCGCGTTCGATCGCCTTGAGCGAGTTCATGTTCTTGATCTCGACCTTCACGCCCAGGGCCGTGTCGCCCTTCTCGCGCACCGAAATGTTGGCGTCGCAGCGGAGGTTTCCCTCCTCCATGTTGCCGTTGCAGATGCCGAGCGTTACCAGGATCGCGCGGAGCATCACCATGAACTCGCGCGCCTCCGCGGGCGAGGAAATGTCCGGCTCGGTCACGATCTCGACAAGCGGGACGCTGGAACGGTTGTAGTCCACGGCGCTGGCCTTGGAGCCCCAGATGCCGGGCGCTCCCACGTGCACCATCTTGCCCGCGTCCTCCTCCATGTGGATCCGGTTCAAGCGCACCCGTTTTGTCGCGCCGTTAAGCTCGATCTCGACGAAACCGCCCGAGCAGACCGGCTCCTCGAACTGCGAGATCTGGTAGCCCTTGGGCAGGTCGGGGTAGAAGTAGTTCTTGCGCGCGAACAGGGAGCGCCGGTTGACCGTGCAGTGCATGGCCAGGCCTGCCATGACGGCCATGCGCACCGCTTCGCGGTTCAGGACCGGGAGCGCGCCGGGCTGGCCCGAGCAGACCGGGCAGGTGTTGGTGTTGGGCCGGGTGCCGAACCGTGTGGGGCAGGAGCAGAAGAGCTTGGTCTCGGTGTTGAGCTGCGCGTGCACCTCGATACCGATCACCGCCTCGTACGCGGCGCCTGATCTGGGCGCCTTCGCATCGCGCTCGCCGGTCGCGCCCGTGCTGCCGGCCAGGGGCGGGACCAGGTAGCTCGTCCCCTGCAGCGCAGGGGCATTGGCCATGAGCGCTTCCCGCTCAGGGAAAGGGGCGGCCGAGTCGTTTCGTAACAGCTGCTCCCTTTCAACCGCGTGGCTCGCGGGCGGGAGGTGCTGGGGCGCGCCGTTGATCACGCGCGCGTATTCCAGGAAGTCCGCGAGCTCCCTCCCGTACTGCTCCTTCTCTGCGGCCGACACCTCGAACGAGCCGAGGTCGATCAGGTTGTCGAGGTTGATGGATGCCCTTTCCGTCATGGCGTTATCCTGTTGATGTCTCGGGGAAACAGGCTTGCCTCCCGTATGTTTTTCAGGTTCATGATCTTCATCGTGAGACGCTCCAGGCCCATGCCCAGGCCGCCGTGTGGCGGCATGCCGAACCGGAACGTATCGAGGTAGCTGCGGAACTCGGCCGGGTTGAACCCGAGCATCTTCATGTTTTCCTTCAGCATCTCGTAGTCATGGATGCGCTGGCCGCCGGTCGTGATCTCGATGCCGCGGTAGAGCAGATCGAAGCTCCGGGTGTACCCGGGCACGCGCTCGTCCGGCATGGTGTACATGGGCCGCTTCTTGACCGGGTACCCGACCACGTACACGAACTGCGATCCGCGCTCCTTCTCGAAATGGGAGCAAAGTATCTTTTCGCCTTCGGGCGAGATATCGCCCTCCTCGAGCTTGCCGCCTGCCGCGCCGATGATCTCGAGCGCCTCCAGGTAGTGGATACGCGGGATGCGCCCCGGCACGGACAGCGACGCGCCGCCGTCGTCCAGGAAGCGGCCCGCGGACTTCTTGATCTCGTCGAACAAGTAACGGAGCAGGCCCTCCTGCATGTCGATGATCTCCTGTTCGTCGCGGATGAACCCCATCTCGAAGTCCATGCTGATGTACTCGTTCAGGTGGCGCACCGTGTCGTGGTGCTCGGCGCGGAACACCGGCCCCACCTCGAACACCCGCTCAAGACCGCTCCCTACCATGATCTGCTTGTAGAACTGCGGCGACTGGGCCAGGAACGCGGTGCGGCCGAAGTAGTTGACCTTGAAAATGTTGGTGCCGCCCTCCGTGCCGGACGAAATGATCTTCGGCGTCTTGATCTCGGTGAAATTGTTGCGGTGCAGGTACTCCGCGAAAAGCCGCACGATCTCGGACTGGACGCGAAAGGCCCTGAGCGCCTCCGGGTTGCGGATCGACACGGTACGGTTGTCGAGCACCACGGGGAGGTTCACGCCGGACAGGGGGCGGTTGAGCGGCACGGGCAGGCTCGGGTCGGAGGCGCCGAGAATCGCGAGCGTTTCCACCTTGAGCTCGATGTTGTCAAAGGGGCTGCGCTCTTCCCTGGTGACGAGGCCGGTCGCCTCGACAACTGTCTCAAGCCCGATCCGCTCGTCCTGCGTGCCGCCTTCCAGCACGAGCTGGGTGAAACCGGTGCGGTCGCGCAGCTCGTAAAACTCGATGCCGCCCAGGCTTTTCTTCCGGTGCACCCAGCCGGCGATGATTGCGTGTTTCCCCACGAGGCCCGGCAGGTCGCGACAGAGGGCGCGCTCCGGTAGACGCGCCTCGCGCGCCATGTATGATTGCGAAATAGTTTTAATGAACCCGGCCGAATAGGCGGACAGGGACGCGCGACCGGTGTCCGCTTCCCGCGGCGCCCGGAGGGCCGCTCCGGCGGCCGCGTCGTCGAGCATTTTCTCGACCGGCGGCATGAAGCTCCCGCCGCGCTTCTCCTCGAACGCGGCGGCCACCCCCAGGAGCCGGTCCTCTTCAAGGGGCCGGCCCACGAGCTGGAGCCCCACGGGCAGGCCGTGCACCATGCCGGAGGGCACGGAGAGGGCGGGCAGGCCCGCGAGGTTGGCAATGACCGTGGTCACGTCCGCCAGGTACATCTTCATCGGATCGTTCTCGCTCTCGCCGAGTGGAAAGGCGATGTCCGGCGTCGCGGGCATGGCAATGGCGTCGAACGACGCGAGTATCGTCATCATGTCGTCGCGGATGTAGGCGCGCGTTTTCAGCGCCTTCCGGTAGTACTCGTCGTAGTAGCCCGACGACAGCACGAAGTTCCCCAGGAGGATCCGCTTCTTAACCTCGCGGCCCAGGCCGCGCGAGCGGGTCGAGAATAGCATCTCCTGGTAGTCGCGCTGGCTGTCGCTCCGGTACCCGTACTTCACCCCGTCGTAGCGGGACAGGTTGGAGGCGGCCTCCGCGCAGGCGATGAAGTAGTAGGTCGCGATCGCGTAATGTATGGACGGCATGGAAGCCTGCTCGACCACTGCGCCGAGCCCCGTGAGGAGAGCGAGCGAATGCTCGAACTGCTCGCGCACCAGGGGGGATATGCCCTCCTGGAAGAGCTCCGGCAGCACCGCGATCCGCATGCCCTCAATGCCGCGGGCAAGGCCCGCCGTATAGTCCCGTGCCGGCGCGTCAAGCGACGTGGAATCGTGCCGGTCATGCCCGCTGATCGCGTTCAGCATGAGGGCGCACCCGTACGCGTCGCGCGCCATGGGCCCGATCTGGTCCAGGGACGAGGCGTAGGCCACCAGGCCGTAGCGGGAAACGAGGCCGTAGGTGGGCTTGAGGCCCACGATTCCGCAGAAGGCGGCGGGCTGGCGGATGGAGCCGCCGGTGTCCGAACCCAGCGCCAGGGCCGCCATGCCGGATGACACTGCGGCCGCCGATCCTCCCGACGAGCCGCCCGGCACCCGGTTCGTGTCCCAGGGGTTGCGCGTTATCCGGATCGCGGAGTTTTCGCAGGTCGATCCCATCGCGTACTCGTCGAGGTTGGTCTTGCCCAGAATGATCGCTCCCCGCTTTTTTAAAAGCGCGACCGCCGTGGCGTCGAAGGGCGGCAGGTAGCCCTGGAGGATGTTCGAGGCGCAGGTGGTGGGTATGCCCCGCGCGTGCATGTTGTCCTTGACGGCGACAGGCATGCCGTCAAGCGGGCCCAGCTCCTCGCCGCGCTTACGGCGCGCGTCGCTGTGCCGCGCGAGGTCAAGAACCTCCTCGTCGGGACAGGTTGAGATGAAGCTGCCAAGCACGGCATCATACAGCTCCCTGGCCTCGAGGTACATGCGCGTCAGCTCTTCGCAGGAAAGCTCGCGTTTTGCCAGCAGGTCCACGATCTCGCGGGAGGATTTAGTGATAATATCGTTCATAAGAGCCATGGTTAACATTTCATGCTGCTAAAGTAGTAAATATGAAGATTTGCTGTCAATATGTGTTTGCAATAATAGGGGTGCAATGTTAACTATTTTACACTGGCTTAACATTCGGGGCAGGGAAGTGGCATCAGGCGCTGCATGATGCCACAGTGACATCGAATTTATCATGGTGTATGCAATATAAGCGGGATGCGGGAGAAATCATGCCGGAAGGGGTCAGGGTAAATATCTGCAGGCCCGGGTTCGGGGCCTCGTGCGCATTGTGCTGCGGCAGCCATAATTACCGGGCATGCCGGGAAGAAATCGGGGGGTTGTTCTCCGGAAGAAGAGACTTGCTGTCGGATTACAATAAGGAGTACCTGGTCCGGGAAATGACGGCCGGCAGGAGCAACCTGACCGGCTCCTACTATTTCAAGCCGGCACGGGAAGCCTTTACCCTGACCCTGCCGCCGCTGTTTGGAGACTGCCCGCACTGTCCTTTCGTGGGATATCGCGACGGCGGCAGTATTGTCGGGTGCCTGCTCTATCCGGAGGAACAACCTCCCGGGTTGCCGCAGGAGTGTTTCCAGAGCTACCGTGGGAAGATCTTCTCCTGCCGCGCGCGGGAGGTCCTCTCCGATGACGAGGTCCTGTATGCTGCGCGGCTTACGGGCGACTGGTTTTATTACAGCGTGCTCATCCATGACGAGGCGAAGCTCAGACGGCTGGCGCAGAGATGGCCGGTACCGGACGATGTGCCGGAGGACGAGAGGGAGAGGATGAGGGAGGAACTGGAAAAGCGTATCGCCGGGGACCGGTCGATGCACGCGGTGCAGTCGTATTTTAGCTGATGCGAGTCAGGGAATATGGACAAGTACAGTAGTATATCTGTTGACATCTACGTGAACATGACACCTTCTTGAAAAAATCGTCGCTGGAGGTACATCATCATGACCGATTTCAGCAGGCTGGTGGGAGAGTGGCAGGTATTCTACGCCACCATCATGGGGTGCTCCGCGACCCTGCTCGGGCTCCTCTTCGTTTCCGTCTCCCTGAACCGGTCGGTCATCATGCACAAAGACAATGCCCACCTGATGTTTTACTCCCGGCAGACTTTCGGGCTCTTTCTGGCCATCATCAGCATTTCCCTGACCCTCATCATCCCGCGCCAATCGCCCACCGGCGTGGGCATACCCCTGACCTGCATCGGGACGTCAGGGTTGTTCATGGCGGCCCGGGGCCTCGTATCGAGGATCAGGATGAAGGAATACGCAGCTGCGTTCCGTCGATATGGCTGGTCCGCTGTCGCTTTCACCGGGATCATTACCGCGTCCCTGCACGTGCTCTTTTTCCTGGACACGCGGAGCCTCTCCCTGGTCATGGCGGCCATGATCATGCTGCTGGTCTCCTCGACCCGCAGCTCGTGGTTTTTCCTCATGGAGCTGCAGGAGAAGTAGGCGTGGACTGTCGCACCAAAAGCGCCGGACAGGGGGCTTTACATAGGTTTAACAGCTTGAATATTTAGTAACGTGCCACCTTTTCACAAAAGGCTGATTGGATACAATGCGTTTTATGAGAACAATCCTGAGAGATTGGATAACAAATATTAAAACAAAAAGCACTGCACAGGTGACTTAAATTTAAACGATAACTATAAAAAATATGGTACTATCAAGATAAATTCATTTCTGCCTTAAATCAGAGACCGTGGATGACCCGGAGTTGGTCGGATCACCTGTTACTTCACAACCATCCTTTCCATGAGCTTCCAGAATATATCAATACGACCGGGGAATGTAGCAGGGTCAATCCTGTCAATCGCATCGATTACGGCATCGTACCGCTTCTTCTTGTCCGCAAGGTACCGGGCAAACAAATCGTCATCCGATGAGAATTGGCGGGCCCGCGCAAGGGCCGTCCTCATGAGATCGTTTTCGTCATCACAGGCCCTGTCAATGATCCCGTAGCGTTCCAGTTCGGGTGCAGTCATCTTTTTCGCAGTCGGGATCATAACTTCCATTATATAGGGATCGAACCTGGTCCTGAATAGTACCAGCACGCTCGGCAAAAAAGCGTCACCCAGGCCGTTCTCGATCTCGTTCAGGCAAAAATAGCCCCGGTCCTTTTTCATGTACCGGATGTCATTCATACAGGCGAAGACAACTCCATTGGCGTACGCGTGCCCGTTGATGGCCGCAATCGTTACGGCCGGCATGGTAAGAACCTTTCGGAACACATTTTTATTAATGAACGAAGCCGCCTCGATCACCGAGTGGCGGTTCTCTGCGCGGTATTCTTCCATCATCCAGGCGAGGTCTATTCCGATATGCCAGTTCTTTGCATGAGCCGAGGTGAAGATGACCGTGCGTATTGTGCCGTCGATGAGGATTTCGTCCAGGGCGGCCGAAAGGTCGCGGATGCTGTCGGGATTATGCTGGTAGTGCATGGAAACGATAGCGGTCTTCTCGTCCGCTTCTGCTTTTTTCCAGATCATAATGCGATGCCTCCAATAGTATTATTCAGCTTGAAATACCGACTTTTTCAGGAGACGATCTAAAGACACAATTGGCGTGAGTTGAACCGGTTATTGATCACCTGTTTCAAATATGAACATGATCCTGTCGAAACAGAGCCTTAAACCTTAATGGAAGTTGATCAAGTATAACATAGGTTGTTATTCGGGTAAAGTCAAGTAATGCAGGGTGATAGTAAATTTTATTATCTAAGAAATTGCGCCCTCTTCAGAAATGGCCGAGGTGACACAATGGGCCTTATCTGAACTATCTTGGTCATGATTATGCAGGGCACGGTGTTCCTGACGGGTCACGGCACGCCTCGACCCGGTCTCACCGGACCAGCGGCGGATCCGTCCTGACGAGCCAGGGCAGGGCACCGATGGCGATCGTTTTCTCCGGCATGCCCGGATCGTACACGATTTTGACCTCGTCCCCCCTTTTTCAGCAGGCCCTCGGTGCGACAAGGTTGCATGATCGGCAGGCCATGCCTGTACGGGCTTGCTGCCGGCTGCGAGCGGGGAGTGACACGCGCGCTTGATATATTCCGGAGCGAGATGGAGCGCGTGATGAAGCATGCCGGGTGCGACTTGATACGGAAGCCCGGTCCCGGGTACGTGAAGAGAATCCGTGGCTAACCTGCCGCGATCATTTCATCAGTTCAAGCCGCGGATACATCCTGCCATAGGACGCGCGCCCCGGGATCATTTTGGTATAATCATAGCTTACCGATATGGTCAGCAGGTAGTTTTTTCCTTCGAGAAAATCTTGGGTAAAACCTATTTGATTGACGGATTTCGAGCTTATCCCTCTGCCGTATGCGCCGACATAATTGTATTCGAATACGACATTGTGCTTTCCAGGGGCGAGATACACCTTGTATAATACGTCTTTGTACCGGTGATCTTCGGTGAAAGGCCCCTCGGGACGGTAATAATAACTGACT
This sequence comes from Spirochaetota bacterium, assembly GCA_029564515.1. Lineage (GTDB taxonomy): Bacteria > Spirochaetota > UBA4802 > UBA4802 > UBA5550 > RBG-16-49-21. The sequence continues at coordinate 55,891 of JAKQPV010000151.1, read as the reverse complement.
TTTTTCCCGTCAATGCTATTGATCCGTACCGGCGTCGGCAGGTTCAGTGTTGATACCTTTTTTGTGTCGGGAGAGACGTCGTGGTAGAACTGCATTGATCCGCATGATGTCAGGATGAATGATGCAGTAAGTAAAAGTAACAGGTATTTCATGGCACCTCCGACCGGATTACATTTCATTCTACAATGGTCACTCCGTTCCGCTTTTTTCAAGAATTTTTTTTCGGCATCGTAAATAATATTATCTAGTAAAGAGCGTCCTATACACTGTAAGCTCAAGGACACAATGCGCTTTACTTGTGCCGAGCTTGTCGAGGCATCTGAGCTTTCCCGGTAGATCGAATAACAAATATCAACAAAAAAGACACTGGACAGGGGGCCTATAATTTAACCCGAAATGCGTGAACGCAGCCCAATCCGTTAATAAATTAAAATCGAATTGGATCGTGACGACTTATCATTGTTGCCTTGCTTGGTGAATGATAAAATTGTTATCTGCTTTTTGCTTTCTGTCTGTATGTGGCTGAAGAGATGGAAGGTTGTTGTGCATTACACCGCGATGCTGTCAGATGCCCCGCTTTTTGAATCAAACGGCACGGTCGAACAGCAAAATGACCAGGAAGCCTTGCTGCATGTTCATTTCGAACGGGTTTCCATGCTCAGGGATGCTTCGCTGGATGATCCATTACAAAGTGACATGAAACTCTTCCTATGCACCGGCAGCAGAGTCTTAATTAATAATTGAGGAAATCTCCCGGTGTGACGAGCACTTATTCACGATTCCGGGTGAAGACTGTCATCACGCATGCTTGCATCAACAGGACGCCAGATGGCGGGAAAAGTATTTTTTATCTTTCCGCCAATGATGCGCCAAAACCGTTCGAATAAGAAGTTTCGGCCAATATCGATGGGAACAGATACTGCATATAGCGCTATGATTGAGCCTAACGCGTGAAGAATAAAAAATGGGCTGTAATAAAAGTCCTGGCATCTGAGAATGATATTGTTGATAAGGGTTTTTAATGAAAAGTCACTGTGAATTAAAAACACTCCCAGAGAAAATTTCGCGATGTAGTTAACCGCTCTGGAATCAATCTTTAATTTCGAGAAAAACAGAAAAAGACATACACCGCCGGTCATATTGAATATATAATTATATCCCCATACCTTGCTTATGCCAAATATGCTGTATGATATAACGCTGCTGGAGAATGTCAATAGCGCGGAAATGATATATCCTGCAAGATAGAATGATTTGCTACTATCAGCATGATAATATTTTCGTAGCCAGCCACCGATCGCGTAAAGAATTACAAATGTTATTATACCATACCCATAATCATTGCTTGGAGCTCCAGGGAAAAACGACGGCCATATTGTAAACAGAATCAGTAAAATACAGAGTAGAATTTTATAATTCTTCCGGTCCAGAGTATTGATGATAATATTGAGAAATGGCGAAAGCATATATAGTATTATGTAGGTTTTAATGAACCATCGCCGATTATCATGAAAAAATGGCATCATGGTCTTCAATAATTCCTTGGGATTCCACTGGATTAAACCAATACTCAGTGCGAATAGATAAAAAACAAGCGCATAAAATAGCATCATGATAAGCAACTCAATGACCCTGTTCATTGACATCGATTTTTTCTCGATCATGAAGTAGCCGGTAATAAGGACGAAGCAGTTCACTCCTACGATGAATGCGCTTTCTAACAGATATGTTATGTAGAAATTGTAATGAGGTGGTTTGACCTGTCCCAGGGCGCCGCCCATGTTGCCGTTGAAATAATGCAGGCCGATTATCATTGCCATTGCTATTATTCTCAATAGTTCCAGATTTGAATTACGTTTACTAGTCATATGTATTCACTGCTGTCCCATAGGATGAATATATAGTTTGTTAAGCCGGCCAGCCCGGCACCCGGAAAGTATGAAAAAGGATATATGGGGGTTGATGTATGTCAAGCTATTATCATATGGCATGACGAAATCGAATTTTCATGGAGCTATGAGCCCCATATGTAGTTTGATCCTGATATTAAGAAGAACCAGAAAATGTTGCCCTGTGGTGGGATAATGAGTGTGCGGAAAGTTACTTTTCACCATAAAGATGGAAGGGAGTGTTTTATCGTTCGTACAAATCGAGAGAAGATGCGAAGAATAAAATTTTGATTGCATCACCATATTCTATAATATCAAGAGTAGACATTCATTTAATATAGGATTTTGCACCCTTTTCGGTAAAGGCTCAAGGGACACAATGCGCTTTACTTGTGCCGAGCTTGTCGAGACATCTGAACTATTGTGTAGAATCGAATAACAAATACCAACACAAAAAAACTGGACAGGTGGCTTGGAATTATATTGATATATCCAGGCCGGTTTGCATATCTCGTAATATCTCTTTTACTCCGGCATCTATTTCATTATTTATTATTTCCGATATTTTTTTTATTGATAGATGTGTTCAAAATCCAGTCTGATAAAATAACGCGCCGCCATTGTCGAGTATTAAATAGTTTTCATCCAGTTGATTTTTCGCTATGGTTTTTATTTTCGATTTTTTATAATCCATGCTTGTATCGACGTCATGTTCTGCAGGATCAATCTCAACCAGCTCGACCGCCACAGAATCTGCATGGGATATACTGTCATCGCTTAATTGAATCACGGATAAATCGTCTAATTCAATATATATCGAACAATAATACGCGCCAGGCAGCCCCTCTAATAATGTTACCGGTCCCGACCAGGGTGTCTGCAGAACGCGTCTGATATGCTTCCCTGTAATTTTTTCTATCTCTATCATTTTTCATTTTCGACGCGGGCAAACCCGCAAGCAAGGGCGCCTGCAGCTGTACAATACCCAACGCCGGCATTCTGTGTCCGCCGAATTTTCGCCAGATCCCGGCCTCGGCTCTGTCAGCGTCGATCCGGAATCAAGCCCTAACGTAATGTGGAACATGTCGAAGGACAACCTTGCGTGCTATTTCTTCCGGAACATCAAAATCTCCCGGCACATATATCCAAAGCGGCGCCGAAGTTGGCTGAGCGGCATGTTGCCGCTCAGCCGCGGCATCATCCAATACTTCTTCCCAGTTATTCACGCTATTGACAACTGCAATGATAACGTGACGACCATCCAGCGTTTTAGCACTGCTGACCGCGTGATGTAGACATCCCGAATCCAGGCTGTCCCAATCCAGTTCTCTGGCCATTTCGTCGCAGGCCCTGCGCAAAAACTTTTCGTCATTCCAACGGTGTTCTTTTTTAAATATCAAGGAATGTGCAACCTTTTCAGTACATGCTTATGAGACTGAATGCGCTTCATGTGCACCAGTGTGGGAGATTTAATCAATAATTTCAACACAAAAAAGCTCTGGACAGGGGGGCAACTAACGGACACGAATGAACATTAATCGGTAATTCTGGGAATAATTCTTTTCAGTTACATTTTTCGAATTCGTGTGTATTCATGTCAATCAGAAGTTATGTATAACCTGCATGTTAACTCCTGAAATACTCTTGACTTCCTCCCGCCAAGCGTTAATACTCCCGCCATGCCGAAACCGCCGATAAAAATCGAGACCACCACGCTCTGGGACTATCCGTCGCAGCACTATGACCGCAAGCTTGAGGAGAAACAAGCCGATTTTGAGGGCGCCACGCCCGCCTATATCATCTGGAACCTGCTCCAGCGCTACACGAAACCGAAAGACCTGGTGGTGGACCCGATGTGCGGCAGCGGCACCACTCTTGATGTGGCCCGCGACCTGGGCCGCCGCGCCCTGGGATACGACCTTGCGCCGACCCGGAAGGACATATTCCGCGCGGACGCGCGGAAGCTGCCCCTGGAGGACGGCAAGGCGGACTTCGTGTTCATCGACCCGCCGTACTCGGACCATATAAAGTATTCCGGCCTGCCCGAGTGCATAGGCGAGCTCTCCGCCCGGGGCGAGGAATACTTCCAGGCCATGCGGGCCGTGATCGGTGAAACAAAACGGATACTCAGGCCCGGGCGCCACATGGCGCTGTACGTTTCCGATTCGTTCCAAAAAGGCAGGCCCTTCATGCCGATCGGGTTCCGGCTTTTCTCGATCATGGAGGAGTTTTACACTCCCGTCGATATCATCGCGGTAAAGCGCTATAATGCCAAGCTTAACAGGGGCAACTGGCACAGGGCCGCGGTGGAGCATAATTATTTTCTGCGGGGCTTCAATTATTTATTTATCATGCATAAAGAGATGGGGAAAAGAAACGTCCTGCAAGGCGGTCCGGCCGGGCACCCGGCCCCTCGCGAACATGAAAGTGCGGGAAAGAAACACGCCGGAAAGGGTCAGGGCAAACCCCCTGCTGACAGGGATTGACCTGTAACCATGACTGCATGCATAAAGGCGGCAGTGCCGGGGTCAGAGTAAACGACCCCGCCCCCGGGCCGCCGCCAGCCGATGTCCCGGCCCGCTATTTTTTGCTGATGCTGTTGATTATCCCTTTCAGTGTTTCCTCGTGGGCGGGGAACGCTTCCGCGTTTGCGAATCCCAGCACCATGAGGCCGTTTTTCTCGCGGATGAACAGCCCGACCAGCCATTTTGCCTGAATTCCCTTGATCACGCCCGAGCCGTCTGAAAGGAGGCCGGGAAGGCCGTTGAGAGTGACGGGTTTCGGCTTGTGCTCGAACTTCGGCCTGGTGATGATTTTTTTCACTTCGGTTTCAAGGCCCTGCACCGCTTCCGGCACGCTGTTGACTTCAATGACCCTGAACAGCATGACCGCTTTCCCGTCCGGGCTCAGTATTTTCAGGTCGTTGCCCTCGATCAGCTTGTTCCATTCGTCCGGGTACGTGACCTGGAAGCCCGCGGGGTGGGACATGGTGACGGCGTACAGTGCGGCGGACGCGATAATCGTGCAGATGACGGCGATAAGGCTTTTTTTCAGCATGAGTTCCTCCTCTTGTTTTTATTGTTGGTCGTGCATGGGCGCGCCGGCCCGGCGATCAGCCGGCATCCCCTTTCGCGATGAAGCGTTTCCAGATGTAACAGACCGGGAGTCCGCCGCCATCATGGTGAAGTCGAACAGGCCCGGGTCGCGGCGAAAGCCGGATGACTGCACTGGTGCTGAAGGATTCATCGTGAGAATCGTATACCGGCGGGCGGGGTCCTGTCAAATTATTTTCCGGTTCGGGGCGGGAATGCGGGTCATGAATACCGGGCTGATGCCCGGTTCAGCTCGTCCCGCACCTGCCGTGCCAGTATGTCCGGCTCCAGGACTTTCGCGTCGGCCCCCCACGAAAGGACCCAGCGCCTCAGCTCGAACAGTGAATTGGCGGTAAACGACAGGACGATCGTGCCGTCGTCGTTCCGCTCGATCGCCTGCCCGGCGTGCCAGGTCCGCTCCTCCACGTACGGGGCCTGCTCCCGCGAGAACATGATCCTGACCCGGTACTCCTCGTCCTCGGTCATGATGCCGAAATGGGAGCCCAGGAAGTCGGACAGGCGGAAGCCGTCGGGCACCCTGAACTGCTCGCGGGTCAGGACCGCGCTCCGGATACGCGACATGGCGAAGCGGAGCACCGCGTCTTTTTTACTGCAGCGGCCGACCAGGTACCATTCGCCCCTGAAATTGACGATATGGTAGGGGCTGACCATTCGGATGGTGGCCTCGTCGCCGCCGGCCTTCCGGTGGGTTATTTCAACCATGCGCCCGGTGCGGAGCCCCTCGGCCACGGTCTCCCATATCTCCGGATCGATGACGGTCGAGCTCTCCTGCATGAAGGTGAAGCGGTCGTCCAGCAGGCCGGTCTTCACGGTCACGCTGTCGGGCAGGAAGGAGCGGATCTTCTCGAACACCGCGGAGAGCTTTTCGTAGAGGGGCGTGTTGGCGTACTGTTCGAGGGCCTTTTCCGCAATGCAGATCGCGAAGAGGTCGCTCTCCCTGATCCTGATCCCCTGGAACACGTAGTTGTCCTCGGTGTAGTAGTAACCGCGGCGCTTCTTGTCGTATTCGATGGGGGCGTCAAGAGAGGTGCGCATGTAATCGATGTCCCTGAGGAGCGTGCGGGGAGTGACCTCGTATTCCCGCGCCATCCGCACGCAGTTGGGATAGCTCTTTTCCCTCAGCTTCCGGTCGATGAACTGAAGCCTGCCCAGCAGGGGCTTGAATCTGGTCATGATAACAACCTCGCTCTCAACAATGCGAATAGTATGCGTACTGCCTGCTCCAACCACTACTCCGGTTTATATCGCCTGTCAATCGGGAATTTCCAACCGGCCGTGAGGGCCGCGCGCGCCCCGATGAGTATACCGGCCACAGGGGTGTTTGAAACATGCAGGAATGGCGTCCGTGGCGGCTGATGCGTCAACTCCGGGGCGGATAATCCCGTTTATGTCGCCTTGCATCCCTGCTGTGGCGGTATTCAGTAAAATTCCTATACTGGAGTAGGCAGTCCTGCCTATTGACGTTCGGGTTTATTGACATGATATTACATATAAGAAAGCGCCGCTTGCGATTATTTATAATCCGGCATCAAGGCTGCCTATGAGATCCAGAATCAGACCAGGGTGAGGCACATGGCAAATGAAAAAAAAGTGTACGGATACATGCGGTCTTTCTTCAGATCTTTCTACCTCTATACTGAAGGCATAGCTTTTTTACTCCTGTCACCCGTTGCGGTAATCGTCGTTCTTCTGGTCATTAATCTTCAGGAGCGGGACCTGGTAATATTTTTCATAATCGTTGCGGTCGTAGTAGTATTCTCCTTCACAACATCCGTTATATCATCGCGGAAAAAGGCCAGACCGATCCTCGTCTATTTCAACAAGCTCACGCGCGGCGAGCCGGTTAGCGACGAGGAATATGCCGACGCATATAACCAGTATAAAAAACTGCCCAAGCTGCATGCGATTGACACGATGGTCAGATGGATCGTTACGGTAAGCCTCATAATAGTCATACTCAACATCACATCCCGCCCTTCGTTTACGGACACATTCAACATGGGAATGCTGCTCTTCGTTAACACCATCGCATCCGGGATAATATTTTACCTTGTGCCCGAGCACCTGCTTAACCGGATAGCCAATTACGGCTTTTTTTCCCGTATTGTCGGGGATGCGTTCAATGCGACAAGCAGGATGGGGCGGTATTTGTCGGTATCGGTGATCACCGTGATGGCGTTCCTCGGCATCATCATGGTCGCGGTGGTTTACAATCTTTCGTATTATCAGCTGAAAGAATCATACCTGGACAAGATGGACATTGCCGCCGGCATTGCGGCACGGGAGATGGACGATTACCTGGACGAGTCCCTTGGCCGGCAGCGCGGTGAGGATGAGCGCTTGTTGATCCGGTCGGACCTGTTTCACGCGCGGGTATTGAAGAATATACAGATTGGCCGGACGGGGAATATTACCATTGCCGACGGGGATTTTGCAATCCTGAGCCAGAGTGGCATAAAGCTGGAACTGGGAGGATCATTCTTTGAAAGATTCGGCCGCGGGATCCGTGGAAACGGCTTCGCGCACCATCTGCGCTTCGATGACGGGACGAACTGGCGATACATGTCGGTTCACAGGTCTGCGAAATACGACCTCTTTGTTTTCGCAAGTATCTATGAGTCGGAAATTGAGGAGCGCATATTTCAAACAACGATTTTCATGATCGTTTTCCTCTTCGCCGGTATCATGTTGATGGGAGGGGTGACCTATTTCATCATATCGCAGCGTATCGCGCCGCTTTCGCAGGTAAAAGAGGCCGTAACCAGGCTGGCGAATGGAGAGATCTCCCAGAATCTGGTGATAACGACTTACGACGAGGTCGGCGAGATCGTATTCAACATTGACAAGCTGTTGATAAAGCTCCGGGACATCATTGTCAGCATCAAGAACACAACCATTGATCTGGCAAGTTCATCGGAACAGATGTCCACTTCGACCACCGTGTTTTCGAGCAATGCCCAGAACCAGGCGTCGAATTCGGAAGAGATCACCGCTACCGTCGAGCAGGTTTCGGCAGGGATTGACAGCATTTCCAGCGCGGCGCAATCTCAGTATAAGAACCTGAACCAGTTGATCCAGAAGATGGAGCAGCTTTCGCGCATCATCGTTGAGATGAACGTTAAAACGGGGGAAACCCTGGAGCAGACCAGCAGGATTACGAAGCATGCGGAAGGCGGTGAAAAGGCCCTCCGGGACATGCAGGTCACCATGAGCAATATAATCGCCAGCTCGGGCCTCATGAAAAACGTGGTCGAAATCATCAACGGCATATCGGACCAGATAAACCTCCTGTCGCTTAACGCGGCCATTGAAGCGGCCCGCGCCGGAAACGCGGGGAAGGGGTTTGCCGTTGTCGCCGATGAGATATCCAAGCTTGCGGATATGACGTCGCGGAGCATAAAGGACATCGACCGGCTGATTAAGAATAATACGGCTGAAGTGAAGACGGGTATGGACAATGTCGCGGCCACGACAATGCTGATAAGTGACATCATCACCGGCGTCAACTCGATAGATATGATGATGAGCAAGGTCGCGGATTTCATGAAGAGCCAGAATGAGACCAACGAGGAGGTGAACTCCTCGGCCCATGAGATCCGGGACAGGTCGGAGGAGATAAAAACAGCTTCGCAGGAGCAAAAGAACGCCAATTATGAGATCGTCAAAGCGATAACCGCCATCAACGAGCTGTCTCAGTCAAACGCTTCAGAAACGCAGGAATTGTCGGCAAGCGCGAATAATGTATCAAGTCTTGCCGAAAAATTGAAGGAGGCCATCAACTACTTCAACGTTGAACTCAGTTGAAGCCGCTCGTGCGCATCTGCTTCAGGAGTACGGTATCCACCGTCTCCGGTGCGATGCGGAAGCGCATGCAGGGGTGATAACACATTATCATGAGGGAAGGTGTAACGAGCCATGTCAGTTTCTTCAACTATTACCGGAATCGGTGTCTACATCCCCGGGCGGAAAATCCTGAACGATGACGTCCTGGAGATAATGAAGCAGAAGAGCGCGCCCTATCTGGCCGAGAATGATCTCGATGAGATCCTGTCGATTGCGCGGGACAGGCTGGCAAAGGCCGGCAATGTCACCAGATACTGGTGCAAGGAGGATGAATACTGTCCCGATATCGCGTACCGGGCTTCGATGCAGGCTCTCCGGGACGCGGGCCTGGATGCCCGGGACCTGGACCTCATCATCTTCACGGGCATGTCGAAAGCGTTTGTCGAGCCTGCCACCGCCCATGTGCTCCGGCATACATTACGGGCCCTAAACGCAAATGTTATCGACACCCAGGATGCATGCACGAGTTTCATCAAATCAATAGAAATCGGCCATGCCCTGATCAGCTCGGGGCATTACCGGCGCATCCTGATCGTGGCCGGGGAGCGGACGTACGATTGGGCCGATATGGTCTGCAAAACCAAGGATGAGCTGGCCTGGAAATTCGGCTCCCTGACTATCGGTGATGGCGCCGGGGCGATCATTCTCGAGGCAACCGATGAAACGATGTATGCGAAAGACGATAACCATATGAAGTTTTCATATGAATTGTCCGATGGCCAGTATCATCTGTGCACCATCGGCCTCAATTATACCCTGGGTGAGCGATACAAGCTGTATACTCATACGCCGGATCTTTTTAAATCGGCGTATGTCGTGACGAGGGATTGCGTAAAAAATTATTTTATGAAAACGCACAATACGGGCTTCATCTACGACAATCTTTTTTTCCATGACGTGGGCAGGCTTGCCCAGGATTCAATCCTGTCGTTCCTCGCGGATTCTTCTATTACCGTCAGGCAGCCGCACTCCAGCTTTTATTCGGAATACGGCAACGTGGCTTCGGTCAGCCTGCCGCTGTCCATGTGGCGTGCCAGGGAGCAGGGTTACTTTAACAAGGGAAACCTGGCCCTGTGCATTGTGCCCGCATCGGGGACCCAGTGCGGGATATTTTCACTGAGATATTGATTGCCCGGGGTTAACCATTCGGAAGCAATTCAGCGTGCCCCCGGCGAAGCGGCATTGAATTTCGTGAAATCGGGCGCCATCCCGGCATGCCTATCAGTATTTTTTGTACCGCCAACTTCCTAAAAGTATTAGGCTCTTCTAGGTGGATTCCCTATTCTCGATCCTGCCAGTCTATTATATATTGATTCTATGTGTATATTAAAATAGGAGGAGCTTTTATGGGTACTTACATTGATTTTGTGGAGATGATGCCGTTCAACCTGAGCCTTGCGCAGGAGTTTATTAAAAACATTGCGTGTTTAACACAGGATGAATTATCTTCCTGGTTTCGCATAAAAGGGTTTATGGTCAGCAGCGCGGAGTGTGGCTCCATTCTGGCTACCGCAAGATCGAAATTTCGCAATGCTCCGGTAATGTGGGCATACTGATAGTCAATCAATGCCCGAGAGTGGCGACGCGATCGCTGACTCCGCCACTTCAGCCGGATACTGTTCCCGTGTGCTCATCCTGCCGGAATAGTGCTCCGGCGTTATGCTCTGTAACGCCGGAGAAAAGCCGGCTGTGATGGGCTTATTTTACCGGTGTTATATGAAAGCCGGCCCGGTTGGTTGCATGCCGTACATCTCTGGGCGATTACTGGGACATGAAAAATTCTCGTACAGTATCATGTATAGTACTTGAGTAATCTGCCTGTTGCGATAAGTTTGCCTTCATTGTATTGCTATTTGATGCCTGGCCTGGGCCTGTGTGATGCCGTATGGCTTGAGGCTGGCTGATGCATGATATGATTCATGCATAACCCTGATTATCCGTCAATTATATGATTGTGTTCTGCAGAGTGGTCATTCCCATTTTATGCATCTGGTGTGTAAACCTGGCGCATGCTGCCGACTGTACTATGCACATCCAAACCCTCCATCAGGCGTACGAATTGCCCCGGTTATGGTGTTTCAGCGCGAATGATGACATCGGGAATAAGGATATTCAAACTCTCATGAATAACGCTACGCTGCTGTCTCCCTATGACAACTGGCCCGACCATCCTGATTACGAGGATTACCGGGGCAACGTATGGTATGGCATGAAGATGTTCATTCGCCAGACCGGCTCCGATTACGCGGTTTTTCTCCCCTGGCAGAGCAGGGGAACGCAGGTCTATTTCAACGGGCAATTGATTTATGAAACGCGACCCTTTGATAAAAACGGCGTTTCACCCCCGATCATTGGAAAGCCGTCCCTGGTCCCGGTCGTCAAATCGATGATCAGGCACGGGGAGAACACCCTGGTGCTGAGAACGGGATATTTGAACAACCTCGGCGGGTATTGCTATCCTATTTTTTTCGGCGGCTATGAAGCGATAAAGCAGAAATGGAGCCTGTTTATAATCTGGAACAGCTTCCTTTCCTCCATCGATATTTTCCTGTTCATGTATTTCATCATCACGTTCCTGAACAGAAAAAAGGAGAAATACTATCTCTATTTTTCCATCCTTGCCCTGTCGCTGGGCATCTGGACCATGGGATATGACGGCATTATATTCCTGTTATTCGATAATCAAATAGCATTTATTTTCGCCACCTATTTCGCATCGATCGTTGCATCGTTGTCCTTCCTTGGTTTCATTACGCATTTTTTCAGGATCCGAAGAGCGGAGCGGCTGGTTTCCAGCGTCCTGAAGATCGGCCAGATTGCCTTGCTCGCCGCGATAACCCTCGAGGTGATTATCAGCGGGAAGAGTTTTATATACCAGAAATACCTGTATGAGCCGTTCATGATGCTGGTTGTTATCGTTGTGCTGTTCTGCATGTATCTGTGCATCCGCGCGGTACGTGACCGGCAGCCCTTTTCAAGAAGGATCCTTCTCGGCGTATCCGTGTATACCATCGCGTTCCTGCTGAGCGTCCCGGTGTTTTTCAACCAGTTCGCGACGGAGCCTTTTCTAATCGTCGGTTTTTTCATCATGACCATCCTGTTCGCGACAGTCCTGGCGTCGCGGTTTGCGCAGGTCCATAACGACCTGGAGAATTTGAATATTAATCTTGTCGAGATAAACCATGAAAAAGACCGCGCTATAGAGAGCCTGAATATTTACAAGTATATCGTGTCGGAGTCACGCGATCACATGGCATTTGTTGACGACGGGGGCAGGTTTATCGAGGTCAATAACGCGCTGCTGAAAGCATACGATAAAAAAAGGAACAGGGTCATCAACCGGACAGTCAGGGAGATATTCGGCGACTTCGAATATGAACATTCCGTGAAGGAATACTTCAATGCGTCATTTTCCGGGGAACCGGTTGTATTCGAGCGGTGGCAGGAGTTTCCGTGGCGGGGAAGAGGTATATGATTACATCGTTGCTCCCTTATGTGGCCGGACCCGAACAGAAAAAGGGCATCGTGTATTATTCCATCGATATTACCGACCGGATCATGTTTGAGCAGGAGCTGGTTAAAATCTCGGAAAACGAGCGCAATGCCATCGGCATCGAGCTGCACGACAACCTGGCGCAGAAGCTCTTCGGTATCGCGCTGAAGAGCAGTATCCTGGCGGCCGATGTCGGCGGGGAGCAGAAGGGCGCCGCCTTGCAAATAGAGGGTTTGATCAACGAGGCGATCGCCTACGTGCGGAATATCGCCAAGAGCCTTTCGAGGATCGACTTTATCGATGGCGGTTTTACAGCGCTGCTGAACGAATTAAAAAACCTCATGGAACGGCGGTACGATGTCAGGCTTGATATCGACATCGGGTGCGACATAGATGTGATAAACAGGACGCATTTTTCGCAGATTTACTACATCATGCAGGAGGCGGTGATCAATTCGGTCAAGCACTCCGGCGCGAACGTGATTAGCGTCCATGTGCATCGATCCGGGAGCGATATTCATCTGCTGATCAAGGATGACGGAGTGGGCATCCCCGATCGCGTGGAAAGCGGAAAGGGAATAGGCCTGAAGATCATGAAGTACCGCGCCCGAATGATCGGTTCAACAATCAGCATCCGGCGGGGAACGGAAGGCGGCACAGAAGTCGTGTGCACGATACCCGCATGATCCCTGACCGGCGGAAATCCTTTGGGAGTGGAGAGGTTGGAATGCCAGGTTTGAAAAAAAAGTTCAAGATTTACATCATCGATGATCACCGGATCGTTCTCGACGGTCTTGAATCCCTTTTAAACCGCGAGGAAGAGATGGTCGTCTGCGGTGTGTCAGAGGATGCCGGGGACGCCATATCGAATTTGGAGAAACTGGAGCCGGATGTCATCGTCGTCGATATAGGATTGCGGAAAAGCATCAATGGGATAGAGCTAACCAGGGCTATTCATAACCGGTTTCCCGATATCAAGTGCCTGGTGCTTTCGCAAAGTGACGAGGAGATATATTCCGAGCGTGCTATCAGGGCCGGCGCCATGGGCTACGTGATGAAATCCGAGGCAACCAAGACCCTTGTGTACGCGATACGCCAGATCATGAAAGGCGGCATCTATCTGAGCGAGAACATGAAGTCAAAGATCCTGTTGAACGTGCTGCACAACCGGCCGGGAAAAACCGGCCCACTCGACATGCTGAGCGACCGGGAATTGGAAATATTCATGCTCATGGGAGAGGGGTACAAGGCGTCGGATATAGCAAAAAAATTGCAGGTAAGCGTGAAAACAATCGACACCCACCGTTTTCATATAAAGGAAAAATTCAATCTGAGAAGCATCTCCGATGTGGTTAAATTCGCCATCGAATGGTCGAAGTCGAACTGAAATGCACGGGGGAAGATCGGGAGATCTTCCCCCGTCGTGTTATTCGGCGTAGAGCTTCATCAGCCGGTCGCCGTAGTTCTTCATGACCTCGCGGCGAACGAGCTTCAGGGTCTGGGTGAGCATGCCGTTGTCGCGCGTGAAGTCCTCGGCAATGAACAGGGTCTTCCGCGGGACCTCGTACCCGCCGAAGGTCTTCTTGAGATGGGCGGCTATCGCGCCGTTCAGGAAGTCCTGGAATTCCCTGTTCTCGATCAGCTCGTTAGGGGCCTGAGCCGCGAACTTCGCGGTCTGCGGGTCTTTCCTGATCCGCTCGAAGTCGGGAACGACGAGGGCGACGTTGTATTCCTTGCCCTCTCCGTACACGAACGCGTTCGCGACCAGGGGGATGAGCTTCATGTCAGTCTCGATCGATTCCGGGTGGACGTACTTGCCGTTCGCGAGCTTGTACTCGTCCTTGTACCGGCCGGTTATGCAGAGATAGCCGTCCTCGTCGATGCACCCGATGTCGCCGGTCCGGATGCCCGGAAAGCCGTTCCAGGTGTCCTCCACCATGATGGCGGCGGTCTGCTCCGGCTTGTTGTGGTAGCCCATCATGACGTGCGCTCCGTAGGCGACGATCTCGCCGTCGCGGTTGTTCTCGCCGGTGCGGGATTTGTCGATCTTCACGTGCATGTTCCTGATCGGTTTGCCCACGGTGCCGTACTTGTTCCCGCTGGTCGAATTCATGGTGATGGCGGGCGCGGTCTCGGTGAGGCCGTAGCAGTCAAACGTCGGGATGCCGAGGTCCTTGAAAAACTCCGCGATGCCGGGGTTCATGAGCGCGCTGGCCGTCATGGCGCCCTTCAGCCTGCCGCCGAACCGGGCGCGGATCTTCTCGAACACGATCTTGTCAAGGAGCTTGAGCTTCAGGCTCGGGTTCTTGCCCCGGCACTTCTTCGCTTCCGCGCAGGTGGCGTCAAAGAGCTTTTTCTTCAGCCCGCCCTCGGACTCCATGAGGAGCTTGATGCCGCTGTAGATCTTGTTGAAGATGCGGGGCACCGCGATCAGGAAGTTGGGGCGCACCGTGAGCATGTCCTGGGCCAGGGTGTCGATCGATTCCATGATCGCTATTGAGCCGCCGAACATCGGCATGCTGTGCAGCTCGGCCGACAGCGCGTAGGAATGGGCCCAGGGGAGGATGGAGAGGACGACGGTGTCGGGTCCCAGCTCGGGAAACAGCTCGACGCCCGCGGCCGTGCACGCGGTCAGGTTGCCGTGGGACAGGAGGACGCCCTTCGGATCACCGGTGGTGCCCGAGGTGTAAATCAGCTCGGCTATCTCCGACCAGTGGGGCTTGTACGATTCGACGGGCGTTTTCGCGCCGCTCTCCTCGAGGGCGGCCAGTGATTTTGCGCCGTCCCCGTACACGAGATATACGTCCTTGAGCGTTTTTATCTCGTCCGTGAAGCCCTTTACCTTGTCGTATATCTCACTGTCGCGGACAAAGAGAAAACGGAGCGCGCTGTCACGGATGATGTACTTCCAGGTGTTGACCAGCTCCTTTTCGTACATGGGAACGAAGCATGCCCCCATGCCGTGCGTCGCGTTTTCAAGAATGTACCATTCTATTGAGTTGCTCAGTATGACGCCGACTGACTCGCCTTTTTTCAGGCCCAGAGCGCTCAGGGCGCCGCGGACATTGTTAATCCGCGCCTGGAGCTCGTTGAACGTGATCCACTTGTATTCCTTTGTTGCCGGGTCTTTCTGCCCGATCGCGTTTTTATTCCCCCACCGGGCGGCTCCCTTCTCAAACAGGTCCACCAGGTTCTTGGGATCGGAATAATATTTGTCGAGCTGTGCAATTTGATCCTTCGTGTATTGAACCATGATCATCTCCGCTTCTTTGATAGTTTTTGCATTTTGTATACAATTTTCGAGAGGTCTGAAATCTGTCAAGATTCAAATTACAGGACCTATAAAAAATTGGGAGAATGCGCATATGACCGGGGCAGGGGGCGCAGGGTCCCGATGACGGGCCGATTGCGGCGGTATGCCCGCCGGCAGGAGATACATGCGCCTGTTTGATTTTCGAGCGGCTGATGAATAGTCTATTTACAACACGGTATGTACGGCAACGGTATGCCGTGCAACGCATCGGTTTTTTCTCCCGATCCGGGACTTGAAAAACCGATGCGCGCATCCCGGCATTATTCGGTGTAAAGCCTGTTCAGGATGTCCCCGTAGTTCTTTTCCACTTCTCCGCGGACGACCTTGAGGGTCTGCGTCAGCATGCCGTTCTCCAGTGTGAAATCCTGGTCCGTGATGAGATACTTTCTCGGTATCTCATAGCTCGCGAAGTTTTTCTTCAATTGGTCGTTTACTTCGATGATCAGGAAGTCCCTGAATTCCTGGTTGTTGATGAGCTCGGCGGGGCTCAGCGCCGCCCATTTCGCCGTGTGATGGTCCTTGCGGATGGTCGCGAAATCGGGCACGATGATGCCGACGTTGTATTCCTTTCCCGACCCGTAAACGAAGGCGTTGGACACATGGGGAACCAGTTTCATGTCCGTCTCGATCGATTCGGGGTGCACGTACTTGCCGTTGGACAGCTTGTATTCGTCCTTGTAGCGGCCGGTCACGTAGAGGAAGCCTTCCTCGTCGAAACGGCCCAGGTCGCCGGTCCTGATTCCGGGGAACCCGTTCCATGTGTCGGGCATGAAGATGGCGGCGTCCATCTCCGGCTTGTTGAGATAGCCCATCATCACCTGCGGACCGTAGACGATGATTTCGCCGTCGGGAGAGCCGTCGCCTATGCGGGACTTGTCAAGCACCACGTTCCAGTCCATGAGGGGCTTGCCCACGCTGCCTATCTTGTTCCCCCACGCGGGAGCGTTCATGGTGATGGCCGGCGAGGTTTCGGAGAGCCCGTAGCAGTCGTATATCTTGACGCCGATGTCATCGAAGAAGAGCGCGATGTCAAGGTTCATGACCGCGCTGGCCGTGAGCGAGCCGATGAGCCGGCCGCCGAAGCGGGCGCGGACCTTGTCGAATACCAGTTTGTCGAGGAGCCTGAGCTTCAGGCTCTTTTTTTTGCCCCGGCACTTCTTCGCCTCTTCGCAGGCCGCGTCGAAAAGCTTCTTCTTGATCCCGCCGGCTTCCTCCATGGCCATCTGTATCCCGTTGTATATCTTGTTCCATACGCGGGGCACGGCGATCAGGTGCGTGGGCCGCACCGCCTGAATGTCCTGGGTCAGCGTGTCCAGCGACTCCATGACGCCGATCGAGCCTCCGAACTGGATGAAGTTGTGCAGCTCGCCGCTGACGGCGTAGGAGTGGGCCCAGGGCAGTATGGAGAGGGCCACGGATTTCTCGCACAGCTCGGGATATACCCGGTACCCGGCCTGCGAGCAGTGGGTCAGGTTGCCGTGGGTGAGCACCACGCCCTTGGGGTCTCCGGTCGTGCCCGAGGTGTAGATGATGACGGCGATCTCGCTCCAGTGCGGCTTGTACGACGGCGTCGGGTTGGCGCTCCCCATCTTTTCCAGCGCCGCCAGGGACTTCTCGCCCTCGCCGTAGACGACGAATATCTCTTTCAGCTCGGGGCAGTCCGCGGTGAATCCCTTTACCTTGTCAAGGATCGCCTGGTTCCTCACGAACAGGAACTTGACCGAGCTGTCCCTGACCATGTAGTTCCATTTTTTCAACAGCTCCTTCTCGTACATCGGGATGAAGCGGCCGCCCAGGCCGTGTGTGGCGTTTTCCAGAACGAACCATTCGATTGAATTGCTCAGTATGACGCCCACGGTTTCTCCCTTCTGGAGGCCGAGCTTCTTCAGGGCTCCGCGCAGGTTGTCTATCCGCTCCGCAAGCTGGCGGTAGGTAAGAAATACGAACTGCCTGGTGTTCGGGTCTTTCTGCCCGAGTGAAGGCCGGTCCCCCCATTTCGCGGCTGTTCCTTCAAAAAGGTCTACAAGGTTCCTGGGCTCGTAAAAGTACTTGTCAAGCTGGTTAATCTGCTCTTGCGTGAATTGTATCATAACTGCCTCCTCGAATGTCTTTTGTTATAAAAGGCGAAATCGTGTCCCTTCTTCCCCTTCTTATTAGATGATTTTCTATTATAAATATATTCCCTGATCACCGGTTATGGTATCACTATATACCATTAAAAATGGCTAACTGAATGGATTAGTATTTATCAAAAACCTCCCGTTATCTGAGGCCTGACAAGATCATTTTACGCATCAATGTATTTATAACCAATAAATAATACAATAACAATATTTTGTATATTTTAGTGAAAATCAGAGGTCAGAGCGACAGGGCGCAGTTTTATCAATTGACGAAGCCGTAGCAGGCGGATATATAACCCGTGAGAACAGGATCATGAACCCACGTCCGGAAGAATCCGCATACGAGCGGGAATTTGCCGTACGATACCGGCTCCCCAGGCCCCTGTCGCGATCGTATGAGTCCATCCTGTACGCCCGGGACCCGGCTGAAATCAGGAACAAGATCGAATGGTGCGCTGCCACGGCCGTACGGTTCATCGCGGCGCTGCGCCAGGCGCTCTACCTGACGACCGATTTCTCGACACCCGCGGGCCCTCCCGGCACCCATGATTTCAAGCTCGAAACGGACCTGAAAGCATTCAGGCCGCTCGCATCGATGCCCCCGCCGGTGCTTCTCCTCAGGCACGCGGGTATGTATACCGGCCCGGTTGACCGCGACTCGCGCGCGTCGCTCCTCGATGCGCTTGAGCCGGCGGCCTTTCTGTGCCGGTACAGGATCGCCTGCCGGGAGCGCGACGGCTTCCGGGTGCTCCTGGGCCAGCGGGTGGAATATGTCATCTGGACGGACAGCCTGGCAGGGGAGATCGATGAGGGTACGCCGATCCTGGTTGACACGGAGAACGGCGATTACCTGTCCCTGGGGCCGCTGGCGGTATGGCGCCGTGATCCGCACCGGCCGCTGGGGAGCTTCATGGTGCTGCGGTCCGCGCGGGAGACCGCGGGACGCTACGTGGAAGACGGCGTTCCGGGCTCGCCCGCGATCGAGCTGCCGATGGCCGGCAGGCCGCACACCGGCTCCTTCGCTGCCGGGGACCCGGCGCTCGGGCTGATCAGGGACCCGGGCGTCAGGTACACGGACGGCCTGGTGGAGGGCGAGTACGCGGTCAAGGGCGTCATCTGGAAAGGAAGCATGTCCGATGTATACGCGGCCTGGAACCGGCGCAGGAACGTCCCCATCGTCCTCAAGACGTTCGAGAGCCGCGGCGCCGGGTTCGACGAAAACTACTGGCATTTCATAAACGAGGAGAAGTATTCGCGCGGCGCGGGCCACGGCGGGGTGGTGAAGCCCGCGCGCGTCGTGCAAGAGCGCCTCGGCCTGGTGTACGAGGAGGAGTTCGCTGACGGCGGCTCGCTCGGCGATGTGCTGGAAGACCGCGGGGTGATGCCGCTTGACCGGGCCCGGGCGGTCGCGCTGGGCCTGCTCGAGATCCTTGAAGACGTCCACGCGCAGGGTATCGCGCACAACGACATCAAGCCGGACAACATCCTGTTCGACGGCGAGGGGAGGGTGCGGCTCATCGATTTCGGGATCGCGTGGGATTTCCTCCGGGACCGGGGCGAGCTGCGCGGCGGCACCAGGGTCGGGTCCGAGGGATACATCGCGCCGGAGCTGCTGGCGGGAGGCACGCCCTCCGCGCACAGCGACCTCTACTCGTTCGGCGTGGTGTTCTCCCGGATGCTCGGCGGCCGCCCCGCGGCAACGTTCGGGGAGGCTGCCGGCCTGCGCTCCATCCCGCGGCAGTACCTCCCGTTTTTCGAGCGGTGCCTGGCCGCTGACCCGGGCGAACGGTTCGCTTCCGCCGGCGCGGCGCGCGCCGCCCTTGCGGGGATCACGGCCGCCCAGGAGCGCGCGATAACCCTGGACATAGAGGGCACGCTCGTGACCGATTACGGAAGCAGGCACCCCCGGCCCGGACTCGCCGGCTTCATCGGGTTCTGCCTGCGCAATTTCGACAGGATATTCGTTTACACGTCGCTGACCGCGGGGCAGGCCGGAGAGGTGTTCGGCCGCCTGCTGGAAACCGGGGCGGTGCCGGCCGAGTTTTGCGAACGGTACGAGTATGTCGAGTGGCCGCGCGGTGCAGGGGGTACGGTCAAGGACCTCCGCCGGTGCGGCTTTCCCATCGAGCACAATGCCATTGTTGACGACATGGAGGTGATGATCCCCGATGACCAGCGCCACCGCTGGGTGCCGGTACCCAATTACAGCGACAGGGGTATGCCGGACAGCGGGTTCCACATCGCGCTTGAGGATCTCCGGGGCAAGTTCGGCATCATGTGATAAACATGAAGAGCCACCCTGCGGCCGGGGCAGGCCTGTCCGACCCCGCGGCGCTGCGGTGCTGCCGGGTCGTCCCCCGGTAACGTATTTGTTTATAACCTGTCACCGGAACCGTCAGCCTGCAAACTGTTTTTTTAGCTATGTGGATCGGGTCCCATTTTCCGACAAGCGCTTGACTGCCGCATGCAATCGGCGTTATTATTTAAGTGGAGGGGATCGTGCGGCAAGGGAAAGCTCCCCGTCAGGGGAGGCCGTTCATGGACGAGTGGTGGGGTAGTGCCGATGGTGATAGCAGCGCTTCTTTCATTGCTGAGCATTTCTGCGGCGGCTCACATTTTTTTCCTGATCGCGTATGTCCGCACCCGCGATGAAAGCTACCTGAGGAAGTTCCTCAATACCGCGGTCATCAACGTCATCATTGCCTGCGCCTGCATCTTCATCGGCATCTTCCGGCCCGCCCTGGTCCGTGCCATTGACGGCCCGACCCTCATGTGGCTGATGTCCGGCATCATCATGATGCTCATGGCGCTTCTGCAAATATCAATATTCATGAAGGTGCGCGCCCGCGCCAGCCTGCCCGAGTATTACCATTACAATTATTTCGGGAAAAAGGTGCTCAATCCTTCCGTGCTGAAGGCCGTTGATGTCGTGCTGTTTTTCCTTTCCCTGCCGTTTCTCATTGTGGCGGGCGCGTATTTTGTCGCGCGCATCGTCAGGCAGCTATTGTGAGGAGCCCGGCTTCGCCGGGGAGGAACGATAATTATTTGAAATAATTTATTAATACCTTGCTTTAAATCGGCTGTTGCCGATCATAGACAGTAACACGTTAAATAATATTAAAATCAGGAATGAGGTAATTTCCGGTCTGTCATCTCTTGTCGGTAAATATTATTTACACATTTCAATCAAAGGAGCATGATATGCAGGGAAAAACCCTTTATGTCGGGAATCTCACCTCAACCGTCAACAGGAACCAGCTGAAAGAGCTTTTTTCCGGGTACGGCAATGTCGTTGATGTCAAGATCGTCGGCGATAACGCGTTCGGGTTCATCGAAATGTCGACCCAGGTGGAGGCTGAAACCGCAAAAAACTCGCTGAATGGCTACAACCTGGCCGGCGCGGCCATCAAGGTCGACGAAGCCCGCCCGAGAAACAATAACAGGGCCAAAGGCTTCAGGCGCTGACATCCCCCGGCCCATCCGGACTTCCGTAATACCGGGCCGTCCTATTTCCGGAACTGACTGAGCCGCTCCCCGGTGTCACTGATCGTGAATCCGGTCCCAAACTCAAGCATCAGGCTCCCGTCCAGCGACAGGCTTTCCCCCGCGTTGTAGAGCGACTTGTACGCGGCGATCGACCCGGCGCTGTTCGCGATGATTGCGTCGACCACGGCGCGCAAGGCCTCCTCGAGCTTATCCGCCGGCACCGCGCGGTTTACCAGCCCGATGCGCTCCGCCTCCCTGCCGGATATCGACCCGGCGGTGAAGGAGAGCTCCCGCGCCCGGTTGAAGCCGACGCGGCGCGGCAGGCGCGCGCTCATGCCCCAGGTGGGGCGGAGCCCCCAGCGCGCGTGCGTGTCCCCGAGCTTCGCTTCTTCTGCCGCGATCGCCATGTCGCAGGCGAGAACGAGCTCGAGGGCGCCCGTGAAGCAGAAACCGTTCACCAGGGCTATGACCGGGACCGGCACGGCGCGTATCGCGTCGATAAGCCCGCGCGCGGGGACGTCGAGTATGTCTACCACCGTGCCGTTCTCTATCTTCCGGCCGCCCAGCGCTTTCAGGTCAACGCCCGCGCAGAAGGCCCTGCCGGCGCCCGTGATCACGATCACCCGCACGCCTGCATCGCGGCCCGCGTCCAGGACCGCGGCCTTCATCTCTGCGAGCATGGCGGGAGTGATGGCGTTCATCGCCTCCGGCCGGTTCATGGTAATGCGGGCTGCGCCCGCCCCGGTTTCGCATGTTATCGTTTCGTATGGCATGGCTGCTCTCCCTCCCTGCATGAAATGTGCCGGTCTCAATCCGGGATCCGGTTCGTCCTCACCCATATCTTCATCTCGTCCGCCTGCTTCACCAGCCCGTCCCGGAAGTCCGGATGGGCGATGCCGATCAGCTTCTCGGCGCGCTCCCACGTGGAGAGGCCCTTGAGCTGGACGATGCCGTACTCTGTCGCCACATAGTGGACGATGGAGCGGGGGATCGTTACCACTGAGCCGGGCCTGAGCCACGGCACGATGCGCGAGCGGACCGTGCCGTCGGCCTCGGTGAAGGTCGAGCTGAGCGAGATGATCCCCTTGCCGCCCTTCGACTGGAACGCGCCGAAGATGAAGTCGAGCTGGCCGCCGGTCCCGGATATCTGCCGCGTGCCCGCGGACTCCGAGCAGACCTGGCTGTACAGGTCGATCTCCAGCGCGTTGTTGATGGCGATCACCTTCGGGTTGAAAGCGATGACGCGCGGATCGTTCACGAAGTTGACCGGGTAGGAGGCGCAGGTCGGGTTCATGTGCATGAAGTCGTAGAGCTTCTTCGTTCCCAGGGCGAAGGTGTAGGTCATCTTGAACCGGTCCACGGACTTGAGGCGGCCGGTCACCCGCCCCGCCTCGTACAGGTCCACGCAGGAGTCGACAAGCATCTCGGTGTGGATGCCCAGGTCTTTCAGGTCGCTCCCGGCAAGGAGCCTGCCGATGGTGTTGGGCAGGCCGCCGATGCCGAGCTGCAGCGTGGCCCCGTCCTCTATCTCGTTGAGGATGTGCCGCGCGATCTGCGCGTCGGCGCCGCGGGGCTCGGCAGGAGGCACTTCGACGAGCGGGAGGTTCTTCCCCTCCACGATGCAGTCGACGCCGGAGATGTGGATTGATTCGAAGTTGCCCCCCATGCAGTAGGGCACGTTCTCGTTCGTCTCGACGATCACGGTCTTCGACTTGCTCAGGTGCGAGCCGGTCACGGAATTGGCCAGCCCGAAGTTGAAGTATCCGTTTTTATCCATGGGCGCGGCCGTGATGACTGACACGTCGATGTCCAGGTACTTGCGCGTGATCCGGGGCCCCTGGTGGTAGGTGATGGGAATATAGTTGCAGAGGTTCTTTTCATGGAGAACGCGCGAGGCTTTGCCGAAATGCCAGTCGTTCATGATGACGTGCTTCCGCTCCGGGTCGTTCTCCACCGGCTTTGGCACCCGGGTGAAGCTCACGCTCCGGATGTCCACTCCCTCGAGCTCGGTGATCCTGTTGCCCAGCGCCTCGTCCACCCCCTCGGGAAAGAGGGCGAACTCCCCGTAAAAGACCCGGTCACCCGACTTGACTCTGCGGGCCGCCTCTTCGGGGGTGGCGAGCTTTGTGCGGTATTCGTTCAGCAGCTTCTGCGGCGTACGGTGCATGGCGTACCTCCGTGAGAGAGTTCTTCCCCCGCATCCATGGTGCGGGGGAGGAGGGATATGTCAACAATAACACGGGCACGCGACGTGCCGGCATGAGCGGAAGTACGGGCCGGCCGTCCGGTTCCACCGGGGCGGTCCGTTAACGGGCTAGGCCTTCTTCCCCCCGAATGAATAGATGATCGAGAAGGTCCCGCCGTAAGAGTGGTCGAGGCGGCCGTAGTAGTCCAGGAACCCCTGCGGGTTGTTCGCCTGCCAGAAATAGTAGAGCATCTGGTAGCGGAACCCGAGCGAGAGGGCCACGCCCGCTTTCTCGAACTGGTAGGTGAGCGCGAGGGTCGAGTTGCCCCCGGCGGACCAATAGCGCTCGCCGCTGAACTGGGTGAGAATCGGGATGGGCGGAGGAGACCCGCTCCAGGCGTATTGCCTGCCGAAGTCATACGAGGCGGTCCCGTACATGCACAGGCCGGAAAGGTTGAGGCTGGCGAACAGCCCCTGTGCCAGCGGCAGGGTGAGGCCCAGGCCCAGGCCGCCGCCGAAGCTGTGGAAACGCGCTATGCCCTCGGCATTGTAGCCGCCAATAGTGCCGCCGGAATCTGCGAGATAATCGATCGATTCGTTATATGCATACCCCTGGTACTTGAACCCTGCAAAGAGCCTGACGTACCGGTTGAGGCCGCAGGCGATCGTGGTATCGCTGTCATATCGCGTTATGACCCTCCGGTAATGCGAGTTAAGGAATACGACCACATCACCCACGTAAGGGGAAAATGTATTCATTACTCCCTGCGCAACGGGGCCGGATGAATTCGCGATGAACCTGCCCGCCAGGAACACGGAGGACAGGCTCCACCGGTCCGCGAAGCTGACAGAGAGCGAGGGACCGGCCATGGGGCCGTGTATAGGTTCGTAGTCATTGATTCGAATTCTGAATGAATTTTTAGACACCATCAGTAAACCGGGCGTAAGCGCCGGGCTCATGAACGCAAAATAATAGGGAGGGAAGGCCGCCGCTCCATCCGCCCATGCCGGCTGCCAGGCCATGTAATAGAAGTTCCCGCCGATGCTCGCCGTGGCGGCCTCGGCCGTGCGCGGGAGCGCGGCTGATGCGATAATGATGCAGAAAAGGACGATAGATGCCGCAACGGCCGGCGTCTGTAGCGTTACCCGGCTCGCACTACCCGCAGTCCGATCCATACTTCGCCTCCTGGCGGATTGTAGTATCGTGGTGTTGTTGTGTTACGGATTCATTATGAGGCCGGTTATTCGGGGCTGTCAATATTTTTTCATGGCGGCCTCGCGGCCGTGAAGGCGCGGCGGCACATGAAAAAACGGCGCGGTGTTACCGCGCCGTTTCCGGTTTGAGGCTCTCATCGGTCAGCTATTTGTTCAACAGGGGCGCCACGAATCCGAAGGATTCCACGATGCTTCCAAGCGGCCTCGCCTCGTCAAGGCTCTTTATGGTGTCCCAGTTTGCCTGTATGTCCTCGGCCGTCACGGTTTTGTGTCCGTCGCCGATGATGATTCCCTTCGCGCACACGATCGCGGCGCGGCTGTACCATCCTCCCATGCAGTTGATGATCAAGCCGGTGTCCTGGTTCTGCTCCGAGGCGAGCCACATCACGGCCGGGACGATGTGCTCGGGCTTCAGCTTCTCGAACAGGGGCGGCGGGAGGACCTTCTCGGTCATGCGGGACGCGGCATTGGGTGCGATGGCGTTGAACTTGATGTTGTTTTTCGTGTGCTCGACCGCGAGCGTGTTCATGAGACCGACCATGCCCATCTTCGCGGCCGCGTAGTTGGACTGCCCGAAATTGCCGTATAGCCCGACCCCGGAACAGGTGAAAATGACGCGGCCGTAGTTTTTTTCCTTCATGGCGGCGAGGGCCGGTTTGGTGCAGTTATAGGCTCCCTTGAGGTGCACGGCCAGCACGATGTCCCACTCCTCCTCGGTGAGCTTCTGGATCGAATGGTCGCGCACGATCCCCGCGTTGTTCACCAGTATGTCCGCCGAGCCGAACGCGTCCAGCGCGGTCTTCACGATGTTCTCGCCGCCCCGGGTCGACGAGACCGAGTCATAGTTGGGCACCGCCTGCCCGCCGGCAGCCCTGATCTCGTTGACAACTAGGTCTGCCGCGTTGTGGCTGCTGCCGGACCCGTCCAGCGCGCTGCCAAGGTCGTTCACCACGACTTTCGCTCCGCGCCTGGCGAACTCCAGCGCGTATGATTTGCCGAGGCCCGCGCCCGCCCCGGTCACGATAGCAACACGGTCATTGAAGCGAATATCTGTCATGGTTTTCTCCTTTATAATGGTATGATTGCCGGAGGTACACAGGGCGGTGAAATTATCACAGACCGCTTCATTTCTGTCAACACGGATTAGGATCAACCGGGCGGCGTTTTCGTGTCATAGCGAGGGGGCGTGATCGGCAAAAAAACCGCCTCGCGGCGGTTTTTTTGCTGATCTATATGTGAACCGGCCTGTTAACCGGCGACTCGTTCAACAACCCTGTCTGCGATCAGAGTCTTGAACTCCCTGAGCAGAATCCTCTCGTGATGGTCTATCATGCCGTCTTCGTGCGCAGCTGCAATGATCTCTTCATACTCGGATGCGGTTATAACGCTGTCGTCTATTGCTTTTTTTATTCTCTCGGCTAAATTCATGCCGCTTGCTGTCAGTGTCATGTCTAACCTCCCGTAATTTTAATATTTTATATATAACTAAAATAGAGCGGATCGTCAACCGCTTTTCATCATTTTTTTTCAAACCGCTGTCGAATTCCTTTTTCAATGGAGACGATGAGCGAGGTCACGACCGAGAGGACCGCTATCCCGGCCCAGTCGGGCAGGCCTATCGGCGCGGTGTGGAACAGGGTGTTCATGACCGGCAGGTACGTGAAGAGCATCTGCAGGCAGATCATGGCGGCAGAGCCGGCCAGCACCCAGGGGTTTGAGAAAAAGCCGATGCTGAATGCCGATTTCCTGAGGGAGCGGCAATTGAAAAGATAGAGCGTCTCGGTGATGACGAAAAGATTCACCGCAACCGTCCGGCTGGCCGCTTCGCTCATCCCCTGGTGGAGCTTCCAGAGGAAGAGGCCGAAAGACCCCGCCAGGAGGAGGGCCCCCACGAGCAGGATCCTGAACACGATTTCGCCGGTAAGGATCGGGGCGCGCGGGTCGCGGGGAGGGCGCTTCATGATGCCGCTCTCGATCGGCTCGAACGCGAGCATGAGCCCGAGGAGGACGGCGGTGGTCATGTTGATCCAGAGTATCTGCACGGGAAGTATCGGCAGGGCGGCGCCCGCGAAGACGGCGGCCAGTATGACCAGGCCCTCGCCGATGTTCGTCGGCAGGGTCCAGGTGATGAACTTAGTCAGGTTGTCGAAGGTCGAGCGCCCCTCCTCGACGGCGCGCTCGATGGTGGTGAAATTGTCGTCCGCCAGTATCATGTCCGCCGACTCGCGCGCCACGTCCGTGCCGTTGATTCCCATGGCGATGCCGATGTCGGCCTTCTTCAGCGCCGGCGCGTCGTTTACCCCGTCGCCGGTCATGGCCACGACGTGGCCCAGCGACTGGAGCGACTCGACGATGCGGAGCTTCTGGTCCGGCGTGACGCGCGCGAACACCGATGCGCGCGTGACCGTATCCGCGAGGGCCGCGTCGTCCATCGGCTCGATCTCCGCGCCGTTTACCGACACCGGGTCCGGCATGTCCGGGGCGCAGGTCTGGTGCAGGCAGAGCTGCCGCGCGATCGCGCACGCAGTGAGCGCGTGGTCACCGGTAATCATCTTGACCTGGATCCCGGCCGTGCGGCACGACTCGATCGCCGCCGCAACCTCGGGGCGCGGCGGGTCCATCATCGCCTGTATGCCCAGGAAGGTGAGGCCGCCCGCCAGGTCCGCGTGCGTGACGCGCTCCGTGCCGGCGGGCATGCGCTTCCTCGCCGTGGCGATGAGCCTGAGGCCGCGGCCGGCCATTTCCGCCGCCGCGCGCCTGGTGCCCTCCGCGTCCAGGGGAGCAGGGGTGCCGCCCGCGTCAAGCCCCTCCGCGCAGACCGGGAGCAGGCGCTCAAGGGCGCCCTTGACGTACACGACAGCGCCTTCTCGGTCCCGGTGGAGCGTCGCCATGTACTGGTATGCTGACTCGAAGGGAATAAAGTCGATCCGCGGGAGGGCGGCCGCCTCTTTCTCGCGGTCAAGCCCGACCGCGCGCGCGGACACCAGCAGGGCGCCCTCGGTCGGGTCGCCGGCGACTTTCTCCTCGCCGCCTTCCGTCACCAGGCGCGCGTCGTTGCACAGCAGGCCCGCACGGAGCGTCTCGCCCAGCGCCGAGCCGGGCGCCGCCGCCGCGGTCGAGCCGGACTCGTCCGTGATCGCCCCGTCGGGGCCCGCGCGGTACGCCTCGTCCGCCAGTATCTCCCGCACCGTCATCCTGTTCTGGGTCAGGGTGCCGGTCTTGTCGGAGCAGATGACCGTCACGCTCCCCAGGGTCTCGACCGCGGGGAGGCGGCGAATGATCGCGTTTCGCCGCGCCATCCGCTTCACCGAGATGGCAAGCGTGATCGTGAGCGCCGCGGGCAGGCCCTCCGGTATGGCACCGACGGCCAGCGCGACAGCTGCCATGAACATCTGGAGCGCGGGCTCGCCCCGGAGGGTGCCGACCGCGAACGTGGAGGCGGCGAGACCGAGGATGACGATGAGCAGTATCCGGCTGAAGGAGGCCATCTTCCGCGTCAGGTTCGTCGGCTGTGTACCGGCCGACGCGATCATGTCCGAGATGCGCCCGGTCTCGGTGCCGTCGCCGGTCGCGATCACCAGGCCGGTCGCCTGCCCGTACGTGGCAAGGGTGCCGGCGTAGGCCATGTTGCGCCGCTCCGGCAGGGTGGTGGACGCGGGCAGGGGGCCCGCTTCCTTGCCGGCCGGCACCGATTCGCCGGTGAGCGCCGACTCGTCCACCTGGAGCTCGCGCACGCTCACCAGGAGCAGGTCGGCCGGCACCTTGTCGCCGGACTGGACCACCACCAGGTCGCCGGGCACCAGGTCCCTGGAGGGGACGCGCGACTGGGCGCCGTCCCGCACTACGGTGGTCTCCGTGGTGATGAGACCGCGGAGGGACTCGATGGCCCGCTCCGCTTTCAGCTCCTGCACGAAGCCGATGACCGCGTTCAGGAGCACGACCCCGACGATGACGGCCGAGTCGACCGGCTCGCCCAGGAGCGCGGTCACGGTTCCGGCCGCGATCAGGATGTACACCAGCGGCTGGTGGAACTGGAGGAGCAGCAGGAGCAGCGGATTCCTTTTCTTTTTCGTCGTGATCACGTTCGGCCCGAAATGCTCAAGGCGGTCCTTCGCCTCGAGCGGGTGGAGGCCTTTCACTGCGCTGCTTGCAAGCAGCGATGCTGCGTCATCGGCCGTCATGTGGTGCCAGTGGCGGGAGAGAAGCGTTTCCATCAGGGACCTCCGCGGGTGTATTCGGCCGCGCGTCGCGGCGAACTTCAAATGTATCCGATGCGGATGATTTGTCAATAAAAGAATCCGGCGGGGAGGGCGGGATGGCGCCGTAATTCTCCTTGACGTCCGCTCCCGGACCGGTACAACGGCAGCATCATCATCAGGGAGAAGCGCCATGGACAGCACCACCACCATCGAACAGCTCCGTACATCAGTGATTGCGTTCCGCGACCGGCGCAACTGGAAGCAGTTCCACGACATCAGGAACCTGTGCATGGGGCTTTCCATCGAGGCGGCCGAGCTTCAGGAGGTGTTCCTCTGGAAGAGCCCGGACGAGGCGGCGGCCATGCTCGCTTCAGAACCAGACCGGAAGAGGATACGCGAGGAGCTCGCCGATGTGCTGGTGTTCGCCCTCTACGTGAGCGAGGCGGCCGGCATAGACCTCTCGTCCGCGGTTGAGGAGAAGCTCGCGATCAACGAGAAAAAATACCCGGTCGAGAAGAGCTTTAACTCGAGCAGGAAATATACGGATCTTTGAAAAATGGTTATTGTACATGGTTCCGGCCGCTGAAAACAATGGCGCGCCGAAGAAAAAAAACGGGGTCCGGGGCTGTCTTGAAAGAGGTATGCCCGGGAATATTCATGATCACGGAGCGGAGCTGGCTGCCGCAATTGCGGCCGACGGTCAACATCTTCGTGATAGCCGGCAGTGACGGTCTGGTCTTTGATGCCGGCTACGGCAACCGGAGAACCGTGAAGCAGTTCGTGAAGCATTTTCATCGAATCGGGGAGATATGCCGGGACCGCGGCGAACAGTTTTCCGTGCGGCGGGTACTGGTCAGCCACGCGCACCCGGACCACTTCGCCGGGGCGTGGCGGCTCCGTAAGGAGCTTGGCCTTGCCGTGCTACTCGCACGCACAACGGCGGAGCTCATCCGCAGCCGCCGGGCTTACCGGAGATCTTACAACGCGCGGAAGCTCGAGCAGGAGTTCCTCGGCAGATCGCTGGTTAAGCGCGTGCTCCTCGCCGTCACCGGACCGGCCACGTCGCGGGTCTACGAGCTTCTTTACGGCACGCGGTTTGTTCCGGACCCTGACGAGATCATCCCGGAACAGGGGACCATTGGCATAAACGGCGAAGCGTGGAGCGTGCTCCCGTCGCCCGGGCACTCGAATGACCACATCAGCCTGTACGATCCGGCCCGCGGTGTCCTTCTTTCCGGAGACAATGTCCTGGGAAAAATCATCACCTGGCTCGGCCCGCCCCGGTCGGACCCTGCACACTATGTGCAGACACTGGAGAGCTTCCTCGGGCTTCCGAAGCTCGATATCATACTTGGCTCGCACGGGAGCCCGGTACACCAGCCGGAGCGACGCATCAACAGCATCATCACCTGGCGGAAAAAGAGGCGGGACGACGTTCTCACGATTGTCAGCAAGGCGGGGCCCTCCGGTATCACGGCGCGCGGGATACTGGAAGCGCTCTACCGGCGCGGAGGACGGGTACGCATGATGATCGCCGAGGGATGGGTCCTCCTCACGCTCCATAACCTGGTGGAGGAGGAGGCCCTTCAGCGTTTCTCGGTGAAGGGAAAAGTCTGTTACCGTGCCGCACCGGGGACCTTGATCCGGCCCTTGTAAGGACGGCAACGGTGCTGTTCTCGAGAACTCACTGTACAATCCGGGGCGAATGTTTACTATTATGTTTGCTATAATGTAATTGACTTTTTCGCTTGTTCCTGCCCGGATAATATCATTCATCCAGATCCCGTAAAGTAATGGAGGCTCTCATGAAACGATTTGTACAGTTGTTATTTGCATGTGCCCTCGCCGTAAGCCTGTTGGCCTGCAGCAATGACCTCTATTGGGGCCACTGGGGCGCCGATGGAACCGTATATACGACAAGAGTCCATGACGGCAGGCTCTACCTGGGAGGCACGTTTAATAACGTGATGGCTTACACCGGGGGCGGGGCCATGGTGGACCGGGTGAAAGGTATGCTGGTTGCGAAGAAAAAGGTCCCTTACATCAACGGCTCGGTAATGGCGGTCGCGTCCGACGGTAGGGGCGGCTGGTTCATCGGCGGGGATTTTTCGAAAATCAATGGCGAAACGCGCAATAAAATAGCCCGCATCAATGCAAACGGCTCGCTTAACGCATGGAACCCGGGCGCGGACGGCACTGTCTATTCCCTGGTTGTCTCCGACGGGGTCCTGTACGTGGGTGGCGATTTTTCAACAATTGCCGGGCAAACGCGCAACAATGTCTCCCGTTTTAACGCGAAAGGAGTGATCGAGTCCTGGGACCCGGACGCCGACAATCGGGTCAATTGTATTGTTGTGTCCGGGGCCACGGTGTATGTCGGCGGCGCATTCACGACCATCGGCGGCGCGGCGCGCAACTATATCGCGGCGCTTGACAGGACCTCCGGTAGTGCCACGGCCTGGAACCCCGGTGCAGATCTGGATGTGTTTTGCCTCGCGCTGTCGGGAACGACCCTGTACGCGGGCGGTATTTTTACCGCCATCGGCGGCGCGGTCAGGACCGAGCTTGCCGCGCTGGACACGACGCTGAACACAAACAACGCGACGTCATGGGCCCCGGTGCCGAACAGTTATATCTATTCGATTGTGGTATCGGGATCCACAGTGTATGTCTGTGGAGGATTCTCTTCCATAGCCGGACAACCCCGCGGAGGCATAGCTGCGCTGGACGCGGCAGGAAACGGCACAACGGTACCATATGCATTGGGCTGGAACCCGAACTCGAGCGGAAACGTATATTCCATCGCGGTCACTGAAGATACGGTATACGCGGGAGGGAATTATACGACTATCGGCGGAGCGTCACGCAGCCGGATTGCCGCACTTGACCGCACCACCGGTCTTGCCACGGCCTGGGACCCGGACGCTGATTCGCATGTCTGGTCAATCGCCCTCTCCAAGGATGCCGTCTATTTCGGCGGAACGTTTATCCGCTGCTGCAAGCGGAGCCGCAATAACATCGCTTCCATTGATCTCACGACCGGCCTCCTTTCCGACTGGAACCCGAATGCGGGCACTATGGTGCGGGCCATTGCCGGATCGGGGAACGTCATCTACGTGGGTGGCGACTTTTCCGGCGCATCCAGCATCGGCGGTCAGGACAGGAATTACATCGCCGCCCTTGACGTGGAAACCGGCCTTGCAACGGACTGGAACCCGGATTCAGATGCACCAGTGTATGCAATAACGATCTCGAGTGGCACGGTATACGCCGGGGGGGAATTCGTAAATATCGGAGGCCAGAACCGGAACTATATTGCAGCTCTTGATGCGGACACGGGCCTGGCCACTGACTGGGACCCGGATTCGGACACGTGGGTCTACACGCTGGTCGTATCGAAGGGAACCGTGTACGCCGGGGGAGAATTTAATAGCATAGGCGGACAGGTCCGGAGGCGAATAGCCGCCCTTGACGCGGAGACCGGCCTCGCCACGGACTGGGATCCAAATGCGAACGGCAGGGTGCGGTCCATGGCCCTGTCAGGCGGAACGCTCTACGCGGGCGGAAACTTTAACGGCGCGGACAGCATCGGCGGGCAGGCCCGTAACCGACTGGCCGCCCTTGATACGGAGACCGGCCTGGCCACGGACTGGGACCCTTCAGCAACAGCGGAGATTTATGCAGTTGCGGTATCCAAGGATGCGGTGTACGCTGGCGGCTCGTTCGTTGGAGCGGCCAGTATCGGGGGCGCCGATAGAGATTACCTCGCCGCGATCGATCCCGTTACAGGCCTGGCCACGTCATGGAATCCGGCAGTGGACAACATTGTCTGGTCCCTTTCATTGTCCGGCGACAATGTTATTGCAAGCGGATCTTTTACCACTCTCGCAGGGGGCGATTACAACTCGGTATACCTTTGCGGTATTGACGCGGAGACAGGCCTTCTCAGGGGCTGGTGACGGAAATATTAGAACTATATCTATCGTTTATGAGAGGGCGGGGCTTCGGTCCCGCCCTCTGTATTTGCGGGGCATCGTGTGAAAGTGATTTTGCCGGATGGCGTGCTCGCCATCGCCAGTAATGGCGGGGCCCTCCGGTATCACGGCGCGTGGAATACTGGAAGCGCTCTACCGGCGCGGAGGACGGGTACGCATAATGATCGCCGAGGGATGGGTCCTGCTCACGCTCCATAGCTTGGCGGAGGAGGGAGTCGTCCGCCGATTCGCGGTAAAAGGGAAGATATTCTTCAGCGCGGTGCCGGGGCGATGAGCCGCTCCGGCGTGATGCTCATCATCCGGCAGTCTGCCCGGGTACTGCTGCGGGAGATCCTTTCAACATCAATTTTAGCGCAATAAACCCCCGGACCAGGAAAAAGAGCGCTAAAACATGGAAGGCGATCGACAGGTAATCATGCCCCGGGACCAGGAGCATGGCGTCGGCCCCGTAGATGACCATGCCGGTGATGAAAGCCCATTTTTTTCTGGCCCTCGCTGCGACGCCGAAAAACAGGAATAACCCTGCGATCGCTGCAGTCACCGCGAGCGAGATGATCTTTCCGGTAAGCGCCAGATCCTTCGATAGGTAGGTTGCCATGTCCGTTAAGCCGAGGCCTACGACAAATCTCATATCAGTTTTCGTGAGTAGCATGATGGAATTGATGAGCGAAAGGCCTGCGATCCAGAAAAACCATGACGCCCCTCCCTTCATCTGGTTCTCGAGAGTAACCGGGTCATGCGACTTCTGTGTGCTGTCCATGGTTTCCTCCTGGTATGGGCTTTTGGATAAAGTGTTAAAAGTCAGTACAATGAATGCAAGTAAAGTCAAGAAATTTATGGGTTCGGGCAGGCGGGAGGTCGCCTGAAGCTTTTTATCCACCCATCGTTTCCGGGATCTTCACCGCGACCACGCTGCCGCGGGCGCATACCACGCCGTTGACCGAGAGGTCAGTCTCGATCACGACCTTGCGCGCCCCGATCTCCTTTACCCGCGAACGCAGCTCGAGCGGCGGGCCCAGGGGCGTCGGCTTCAGGAAATCCACATGGAGTGATCCGGTCACGAACCGTAGCGCCGGCTCCGACCCCGGCTCGCGGCCCTCGTTCCGGTAGGCGGCCATGGCGGCGGTCCCGGTACTGTGGCAGTCAATCACCGAGGCAATGAGGCCCCCGTACACGAACCCCGGGAAGGCGGTATGCTCCGGCCGCGGAGTGAAAGAGCATACGCTTTCCTCTCCCTCCCAGTAGCTTTTAATGTGCAGGCCCTGTTCGTTGCGGGTTCCGCACCCGTAGCAGTGGCTGAATTTTTCCGGGTACAGCTCCTGCATGGCTATTCGCGTCATGTCGCTCCTCCACCGCCTGGTGTGGCTCAGTATCAAGCGACTCTACGGCCGGAGATCGATCCTGTCGAGCGTTTTATCTTCCGGGTGCAGAGTCCCATCCGGGGACGCTCGCCCTGGCATGTGAGGCCTGGTAGTGGAATGAATCTTGAGGTGGTGGAACCCGGTCTGGCAAAGCCCGGTTGCAGTGAGGGTAAGAAACAGGAAGCGCGGCATGCCGATCGTCATCAGGATAGTTTCGATGACGACCAGTATGCCGCGCTGTACCGAGAGTGCGGTTAAAGCCCGGGTTTAATATCCCCTGCTCTTCAAATCAGCGGCAATATTTTCAAAATGAGTTGCCGGATCATATCCTATTGAAGGAGGATACATGAGGCCGGAAAGCATTCCCACTGCTCCAAGGTGGTTAACCCCGTAACCCCAGGATGCGCCGGAAATAACACCTTTAAAGTTCCCCCATTTTGCGGATGTTACTGAAACGAGAACATCGTTATCGCCTTCGTAGGGAAGCATTGCAAGCCAGGTAATGGAAAAGATTGGTCCCGCACAAATAACATTCTTAACCTTGTACGCGTAGCTCTGATAATAGATGGATGAGATGTTTGGCGTATTCGGATTGAAAGTGTTGATCATGTATGATCGGGTGAGGTCGTAACCGTTGGCCACGCTGTTCCCGTCGTTGTCACCCATGATGAAGCTCATTACCGTGTCGAGGACATCGCCTACCATCGGCTCCAATGAATCGGGGATTATACCCATGATCATGTCGGCAATGACGCTGCCGCGGTGAGGTCCCGCGATGCTGGTGTGGCTCGCGACCATCGAGGAGAGGCCGAGGTTGGTGATCGCATACCGGGTGTACAGGCACCCGTGCGAATGGCCAATTACGTTGACCTTTTTTGCTCCGGTTACTGCAAGTATCTGGAGGACCTGCTTTTTCCATGCAAGTGCCTTGTTGGCAGTTGCGTCCATGGCGTTCACACTTGTGATGTATACATCGGCTCCCTCATCTTCCATTGAAGAGGGGATGTTCCCCCAGTAGTCAATCAGCTGCATTATTTTTGCCTGAGTTCCCATGCCGTGCGCCAGAACTATTGGATATTTTGTCGCACATTTACTGCTGCTTCCGCCGGCAAAAAGCGCTGCCGGGAATACCAATGAGAGGGTTAATACTGCCAGCAATGATTTTTTTAATAATGACATGTTAGCCTCCATCCCTTTTTGTATTATTCCAATTAACCGTCTAGAAAGTTTATACCGTCCAGCCGGATTTTATTAAATTTTGTTATTATTAACTAACATATATAAAAAAGTCAATAAAAATTTTGAATAAAATCGACTATTTCTTAATTATAAATAAAAACATTAAAAATTTTAGTTCTTTGGGATTTTTCTTTGAAATTTAACGCTATTTTAATTGAAATTCAAAATTAGTATGACCAGATACGAGCTGTTTTTTTTTGATGCAATAATTCTATAATAGACATACGGGTTAATTACACAATATAAACACATTCATGTATTTCTTTGACGTTATATACCATGAAAAAAAGCATTATCATAATCCTTGTCTTTCTCATTATTGCTGCTTCGATCCGGGCATACGCTGTTAGTCTCGGCGTATATACCGATGGGGGCGCCGGGCAGATGACCCTGAAGTACAGCGCATCAGGCCAGCAGGTCCATGACAACTACCTGGTCGGGTGCGGCATTATGTTCCAGGTTCCGGTTAAAAGGGTGAAGTCATCCTCCTACAAACTCTATGTCGGTTTTTACAGGGTATTCATTCCACGGACAACGAGGCTGGCAACCGACTATAATGATACCTACCGCATGAACCTGATCAATCTACTGGCCTATTCATTATAAAAGAAGAAACGATACAGCATATGGGTGGGCCCGCAAATCGGACTCCATGTGCTCTCCGGGAATATCTACAAGGCGGGCGATAAGTATAAGCGTGAGGAATACATTCTGTCATACGGGACTCCCCGGATGATGATATTGATTCTCTATAATGACAGGTTGAAGAGGAACCGGGATTTTTCAGATTTTATCTTCAGCATTGCCCCGGTTATAGGCATGGATTTCTTTCCGTCGGATACTGTGACCGTATCTGTCGATGCCGGATTGCGGGCAGGCGTGCATATGAATCTCAGGAATTCCCCGGCAAAAAACAGCATGTACCGGTACGAGGGATTCCTGGAGGCATCGGTTCTGCTCAGGATCATGGCGGATACGGTTCAGGACGAATGATTATGCGTTTGAAAGCATGCTTAATGGTCCCGGCTGCGGCCCTGGTGCTGATCTTGATCGTGACGGCAGAGCGTTCCGCCGATGCTAAGAAAAAGGACCAGCCCCCGGTCCGGTATGTCACCCTCGAATTCAGGGATGTGGAGGTAGGTGAGTTCCTCGCCCGGATGAGTGAAATAACGGGAACGAACATCATCTTCGATGAGCGGGTAACCGGCAGGATCAACATTGTCCCCGCTCGCCGGATGCCGGTAAGCGGGACCCTCTCGTTCATGATCTCCGTGCTCGAGTACCGCGGCTACGCGGTCGTGGATTGCGGCGATTTTCTGAAGGTGCTGCCTGTCAATGAGGCGGCCGGGAAAAACAGCACGATCATCATCGATATGTCCCGCTGATACGGGGGCGGGTATGGCTCAGTACTTGAACGGGTCCTTGTACGTCAGGCCGTTGCCCTCGGGCCGATCGAGCTGCCGGTACTCCTTCTCGTACGCGGCAAGGAACTTCCGCGCTTTTTCAAAGGTGAAAAAGAGGTCGTTGTCCTTTCCGCGCTTGCCCTTGTGAAACTCGAACCCGTAGTTCTTGATGTATATATCATTGATCAGGGTGGCGTCGGTCCTGGCCGTCAGGTCAACGGCTATAGCGTCCTTTTTTTCATTGGGATGCATGTGCGTGGCGTAGGCGATCGCAAGCGCGATGGTCGCCCTGCCCACTCCCCGTACCCGGTAGAAGCTGTCGTCTTTCTGGTATTTTCCCAGGTATGACGGCATGGCGTTGTCCGGGTAGTTCAGCGGCAGGGCCGTGAAATAATCGATATAAATTCCGGAGCGGGGGTTTGTCGTGGTGAACCGGTAGTTGAAGATGTTGTATCCAAGCAGGAGGAGCGTCTTGCAGTACGACAGGACGATGGCGTGTGACACGAAATGGTTCTTCTTCAGAAAGTCGATGGCGCCGAGCCGCCGGTCCTCGGGGTCGCAGTGGATGCCGTAACGGCTGTAGTAGAATTCCTGGAGCGCGTTCTGGCCGCGGTCGTTCATGGTCTTGAAAAGCTTTTCCTCGATGCGGTGCAGGGGCATGATTCTCCCCGCAACAAGCTTCCTGTTGATATAGATGGGGGCCCAGTGGGCCTTGATGCTGAATTTCAGTCCGCTTACGTTGTCACTCATGGCGTAGTGCGCCGGCGCGCATTCTGCGACGGCATTGGTTTCCGATATGCGGTAAATGTACAGGCGCGGCTTCGGGGCGTCAAGGTAGATACTGTTTTTTCACGGTGAGGCCGGCTTTTTTTTAAAACCGGCCGGCGGTCAGGCGGGCGTGGTTATCTCTCTGACTGTCGCGAAGGTCTCTGGCTGCATCTCCGGAAAGAGGCGCTCGTAGAGCCGGGGGCCGATCCAGTATACGTACGCGAGGGCTACCACCAGGCCGGCGATGCCGTCCACGGCATAGTGATACCGGCCGTACACGGTGGCCACGCACAGGCTCGCCGCGAACGGCAGCGTGATCCAGAATGCGGGCCGGGCGTAGCGGCGGGCCAGCAGGAGGACCGCCACCGTGCCGGCAATGTGGCTTGATGGCATCGCTGCGCCGGGAATGTCGACTCGGGACAGGAATACGCGGGCGAACTCCGAGATCGGCCCGGCCACCAGGTAGCCTTTAACGGCCGGATCGTAATGGATCGGGCCGCGCGCGGGGAAAATCGACTCGAACACGAAACAGGTGAACATGACGGATCCGATGATGAATGCGGCATAAAAGAATTCCCTGGTCCGCTTTGACGCGTACAGGTAGAACGGGAGGTAGAGCGTGATCAGGTAATAGGACAGGTAGGAAAGGTTAAGCCACTCCGTGAGCCATGCGCGGTCGCCGCACCGGTGGACCAGGTCGCGGGACACGTTGAACCCGAAGAGCATGACATCGGCGCGCGCCAGGAATTCGTCGAAAGGAGCGGCGAAAAACATCCTGCTGATCGGATAGGACCACTGGTAGAAGGGCGTCATGAGGAACACCGGGTAGATGTAGCGCAGGAACTGGACCGCCGGGAGCCGGACGAGCGGGTGCTGCGACCGGTCGAGCGCGGGTATTGCGAACAGTGAAACGGACATGATGGCCGCATATCGCAGGATGAATTCGATGGCGGCGGCGCCCTCCGTGCGGACACGCAGGGAGAGGAGCAGTATCATGATCGAGCAGTGACAGACCACGAGAAAGTCTACCGGCGTGAGCCTGCGGAACAGCTGTCGTGCCAGGTTCCTAACCGTGTCCGGAATTTCATTGAGTGTCGTCGTTTGCATTATCAGTTCCCTGATGCGGGTTGCCGGGTAGCGTTCCAGATACAAAGATATCACGGACCGCGGGATATGTCAACACTTGTTAGCCGTAAACGGGATGCCGGCAAGACCGTCCGCCCCTCCGGGTGCGCATTATCGCTTGCGTTTTATAAAAAAGTCCCCCGGGATAATTGATAATTTTCATCTTGCGTAAATTTTAATTGAATTATCCGGAGCATCAAGCACATTTTACCCTGGCGCGGCCGTGCGCAAGGATATTATGAGAGAATACGTTCACACGAAACCCGGGAAAGAGACCCGCTCGGTCCCGCTCTTCTATACGGTCAGGGAGGAGGGCAGGGTGGCCCTGGACGGCCGTGAGGTCCTTTACCTTGTCGGAGAGACGCCGATAGGGAGCGCCTGCGTGGGCGCCGGCGTGCTCAGCTATATCTTCGTCCATGGATACGTCCTGGAATGGCACGCGGCCGTCGCCGATGACGGCTCTCCCGTAAGCCGCGTGGAGCCGATAACGGACGATGACGCGCGCGCACGAGTGCGGGCGATTCTCGCCCCCCGCCACCCCGGGCTGCAGGTGTGCTTTTGAAAAAAGAAGGACCAACCCAATCCGGCCTGCGCCGCGCGCTGAGGGCCCTGAGATACCGGAACTACCGGCTCTTTTTTTTCGGCCAGGGTGTTTCCTTTATCGGCACGTGGATGCAGGGAATCGCGACCAGCTGGCTGGTATTCCGCATGACCGATTCAGAGCTCATGCTGGGCCTCACCGCGTTCGCCGGCCAGATACCCGTATTCCTGATATCGCCCATCGCGGGAGTATTGATCGACCGGTTCGACCGCAGGCGCATTCTCATAGCCGTACAGTTGCTGTCGATGGTCCAGGCCCTGACCCTTGCCGTGGTTACCATGACCGGAATCGTGCAGGTATGGCAGGTCATCCTG
This sequence comes from Spirochaetota bacterium, assembly GCA_029564515.1. Taxonomy (GTDB): domain Bacteria; phylum Spirochaetota; class UBA4802; order UBA4802; family UBA5550; genus RBG-16-49-21. Next base: position 16,226 of record JAKQPV010000151.1, on the reverse strand, counting down.
CTGGGCTTCTGCCTTGGCATGATCAACGCCTTCGAGATGCCGGCGCGGCAGTCTTTCGTCATCCTGATGGTGGAGGACCGCGCTGACCTGGGCAATGCCATCGCGCTCAATTCGGGTCTTTTCAACGGATCGCGGCTCATCGGCCCGGCTATCGCAGGCCTCCTTGTCGCATACGCCGGGGAGGGGGTCTGCTTTCTCGTGAACGGCATAAGCTATATGGCCGCCATGGCGGCCCTCCTGATGATGAAGATGCCCGGGCAGGGCGCCGTGCGCACCCGCAGCAGGCTCCTGGTCGAGCTGCGTGAAGGGCTCGCCCACTCCTTCGGGTTCCGGCCCATTCGCGACCTTATACTCACGGTATCGCTGATGAGCCTGGTGGCCATGTCCTTTCCCGTGCTCCTGCCGGTCTTCGCGACCCGCATCTTCGGCGGCGGCTCGCACACCTACGGCTTCCTGGTCGCTGCCTCGGGCCTGGGCGCGCTCGCGGGGACCATTTTCCTGGCGATGCGGAAAAACGTGCTGGGCCTGGGCAGGATCATCATCGCGGCGATGCTCCTCTCCGGATGCGGGCTCGTCGCCCTGTCGTTATCCCGCGTCTACGCGCTCTCCCTCATTCTGCTGGTGGTCATGGGCTTCGGCATGATCGTGACCATGGCCTCCTGCAATACAATGGTGCAGACCATAGTGGACGAGGACAAGCGGGGCAGGGTCATGAGCCTGTATGTCATGGCCTTCATGGGCGCGGCACCGCTCGGCAGCCTGATAGCGGGCAGCGTATCCACGGCCGTCGGGCCGTCCCTCACCGCGCTCTTCGGCGGCATTCTCTGCCTGGCCGGCGGGACGGTGTTCGCGCTGCGCCTGCCGGCACTCCGGAAAATAATCCGCCCCATCTACGGGAAGATGGGAGTCATCCCGGAAATGGCCGCGGGCATCCAGAGCGCAGACGAGGTCGAGAAGATACCGGAGTGAGAACGTCCGCCCTTCGGGGGAGCCCTATTTTTTTGCCGGGGGCCTAATTGTTGATGACATCCTGCCGGGGGTCTGTTTAATCGTTCCGCAGGCAGGGGGATGCGACAATGCTACACGAACTCATAACGCCGGTCATCCTGGGGATCGTCGAGGGAATAACGGAGTTCCTTCCGATTTCGTCCACCGGGCACCTCATTATAATAAACGAATTCACGGGCTTCACCGGTCCCTTTGCTAAAATGTTTGACGTGGTCATTCAGCTTGGGGCCATTCTCGCCGTGGTCGTTTACTATAGAAGGCGGCTTTTTTACCCCCTTGTATCGGGAGATGGCGCAGAGAGACGGCGCAGCCTTTCCCTCTGGACCAAGGCCGTCGTCGGCGTTGTGCCGGCCCTTATCCTCGGCTACCTCTTCGGGAAACAGGTGCAGGCCCTCCTCTTTAATCCCCATGTCGTTGCGGCGGCGCTCATCGCGGGCGGGGTGGTTCTCATCGTCATAGAAAAAACAAAAAAGAACGTCACGATCAACGAGGTTGAGGACCTCGATTACAAAACGGTCCTCCTGGTCGGCCTGATACAGTGCCTTGCCATGGTACCGGGTACGTCGCGATCAGCGGCCACGATCATAGGCGCCATGGTGCTCGGCGCTTCGCGGACCGCGGCTGCGGAGTATTCCTTTTTCCTGGCCATTCCCACAATGGCGGCCGCGTCCGCGTACATGGTCATTCAAAACGGGGCGGCGATGAGCGGGGCCGAAGCCGTTCAGCTCTCTGTCGGCTTCGTCGTGTCTTTTATCACCGCTTACCTGGTCATTGCTGCGTTTATCAGGTTCATCTCACGGCATGATTTTGTCCCCTTCGGGGTTTACCGGATCGCCCTCGGTATCGCAGTGCTCGCGTATTTCTTGCTCCGTTGACAGCGGCACTGTCCGGCGGATTATGCGCGGATGGCCGCGCTTGCATTTCCGGGAAAGTCAATAGCTCTGTTCTGTTCCAAAGGCCCCGCGTCCGGCCATCGCCGTGTACTCGAACTCGGGAAAAACCTTTTTCAGTCCTTCGACTACCTGCTCGCTCACGTGGAGCGGCGTTTTAACGCCCCTGCCGTATACGTTCGATCCCGCGTCCACGAGAAAGTGTTTTTTACCGTCCCTGGTCCCATCGACCTTCATATGGCCGCCGTGGGAGGGATGAAAGTTGAACTCTTCGTCCTTTAAAAGCGTGGTTGTTTCATCATGCGGCTTGGTGCCGGCCGAGTAAAACCGTGGTATGTAGTGTTTCTGGTGAAGCACGAGCGCCAGGTACGTGATATGGTTCCCCTGGTGGAGTACCTGGAGTTTCTGTAAAAATATATCGTTGCAGACGCGCTCCAGGCTGCGGCGCTCGGTGAACCTGCCGATCCGGAATTTCTGCTGCACCGGCACGAAGAGGAAATTCAGGGAATTCGTCTCCGCTAGCTTCAGGACCTGCTCCGGGACATAGGAGAGGCCTATGAAGTCGATGATCTGCTCCTGTATCCTGGCGTGCTTTTGGAAAAGCGACCATTCCCTTACAAGGGCGAGGGCCTTTTTCGCTGCCGGGCTGGTTTCAAAGGATGAGGTGGAGTAGTAAATCTGGTCTCCGGGACGGGGCTTTAGCACGCCCATGCTGGAGATGAGGGTGCCGGTCGCCAGGTCGATTATATTTATAAGGATAATGTTTCCGTCCCGGTCATATTCAAGGAAGCTCCCCTGCTGGTCTTTGCCATTGCCGGTCCGGCGGACAATAACCCCCTGTGTCAGCTTTTTTTTCCCTGTAAGGGGCTTCAGCCAGGATTCAATTGATTTCATTCCGGCCCTCCGAGCGGGTATATAGAACGCCGAAGCAGTATACGGGGAATAATGGCCAGCAGTCAAGAATTTTGAAATCAGATGCGCATCGGGAACTGCATGGGGCTGATTAAATGCGTGTCATTAATAGCGGAAGCCACCCTCTTCCCGGGTGGCTCCCTACGAACCGTTGATCATAGATGTACCTTAAACCCTGTTCTTCAGCTTTTATCACCTCTGCTTTTATCAAGCTCAAGACCGCACCGGCTTCGCCGTTATGTGCTCTGTCTTATTGTGACAGGCTGAATTCTGTAATTAATATAGGCATGGAATTTTGAATAATCAATTAATTTTTCGCAATGAGAAAAAAATTTTTATGACGCATAAATCAGGCCAGTATTATGCCGCATTAATTTTTTTCACGTAATGTGCGCCGGCGTTCCGGGAATTTTCTTGGACCGCCGGCGCCGACGGTACAGCGGAGGGTGGTTAAAAAAATGAATTGAAAAAAAATAATCTTCCCTTATGCTTATGCCGTACCAACCGGTCGTGCGACGGTATCCAGATAACCCCTGAAGGTGCCATCTATGACAACCCGTGGGTCTGCACGTTTCTCTTTCGCGTTCCTGATCGTCTTCGTTTTTTTGCCGTGCCTGTTCCTCCCGTCACGAAATGCATTAGCCCTGGAGGAGACAGAGGCCGAAGCGGAAACGGGGGATGGCGAACAGGCGAAACCCCGCGTATTCGGGTTTGACGCCGGTATCCAGGGGAGCTACGCCACCGGGATTTCAACCAGCAGTTTTTACTACCAGCTCTTCGCTGATATATACCTGAAACATAAATATGTCCGGTTTACCGCAGGCCTGTCCCGGTTCCAGGACTACCAGATCACGGACGGAGAGGGGGATTTCGAGACCGCCAATTTCACCCAGCCGAAACTGGCCCTTTCGCTCTATCCGCACCGGGTGATAGAGCTTTTCGGGGAATATTATTATTCAACCGGCGACAAGACGCACTATTACCGCTCTCACGAGGGGACCGCGGGTTTTCTTCTCGACTTCGAGAAGGTGACGCTGGGGGCAACGGCAACCAGGAGCAGGACCCGGTACCACTTCAAGTCCGACGACCGCAAGGACAAGACCCTTATCGTGTACCAGTCCGCGACCCTGTTTGGCCTATGGCTGCGCTATGAATACTATAAAAAAAAATACATTACCCGCCTGGAGGACCTGGATGTGTACCCGGAGCTGAGCTGGTTTGTTCACCATACCACGAGCATAGACGCTAAATACGAATTCCGGGAAAATATATTCGCGTATATTCCGGAGGATTTACGGTATTACGCGCATACGGGCAGGCTGGGCGTCAATTCTGAGCCGTGGCGCTATTTTTCCTTCAATGCCGGGGTGGTTGCAGGAAAGGACAGCGAAGCGTATATCATCGCGGGCGGCGACGCGGGGGTGACCTTCAATATCCTCGATTACGTGATGATATCTCTCACCTATACGCCGGAATATTATATAGCGCCGGCAACGAATATCGTGCTGGAAAAATTCAAGGAGCTGTTATACCGGCGCATATGGGGGAGGAGGAGAATAAGCAACCCCTTTTTACGCAATTCCGGGGTCGGCGCGTCGTTCTGGAACCACGGGGTCAGCTTCAGCGTTGTGTACACGTATTAAACGGGAGATCATGGCGCCCGCGGGTGATCCATCAGGGCGGTGAGGCGGGCATATCGCGGTGAGCGGGCGTTCCGCTTGCCCCTTTAAATGACAGCTACTGTGAGGGTGGAGAAATGAAATCAACCAACGTATTTGCAGCACTCCTGGTCGTGTTCGCCCTGGCCGCCGCGCTGGCGGTACGCGGTCACGGCCAGACGCAGTACACGATCCAGATGGTCGTGGGGGACGTGAAGATCATCTCCGGCGGGAAGACCGCGGCCGCGGCTGTGGACGGGGTCCTTGCCGGGGGCGATACGATAGTAACGGGCGGCAACTCGATGGCGGACGTGTCCTTCGGCGACCGTGGGCTCGTGCGCGTGCAGGAGTCCACGAAGGTGACCGTGGCCTCGCTGAAAAAGAGCGTCGATGACCCGGACCTTGATCTCGACGGCGGCGGCATACTCGTAATGCTCTCGAAGCTCGTGAAGGGCGAGTCCTTCCAGGTCAGGACGAGCACACAGGTTGCGTCCATCAGGGGCACTAGCTTCGAGGTGACGGCGCACGGGGGCGGGTCCCGGGTAGACGTGCTGAGCGGGAAGATCATGGTGAACCCGGTCGCTGACGGTGCGGTCAGGCGCGAGATCCAGGAATACGTTTCCGAGAACCAGTCGATCTCCCTGGATCGGGGCGCAGTGCGGGAGATACTGGCCGGGCGGAGAAAGATGACGGTCTCCGAGCTGAAAGAGGGGGACCTTGACAAACTGGTCGAGCGCTTCAATAAAATAAGGGAATCGCGCGGGTACAAGCGCCTCAACAGGGGCCTCCGCGGCGATTTCGAGAGCCGCATCAACAAGATGAGGAAGCGCCGCGCCGACCGGGGGAACGTCAAGCCGCTGAACAGGCGGGAGATCAGGCAGCGCGTCAAAGTGCGCAGAAGCCCGGGCAGGTAGGTGCCGGTAATCAGATGATACTTCAGACGCCCCTGGAAGCAGGGGCGTCTGAAGTATCGGGACGCAACCTCCGGATCATTCCCCGTCGATGTCCTTCCGCCGCGCCGATTTCTTTCTGCTCTGCAGCTTTTTTTCGTTCAGCCGCTTCATCTTCTGCGACCGGCTCACCTTCGTGGGCACGCGCTTCTTCGGTACAACGAGCGCCCGGGCCAGCATCGACGCGAATTTTTCTATCGCCAGCCTGCGGTTGGCGGCCTGCGAGCGGCTCGTCTCCTCGTGGAGTACGAGAAAGCCTTCCTTGTTGATCAGGTTCTTCAGCTTCAGGCGGGCACGGTTTTTCTGCGCCGGCGTGAGGCGTGACGTTTCCTCCAGGTTGAAGCGGAGCGTGACCTTCGTGGACACCTTGTTCACGTTCTGGCCCCCCGGTCCGGAGGAGCGGGCGGCGGTGATGACGATTTCATCGTCGGGAATGGTGACGCTCCCGGTAATCCGTATCATGGCCGCAGTCCGGTAGCGGTGCGCGTGACATATCCCTCGATGAGATCCGCCGCCAGGGTGGCGCCCCGCGTGTTCAGGTGGAGCAGGTCAGTAAGGTAGAGAAAGCCGTGGCGTGCGGAAATATCGTCATAGGATTCCCGTAAAAGGTAGTGACGCGCCAGCACGCGGTACATGGTAAATTCCGGGTCGCCGCGGTACAGCACGCCGGGTATTTTTCCACGCGCCTCTATGCCGCGCGTCATGGACTCGTTGAGGGGCAGGTAGTCGACATTCTGCGCCGCTGCCGTCTCCTTTATGATGCGGCTGTATTCAGCCGCGCGCCGGTAGGCCTCGCTGCCCGGCTCCTCGCCCATGGGCGGGAGCGAGAGGAGGGCGATGCGCGCGTGCGTTTTCGACTTCAGCCTGGCGCATATGGCGGCAAGGTTTGCCCGGAACCACGCGCTGTCCGGCCTGCGGGGAAGCCGCATCTCATCGAGATAGCGCCCCATGGCCGATTCGGACAGTGTCGCGTTGGCGTCATTCGACCCGATGAGGACGGTTACCACGTCCGGGCCGCATGTGATGATCTCGTCCAGCCGCTGCCCCAGGTTCCAGGCAAGCTCGCTATTGATGCCGGCGTTGACGAAGGTGAATCCCCGTGACGATAGCCGTTGCGACAGGATATCAACGTAGTTTATGCTGACCCTGCCATGGGTTATGCTGTCTCCCGCGCATACGACCACCGCGCCCTGCCGTTCCGGGGCGCCCCGCGCGCGGAATGACCGCGGATTGTTGTCCGGAAGCCGTTGCGCGTCCGTATAAATGACGAGGTAGACTATGGCGGCACTGGCCGACAGGACCGCCGGTACGATCAGTGAAATCAGTAGCTTCTTTTTCATGCACACAGTATGGGGATGCTCGGAGGAAATGCAATAATAAAACGATAAAGCACGGCGGCGCCGGAGGACGCCGCCGTGTGCCGAACTATTTCTGCTTCGGACCGCCCTTCTGGCCGCCGCCCCGGGGTTTGTTGCCGCCCCGGCGGTTGCCGCCATCCTGGCGCTTTCCGCCGCCCTGGATCCGGTCGCCGTCCCGGCGGTTTTTATCGATCTGGCCGCCCCTGTCGGGCCGCAGCTGTTTGCGCTCTTCCCTCTTTTTATCATCCTGCCGGCGATCGCCGTCCCCGCGATTTTTATCGACCTGGCCGCCGGTATCCGGCCGCAGTTGTTTGCCATCTTCACGCTTTTTATCATTCTTTCGGCGGTCGCCTTCCACCGGCCTTTTGTCGCCTTTCCTGTAACTCCTGCCCCTGTTGTCCTTTTGCCTTTCCGCGCCCTTATCCCGGTCCACCTCGCGCCGGTAGGACCCGCGGTCGTTATCGTCACGCTTCCCGGCGTATTTCTCGTGCTTTTTCCTGGCATTGTCCTTTCTCAGGGATGCGTCATCCCTGGCGCGTTCGCGTATTTTCTGCATGTGTTCTTTTCTCATCATGCCTTTTTCCATGGCGTGGCGCCGGAAGCTGTAAACGTGCTTCAGGTATTCCGGCCGTGATCTGAAAACGTTATGGTTTCCGTACGCCACCCGCGCGACAGACGGGTGCCGGTGGATCCATTCGTGGTGGCGGTAATAACGGTCAATCAGCCTCGGATACCTGTCGAAAATCACGTAATTCCTGTAGACTTCCCTGGCAACATGGGGGTGCAGGACGAACCAATCGTCATGGACGTATATCCTCAGAGTAATGCTCGGATACCTGACGAGGAACGGGGTATTGCGCACAATGACGTACGTGATGTCCGGATATCTGCTCCAGAACGTGTAATTGAGATATATCCGGGCGGTCATGCGGGGGTGCGCCTCGAGCCATGCGTAATCCGAGCAGAGGTGCCAGATTACCACGTGGTGCTGTTCGAGCCATTCCGCGGACCTGAATTCATCTGCGTAACGGTCCGGGTCTTTCTCGATGTCTTCAAGGAGCTCCCTGTCCCGCTCCGTAAGCGCGGGTTTATCGGCTGCCTCCGTGCCGTCGGTCTCGGAGGATTCTTCTATCTCCTGCACGTCCGAAAGCATCCGGTCTATCTCTTCATCGGAATAATCGCTCGGCATGTTTTCCGGCATCTGCTTGAGAAGGGCTTCATCGGTTTCAACGGCCCGGGCGGTGCCGCTCAGGCCGAAGAGCGCCAGGCAGAGGCCCGTAACCAGGGCGAAGGACATTTTGTTGGTCATCTTTTTCATCATTGTACTCCTCTCCGTGTATTCGATCATTTGACCCGGGTATGAGCTGTGGAGTTCCGCATTTATGCTCGTAACCGGAAAAACAGGGAATTATCGCCATATTGACATGAACGGGAGCCGGGGCGGCCGGGGCAGCATGCGGCGTTATGTTATTTATAAGGAGGAATAATTCTGAATAATGACGGAGGTTTGGGGCCGGGGTTACCGGACCCGGAACATGACTTCGTTGCCCTTGTCGTTCCAGGTGACGTCGCCGATATTGCGCAGCAGATGCAGGCCCCTTCCGGAGGACCTGAAGATTGCCGGAATGCCGGTGGGGTTCTCCACCAGGTCCGGGCGGAAACCGGGCCCGTCGTCGCGCACGCTGATGTCCACGATACCCGCGGTCACGCAAATGCACAGGCCGATGAGCTTTGATTCATCATGCCTGTTGCCGTGGGACAGCGCGTTTTCCAGGAGCTCGTCGAGGGCCAGCCTGAAATAAAACTCGTCGACCGGCAATGCTATGCCGATGCACTTGAGCCCGTTATAGAATTCCAGCGCCTCGAAAAGCGTGCGCCGCACTTCGGTTTTTTTCGAAGGGATCTCTTTTTTGAATGTAGTGTGTATGCCTTGGTTCATTTCTAATGCCAGGTCCCGGCCTGTACCGTATCACCCGGAAGTACGGCGGTTGTGTGATTCGCCTATACTGTGTTGTTTTATTCCGGTACGGCAGAGAATCAGGACATAAGCGTTATACATCTAACGACCAGAAAATATTATATTTGTCAATGATAAATACGGGCTTACGCTGAAGCCGATGCGGGAATTTTCGGTATTCAGGAAAGGGCTCATTGAATTTGGTCCCGGACCTTTATGAAAAGCTCCCTGCTGATCAGCCCGGATAGCGATCTCAGGACCTCTTCTTTCTTCTTGCCCCGCGAAAGGTCGATCCGTACCGCGGTAACAATGGCATTGACACTTGCTTTTTCGTTCATGACCGGCTCCTATCAAGGCGATATTGCTTATGTATCGTATGGATCGGGACAATTCTTGACAGTTTCACCTGATCGTATGAAAAAATATAAACCCGCCCGGGCGTATAAAATGCTATTGACAGGTTGTTGTAACAGTGATATATGGAGCCTGTATGCATCACACTTTCATTATTTATTAGCAGATACTTCCTATTCCGATGTTGAACATGGCTTGACGACCGGCAGTCACTCCTCAGCGAATATGGACTGCTGCTCGCTCACGTTGAATGAAAGGTTGGTCGATGAAGCGATTACTGGCTGTTTCCATTATGATGACCTGGTGCGCTGGTCTGATGATGCCGCTCCAGGGTGCCGGTCTCGAGGATTGCGATTGGTATTCCTCCGGGAACCTCTACGCCAGGTTCTTCGTAGACCCGAGCGTCGACACCTCGAGCCTCGGGCAGCCCGATTCGGGCGGAGGCAAAGAGGGTGCGGGAAAGCAACGTACCGCGGCCGATACCCCTGCCGGGACAAGGAGCGTTTTCAACTTCAGCATCATGTTCGGCGGGTCCTTCGCCTTCTTCCAGATGAGACGCACGGTCGCGCCGTACCTGGACTATGTCATACCCGCCCTCAACATCGAGACAAAAAAAATGATCGGCCTCGTGCCGGGGATCAAGCTTAATTTTTTCTTCAACGTTGCGCGGTTCTTCGGGCTCGGGTTCGGCGCAGACGCCGGTTATTTTCACCTGTCCTCGTTTTCCAGAAAACTCTCACACCCGGACACCGACGTTGATACATACCTGGTGCGGGTAATGTACAAAATTCATGCGCCTGATCCGCGTTATTACCTCGAGGTGCCTGCCTACGGGATGATGCGTATCTATTTCAGCGAAAATTTCAAGGCCATCTACCTGGACCTGGGCGGGGGCGCCGATTTTTTCCTGCTCGGCCACCCGAACGCGCGGAGCTACTTCGGCAGGGCGGGGCTCGGGTTCGCCCTGGACAACGGCTTCACCATGGAATTCGACTACCAGTACAATTCAAGGCTCATCGAGCAGAGCAACCTGACGAACCTGCTTGACATGCACCGGGTCATGCTCTGGATGGGCTACTGCGTCAACCCGGGGTAGGGCGGCCGGGAGCGCGCAGAGCGGAGGAATCGTAATGAAGAAGAACGCGTTATCTGCGATCGTTGCTGCATCGCTCATCCTTCCGGCGGGGTGCGCACCCGACTACCTGCGCCAGGTCGGCCCGTCCGAGGCGTACTATTTCGGCGGCAAGCCGGTCGAGGCCGCGCGGCTTTTCCTGCCCTATATCAACGCGGGCGGCAAGGACCGGCTCCTGTTCCTGATGGAGGCGGGCCTGATGCTTTTCACCGCGGAGAACTACCGGAAGAGCGCCGACGTATTGATGTCCGCATCGCGGCTCCTTGACAAGATACCGATCAGCGCCACCGGGGAGATCGGGGCGATGTACACCGATGACCGTCTGACCAATTACCGCGGCCAGGACTTTGAGCGGGTGCTGGTGCATATGTACCTCGGCCTTGATTTCCTGATGCTTGACAGGCCCTACGACGCGCGGGTCGAGTTCAAGGCGGTCACCAACGAGCTCGAGCGCATCAGGAAGGAAACCGGCAGGATCTACAAGCAGAACATCATGGCGAAATACCTGAACGCGATCGCGCACGAGATGGTCGGCGACATGGATAAAAGCGAGGAGGATTGGGAGTTCGCGCTCATCGAGTTCAAACAGATCAACATGCTCCGTCCCGGCATGCCCATGGTCTACCGGGACATGCAGAGGCTCGCCGAGAAGCTCCGGAGGGGAAAGAACGCGAAACCCGCGTACAGCCCCGGCGAGCTTATCGTCGTGTTCGAGGCGGGACAGACCGCGGTCAAGCAGTCCCGCGGCCGGATGCTGGACGGCGAGTTCGGCGCCGAGGTGACGGCCACGATCGCAGCGGCCAGCTTCGGCGGCGGGCTTACCGCCGCCTCGGTGCTCGCCGGCCTCAGCATGGCGGAGAACCCGATCCCGAAGTTCGTGCGGCGCTCCAACAGGATCGCGGGACTGAACATACGCGCGAACAACCAGTACCTCGGCCGGACCATTATGCTCGAGGACATCGAGAACACGGCGGTGCGCAATCTCGATGACGACTACAGCCGCCTGCGCAAGCGGGTCGCGGCGGGGCTCGCGACAAAGGTCATAACCACGGTCACGATGTCGATTGCCGCGCAGGTGGCGGCCGAGGCGGGCGCGCGGGCGCTGGAAAGCCAGGGAGGATGGGCCGGCCTTTTCGGCTCGCTGGGGCGGGTCGCGGCCCAGGGGGTCGGCCCGGCGGTCGCGCTGGCCACCTTCTCTCAGATACGGCCCGACCTGCGGTGCTGGCGCTCGCTCCCGGCGAACCTGCAGTTCCAGCGCTTCTTCCTGCAGCCGGGCAACTACGTCCTTACCCTTGAGTTCGTGGACCGGTACGGCCGCGTGGTCCGGGTCGAGAAGGACCAGGTGAAGATCGCGGCCGGCAAAAGGTCGTTCAAGAATTTCCGCACTCTCTACTAGGGAGCCGTACGCGGCGGGAAAACGCGCCCTGCCGCCTGCATGCTGCCCGCACGCTTCAAAACGAGAATAAGACCGACAGGAGCAGCCCGTAGAACTGGTCGGAATCCCCTTTCAGTGCGCTCGCGTACATGCCGCCCAGTATGCTGTAATCGTCCTTCAACAGGGCATAACTGAGTATCTGATAACGGCCGCCCAGGGATATCGTGATATTGGCCCTGTCGATAACATATGCGAACGAGACTGTCGCGTTACCGCCGTATGACAGGAGGATGGCACGGTCGCGCAAAAGATGTCCTTTGACTTTCATGAACTCTCCCGGCATCGCGATTACCGATACCGCTGACTGGAAAAAGAAGCCCGCGCCGAGCGGGACCGTGACGCCCACGCCGCTGCCTGCGCCCACGCTCACGCTGCGTGCCCTCACGAAACCGAACAGCGGCAGGGAAAAGGAGTAGGCGGGGAACAGCAGTATGACCCTGTAGTTACCCTCGTGCGTGAAGGCCTGCCCCTTGGTCCCGATGAACAGCCTGAAATAGCGATTCAGCGAATACCCGAAGGTCAGGTCTGCGTCATACCGGTTCATGCGGGTGATCGTGGTTCGGGTGATTGTCGGTGTTAATTGCTGGCCAAGCGTCAGAGATGATCCGCCCGCGCTGTACTGGCCATGGATACAGAACATGAACACGGCGGTCATGCTCCATCGGTCCGATATCCGGTACGAGAGCGCGGGGCCGTAGATGATGCTGGAATTGCGCATGGAGAAGCTCTTCCCGGCGGTGACACGCGCCGTGTCTGAATTTGTCAGAAAATATTTCTGGGGGCTCCACCACGCATACCAGAGCATTGGCCCTGCGCTGAACCGGGGCGTGGGTTTTGTAGCGTTGTTTGTATCTGCAGCCATTAGCGGTGCAGAGAAAAGGGCTGAAACAACAAAAAATGAGAAGATCAGGTCGCGGTTGTTCTTCATACGCACCTCCTGAATGTCAATGACGATGATTGATTTGAGATGTTTATAACTGATCCGGACCGGAAAAGTCAATCAATATTGCGGGGGCGGGATTGTCCCCGGGCAGATCACTGCGCAAAAAAAACATCCCGCCGTTTCCGGCAGGATGTTTTAAGACCCGGGTGCTGCGTGATAAGCCCTGTTCCCCCTGAATTATTTCCGTGTCCAGGTTTGGACCATGGTGCCCACCCTGACGGTGAGCGTGTTTCTGTCGGGCGAAATGCCGACAATTTTGAATGACAGCCACGGCCTGCCGTCCGGCTTTTTGAACTGCAGCCTGTCGCCGCCGGTTATCGTGAAGGTGCCGGTCGTGGTGTTGATGTTTCCCGTGGGGCCTTTTATCTTTGTGGTGAATACGCCGCTTCTGACAATGATGTATTCCGTGCCTGCATGGTCCCATGTGCCCTCGATGTCGGCCGGGGTGAAGTCCGCGGCCCGGGCTGTCAGGGCAAGCGCGAAAACGGCGGCGCAAACAACCGCTGAGATTGTGAATGCTTTTTTCATGGCAGATTGATCCTCCCCGTTCTGGTGTAATGCATCAAAAACAGTCCCCTGCTTCTCCGATCATGCGCTGATGAATGAGAGAAGCACGGGGCGCCGGTTTGTTCAAGTCTTTTTTTATGCATTCGCCCGAACTACATCTTCCTGAGCCGGGCGATACGGTCCTCCAGGGACGGGTGGGTCGAGAAAAGCGAGACCCTCCGGGACGAGCTGATCTTCGCCATGGCGAAGGAGTCCTTCCTCTGGGGTGCTTTCACCGCATCCTTGAGGCGCTCCAGCGCGGAGGCCATGGCAGCAGGGGAGGTGATGCGCGCAGAGCCCGCGTCCGCGCGGTACTCCCGGAACCGGGAAAACGCCGCCAGCGGGATGGAGGCCAGGAGCATGAGGACCATCTCCAGCGCCATCACGGTCATGATGTAGCCGAAATATCCCAGGCCGCCGTCCTCGTCGTCGCTCAGGAAGCTGTTCAGCGCCTGGGCGATGATCCGCGCCAGGAACATGACCATGGCGTTGGCCACGCCCGTGAGCAGGGTCATGGTGACCATGTCGCCATTGGCAATGTGGCTCACCTCGTGCGCCGCGACCGCCTCGACCTCGTTCTTATCCATTGAAGAGAGCAGGCCCGTGGAAAAGGCGACCAGCGACTTTTTCTTCGACGGACCGGTGGCGAAGGCGTTGGGCTCGGGCGAGTTGTACACCCCGACCTCCGGTACGGCCGGGAGGCCCGCCTTCTTCGAAAGCCCGGCCACCATGTCATATATCTCGCGGGCGCGGTAGTCCTGCGCCGTCCCGTCGATGAGCTGTATGCCGTATGCCCGCTTGGCCATCCAGCGGCTAATGGAGAGGGAGATGAACGCGCCGGTCATGCCGAACACGCCGCTGAAGACCGCGATCCCCCACGCGCCCTGGAGCCGTATGCCCAGCATTGGCAGCAGTATGTTCAGTATGAGGCTCACCATGAGGACCACGAGAATGTTGGTGAGCAGGAAAAGCCCGATTCTTTTAAGCATGAAAATTCTCCTTTGTTGATTTACGTTTTGTACCGTCGTTCGATGTATTGTTACAAGATAATTATAAACATTCAAAACGACAAGCGTTAAGGACGGGGATGCGCCAAAATATTTTTCCACTGTTCGAGATTACCGAACAGCCGGACGGTCATGAAGCTCCCCGCAGCCGCCGCCGTATGATCTCCGCGGCCTTCCGGAACCCGGCCCGCTCCTCGTCGCCGGGCGTTTCGTTTCCCGGGTACTTTCCGCAGATGTACCCGAAGAGCTCCCTCTGCTCGGAGAGCTCCTTCTTCTCGCCTGAAGCTTTCAGCAGCGCGTCCGCGGCGTGGTAGCGGACCAGGTAGTCGTCGTCCTGAATCGCCTCGACAATGGCCGCCTCCATCTCCGGAGTGATGAACTCGGACACGGGCCGCTTCTCCCCCGCAGAATCGAGGGCTATCTTCAAATTAACGAGCGCATCGATGCGGTCGCCCCAGTGCAGGCCTGGGTTCATGACGATGGCGCGCAGCGCCCCGACCGCTTCCGCGCTGCTGCCCGTGGCCAGGAGGTTGCGCGCGATGTTGGAGGCCGAATGCGCGCTGGACGGGGACGTGAGCGCCGCGTCGAGCGCTGCCCGGCACTCCTCCGTGCCGAGCAGCTCCGCGGCCCGGCCCAGGTAAGGGTCGTACGATTTCCGGATGCGCTCCGCCACGATCCGCGAAGCTTCCGCCATGTCCTCGGCGGAGAGGCGGGCCATGGCCTGGTCCACCTCGTACAGGCTCGGGCCGTCGTGCCATTCCATGTACCCGTTCCGGTCGGCGTCAAACACGGCGATAAGCGATACGAGGGGCGTCTGTGGCGCGCGCGCTTCCGGAGCCGGCGCGGGTTCCGTCTCCGGGGCCGGCCGGCTCCGCGCATCGAGCTCCGCCACGAACCGCCGCTCCCGCTCCCCGCGCGGCTCTACCGTGCCGAAGCAGGTTGCGAGCATTGCAACGATCGCACGGGCACTCTGCTCGGAAATGCCAGTGAGATTCACGCGCATGACCCCGCTCCCGGCCAGGTTGAGGTCCCAGGTGAAATAGATGCCTTCGGGCAGGGACGCGCTCCGTTCGAACCGGTCGATGTCCACGTGCTGCCACGACCCGGTGATCGACTGCTCGTACTCCATGTCGAGCGAGCAGGGGCCGGAGGCGAGGCGCAGCTTCATGTCTATGCCGCCCATGCTGTCGGAGGTGGCGATGATCTCGCGCACCTCTGACGGGCCGGCAAGCTCGGTGAAGATGGAGATGAGCGCGTACGCTACGGTCCGGGTGCTCGGGAGGTCGCAGCGGGCCCGGATGTGACGGTGCAGGCGGTCCAGGTCAGCCTGCGGCAGCTCGCGAATGTCCCTGAGGTCAAGCTTCAACTCGCTCATGCAAGCAGAGTAACATGGGGAGGCGATCCCGTCAAGAGTTTCACCTCCCCGGCACGGCTACTGCACCTTGAGGGTGCGCCCGGACGACAGCCATGACTTTATGCCGCCGCGCAGCTCGAACACCTTCATGAACCCGAGCTCGCCCATCATCGCCAGCGCGCGGCCGCTCCGGTTGTCGCTCCGGCAGTATACGAAATAGGTTTTGTTTTTATCCAGCGCTGCCAGCCTGTCCCTGAACGAGGGATCATGGAAGTTAAGAAGCACCGCATTCGGGATGTGGCCATCCATGTACTCGCCCGGGGTACGGATGTCAAGTATCACGAAATTCCTGTTGCCGGCGTTGGCACGGATCAGCTCCGCGGCCTGTTCCGGGTTGACCTGCCGGATCTCGGCCCCGGCAGCGGTCACCCGCCCGGCCCCGGTGAAGAGCATGGTTGCTGCCCCTATGATTGATGCGAAAGCATATATTTTATTTTTCATGATAGTTACCTGATAATTAAGATTATGCTAATATACTAAAATACTGACGCGCCGTCAAGCCAGGCACAGGATTTTCAATGTTAAGGGCGGTCACAAAAACTCAAGTAATGCTTGCCAAAAGATTGGCCATGAGACATAAAGAATCATGAAAACAAAAAAGACAAAACGCCGGGAACAGAGAGGCCTGTTTGATGAAGAGATCAGACAGACAAAGCTTGAAA
>JAKQPV010000139.1:0-1184 GCA_029564515.1 Spirochaetota bacterium | reverse complement strand
CGTTGTAGAAATCCTCTATCGCCTTGATTGCCGCCGGTGTATCCCGGAAGCCGACCGTCCACGTCCGGGCACGCACGCCCAGGTACTTACGCTGCTCTTTGCCGCTCTCGAACTCCGTAACAAGGACGTTGTGATTGATGCCGCGCTGGTATGCGTAGAGCGGCGTGGCCGTGAAGGTTGCCATTATACCAGCCCCCTTATCGCGGAGCGAAGCGCGCCGTTTTTCATGATGTTTTCAACGACGATACTTTCAACCGATGCCCGGTTAGACCGCATCATCTCCACGAACGACCTGCTATCCACGGCGTTGATGTTCATGGTGATGTGTGTCTCGCCGCTGCCGTTACCCTCTGCCTTAACGCCAAGCTCGCCCCCTGCTGTCCGTGTCAATGGCATGACCGCCTCAGGGCCGGCCTCGCCCATAAGCCCCAGCCCGTGGGCCATCGGGAAAATGGTGGGCCGGTCCACGATACCGCCCCGTGCGAAGGGAACGATATTCCCGCCCGCGAGCACGCCACCGTCGGCGAAGCCGAACAATCCGAAAATTGACTTCAGCAAAGTGGCTTTTATTACAGTGTATGCGATGTCCTGCGCCAGCTTTTTAAGCGATTCGCCCAGATCATTACCGTAAGCGATTGCCCCCGCGAACGCATCACTAAGCGTGTCAGGAATAGACACTAATTTGTCTTTTAGTGCTGTTTCAGCCTCACGGACAAAACTGCCCAACGTCCTCGTGCTGGCGAGAATGGAGTTGTCCAGTGCCCGCATAGCGGCGTCTATCTGCTCGACCGCTCCGGGGAACATGGCGAACTGCTCCCTGATTTTTGTGAGGGCTTCCCGGTACTGTTCCAATCCGATATTCCCGATGTCGAGCTGCATCCGCAGGGCCTCAAGAGCCTTTGACGCCTCTTCGGAGGCAAAGGTATGATTCAACTCAGCGGCTATATTTTTACTTTCCTCCAGTAGTTCGTTGCGGTATGTGATCGCCTGTATTTCGGATGATGTCTGTTCGCCTATTTTTCTTGCCGAGTCGAGGCGTTGCTGCGCTTCCTCGTTGGATATCCCCATAGATTTCGCCAGGGATATAGCAAGCTCATCATAGACTCTTTTCGCAGCTTTACCCTCTTTTGATGCCGCCGCACCAGCGGCTTTAAATGAATCGATGATTTTCTGAACCTCAGGGG
>JAKQPV010000078.1:0-1520 GCA_029564515.1 Spirochaetota bacterium | reverse complement strand
CATCTGCAGGCCGCCGAAGGGGGCGTCCTTCTCGGGCCCGTTAGCCCGCAGGAAGGCGTCCACGCAGTCCATCAGGTCGGCCCGAGCCATGGAGACCTCGTCGATCACGATGGCGTCGAGCTTTTTGTAGATCCCCGCGCCCTCGCCCCGCAGTTTTTTCCGCGCCGATTCGGGCGTCACGTCGGGCTTGAACCGGAAGAAGGAGTGGATCGTCTGGCCTCCCACGTTCAGGGCCGCAACCCCCGTCGGGGCCAGGACGGCCGCTCTCTTGGCGGTGGTCTCCTTGAAGTGCTGAAGCAGGGTTGACTTCCCCGTGCCGGCACGGCCCGTGACGAAGACGTGGCGGTTGGTCTTCTCCATGAGCCGCAGCGCCCGCTCGAAGGGCTCCGTGAATTCGAGAGCGGGCTGCGGGGCAGGGCGGTGTGGTTTGCTTGCGGCCTTGTTGGCGGGTTTTCGTACCATGGAGAGGCATTAGCGCAGGGGCGGGGCGCAAGTCAATAGCGAAGTCCGCCCGCCCGCCTGCCTTCGCCGTGCGGCCGAGGCAGCCACCGGCTCCCGCATGAGCGCGTGCGCGAGAATGTCGAGAATCAGGCCTGACCTCGATGATGACCCTTAAGGCTTAATTTTCCCTGAAGCCACCATGAATAAACGAACCTCATCATCAGAAATGTTTTCCTTGGATAACTTTATTTCGCCATCAGCGATGGACCAAAGTTGATAACTCGAAAAGATTCTTTTATCACCGGGGGTCAAGGATTGCTGATCATCGATCACTTCGACTCTTACAAGGCATTTCGATTCATAGATATCGAACATTGTCGAGTTAACTTGAATTTCCCGACCCTTTGTCTTTTTTCCATAAGCGGTCGCGAAGCCTTGAGCAATACAGGCGTTCTTTGTAGTTTTATCAACGATGAAATCGATGTCTTTGTTCAGATAGGTCTCTATATCAGGAACCATTACAGGTACACCGATCAACAAACCACCGATGATCGCACTCCCTGCCTGATTTTTCCCCTGCGTATTTATTTCATAATCCTGACTATGAACGGGCGGATTGAAACAATGCGCAAAGCTGCCGTTTTTGCTCTGTGCCGTTGTCGAACATGCTGCTACACAAAGTGAGATTAGAAAAAGAACAGCGATTTTTTTACATGGTTATTCTCCTGACAAACATACTTAAGGGAGACAGGGGTTCAGGTTATGAAATACCGGTTACGCGATGGCTACGAAGGTCAGGGTCAGTCTTGAAATATCAGGTACGTGTCAGCAAACCATTGCATGCCGATCATTCAAGATCAGCCCCCCTACTGTTCTGTCGTTCCGCCGGTGGAGATGCCCTTCCGTTCGGGGAGTGCCGCCGGGCCAGGTTCCGGCCGGTCTCCGGAGGCATCCCCGCCCTTTGCCTACCGGTAATGCCCCCGTTTGTAAAGGACAAGTTATTTTTGAAAAAAAACCTTGCATTTGCTCGGATAATCATTTAATGTGCTTCCCAGTTGATGTGCAGTACGTTTTTGTTA
>JAKQPV010000112.1:0-1732 GCA_029564515.1 Spirochaetota bacterium | reverse complement strand
TATCGCCTGTAATCGCGCGTTTTCCGTTAATGATCCCGGTGACCCTGTTCGTGGGCACCCGTATCTGACGGGCGAGCTCCGCCGCACTCATGTTGAGGGCCTTAAGCTCCTTTGCGAGATGCCTTCCGGGGTGTATTGCTGCGCGAGCCATAATTAAATATATATACCATTCGTTATGCGTTACGTCAAGAGTAACGAAGCTGATCGAAAGCGGAACTATTGGCAGTTTTGATAAAGCGTGCATAAATAAACGAAGAGATAAAATCTGGTAGCGGTCTCGATATTTCTCTTACCTGCTATTTTATCTGTAACGAGACCATGTCTCGTATCCTGAAGAAGACACGGGGGCCGCGCAAATGCCTGACTGGTGTAGTAACACCCTGACCATCACCGGCGGGAAGGAGATGCTGGATGAGGTGCGCGATTTCCTGGACGTGAGAGAAGGCCGCTATGCAAGCCCTTTCTGTTTTGACAGGGTCCTCCCGTACCCGGAGCCGTTCCGCACGATGGACGCAGAGCGCGCGGAAGGTAAACTCAAGCTCGGGAAGGACGGGTACAACCGCGGGGGCCATGAGTGGCGCGTGGATAACTGGGGAACCGATCGGAGCCTCGGTGATAATGTGAGTTTAGAGGCAGGCGATGGGTGTCTCTGCTATGCGTTCCGCACCTTGTCGTCTCCGATCCCCGTCATTGATCGCCTTGCCGCCCTGTTCCCCGAGCTCGACCTGTCGCTTCATTTCGAGGAGGAGGGCGGCTTCTTTGCCGGCGACCGGGAGTATTCGGGCGGCGTATTGACAGGAAAGACGGGCTACGAGCCTGAATCGGACGAAGGTGAAAAGGAGCGCATCGGAGCCGAAGGAGCAGATGAAGATGCGCAGAAACTATGTAAAGCCGCTAAAGAAGGCGATATAACTGCTGTGAAGAGGCTCCTCGAGGCCGGCGCGGACGTGGATGCCAGGAACCGCTTCAGCGGCTCGCCGTTGTATTATGCCTGCTGGCATGGCCATGCCGACATCGTCCGGCTCCTCCTCCAGCACGGCGCGGATACTTGCCAGAGGGATGCGGGCGGCTTCACCCCCCTCCACTGGGCGTGTGTGCACGAGGGTGTCGAGATACTGAAACTCATTCTTGAATACGGCAAAGACCGTGTTGATGTCAATGCCATGACCGGATACGAATATGGCTGCACGATCAGATACGGCCAGACGGCGCTGCACCTGGCGGGTGAGAATGTCAACGTTGACGCGGTGCGGACGCTTCTTGAAGCTGGCGCCGACATGGGCATAGTTAATTTTTACGGGTGCTCACCGGTATTCAACGTTATAAGAGCGAATGACCTGCGCCCTTGGAACAGGGATGCTGCAGAACGTATAGTCAATCTTTTTATCGAACACAGCCCCAAGGCCGTATTTGAGGAGATCATTGCCCTGCCCGATGAGTTCACCGGCACGCGTGAGAGGGTCCTTGAATGGTACCGCGAGAACAAACCGGATATCTACTTCGAGAAATGGTGCCAGACCCCGATGGCGCCGGGAAGATGGTGAGAGACCAATCCGGCCATGCTGACACAATGCGCCAATCTCGGTCTCGCGCCCGCATGCGGGAATGTTTTGGATCAGCTTTTTGCCTTGGTTTCCTGGTGTGTTCGCGGTCTTCATCGACCATTCCTGAAGTTCAACCCTCGTTCATCAGGATCTTATACACGCGTCCCTGATGCTGCCATTCCCTGGCG
>JAKQPV010000109.1:0-1133 GCA_029564515.1 Spirochaetota bacterium | reverse complement strand
GATGGAAATCGCCGCCGCGTCGGCGATGTAATCGAGCATGGCGAGGTCGTTGTCCCCGAAGCCTCCGGGGCGGGTCGAGTTCACCGCCTCGAGGACGCCGATGAGCCTGTCCTTTACCTTCACCGGCACGGCGATGAGGCTCCGCGTGATGAAGCCGCTGGCGGTGTCGATATCGTGGCAGAACCGCTCGTCGCATGATACGTCGTTCACTATGACCCACTCGCCGGTTTTCGCCACGTGGCCGGCGATGCCCTGCCCCAGCTTGAGGCGCTTTCCCCTGATGATCTCCCCCTTGTCGCTCAGGACTATGTCGAAAATGAGCTCCTCGGTTTCCGGGTCCAGGAGGAGGAGCGAGGCGCCCTCGGCGGCCAGAAGCTCGTTGGCGGAATCGATGATCGTCGTGATCAGGTGCTGGAAGCTGATCGACGAGTTGATCTTGTTCATTATGTCTATAAGTTTCTTGTACTGTATCATGATGACGGGCATTTACGTTATATGGAATTTGCAACCCGATCGGAAAAGGTCCGTATGATGTATGGGCCTAGCAGGTTAAAGCAATCATGGAAAATTATGCTGGATTGTGCAAGAACAAAAAGCACGGGACAGATGCTTTAAAATTCAAATCGTTCTCGCATACCCTGGCCCGGGCAGGTCAAAGGGAGGCCGGAGGAGGAGGCCGCCCCCGGATTATTATATTTGACTTTTTTGCAAAAATCCCGCAGAGTATCTCCGGGTATATTTTGTAAACGGCAGGTGCCACCTTGTCTGAAAAAAAGGAGAACATCCTCACGAGCGATCCCGGCTATTCCTATTTCGAGAAAGCGCCGGATATAAACGCGGACGAGTTTCAGAAAGTGATTGATTCACGGAGGTCGGTGAGGGTGTTCGACGGCTCCCCCATTCCCGAGGAGGTGGTGGACCGCTGCCTGTCAAATGCCCTCCTGGCGCCCAATTCCTCCAACCTGCAGCCATGGGAATTTTACTGGGTACGGAGCGAGGACAAGCGGAAGGCCCTGGTCCGCGCCTGCTTCTCGCAGATCGCTGCGAAAAAGGCTGCCGAGCTCATCGTCGTCGTCGCGCGCACGAAGACGTGGAAGGCGCACGCCAGGGAGATGCATGACCTGTTCGTGAAG
>JAKQPV010000105.1:0-226289 GCA_029564515.1 Spirochaetota bacterium | reverse complement strand
GGCAAATAATCCCTCTATTGCAAGGAGGGTTATCGTTGCGGGCATATAAGAATCTTTATAAGGATTTTTCCAGGCATGTACTATGTTCTGAACAGTGACAGATTGTACATACGGGTTTTTATACACGGTGAAGTCATCATCATACCATACAAATTCGTATCCGATCACCTGAAAGAAAATAACACAGGTCACCAGGGCAACAAGCATGATGTAGAAAGTGCGGTTTTTTGTTATGGCTTGAAAGCCGGCCGTGCCCAGATGATTGTTTCTGCGTGCCAAGGAAATCCTCCTTAATTCATTATGAGTCATATTTCTCGCCGCTTATTATGGGCTTGCTTTTTTGAAGAATATCCCTGGTAATCTGATACTTTACACTATATCTTTTTTTTGTCCGGAGCAAATATATGATAAATCTTATAGCCTGAATAAGGACCCGCCTGTTGAATGAAGAATTTGAAAAAATATATTTAATAGGAATTTCATCCACGCTCATCCCTGCGCGTACGCATAAGGCGAGAGCCTCCGTGTGAAAATCAAACGACACGGACTTTAATTCACTTTCTGCTATTATTTTGGCAGCTCGGAGACTATATCTGCGGAATCCGCTGGTGCAGTCCTTGATGCCGGGACCGAATACGTCAAAGTATGAATCAGAAAGGGTATAATTAATAGCGACAGATCCCATCCAGGTTATCAGCTTCCTGTATACAGGAACATTCGCCGTGAACGTTCTGCTACCGATAACAATATCCGTATCGGGATGAAGATTGATGAAATCAGGTATCATGTCGGGATCATGTGACAGTCCTGCATCCATGGTAATGAACATGGTGTAACCGTTTTGAATACCGAATTTAAGGCCATCCTGAAGGCCGCGCGGTATATGGGTCGTTTTGTGATGCGTTATAATATGCAATGAATGCACATGCCTCCCCTGCAGGCATTCATGTTCTATTTCCTTCAGGATTTCAGACGTTCGGTCCCGGCTCCCATCGTCGGTAACTGAGACATCGGCATATTTCAACGCCCGCGTAACAATATCACGGATGGTTTTCTCTTCGTTGCGAGCGGGGATAATGACAAGCCTGTCCGTCATCTTGTTTATTCTACCTGAAAAAGCCCTCGGCCATTATGATATCTTCCTGTGTATTGATGTTAGTGTATTTATCACAGATAATAAAACTCTTCACCGAATTTCCATCGTCAATGGCGCACTGAATCAAATCAGGCAGTTCTTTTTCTTTTCTTTCGTGATGGATCGGAGTATACTCAATATACTGGAATATCTGGTTCCTGAAGATGCAATCTCCGGTGCCCATATAGTTGTTTAAAGGCTTCCTCGGTTTTTCAATGAGCCTGAAAATATTATTATTTTCGTCCTGTATCAGGCAATAGGTGCGTTTAATTAGATTTTTATCATCTACCCTGAGTATCCCGCAAATCCCGAAAAGGTCATTGGTGTTGAATAGATCGATCATTTCCTTGTGCTTCGGATTGATCAATATTTCATCGCCGAGTAGTAGCATGAAATCCTCTCCCGCAAGAGCTTCCCTGGCACTTTCAATAGCATGAACAAGGCCTTTCTGCTCGGCTTGTATTACATACCTGAGCTTTTTACCCTTGTAATAATTACCCAGATGATTTATAACGTCCTCAGCCCGGTATCCGATGATGATTATAATCTGATCAATATCGGTACTGACCACGCAGTCAAGGCTGTACTCGATAACAGGCCTGTCCATAATTCGTACCATGCATTTATTGTTATCGACCGACAGTTCATCGAGTCTTTTTCCTCGTCCTGCAGCAAGTATCAGCGCTTTCATTATTGTATTACTACCCGTCTCTATTAAATAATCCGATATTTCCCCTGATCCATTCAACCAGCATGGAAATGCCTTCACGCGGCATTACCTTCGGCTCCCAATTGAGCTGCTTTTTTGCTTTATCGATTTTACATATGAAATAACTCAAATCACCATGACGTTCATGTTCGAATTTATATTCAGGCCGTTTACCGAGAATATCCTCAAGAATACCAAAGCATTCGAGAAGTGAAATTGCGGTTTTTGTTCCACCGCCTATATTATAAATCCCCGGGGTTCTCCTGATGTAAAAGGCGTTAAAAGCTTCGCAAACGTCGGACACGTAAATAATGTCTCTCACCTGCTTACCAGTGCCATAAATTGTAGACGGCCATTTCATAAAGGCGCGAATGGCGAAGTTGGCAACCCATCCATGGTCTTCTCCTCCAAACTGACGTGTCCCGTAAATTCCGGTGAGACGAAAACTGGCGGCTTCCAGCTGGTAGGTATCGATATACGTTTTATGATATATATCGCCGGCAGCCTTTGAAGCGTGGAGAGGCGTTAATGTTCCTTCGAGTGTCCGTTCATTCTCATCAATTTCAACAGGATTTCTTACATAACGAATCATTTCCTCATGTACCGTTTCATTAATCTTGTTGCCGTAGACATGAATTGTAGCACAGGAGGCTACAGGGATTTTCAATTTCCGGGCGGTCTCAAGCACATTAAAGGTTCCGATCAGATTGGTCGTTATATCAAGGCGCGGATCTTCCCAGCTAATCGTCATTGCCGGTTGAGCCGCGGTGTGAATTATATAATCAGATCCTGTCGCGTTATCGAGCAATTCTTCGTGATTTCTGATGTCGGCTCGGATGAGCTTTACACCGATGCTTTTAAGAAAATTCCAGTTGTAGTTTCTCACTTTTTCAACAGCAAAACCCGATCTATTCAGCTCATACTTTGTCATATTATCATAAGAAATGACCTCAGCCCCTTTATTAATGTAATACTCGCACACATGGGAACCGAGAAAACCACAACCACCGGTCACAAAAACACGCATAATTTCCTCTGAATCAAATCAATAAGATATTAAATAAATTCTCCACAATTAAACGCTGTTATTTGCATAGGTTAATTAATCAAGAGTTTGGATAATTTACTTTTTTGATATTATCAGAATATACCAATATTTAATGAAAATTTGAACTATTTGTCAATAACAATCAAATTTCATAACAACCAACTGCAATTCGCATTTATTTTGACAATAGTGTTAGTTCAATATTCATATAATATCTGGAAAAATTGTGAAGAAAAATCATGGAATATACCATCCGGGTAACAGTATAATAATCATAACGGAGGTAACCACATCAAGGCTTACCTTTGATGGTGTTAGAAGCAGTCATAAGAAGGAGAGGAGGGCCTAATATTTGTCAGTCTCTCTGTAACGATAAAATCTGGCCTTGTTGTATCTTGAAAAATACAGGATCGAGAGGTGGACGATTGGTATCAGGGAATTTTTATTGATACGGCTCAAACCCCAAGTCATTCCTGCGCCGAAAATCAACCGGTATAACCTTAAAAAAGGAAGCCTGACAAGGAAACGGAGAACCCGGGTCGGTAAGTTCAACTGCACGGCAATATTCATCAGTTTCTGAAGGTTAAGCATTTCCCTTTTTTCCGCAAGATCTAGGGGGGCATCGGTAAAATAGGAATATCCTGTTTTATCGAATCCAGTTGTTGCTGTGATAAAATTATTTTTCAGGCAGTAGTTGTGTAAATCAGTACCCGGATAAGGATTCAGCAGCGAGCACCAGGCGAAGTCAGGCCTGATTTTTCTGTTTAGCTCATATGTCTCAAAGGCCATGGACAGGGTTTCCCCAGGACAGCAGACCATGTTGAATGATTGAAACCGAATCCCGTATTTTTTCAGAATCTTTGCCGCGAATACTATGCTTTCTTTCTTTAAATTTTTGGAAAGGATTCTGTTTCGCATATCTTCGTTGCCGCTTTCAAGACCCATTTTCACCGCATGGCATCCGGCAAGTTTGAGGTGTTTCACCAGGTCTTCGTCAAGGACTTCTGGGGTTGAGTTTATTTTAAAAGGAATCCCTATCTCTTTTCCGTAGGTTTCGCAAAAAAGGTGAAGCCAGTCTTTCGGTGCAAGGGTGAAACTGTCATCGTCAAAAGTAATGAACCGGACTTCCCCGGTTTTTTTCAGAAGCTTCAA
This sequence comes from Spirochaetota bacterium, assembly GCA_029564515.1. Taxonomy (GTDB): domain Bacteria; phylum Spirochaetota; class UBA4802; order UBA4802; family UBA5550; genus RBG-16-49-21. The sequence goes on along the minus strand of JAKQPV010000105.1, from coordinate 222,245 downwards.
TTCGGCTATGATATGATCCACGGACCTGCGGCGGACGATCCTCCCCTTTCCATGGTACAGGAGATTGTAACGCTTGTTGAAACAGAATGCACAGGATTTTGGGCACCCTCTTCCAGCCATCATCACCTGGTGGTACAGAATCTCACGGCTCTTTCCCGTATAAAGGGCGTATCTTTGATATATTTCCCTGTCGTAATATGGCAAACTGTCAAGATTGTCCACGAGAGGCCGGACATCGTTTTTATGAAGAATTCCGTGTGACTTCACAATGAAATTGGGAATATCCTCGGTTTTTTTCCCGGAATCCACGGCATTCAGATAATCGATGAAAGCAAGGTCCCCTTCTCCGATACAGATGGCGTCGAGGTAGGACTCATGAATAACATCGGGATAAAAGGTGGCATGGGGCCCTCCGCAAATGATGAAAGAGGTTCCGCACGATTCCCTGAGTTTGGGGCAGATACTTTGCATGAAAGGAAATTCCGGCGTCGTGATTGAAAAGGCTATAACATCAGGTTTTAACTGGGTCGCTGTTTGAACGGGATCCTTTTCGAGATCCGCCACCACTATGCCACATGTGTGCCCTTTTCGCTTCCCTATGGCGGAAAGCGCCATGACAGACGGTTTAGCGAACACATCCTTTTGGATAAATACAACGCGGCTCAACAGATAACCTCAATCATTTCCGGAATTCACAACCGACGGAGGGGATGGGATTATTCAGTGTTGCCCCTTAATCCCCACTGGCGGACTACAGCCTTGTGGCGTATAAAATGTAAAATGCAACAGACTGTTGAAAAATTCAATAAGAAAATTAACGAGCGAGAGGTGTGATTGAAGGGGGCAGGTACTGAGCGCGGCTCAGGATAGTGTGGCAAATAAAGTATGGCATATTGTATGCAATTGATTATATAAAACTGAGCGGTCAGTTTAATTTTCTTGACGTGAGCACAGGTCTTGGATGATATTAGTGATCATTAATATTTTAAAAATATAATTAGTGACATAATAGAGTATCTTACTGGTGGTCATGGGAAAATTTCATATCCTGGTTGTGAAGAAGCACCATGGATTGCTACATCTGAAGACTTCAAACAAAATTGGAAAAAGATGAAAGAAGAATGGGAGAAAGGAAATTTTTTCACATATGACTGTATTGAATGCAGGGCAATTTCCTTTATAATATTTACCCTTTTGCAGAACATTCTACGGAGGTTTTAAAATGTCGTCTAATTCTACTGAAGAAATCATATGTTTTACTGCCTCTTAAAATTACCCTATGATAATATAAGTCCCGGAAAGTCAACAGGTGAAACATCGAAAGGGAAAGACTTTTGGATATTTGAATATTGTGCATACCTAACTTAGCAAGAAAAAAGCAATGAAGTATATACATGATAATATGAGACTTGTATTTAACAATTTCATTGATTTAATGAGTAGCAGGCTGATAAAGTTGTTATCAGTCTTTATCTTTCTATCTTTCACTCTTATATTATTTACCTACATATTTTTTATTAATTTTAGCGCACAAGATGATTCATATATAACCTTTCGGAACATTGATAATTTCATTCGCGGTTTTGGATTACGATGGAATATAGATGAGCGTGTAATGATTAACGTGCATCCTTTGTGGATGTTCCTTGTGGCCGGTATATATGCCATATCAAATAATATTTATTTATCGGTGTTCATTATTTCCCTGCTTCTCTCGCTTGCGGCCATATTACTTGTTTTCTATAGGGTAAAAGATCCCCTAATGATTTTTCTAACAGGATTTCTTGTCTGTTCCTCAAAAGCTTATATGGATTATGCCGGATCCGGGCTTGAAAATCCCTTATCATATTTTCTTGGAATATTGTTTGTTATTAAATTCATGGCATTTAATGAAGAAAAATCGGATGATAATCTGGTATTTGTGTTGTTTATTCTCGGCAGTTTAAATTTTTTATCCCGTTATGATACAGTGCTGTTTTTTATCCCGCCGCTTTTCTATGTATTATATACATGCTGGAAAAATAAACGTTTTCCCTTGTCGTACATCCTCATAGGATTGTTGCCGGCGCTTGGTTGGCTCGTTTTTTCTTTTATCTATTATGGTTTTATTTTTCCCAATGTATTTTACGCCTCACAAAACGCTCATTCTACAACAAAGGATTTCCTTTTACAGGGTCTGACTTTTTACAAGTACTCCTTTATTGTCGACCCGATTACTTTTATCGTAATTTTTACTACTTTGATATTAATAATATTTTACAGGTTTAAAAATAATAAGGTCATTACGGTTTTTGTTGGGATTGTTCTCTATATGCTATACATAATAGTGGTTGGTGGAACTTTCATGATATGCCGTTTTTTTGCAATGCCATTTATTATGAGCCTGATGCTTCTCATATATTTAATAAATATCAAAAAAATCTATATATTACTACTCTCACTTCTATTGTTAGGTTATAATATTTATTTCCCGTATATTCCAATCAAACATTGTGTTGACTCATTATCCTTGAATAACAGTCTAGTTCTAGAGAAAAGAGTTAAATTGGGTGATGACCACTGTTTTTATCATTCATCCAGCAATATTTTAAGCTATAGTAAGGACAAAAAGCCATTCCCTGAGCACATCTGGGCCATTTCAGCACTTGATTACAAATTGTTAAAATGCAGTTCGTGGGTAATGTCTAGTGTGGGATATAGTGGATACTTTTCTGGTCCCCAAATGATTATTATCGACCCATTGGGTATAACAGATCCACTACTATCACATATAACGGGCGACCCCACTTACCTTTGGGCTCACAACTGGCGTGATATACCAGCAGGTTATATAGAATCACGGATAAATGGACAAAACCTGATTGCAGACAATGAATTACATAAATACTATGAGAAGATACGGTTGATAAGCAGAGGCGACTTGTTCACAAAAACAAGATGGAAATATATCCTTGAGTTAAATTTTACAAAAAGTAAGTATTTTGATAAAAAATATAAGCGTGACACTGAATGTGAAAATAACCCGATAACCTGCCCCCCCAAAGTGTACCCCTGATTTAGGGAAAATCTCTTGAAAAAAATTCAGGGGAGCAGTATTCAAGAGCTTTACTGCTTCATTTAGATGAGCAACAGGTTCATTAAATTTTTCCTGTTGTGACAGCAAATTGCCATAAGACGTATGAAATCGATTGCTCGTTTCTTGTTTAAAGAAAGATAGTTGGCCAATCCATTAAACCCTACCCAGTCAGATAAAATGCATATTAATACGCACCTTCTCAGGGGGAGGGAAGGGGCTTCAATTCCGGCACCCTGTCCAGCACCCTGCCCAGACCATCATTGAGCCGTCCCATATCCATGAAATAATAGGCGCCCCTGTAGTGCAGAAGTACCCTGCCCCTGTAAGAGCCGGCAAGCTCGTACGGGAAAGGGATGCGCGTTCTGTCCTTCCCGTACAGCGCGGTCCAGAGACCCTCGCTCGTCTCGCATACGTACCCTGACGCCGCGGGCTCAATGTCCACCAGGTCGGTAAAGCGGGCGAGCGATTTCTTGGTCTTTGAGGAGAGGTCGAATCGCGTGAGCTCCCATTTGCCCGAGCTGCCTGCCATGTAGTAGACAGCCTTGTCGCTCATAAAATAGCGCGAAGACGACATGACCAGGTTCTTCAATAAAACAGAGCCTGTTCCTGCATCGACGATTGAGAAGCTGTATGAGCCGGCAATGCCGGCAAGCACGCTGAGAAGCTTCCCCTTTTTTTCAATACGTGCGTTGTAGAAACTGGTATAGGGCGAGGGAAAGGTCTCCTTGTAAGCCTGCGTGCTCATGTTCCCGGTAACGTCATAACGATAGACCCGTGAATTCCTGTAATACAGAAGACTGTCGCCATCGATCGCGAGGGCCCGGACCGGGCTTTTTGCGTCCCCGACCGATTCATCGCGAAGGTGAGAGCCGGAGCCGCTGAAAATTCCGAGCTGGATCCCGTCGGTAATCGCGGCATACGAATCGTCTGCCGCGACCTGGGTGATATTCCCGTCCCCCGTGAGATCAAGGGTGAGACGATTTGGATACACGACCTTTGCGCTGCCGTCCGAGAGACGGTACAGGAGCGTCCCGTTTGTCTTAAGGTCCTCCCCTTCAATGGAGTCGACAGACGCATACCTGATGAAGTCCGTTTCGAGGTCCCGGAGGGCTCCCGGCTCTTTTTCGATGAACCGGTCGATCGCACGGTTTAACCGGGCGTCGGGGTCGACCGAGCATCCGCTTGAGATGATGCCGAGAAAAAACAGGCACGTGCCGGTGAAGATAAATAAATTTTTCATAATGCTACTTGGTCCGCTTTCTTGATTGGATTCGCTCGATAATGCGCTTGATATATTCCGAGTCGTACAGCTCGATCATTTTCGACTGTGCGACCGCCTTGGCCCGAATGCTGAATTTTGACGTTGTTATATAGATGCCGTTTTTGCATTTCTCCTGGCCGATCCGCTTCTGGAGATCATTGAGATTGTCCTCTGTAATTTCACGCGTGGTCCGGTGAAAATAAATAAGTATGGGCGGTTCGTTTATCCGCTTTATGTTATAGGACTTGTACTGGTATTCATTGGCGCTGATCCGGTCCTTGGAGATAATGTTGTAATTGAGGCCGGAAATCATCTCCGCAATGGTCGGCTGCAGGGATTCAAGAGACGCCGTGAACATCGTCATCAGGGTTTCATTGAGCAGTATTTCCTGGTACGATTCGAGCTTGATCCTGGTGCCCCGGTAGGTGGGGTTTTCATCGGAGATTTTCGTCCAGTGGTAAAAGGCTTCCTTGATCTTGTTCTGGTGCTCGTAGCATTCGGCGAGCAGATACCGGTATGCCAGCGATTCCTCGTCTTTTTCCTTGAGGTTCGAGAGGCCCTGTTCCAGCACGTCAATGGCGGTATCGTACTCTTCGAGATGAAAGTATATCTCGCCTGTCTTGTAGAGGCTGCCGAGAAAATACTTTCTGTCCTTTTTCGAGTTCTCGAGCATATAGAGCGCGTTCTTGAAATCTTTTTTCATCTGGTAAATCAGCCCCAGGTGAAACTGGGCCTCGCTGTGGTCGCCGGCAATCTTGAGGGATTGCAGGAGATATTCTTCGCTTTTTTCATATTCGGCGGTGTTGAAGCAGGATATGCCGAGCGGAAGGTAGGCATCGGTAAGGGTCGAATCAAGGGTTATCGCCTTGAAGAGATGCTCACGCGCCTTCTTGTAATCCTTTTTCTGGTACAGGGCGTGACCGATCCGGTGATTTGAGACGAGATCATCCGGATTGAAGGAAAGAATTATCCGGTATTCTTCGATCTCTTTCGGAAAGTTCTTGGTATCGCCATACAGGCGCGCAAGATGGTAATGAACGTCGATTTCGTTGATGTATTTGCTGAAATTCTGGATGGATAGGATAGCGTTGAATTCTGATACCGCCAGAAGATACTGGCCCTGTTTCATCAGAATGAGCGCCCGGATGTAGCGCGCGGGCACATAATCTCCCTTGCGTTCAAGGATCTTTGACACGATTTCGTTGGCTTTGCTGACCTGGTCATCCTCGAGATATTCCTCTGCTTTTCGTATCCTGGCATGAAAAGAAGTTGATTTAATTAATATGAATATGAATATGATTAAGACTGCGAAAAAAATTAGTATAGCGTATTTCATCTGCAGTGGTACTTTACCTTGGAATGGCACATCCGGAATTCCGGAGGCGGCATAATGACAGATCAGGCATCCGATATTAAGTATTGCACGTCGATAAAACCAGTCAAGTAGATTATCGTGCCGGGCATCCGGGTATTCATATAAAAACGGTCCAGAAACAACTATTTCATAATTGACAAATTGCACTGATTCGGACTTTTTGTTTTTCTTTACTGTCCGTATAGACGCGATCCATTATTACAACCAAGGAGCCGGCCATGGCGAAAGTGGGTATCATCCTGGGAAGCGATTCTGACCTGCCGAAAATCAGGGAATGTTTTGAGATCCTGGAGCAGTTCGATATTCCATTCGAAATCATCATATCGTCGGCCCACAGGACGCCCGAACAGACGAAGGAGTGGGCGGGAACAGCGGCGAAGCGCGGTCTAAAAGTCATTATCGCCGCGGCCGGCGGGGCAGCCCATCTCCCCGGAGTCGTGGCGGCGCATACAATGCTACCGGTCATCGGCATCCCGGTGGAGACAACCCTGGCCGGCGGCCTTGACTCGATGCTGTCGATAATACAGATGCCTGCCGGCATCCCGGTGGCGGCCATGGCAACGGGAAAAGCCGGCGGAACAAACGCGGCTCTTTTCGCCGTGAGCATACTGGCCCTGTCCGACTCCACCTGCGCAGAGCGGCTCGAAAAATACCGTAGTGAGCTGGCGGAGAAAGTCACTGCCCGGAACGAACAGCTTCAGAAAGTCGGTTATAAAGAGTATATCAAGAACAGCAGGGGATGACGCATGATCGAGCACCGGGTCCAGTTACCAAATGAGCGGATAGTCATACTCGATTTCGGATCGCAGTACACACAGCTCATAGCGCGGAGAATTCGGGAGCTGCACGTATACGCCGAGATCGTTCCTTATTATTATCAGTTGGAGGAAATTAAAAAGGTAAAGCCTGCGGCGATCATATTGTCAGGCGGGCCGTCCTCCACGTACGATAAGGATGCTCCGCATGCGGCATCTGAGATCTTTTCGCTGGGCATCCCCATTCTGGGCATTTGCTACGGGCTCTACCAGGTGGTACGTGCTTTCAACGGGGGCATCGATGGGGCCCAGTCAAAGGAATACGGAAGGGCGATGATCGACATCCAGGGCTCGTCGATGCTTTTCAAGGGGCTTGCGCAGAAGGAGCAGGTCTGGATGAGTCACGGGGACAAGGTGACGTCACCGCCACCGGGATTCACCCTGATCGCGTCATCCCATAATGCCGAGGTAGCGGCGATCGAGCATCAGGAGAAAAAAATTTACGGGGTGCAGTTCCATCCAGAAGTGTACCATACCGTCAACGGAAAGAAGATATTGGAAAATTTCCTCTTCGGGATATGCGGTCTCAGCCCGTCCTGGAACATGGAATCCTTCATCGAATCATCGGTGGAATCAATACGGAAAGAGGTTGGCGACGGTACCGTTCTACTCGGTCTCTCCGGCGGGGTCGATTCTTCGGTTACGGCCGTACTGCTGGAAAAGGCCATCGGCGACCGCCTCTACTGCGTGTTCGTGAACAACGGCGTCCTGCGAAAGAATGAACATGTCCAGGTGGTGGAGCGGTTCAAGAAACACATGAAGCTCAACCTGATTTACGTGGACGCAACCGCCCGCTTCTTGAAAAAGCTCAGGGGAGTCGAAAACCCGGAAAAGAAGCGACGTATCATCGGACGCGAGTTCATCAAGGTGTTCATGGAGGAAGCGCGCAAAATCGGGAGGTTTGATTTCCTGGCGCAGGGTACGCTGTATCCGGACGTGATCGAGTCAGTTTCCACCAAGGGGCCTTCGGACACCATAAAGAGCCACCATAACCGGGTCCCGGAGGTGTTAAAGCTGATTCGTTCCGGCAGGGTCATAGAGCCGCTCAAGGAGCTGTTCAAGGACGAGGTCAGGGAGCTTGGCCGGGTGCTCGGCATGCCGGACGAACTGATACGCCGGCATCCCTTTCCGGGTCCCGGTCTGGCCATACGCATAATCGGAGAAGTAACACCCGAGCGGATACGTATCCTCCAGGAAGCCGATGATATCGTGGTGCGGGAAATAAAGGAAGCAGGGCTCTATAACGATCTCTGGCAGATATTTGCCGTGTTCCTGCCGGTCAAATCTGTCGGGGTCATGGGCGACAGCAGGACGTATGAAAACGTGATAGCAATTCGCGGAGTGACATCTGTAGACGCCATGACTGCCGATTGGGCCTACCTGCCAGAAGCTGTACTCAGAAAAATATCAAATCGCATCATCAATGAAATAAAAGGAGTCAATCGCGCGGTATATGACATTTCGTCCAAGCCGCCCAGCACTATTGAATGGGAATAACCGTTATTCGGATTTCTCGAAATTGTGGCGTTTCAGCGCTGTGTTGATGGTCCAGTGAAGATCGATCCCCTTCACCGGCTTCAATAAATAGCCGTATGATGTGGTCTCTTCCTTGGCCCTCTGGATGATATCAAAATTTGTGTTTGCCGTCAGATATACGATGGGTGTGCCGAAATTCTTGTTTATATATGCGGCAGCCTCGATACCGTCGATCTTCCCTGCCAGCGTTATATCCATGATGATGAGGTCGGGTTTGATCGTACCGATATTTGCAAGGGCTTCCTCGCCTGATGTGATTATACCTGCTATATTGTAACCCAGGTTTTCCAGCATCTTTCTTATGAGCTGCGCAGTGATCAGTTCGTCTTCTATGATTAATATTCTCGTCATTTTCATTGTTATAGTATCTACCCTGTCAGGCGTTAAATAATGACAAACTATTTATGCCTTTTTTCTATTGGACGGATACGGAACAATCGACTAACGTCGAGTGTCTTATTAATATAGTGACGTTTGATCGCTTGAGATGACAAAAAATAAAAAAAAATGAATTTTTTGTTATTAATTATAAGCGGGATTCATTTAATGAGAAGTAATCAGGAAGGTGTTTATTATGTCTAGATGCGATAATTACAAAGTTCACTTTCTTATAAGGAGTTATTTTCAAAATTAAGAAGATATTCCTTGATATGGATCCCTCCGGAGTAATTACCGATAGAGCCGTCATTCCTTATAACGCGGTGACAGGGGATGATAATCGGTACCATGTTTTTTGCCATTGTATTACCGATAAAACGTGCTCCTCCGGGGAAACCGGAGCGGCGTGCCAGATCGCCGTATGAAACTGTCGACCCGAATGGCACCTTGATGAGCTGATCATAAACCATGCATTCGTTCGGCGTGAAAAGCGAGCAGTCAATAGTCAATGAACCACCCCTGGAGGTTATGTAAAGCAAGGAGCTTCTTTTCTCGTATCTGACCGATTGCTTGAATAACGCATTCTTCTTTTCGGCCGAAGTGCGGCTGAAAAAATAGTCCAGATATGAACGGCAGGCCGTGATGGAATGATTGACACCTTTGATAAGCTTCTTTTCAAGAGGATGGCGATTAGTATGCTTGATGGAGAACACGATGGACATCAGGCGGGAATCTGTACCGATTATCAGGAGTTTTCCGACCGGCGATTCATAGGTCGAATAAAGAGCCTGACCGGATTTGATGATATGATCTATCCCAGCGCTTTCAATCATTATTGTTACCAAGAATCTCCATCGAGTGAATTTTATCACGCTCGAGCTGACCTATGAGGCTCTCCCGGGAATTGAATGCTGTTTCATTTCTTATTTTTTCATAAAACTCGATTGTGATAACGTCTTCATATATATCTTCGTTGAAATCGAAAATATTTACTTCAATCGTTCTTCTGGAACCTGCAAATGTCGGATTTTTGCCGATATTGAGCATGCCATTTTTTTTCGTTTCATTCTCTAACCGGACCGTCACGGCATAGACGCCGTCACCGGGGATGATTTTGTCTTGGTGCAGCGGCTCGATGTTTGCTGTCGGGAATCCGAGCGTCCTGCCTCGACCCTCGCCGCGCACCACGGTCCCTGAGAGCGTATACCGCCAGCCGAGCAGGGCATTGGCTTTTTGCATGTTGCCTGACTCTATTTCGCGCCTGATCCACGTTGATGATATGGGATGCTCGTACCGGTCTTCTTCCTCGATTCTTGTTATTTCAACGCCGGTGGCGGATGAAAGCTCGGTCAGAAAATCAAAATTCCCTTCACGGTTTTTCCCGAATGCATGATCATATCCAATGACGAGATACCTGGCGTCAAGCTTTCCGATCAGCACTTCGTTATAAAAATCGATCGCGTGCATCTGGGACGTCTGCCGGGTAAAATTGAGGAGTATGATATTGGGGATCCCGAAATTGTAAATCGCGTTGACTTTCTCTTCCGTTGTGGTGATTATTTTTATTGGCAGCTCGGGGTTGAGAACCTTTCTCGGATGGGACGAGAAGGTTATAACGACCGGTTCCCCGGATTTCTCGCGGGATTTTTCTACCAGGGCGGAAAGTATCTTGCGATGACCCAGGTGTACGCCATCAAAGTTACCGATGGTGACTACCGGGTTTATAAAAAGGTTTTTGTGTTCTGGGAGATGGTGATAGATTTTCATGTAATTCCAGAGGTCCGACCCGGAAGGGACGGGCGCCTCAATCATTTGTCATATTTCTTTCTCATTTCCTGGCCGGCGAGGTTGATGATGAACTGGTCGAGCAGCACGATTGCCGTGAAGGCCTCTGCGACCGGCCATACACGGGAGACGATAGTCGGATCACGGCGTGTGACGGCTGCGAGTTCGGCGTCTTTCAGCGCAACCTTGTCGATAGTCTTCTGCGGCTTGGCAATGGTGGGCGTCGGCTTGATGGCAAGCCGTACGACGATGTCCTGACCGGTGGTAAGACCGCCGGTGATGCCGCCGCTGTTATTTCCGGAAAAGGCAACCGTGCCGTTTTTCATGAACATCTGGTCATTGCACTGGCTCCCGGTCATGTCCTTGACCCTCAAGCCTGCGCCAATCTCGACCGCCTTGACAGTGCCGATGCTCATCATTCTTCCCAGCTCTCCGTCGAGCTTGTTGAATACGGGCTCGCCGATTCCGGCAGGGACCCCGCGGGCAACCACCTCAACGACGCCGCCGCTTGAATCGCCGCCGTCGCGCGTGGCAATGATGGCATCATACATGGCACGAGCGCTTTCAAGGTGCGGGCAGTTGAGGACAGGGTGAAGTCCGCGTTCTGCCAGAGCCCCGATCTCATCGTCGGAAAGGGGCTTGCGTTTAATATCGGGAACCATTTTCTCTATTTCAGAAAGGACAGCGATTTTTTCAACAAACCTCATGCCCGGCCTGATGCGGCCTTCCCTGTATACCAGATTATACAATGGGTCCATGTCGCGGCGGATTTCCCGGAAGGCCCTGACGCGGTCCCGTATGGTATCATAGCCCATCTCCTGCATGGAGATGCCGGCAGCCTCCCGCACGAAGGAGAATATCTCGATGCCGTGATCGAGAAGGATTTTTTTCGCGATTGAGCCGGCCGCCACGATTGTGGAAGTGTAACGGCCGCTGAATATACCGGCTCCGATTGAATCGTCCCACTGGCCGTATTTCTGGTATGACGCATAGGACGCGTGTCCGGGCCTGGGGGTTCTGTTTGTAACCCGGTACTGCTCGATGTGCTCGAAATGGCGGTCCAGGTTGGGTATCAGTATTGTCAGAGGGGTACCATTGGCATAGCCCTCGTTTTTAAAACCGGTCATGGTATCCGCAGCATTAACGCCGGTATAAATGACCGGTATGTCGGGCTCGCGCCGCGGGGAGGAAAGCTCGCCCTGGCCGGGTTTTCTCTGAAGAAGATCGGCATAAATCTCCTCTTCAAGTATCTGGATTCCCGCCGGGATACCCTGGATAAGGGTTATCAGGCCTTCCTGGTAGGATCCCCCTCCAACCGTTACCTGAAAAATAGTTCCGTATGAGCATCCGATCATTAATAAATCCCTGATTGAAAATATTTCAAAGACACTTATGTACTTGAACGAATCATGTCAAGTGTTTAATGATAGACCTGGTATACGCTCAGGGAGAGAATGCGCGTGCGATGTATCACCGCGATGGATACTCGGGATGAGGTATCCATAAGCGTTTACCTCTGTTTTTTTCGGTCGAAAATGTATACTCGATGGAACAGGTTATGCCATACGTATGGTCCAGAGACTTGTCAAGATCAAAGAAACTGCGGTCGCTGGTTTTTTGTATATATCTTAGGAGGCGATAATGGCCCCCCAGGGATATGGATGTGTCGATTTTCGGAATATTGAGTTTAAATGCCGCAAGCGTAGAGCAGCCGATCGCGTAAAATCTCCCGACAGGGATCGGGGGGAAATCGAACCGGAGTTTCCACTGGTCGATGATATTCTGATAATCGAACCGGTCCGTGCCGGACTGAAATGTTCCGGAGAAGTCAAATATAAAGGTAAAAAACGAGGATAACGGTACGGTAAAATGCAGACCCAGCTCGGGGGTGAATTTCAGCATATCTCCTTTCATGTCTGCATGAATAATATTGTATGGTATGAGCAGTCTGACCTGATCGAATTCTGTTTCACTATCCAGAAATTCTACGCGGAGACCTGCGTAGGGCATGAGGAATTCAAGGACATAATAACCGGCACGAGCGTATGTATCGTAGAGATCGTATGATATTCCGAATCTCTGTCTGCCCGTATAAGGGGACAGCGAGGGATTCGCAGCTGTTGTCTCGCCTTGAGAATAGCGGAACGAGGCCCCAATTTCCCAGTTTCGCAGGAAACGTACCGTCAGATCCGGTCCGTAATTATATGACTGTATGATACTGTAGAGAGGCGCATTCGTTGACGGCATAACCTGAAGATCCGGAGAGTACATGATGATCTTACGGTTGTTCCAGGCCGGGTTCCACCAGTTAAACAGGACGGTACCGCCGAAGCTGATATCAACGGCACGGGCCGGCAGTGAGAGTGCTATCAGGGAACATGATGCGATGATCGCGATGTGTAACGGGCATTTTTTCAACAATAGCAACCTCTGGGCTGCCCAATAAATTGATCGAAATGATTTAATAATCAACTGATTTTTATTCAAGGGATAATTTTTTATTACGTATTCAGGGATGAAGGTATTCCAGCCCCTGAACCTGGATCATGGCGCCCGCATGGATGACGGGCATGCGGGCACCATACCGATTGATGCAAGGAAGACGGCCTCCGGGGGGATGTTAGAGCGACAGATTCCCCGCGGGTTTTTTCTTTTGTGCTGCCTTTCTCTGGGCCGCTGCAGCTCTTTGCTTTTGAAGCATTTCGAGCTTCTCCTTGAGGGACATTTTACCAACAGCCTTCTGTTTTTCTTTTATTTCCCGCTGTTTCTCTTTGAGCTTTTCAGCAATTTGTTTTTTGTCCTTTTTGAACTGTTCCAAATTAAGCTTATATTGTTCTTTTGCTTTCCGTATCTTTTCCTTGGCGTCGTGGATCTTCTTTTCAAGTTTTTTACGTGATTCATCGCGCATTTTTTTCATGAGCACGGGCTTGAGAGTTTTGATCTCTTCTCTAATTTTCTTTATATCATCTGGATTGAGTGCAGATACTTTTATTTTCTTTTTATTCATGATGGCATCAATCACCGTCGCTTTGTCAATGCGTACTGTTTGGTTTGCTTCAACAAAATTCTTAACATGCTCGATTACGGTATTATTCTGAACCGGATTGATCTGTACTTTCCCGTCTAAAACGTCAAGACGGGACTCATTTTGTGCCGCGATTATACGAAAACTCGTACCCCGTATTGATGCGACAGAAGTCGGTGTTTTCACCTGGAATGATCCTCTCTTCAGCTTCTCGAGTGTCGAGTATAGCTTGCCTTGGTCCATGTTAATTTTCGTAACACCTGTAACGGGATCGATAAGTGATTCAATATGCACCAATGAATTCTCGTAAACACGCACGATACCGATATTTCCTAATAAAATGTCGGCTGAGGACAGGGGGCCGGTACGAACTGAATCTCCAATTGATAAGAAATCACCGTCTTTGGGCGTTTTTTGCGTTCCGGCGGAGAGGATAGTGACTGTTCCGATTGGTGAATAAAGATACAGTGATAATTCTTCCTTGTTACTTTTACACGAAAAGAAGTATGAAGATATGATAAGAGCCATTAAAATAAATATTATTTTTTTCATGTATGCAACTCCCGGCTCAGAAATATCGAGCCATTTTATTGAAAATGAATAAAAGATAAAAAATATCGCACTATACCCGGTGCCATAATACATGGCACCTGTCAAATATTAATCGGAACGCAGGTATGATCCTGATAAATATTAGACATTAATTTGAATTTTTCATGGAAAAATAAATTTTTTTAATCAATCCATAGGTCATTGGGCGAGAAAATATTTTAAGCATGATGGACTGCAATTTGCCGGTGATCCCCGGTGTAACACGGAACCTGCCTCTGAAGAGGGCCTTCAAACCAGCCTCTGCGCAACGATCAGGAGATATCAACGTCCGGCGTATAATTGATGGAAGAAATACCTGGTTGGCTTTAAAAAAATTTGTGTTTATACCTCCAGGGGTTATGCAGGTTACTTTGATGTTGTGCTGTTTCCACTCGCAATGGAGTGCTTCGGACATTGAAAGGACATATCGTTTCGTCGGCCCATATGAAAGCGACGCGGGGTCTGCAAATTCCGCCGCGATCGATGATATGTTCAATATATATCCCCGTTTTCGTCCGATCATCTCTTTCCCGAATAAAAAGCAGAGCTTGGTGACGGCAAGGACATGAAGATTGATGACGTTTTCAATATGGCAGATATCGTCCATTTCACGATCAACATTGACGAATATACCGGCGCAATTAATGAGGATATCGGCCTGGATCATTTTTTCCCTGCAGATGTCGAATAACCGGTCAGCCGAATCCGGTTTGAACAGATCCATCACGATCGTTGAAACAGTGCAGGCCGAACGTGCTTCAATGTTGCGTTTTACCCGAGCGAGCTCCCCGCTGTTTTCACTCACCAGGACGAGGTCATGTCCACGGGCAGCGAGCTTTTTCGCGAACGACTCTCCAAGACCCGATGAAGCTCCGGTCACCAGAGCGGTTAATTTTGTGGTTGTATCCATGATGCATATTACCTGGTCGATGTTTTTTATTTATAAGTCTCCGCGAAACGACACGCGGCCTGATAATCAAGGGTAGTAGTTATCTTGAAATTTGAAGATTCACCACGGACCATTTTCACTCTGAAACCGGCCGCAATTGCCAGGGATACATCATCTGTTGCGGTTGTGCCGTTACGTAGTGCGGCCATATGTGCCGCGTTGATGATGGAAAACCGGAAGGCTTGCGGTGTCTGAGCGGCAAAAAGGGTATCGCGCGGCGGCACGGTGGCGACAAAGCTGTCTCGTATTTCAGCGACTGTATCTTGGACCGGGACATATACCCCGGCGGCGCTATGGGTTCTGGCCTCACTGACGCATGATATGATGGTTTCCTGTCGTATGAAAGGCCGTGCGGCGTCATGGATGAGAATAACGTCGTTATCGTCAAAGGGAAGTGATGCTATGGCATTGGAAGCCGATTCCTGTCGGGTGCTGCCGCCGGGGACCAGTTTCAGGATTTTTTGAATTGAGTATTCCTGAAAAATAAGCTCAGCCTGCGGGAGGTACCGGTCGGGAAGAACCGCGATGATATGGTCGATTGCCTCACAGGCGGCAAATGTTTGCATCGACCAGGCTATGACCGGTCTGTTCGCCAGGGGGAGAAACTGTTTCGGAACCTTGTCGTCGAGACGCAGTCCGCTGCCGCCGGCAAGTATTATTGCATAGGTACGATCCATAGGGGGCCTCATCTGCTCGGTTTGAATATGATGCTCTTTTCCTGAAGAAGGTCCTTGATCATGCTGACGTTTTCTTCAATATTACCCGGCTCTTGGATGTAGAGATCGCACGCCAGATCGGAACCATCCTTGTCGCCGATCCAGACGGTTTCGATTTTTTTCTGATCCACGATCGTTTTGATGATATCCATATCGCCCTGCCGGAGCTCTATAGCGGTAACGATAAGTATGATCCCCGCATCCAGCATGATGTGGGCAATCTCGCCAAGCCTGCGGATGTGCTCCATATTATCCTCATCCCGCGTTGACCTTCCCTTGATGTCCGCATCAACGCCGTAGAGCACATTGCCGATCCCGAGGAAGTAGGCGATTTTTCCGTCATTGAACAGCCTTTTCTCCAGAGCACGGGCCGTGGATTTCTTGCCTGAATCTTTTTTCCCGGTGAGTATTATCATGGCGGAATTTTGCCCGAGACGCTCTGCGCGATGATCGCCTGATATGCCGCTTCTTTCCCATTTGAAGTTCCGCATATACACGCTGTTGCGGACCCAGGAGCTGCTGTCATCGAGTTCCTGGTGGATGATGCCGCCGCCGGAAATCTCGTAATTATCGACGATCACAAACCTGCTGGTCATGGGATTGTTTTCCGCGGTGTCGAACGCGATCGGGTTCGACAGCTGTAAAATGCATTCGGCGACGTCGTGCCGGTCGATTGATTCCTTCACGTCGGTCCACTCGAGCGTGGCGGCATTGAGAACCCGGAGGGTTTTTTCTATTGAGACAGGCATCTTGTCGGTCCCGATCTTCAGGTTGTAATTCCTGTTCGGGGTCATCGGTTTCTTCCCGAGCCAGAACAGGCTGGTTTTGATACGCGTGGTGACACATGGCTTTTTTTCAGAAGCTTTAACGGCAAGTTCGCCGCGGGTGATGTATATCTGTTCCGTCAGAGTGATGGCAGTCGCACAGGGCGCGGTTGCGGTGGAAGGCTGTGGCGCGTTGAATACCTCTATGCTCTTGACTCTGCTTTTTTTTCCCGAAGGAAAAAAAAGGAGCTCGTCGCCGACCGTTACCGACCCGGAGAGAATAGTGCCGGCGACGATACGCCGGTTGTCACCAAAGCGGGTGAATTTATATACATCCTGGACCGGCATGCGGAAGGGCTTGTACCCGATATCATTCGCAGTCTGAAATTCCTCAAGCGCATCCAGCACGGTTTTACCGTCATACCAGGGTATTGTCGTGTTGTCGCGCGTAATGTTGACCCCCAGCCTCCCGCTGATTGGCACGAAACAGGCAGGCTTTACGTTGATCCGGGCAAGAAAAGCACTGTATTCCGTGACGATAGTATCGTAGACCTCGCGGCTGTAGTCGACCAGGTCCATTTTATTGACCAGGACCGCGATTTGATTGATGCCCAGCATTGACAGCATGTACCCGTGGCGGCGCGAGTTTTCTTTCACGCCTTCATTTGCGTCAATGACAAGAAGGGCAGCCTCGGCGTGAGAGGCGCCGGTTATCATGTTTTTAAGAAACTCGATATGGCCCGGCGCATCGATGATAATGTAGTCCCTCTTTTCCGTTTTGAAAAATACCCGTGCCGAATCGATGGTGATACCCTGTGACTGCTCGTCCTTCAGCGCATCGATCAAAAAGGCGTACTCGAAGGGCTTGGAATTGCGCTCGCAGTTGTCCCGCACCAGGTCGAGCTTCCCGTCCGGGAGCGAATTGGTGTCAACCAGCAGCCTCCCGATGACCGTGCTCTTGCCATGATCGACGTGGCCGACGATCACGATATTCATTTTTTCCCTTTGTTCGAAGCTTGATCCGGTCATAACAGATTACATATATCCTTCACGGCGCAGGGTCTCCAGGCCGCCGCCATCATCCTTGTCCTGGGCGCGTCCTGACCGCTCGGCAATGTTCTTCAGATTGCCGCTTTTCAGTTCTTCGATGATATCCCTGACGTTTTTGGATTTTGAATCAATCGGGTTGGTGCAGGGCCAGCACCCCAGTGAGCGGTAGCGCTTGCCGTCCCCATGGTCATAATAGAGGGACACGGTTGGAATTTTCTCGCGTTCGATGTATTCCCATATGTTCAGCTCGGTCCAGTCAAGAAGCGGGTGAATCCTGAGATGTGTTCCCGGCGCGAAATCGGTTTTGAACTGATTCCAGAATTCCGGCGGCTGGTCGCCGATGTCCCATTCGCTGTAAGTATCACGCGGCGAAAAATAGCGCTCCTTGGAACGGGAACCTTCTTCGTCGGCGCGGGCTCCGACGATAACGCCGGTATACGGCTCGGAATTCCTGTCAACCTCATAGGCCCTGGTGTGATGGTTATAGCGGAGACGCTTCCACGTGCCGTTCAGCGTGTTAATCAGGGCTTTGGTCTTGAGGTTCCGGCAGCATGCGATGCGGTCAACTGCTCCGTCCGGAAAAGTCTGCTTCACCTCGAGCGCTTCCTCGTTCTTTCCGACGATCATCATCAGGTTCCATTCATGGGCCAGACGGTCCCGGTACTGGATCATTTCGGGGATTTTATAATTGGTGTCGATGTGTACAAGAGGAAAGGGTACATGACCCAGAAATGCCTTGCGCGTAAGCCAGAGAAGCACGGTGGAGTCCTTTCCTATGGACCAGAGCATACACAGATTCTTGAAATTGGCGTAGGCCTCCCTGATGATATGGATACTGATATTTTCGAGAAGGTCCAGATGGTTCATCGCTTCCTCGTCTCCGGCTTGAGATAGGCGTGCAGGTACACCATAATCTCACGCATTGATTCGTCGACTGGTTTTCCCTCGGTATTGATGGTCAGCTCGGGTCGTTGTGGCGGCTCGTAGGGATCGTCGATCCCGGTAAAATGTTGTATTTTGCCGGCACGAGCTTTGCGGTAGAGCCCCTTGACGTCACGACGCTCGCATTCTTCAACGGACGTTGCGATATACACCTCGATGAAATTGCCGCACAGGCTCCGGACAAAATCGCGCGATTCTGCATAGGGAGACACGAAGGAAGATATGACGATGATGCCGTTTTTTTCCAATATCGATGCGAGATATCCGATCCTCCTGATATGCGCGTCCCGCTCGTCCCTGGTAAATCCCGTTTCCGGGAAAACGGAGCGTACCGCATCGCCGTCAAGACGGGTCACGCGGTATCCACGGGACGCAAGCGTTTCATGAAGCATGTCAGCGATCGTGCTTTTTCCCGATCCGGAAAGACCGGTGAACCAAAGAACAAACGGCGTTGCCAGTGGCGTTTGGGCGGCTGAACGGTTCCAGACGCGCTCATGAATATAGTAGAGAACCAGCTTGATCACTATTTCAGCGCCACAGACGGAAGCGGCTATAGCGGGCGATCCGGCAACAATGTATACGAGCGAGAAGGTGATGACAGAACCGGCGCAGCGCCAGGTCAATGACTTGATGACGCTTTCATGTTTTATCGGTGATTTCATTATAATCAAATTCTATTGGATTAGAAATCGAATTAAGCGCATGTCAAGTATATTTGAATAATTATTACCATGGGAATTTCTACCCGGGGTAATGGTTAGCGGGGTGCGGAAAAATTATTATTGGTTGTCGGTCCTCGTTCCAACGGTCACTGAAGATTAAGCGACATAAGAGAATCAAGCAGGCGACGTGCGGACGCATCCCATGAAAATTGTCGTGATCGCTTCAGGCCCCTGTCCCTCAGCTTTTTCCTGAGTGCCGGGTCTGACACGGACTTTTCCATGATTTGTGATAATCCTTCCACGTCGAAAGGGCCGACCATGATGGCGGCGTCACCGGCGACTTCGGGAATGGATGACGTATTCGACGTGATGACCGGGCATCCGCACTGCATGGCTTCAAGAACCGGCAGGCCAAATCCTTCATACAGGGTGGGGAACACGAAGAGCTCGGCGCCGGTGTATAGCGGTGCGAGTTCCGTATTCGAGACATACCCGGTGATGAGGACGTTTTCGCTCACGTCAGAGTTTTCAATGTCACTGAAAAAGTCGGAGTTGATCCATCCGGCCATACCCACGAGCACGAGCTGGTAATTCAGCCGTGAGGGCATGATGCGATACGCTGCCAGCAGAGACTTGAGGTTCTTGCGGGGCTCCAGTGTGCACACTGATAATATGTATTTTTTTGTGATACCGTACTTTTTCTTGATTGTCGAAATGGCAGATGCGCCGGCGAGATAAAATATGGCGCTGTCTGCGGCCAGGGGAATTGCATCAATGCGATTATCAATGCCCAGTATCTCATGCGCGTCCTTTTTTGTATTCGATGATATTGCCACGAGGAGGTCCAGCTTTTTCATATTCCTCAAGGTGAACAGCTTCATCCTGATTTTGTTTCCGAACTCCATGGTTTCAGGGAAGAGCTCCCATACGAGATCATAGAGTATGCCGGCCTTTTTCACCGGTGACAGGAAAAAGTAAGGATAGTAATAGGTTGACGTGCCGAGGTAGACATCGATCCGGTTAATTTTAATTGAAGAAGCTAGCTTTATGGAAAAGACCGCTTCATCAAGAAGCTCCAGAATTATTTTCATTATTCGCAAAATGAGTATGGATATACGGGTCATTATTCCATTCTGACTTCTGGCGGATCTTTTTCTGTTCCATGCATGCCATACGCGCATCCGTATATTTTTAAGTGCGTACTTGAAATCCACATGCCGCCAGAGTGGATTCCTGATCTCAACGTGCTTTAAATCATCCATGGTGTAAATATAGTATTCATTATGCGAATCGATCTTCTGCAATTCGTTCATGTAGTGGAGTATGACGGTGCCGACACCGGTGATTTTATCCTGGCTCAGGGCATGGGCCTCGATAGCTATTTTCATGACGGGTCTCCTGTAATGGATGAGATGACTGCAGTTGACAGGGTGTACTCGTGCCGGCTGTTGCGGCGTTTATAATGCCGGTGCCGTGAATGATAACGCATGGTGCGAGTCATCCGGTAATTATATCGAAAATCCCCTGTGCCGTTTTTTTCCAGGTAAAGTTCCGGCAGTTTTTCAGTCCTTCCGCTGAAAGTTTTTTCCTGAGCTTCTTATCCTGCACGATATCCAGCATGGCGCGGGCGATATCGCTAACGTCATGAGGATCGACATACATGGCGCCGGTACCGGCCACCTCAGGACAGCTGGATACAGCGCTTGTGATGACCGGGCAGCCGCACGCCTGCGCTTCCAGTATGGGGAGGCCGAACCCTTCATAGAGCGACGGGTAGAGGTAACAGTCTGCCAGGTTATACATCATGACCAGGTCCTCTTCGCTGATGAACCCAAGCTTGATGATCCTGTCTGACAGGCTATTGTTCGTTATCATGTCATGTACTTCGGTATCGAGCCAGGAATCACCACCGGTGAAATAAATGCAGTGGGGGATTGAGTCCTTAATCCGGATGAAGGCCCGTATCAGGTTGAGCATGTTTTTTCTTGGGCTTAGAGATCCGGCATAGAAGAAGAACGGCGTCTTCAGATTATGGCGCCTGATTGTTTCAGAAAGTTTTTTCTTGTCAGTAATGACTTTAAAATGGTTTTCCACTCCCTCTTTCACAACGCGGATTTTTTCAGGTCGTATTCCGAGCAGGGCCTTCATACGGGATGCGGTAAAGTCCGATACGGTCAGGTCGATCCATGAGAACCGGGCCGCAACGGGAATCATGAGCCTGTGATGCAGATTGTCGAAAAACTTGAACTCTCGAAAATTGAAGTCCTCGAAATACACGATATCATGATAGACGGGGATTTTCCTGCCTCTCACCAGCGGTGAAAAGGTGTTTTTTGGGAAGAGGAATGTGTCAATCCTGTTTAACCATGAGAACAGCGGTATATAGATATAGTCGAAAAATAGCTTAGACCGCATCCGGATGATTTTCACTGAAAAGTTTTCCGGCAGCCGGAAATCAAAATCCAGGTTGTCATACATGAGAATGTAGTACCGGTTTTCCCTGTCGAGCGCGGCAAGCTCGCGGATGATGTTCATGGTATACCGGGCGGGACCGCCGTGACGCTCGTTCAGGACCCGCGCGTTGATGGCGATATTCATGATCTCCTCGGTGTGGCGCCGCGGGCGGTGGCAATGCTGTTGAACGCCGCGAGATACCCGGCAGCCTGGGCACGTACATCGTATTTTTTTGAGAGCAGCAATCCTTTTTTTTGGAGCCGGACGCGCTTGCCTGCATCGGATATCAACCCTTGCATTTTAGCGGCAATGTCTTCGGGAGACTGCGGATCGGCATATTCAACCGCATCTCCGAAAACCTCCGGTATCGCAGTGCTCGGAGCGGTGAGGACAGCCGTCCCTGATGCCATGGCCTCAAGTATAGGGAGGCAAAACCCCTCGTGCAGAGAGGGGAGAACGAAGAGGCGGGCCCTGCTGTACAGGCTCGCGAGCTCGTCCCCGTCAACATAGCCTTTGAACATGATCCTGTCACGGACCGGCTTATCAAGGCTTTCGATCAGTTCGCTGATCGGGCTGTTTTTCCATCCGCTACCGCCCACGATGACAAACGTATCACTGATCCTGTCAGCAATGAGTGAAAAGGCCCTGATAATATTGACCAGGTTCTTCCGCGGCTGAAGTGTACCCACGAAGAGAAGATACTTTTCCTTCTTTCCGGATGGGGTAAATTCCAGCAGATCAATGCCGTTATGGATAACGGTGATCCTGTCCGGATTAATATGAAGATAATTGACCATTTCGTTCTTTGAATGTTGTGATACCGTGAAAAAGTAATCAGAACGTTTCACGAAAAACGGGAACAGGACATTATAAAAAATAGTGTTGGTCAGGGAAATGGCCTCGGGCATGGCTTTAAACGCGACGTCATGCACGGTCGTTGCAACGGTCACCGAGCGGGGCAGGAGCAGGGGAAAATATTCGGCACCTGCAAAAAAAAGTTCCACATGATCGCGGATGATCGCCGATCTGAGCGATGGGCTCTGGAGCCAGAGGCGGCGTTTGCCCCGGAACATGCCGTTTATCTCACGGAGATGGAAGCGCGGGTTCCTGAATATAATGTCCGCCTGTTCGGTATGACTGATCCCGGGCGTATAGAGGTAATATTCATGGTCCGACTCTATGCGGGAAAGCTGGACGAGAAGCCTCAAAAGAAAGTTGCCGAGCCCGTCTATATGCCCGGCATAAAGGTAATATGCGTCTACACCTATCTTCATTGCCTGGATAAAGCTTCTTTAATCATTTTCAACAGCATGGCCGATCGTACCGTTTCGCCCTTGTCATTGAGATGATAGGCGGTATCGCCGAAATATTCTTCCGGGTACATGAAGTCCCTCGGCTTGTTAAGAAGGGTGCCCTTGAATGATTGTTTCATGATATTATAATAGGCGTTGATGTATTTTTCCTGTAAAAGATATTCGCTCGTGGGAAAATGGGAAAAATAAAATAATAGCCGCACGTTTTTTTTCGTCGCAAATTCATTGAAGTCATTTAAAAAACCAAGTTTTTTCCAATCCGGATAAGTAAATGTGTTATTGAGGTTCATTAGCGGCCTGTGTATGCTATATGGATGGAGGCGATTTCCATTAGTGTTAAATTCGTTTTTATAGTTGGGGAATCCGGTGGCGAAAAGCTCGGTCGGGTTCAACAATACCAGGTTTCGAATAAATGATTTCACCTTACCCTGGCACAGATCGAGCATTGTTTTAAAAACATAATAATACTCCCCATTATTGATGTATTGACAGGCATGCCGGGCAGGAGACATGAGGAAAAAGTATCGTTTAGCTTCTTCATTGGTATGGATGTATGTATAATATTTAGGGTCGAGGACGGTTGCATATTCCATAGTCACCACCACGACGTCACCAGGCCGTACATGCTCCTTTATCTCTTCAAGGTGCTCGGATGTGCCGAGCCCGCCCCAGAGACTCATATCGATCATGGAATATCCCAGTTCCTTTTCCAGAAGATCTGTTTTTAGTGTCAGCTGGCTGCTCCCGCCGATGAATATCATGCGCGGTGATTTTTTCTGCTTCAGCATCTCTTTCTTGTTAACCAGGGCAGCCAGGTCATGCGGGATGGTGCCGGGCATGAGCCATAAGACGGCCATGGTCAGGATCATTGATAAAATGCAGAGTGCTATGTAACCAAACAGTTTTCTCATTTCTTTCGGGCCTAGAATACAAAATATAAGAATTGTTGTCCTGACATGCCGAGAAATACTATCGAAAAGAGCAGACAATAGTATAAAGCAATCTGGACGTACCATGGTTTTTGTGAGATCATTTCCCGCATGCTTTGTTTTTTTACTTCCTGGATTATCTCTATGGTGCCATGCACCATAATGGCCAGCGCAAGCGTAATCATTTCAGGAAGAAATGCGGGTTTGGCAAATCCCAGGAATGTCGTCTTGTTCTGTATCACGATGTATGCTTTTATGGTATCTACATTCATGGTCATGAGGGTTTGTATCAGACCGCCGAATCCTGAAAACAGGTTGGTTATAATGTAGAAGCCGTCAGACGTTTTATCTGCCCTGAAAAATATGCCGGCGAATGTGAAAAGAAGGAACGTATTCACTATTTTTAAGACGTTGTGAAGCCTGGGGACCTTGCTCAGTCCCGTCAGCGTGACGAGCTTGCGCCGGATGTTCTTGGTCCAGATCGACGCGAGGGAGTAGAATCCGTTTAAGGAGGCCCATATTATAAAGGTCCAGTTCGCCCCATGCCAGATTCCGCTCAGGAAAAAAATTGTAAATATATTAAACTGCCAGCGCAACTGCGCAACACGGTTCCCGCCCAGCGGGATATAGACGTAATCACGGAACCAGGCTATCAGAGTGATATGCCATCTTCGCCACAGCTCCGGTATCGATGGTGAAAGATAGGGGCGTTTAAAGTTCTGTGTCAGCTTGATGCCGAAGATCTGAGCCGTTCCGATAGCAATGTTGGAATAGCCGGCAAAATCACAGAAGACCTGGAATATAAAACAGAGCGATGCTATGATCAGGTAGATTCCCAGAAAACCCTTCGGATTTGAAAATACATCATTCGCTACGATCGCCGCCCTGTCAGCGATCACGATTTTCTGGAAAAAGCCCCATGCCATAAGTTTCAGGCCGTCCATGACCTGTTTATAATCGAATTGATGCTCCTCATAGAATTGCTTTATTAATTTCTGAGGGCGCTCGATCGGTCCAGCGACGATCTTTGGAAAAAAGAGTATGTAAAGTGACAAGATTCCGAGGTGGCGTTCAGGCTTCATCGTCCCGCGATAAACATCGACCAGATAGCTGATGCTCTGAAAGGTGTAGTATGATATGCCGACGGGAACAAGTATTTTAAGAATTCGCGGAGGGTAGCGCAGGTCGAGAAATAATGCAATATCCGATACTGTCTGGCTGAAAAAATTGAAATACTTGAATACAAAGAGCAGAAGAAGGGTATAGATTATGCCGATGACCAGGTACAGTTTTGCCCTTCCCGATCCCGCAGTCTTGGCCCTGTCGATTATGATCGCCACAAAATAATTGACCAGTATGACCGATATGATGGAGAGGGTGAGTATAATATAATAGATAACGGGTTTGTTTTTTGCCGGATCATATTTAAAGAAAGGCGTTTCTTTCAGCGGATCAAAGGAAGAATAATAAAAAAATCCGAAAAAAAAGCAGCTTGCCGCGAGAAGCAAGCCCCACCGGTATTTATGGGGCAGTGCGAAATATAGTATCGCGATAACCGGAAGAAATATTAGAAATTCAAGAGAGTTAAATTGCATAGTTCCTGATACTTTCTGAAATTTAAGATTTGATATACTAATTTTTTACATATGTTGCAGTCAAGACAAAAAACAGATATCGGGGTGGGTTTCTAACGGCATTTATTGGACGGCTCCCTACTCGGTTAGTAGCCACTCCAGGGTGTCCCTGATGCTGTAAGCGGGCCGCCAGTTCAGGCATTGCTGTAGTGCTGAAGAATCGCCGATTGCCTTGATAATTTCGTTTTTACGCAAGAGCGAATCGGAATGTTTAATATCAAGAGTCGTCTTCGAAAGCTCCTGTATCATGGTAAGAAGATCGCTAAGGCGGTATCCGGTCCCGCTTGCCACGTTAAAGATCTCTCCGTCCGGAAGACGCTCCATCAACCGTATATATGCGTCGGTTACGTCACGCACATCCATGAAGTCACGGATTACTGAGAGGTTGCCAAGCTCGAGCCCCTGCTTTTTCTCACGAACGGCGGATACGATTTTCGGTATAATGAAATGCGGGTTCTGTCCGCGGCCGGTGTGATTGAAGGGACGAACGATCACCAGCGGAAGACCATGCTCTATACGGAACACGTTCGCGATATGCTCCGCCGAAGCCTTGCTTGCGCCGTAATGATTAACCGGTCGTAGCGGAGTGTCCTCGGTTATAGGCTGGAGCGAAGCATCAACAATCCCGTAGACCTGGGAGGAGCTTACCAGCAGGAATCCCGGTTTCTTTTTCATACTGACGGCCGCCGACAGGAGATTCATGGTCCCGTTCACGTTGATTGCATACAGAAGGGAGGGGTCGACCGAGTCAACCCGCGATATCGCGGCAAGATGGAATACGAAATCCGGCGACAGCTCCTCCATGCACTTCATGACTGCCGGGAGGTTGGTGATGTCCGTCTGGCGCACGGCAGTGTCCCTGCTCTCGGTATCCATGCCGAACACATGATATCCTTTCACTTCCAGAGATCGGCGAAGAATAGACCCGACAAAACCGTTAATGCCGGTTATCAGTATGTTATTGTAGCTCATCGCAGCAGGGTTGCCTCCGGTGCCGGTCCGGTTCTCTACTCTTCTTTTTTAACCCGTTCCAGATCGCGCTCAACCATGATCGTAACCAGGTCTTTGAATTTGACTTTCGGCTCCCACCCAAGCGTTTTCTTGGCCTTGGAATAATCTCCCAGTAGTTGGTCAACCTCGCCTGGCCGGAAGAATTTCGGATTTATTTTCACAACGGTTTTGCCGGTTTTCATATCGATGCCGGTCTCGTTCACGCCTGATCCTTTCCACTGGATGGTGGTCCCGGCATATTGAAATGCATGCTCAATAAACTCGCGGACGGAGTGGTTTTCGTTGGTGGCGAGAATGAAGTCATCCGGTGCCGGCTGCTGAAGCATCAGCCACATGCCTTCTACATATTCCTTCGCGAATCCCCAGTCGCGTCTGGCGTCCATATTGCCGACTTCAAAGTAGTCCTGCTTTCCCAGTATGATGCGGGCAACGGCGTCGCTCACTTTCCTGGTCACGAACTCGATCCCCCGGAGCGGCGATTCATGATTGAAAAGGATCCCCGAACATCCGAATATATCGTATGATTCGCGGTAACCGATTGTCAGCCAGTGCCCGTACAATTTTGCGGTGGCATAGGGGCTGCGGGGATAGAAAGGAGTGCTTTCCTTCTGCGGTATTTCCTGAACTTTGCCGAACATCTCGGAGCTTGATGCCTGGTAGAACTTAATCCTCGGATTGACGATGCGGATAGCTTCGAGAACTCTCGTAACGCCGATCGCGGTAATCTCACCGGTAAGGACCGGCTTCTCGAAAGAGACGGCAACGAAGCTCTGCGCCGCGAGATTGTAAATTTCATCAGGCTTGATTTTATCGAAGGCCCGGATGAGATTTCCGGTGTCGAGAATGTCTACTTCCACGAGCTCGATATCCTTGTGGACCTTGAGTTCGTCGAGTCTCCAGAAATTCGGCGAGCTTGTCCGCCGGTATCCGCCATAGACGCGGTACCCTTTCTCAAGAAGAAGTGCTGAGAGATATGCGCCGTCCTGGCCGGTGACTCCGGTGATAAATGCGGTTTTTGTCATATTTGTGTCCCCGTACTTGAAGATTTTAACAGGATGTTCCCGTGTCCAGTGACGTAACGTCCCAGCCTGCTGACGTACACCTTGGAATCGTTATGGAATAACTACAATTTTTGTCAATAATCATTTTACGGGAACAATGTTGACCTGTCTATGCCGGATGCTGCGGTGACTGAATGTTCCCGGCCGTGTTTTCTAACGTTACATAATACCTGTGACAGGTGGCATCATGTGATAGTGCAACGGCGATAAAAGCATTGACAAATTTTATAAATTAATGGTTTTATAACGATACAATCTTCAGAATTGAGAGGGTCATTATGGCAGCGCATAAACTGGTTCTTCTGCTGGCGGTATGTTCCGCGATAAGCTTTATTTCGTGCGATGTTGATGTGCCCATTAAGGAAATGGTCACTGCAAGAACCACCATTGAAAAGGCCCGCCAGGTACTGGCTGAAAAGTATGATCCTGCCAACCTGAACCAGGCCGTGGAGGAGCTAAACAAGAGCCACGGATTTGTGGTGAACAAGAAAGCTTCTGATGCGAAGGCGTCTGCGATAAAAGCTACGGATTATGCCGAGGCCGCCATACAGATATCCCTGCCTCAAGCGGTAGACGGCAATCTCGAAGAGTCGAAAACCCTGTACCAGGAAGCGGACAAACTCAACGCGGCAAAATCCGCCCCGGATCAGTTCGCGGCCGCGGAAGCTGCCATCACGAAAACTGAAACCCTGAAGAGCGACCACAATCTCTGGGATGCGTTCGCGAAATCCAAGGAAGCCGTCACTGCCAGCGGCCAGGCGAAGGAAGCCGCTCTGGCAAAACTGCCGGAGCTGAACGAAGAGCTGAATGCGATGAAAAAGGATGTGGAATTTCTGAAGTCCCAGAAATTGAATGACCAGCAAAAGCAGCAGATTGACGAGGCGTCATCAAAGCTTGATAAAGCCGGCGAGCTTCTCGGCCAGAACAACGCAAAAGAAGCTGCGGCGCTGATGAGCGAAGCCGGCGCTTCCATCAACACCGTGAAGATGGCCGTACAGAAAATATCGGCGCGGGATAAGATCGCCGAGCTCCGCAAGGAAGCGGAGCTGTTGAAAAAAGAGAGGGGTTCTGAATATGCCGGTGATGACATAGCAGCAATAACCGCCGCGCTTAATGAGGCGGAGTCCCTTCTGGAACAGGAAAAAACCGAAGAGGCGCTTAAAAAAATTTCTGAAGCGGAGCAGTTGCTTGCGTCCGCAAAGGAAAAAACAACCAAAGGCCTGGCGCTTGAGAAGGCAAAATCAGTTGAAAAGATGCTTGAGGAAGCGCGGAAAAAGGATACGAAGAACAGGTTCAAGACCGAGATCGATAATGCCGCAACCATGATTGATGACGGGAAAAAGCTCCTCGAGGACGGATCCTACACGGAGAGCCTGGCTAAATTTGAGGAAGCCGAAGCCCTTCTGAATTCAATCGGAATTGCAAGCGAGAAGGACCGGCTCGGCAAAGACGGCTCTACAATCAGCAAGGAAGGAAAAAGAATGTACAGGGTCATCTTCAACAGGAAGAACCGCGACTGCCTCTGGAGAATAGCCGGCAAGGTTTACAAGAACGAGCGGCTCTGGCCTTTGATCTATGTCGCGAACAAGGACCAGATCAAGGACCCCGACCTGATATTCCCGGGCCAGAAATTTATTATACCTGAAATACCGGAAAAGGAAGGAAAAAGCGATAAGAGCAAGCTGGAGGAAAAGAGCGAAAGCGGCAAGGACGCCGGCGGAGCAACGCCTGAAACGAAAACTGATTCCACGGATGAAGAATAGTTTAGAGTAATACGTGAAAAATAGAGTTTCCTGTTTACTGGTAACGGTCATCGTATCGTTGATGGCGGGCACTCTTATAGCCCGGGACATCAATCTTGATGCAATTTACATCAACCCGGGCTCACCGGTCTACGGCAGGCTCCTGGAAAAGAAACTTGAAGCCTATCAATTGGCCGGATCCGAATTCATCGATCGGGACGTGATATTCGCCGGCTGGGGTGACGGAAATACTGTCCTCTACGTCAAGGAATTACCGCAGCTAAACGTAGCGTACGCCTATAATAGGGTATTGCGAAAAAGCAGGGAAATCGGCAGAATCGTCGGGACAATAACAGCACTTAAGCAAAGCGCCGGCGGATCATATCTTTTTATCAAGAGGCTGGTCGAGGTGCCGGGTGCGGTGCCTCGCGGCGAAACCCTGATACTGAACGTAGCTACAAAACAGATAACGGTCCTGAATTCAGCATACCCTTTCATAGACTTTTCAGTGGCGCCCGGCGGGAATTCAATTCTGTACGAATCCGGCGGGAACATAGTCGAATTAATTCCTGAAACGGAAAGCAGGAGCGTAACTGTCAGACGCCCGGACTATGCGGATATTACGCGGTCCGGTGAACCGGTCATTGCACACCTGTCTCCGAACGGGAAAAAAGCCGTACTCGTGAGCGGAAGCGGCGGCTCGTATCGTTCAAAGTTGACGGCAGCCGGTGCGTCCTGGGAGCTTCCGGGAGTGACTTCGGCGACCGAGCTGTATTGGCTTGACAATAACCAGCTGGTATATCGCAAGGGGGCCTCCGGCAACTATTCGGTATGCCTGTATGACGCGGTCACGCGGCGATCAACGATTCTGCTTGATAATTCGCTCAATACCAACATCCATTATTCATCCTATCCGAAAATTATCACCTTCCTTAAAAATCAGATCATACGCGTATACGATGTACGGAAAAGAGAAATGATAAACACCTGCCTCGAAGGAGAAGACGCCAGCTTTTCTCCTGACGGCAACCGCTTTATTTCGCTGTACCTGAAAAAGCTTTTTGTTACCGGCATCACCAGCGTAAAAAAGAAAAATACGGAATTGACAAAGAAGGCGAAAGAGATAGTTGCCCTTTATCACAGTCTCCTGGAAAACGGGAAAGAGCTATCCAATGATTATTCAGGGGAATATGTGCAAAAAAAGATATCGGCCTACGGATCGATTTCCGATTGAGGCATCACCCGGAACATCGATGAGCTCTCCGGTGACAGGACTATTGTATGGATCTGAATACGACGAAACACGCTGTCAGCACGTGGCTGAGAGAATACTGGAACCGTCTGAATACTGGCGCGCATCAGCCTGGACGGCGGCTTGAAGAAAGCCCTATCGAGCTGAGGCGGGAAACAAAAAACCGGCCGCTGGTAAACCTGCTCCTTTTTGTCGCCACCTTCCTGACCACAACCTTTGCGGGAGCTCCCGAGGCAAGGACGCTTGTTGACGTATTCCTGATCGGGATGCCCTTTTCCATTACCCTTATCATCATCCTTCTCTGTCATGAGTTTGGACATTATTTTGCTGCTAGAAAATTCGGCGCGGATCCGACCCTGCCCTATTTCATACCGCTGCCCCTGTCTTTCCCTTCACCGGGAACCATGGGAGCGGTCATAAGAACAAGAACGCCGATACCAAGCCGGCGCGCCCTGCTGTACATTGGTGCGATGGGGCCGCTTCCCGGATTTATAGTGAGCCTGGCTGCCGCGATCATCGGGATCTATCTTTCGGACATACGGCCGCTGCCCGTAGCCGGAAGCGATACCCTTGTTCCGATACTGGGCGATTCGATGCTGTTTCGCGTGTTGATACAGATAATTCATGGTCCGGTCCCGGCAGGACATGATCTCTATTTGTCGCAATACGCGTGGGCTGCCTGGTTTGGTCTGTTCATAACCAGCCTTAACCTCATGCCCATCGGACAGCTTGACGGGAGCCATGTACTCTACGCGCTCATCGGCGGGAAACAGCGTTTGTTCGGCTGGGCTGCTCTCGCAGGACTCGCTGGAATGGCGATAGTGTGGCCCGGATGGATCGTCTGGATAATGCTGACGCTGTTCCTTCTCATGGTTGCTCACCCGGAAATTCCCGGTTGCGAACGGCTCACCATGACAGAGAAAGCCATCGGGTGGTCCTGCATGGTCATACTGATCATCACGTTTATTCCGGTTCCCCTGGAATTTTTATGACAGTGGACCGTCTTCCCGCGAAATCCTGTTTATTTTTTTGTATTCCCGGTACCGCCTGATAATAGTTATTGTGCAAAGAATATCCATACCGTACCATGCGGCCGTAAGGTGGTAAAATTCCGACTTCCCGATAGCTGTGTAAAAAAAATGGATTGCTGGTTGTCCGGACAGCACTGCCAGACCCCAGATCAGAACAGCCGTTGTGATGCCGGTCATACAGACAATTGTTATGATGACCGAGTATATGGATTTATATTTTCTGAACACGATAAGGATGAGTAAGATCAGTACACCGATTACAAAAAACACCATGACATAACTCCGAATCTATACGTTAGACAGGGTAAAGCTTGAGACACCGTCACCAGCCCACTATAAACTGGCATAAAGAACTCACCCGGCTATGAATCAGCAGGAGGGTATAAAATCAAGTTCTTATTGATTGATCTTAAGTTATCTATGAATGATATCATTTTTTAGGAAGTCAGCCTATTTTTTTATAAAAAAGTTGCAATATTATATATATATTAAAATTTGACGTTGTTTTCCAATTTATAATTAATGAGATTAAAACCATGACCAAGTCCAAACAAGTATCACTCGTTTCCATAATAGCCCTTGGCGTCCTGATGCTAGCGTGCGCCACGGCCGGGGATAAAAAGATCGAGTCCGATAACCAGCGTTTTTTGAAAGCGCCGTTTACGCCGGGTGAGGATAAAGAGACGTTCCGCGTCGTTATCACGTCGAACAATTATGCCGTCGTTCAAACGGAATGTACGGATACCATTGAGCGGGAGGATGATCCCGGCGGCGATGAGTACATTTGTGACGAGATAAAGAAATATGATAAAATCAACGAGGCACGTGAAGGCATGTACCACATCGCGCTGTTCCCTGACCGCGGGACCCTCATGAAGGTGCGGCCCTACAAGCCCATTAACCTGATCGAGCTGGATAATCTGATCATTGATGACCTGATGCGGTGGACCTTTAAATTCCCCCAGAAGACCATCAAGCCGAATAAAATGTACATCAAGTATCGGATAGTTCTCAGGAAGAGGGAGAAGGACGATAAAATCAGAAAGGAAGTCCAGAAAAAAATGATGGGCGAGGAATAGCCCGGCTGCAGCAGCGAATCGAAGGGGCCCGCACCGGTGGCAGGCCCCTTGTTTATATAAGATTTACAATGACGTCGTGTTGATAATAAGCCTCACGGCATTTTCATCCATCATCATTTTTCGCGATATCTCGTTCGATGACCATCCCTTGTCAGATAATTCACGAACCGTCCGTATCACGTTTTCATTAATGTTTTTATGTGCTCCTGCAGGGCCTTTGACCTGCTTCAATATGGGGTTGTTATTATCGACAGCCTGTATAAAGTCGGCAAGCTGGCGCATCCGCTGGTCGGTCTGGGTAAACAGCTCCTGGAGATGATTGTCGGTGCTGCTGATTTCGTCCCTGAGCGTCTCAACCTTCTTGAACATGGCCTGGAGCTGCTTGACCCGTGCTTCCATGATCTCTGACAGGCTGTCAAGCTCGTTGAACTTGTCCTTGATCTCCTTGATGTCGCTTTCCCGTGTCTTTAAAATAAGCAGGCTCTCATCAATACCGCGCATATGCTGGTTTATTTTGTCGACCCGCTTTTCAGACCGGTCAACCACCTTCTGGAACGAGTTGATTTTTCCCTCGACAGATTGGATCAGGATATCGGCCTTGTTCACCGAGTCGAGGTTCCGGGCGATGACGTCCTCGTACTCATGGAGCTCCCTGATCCGAGACTCGAGGCCGGTGTAGCTTTCCATGAGTGCGTCAATCCGGGAGCTGACGGCGTCAATTTTCCCGTATTGCTCCTGGAAGCTTCCCGCTTTTTGCAGCGCCTGGTCACTCAACTCCTCGAGGGTGCGTATCTCGGTTTCTATATCAGCCAGTTTTTCCTTCTTGTTCTGGTACGAGCGGATCTCCCTGTCGAATTCCTTTGTCAGCTCTTTCAGGTAATCAATATCAGAGAAGAATTTATCGAGGTGTTGCGCCTCTTTCTGCGATTCCTGGAGCATCCGGTTCAGGCGCTCGATCTGGTCATTGACGTCCCTTACCAGTGACTCGGTCTTGGTGAATACCTTGCTCTGGTCCTCGTAATTCAGAATTTCCGTTTTCATGTCAGAAAGTCGCTGCTCCAGGCCCGAAAATTCATCTTTTACTCTCTGCATCTGGACTGAGACGTAGCCCCCGAGCTTCATCTCGTTGTCGTCCAGCTTTTCCTGGAATTCGTTGAGTTTCTGCTCAATGTCGCCGGTGCTGGCGGTGAGCTCTTCGGCCTTGGACTCGGCCGTGTCGATGATGCGCGTCTCGAACTCGAGGAAGCGCGATTCGAAATTTTCAATTTCCTTGCGCACCTCCTCTGCCTCGCGGCGGCTGGCGTGAACGATTTCGTCGCGTTTGGATATCGCGTGGATGTTCAGGTTGTCAAGCTCGGTCCTCACCTTGTCGGCCTCGATCTCGAAGGTCTTTATAAGCTTTGCCTTGGATTCATTAACGTTTGATTCAACTGCCGTCAGCTTGTTGCCGAGCTTGTCCAGGTCGTTCTGGAAGCGGTCCAGGAGGGTCCCCTTGGTGTCGTCAAACTCGGATTCGAACTCCTTGAGCTTCGAATATAGCACGTCAATAGACTGCTGAATCTCGCTTTCTACTCCGGAGCTGCGCTCCTTGATCTCCGTAAAAACCTTTCCTTCCAGGTCGGCCAGGTTAATTTTAAGCATCTCGATTTGAGTCTGAAGATTTGATGCTCCTTCAACGGACTTCGCGACGCCGTCTATCTTGACCTTGAAATTCTGGAGCAATATCTCCCCCGTGTCTGTTACCCGCTGGTCCATATCAGAAAGAGCACGCTCGAAAGACTCGGTCAGGTCCGCGAGCTTCTGGCGGCTGCTGTTGACGAGCATATCTTCCTTGTTTTCTACGGAATCACGCAGCTTGTTTATCTGTTCGCTGAATTCGGTTGATAATTCACGTGATTTTTCCTTGAGACGATTGTTGAAGTTCTGGAGTATCTCTGCGCTCTCGCCTTTGAGAGTCTTGAGCGTCTCCTTGGTATAGGACATGTTCTGGGATATTTCAGCGAAACTATCTTTGGCACCCGCGATAAATTCGATCTGCTTGTTGACGTCACGGGCCGACTGGGATATAACGCGGATGTCGTCTTCGACTTTTTTTAAATTGGTTTTTTCAATGTCGAGTCCCTGGAGCTTTGCCTCGATTTCATTAACCGCAGAATTGATATTCTTTGCCAGGGCATTTGATTTTTTTAGCAGGATGTCCATTTCAATCGTGGCGTCATTGAATCGCCTGTTCTCGGTTTCTGCGAGTTTTTTAAATTCATCAAACAGTCGGGATGAATATCTTCTCAATTTTGCCATTTTCATATTGGTCCGGTCAAGCTTCCTGAAAAGGATAAGCATGGCGAGGCAGACCACGCAGGTTATGATGTTGAGGATCATGATATTTACTCCGATGTTATATAAAACATGTATGACTAAAAAAATATACACTGTAATTTTTTTGTCAATCAAAATTTTATGTCACATTAGAAGTCATGCATTTTTAGCGAATAAAACCAGAAGAATCACGAAAAATACGGATTGATAAAACAAGAATGGTATATTGAAATTATATAACCTTCCTTATTTATATATTATCGATTAATATTATTGACAAAAAGATATTCCTTTTAAAATAGTACACTCACTATTTTCTGATCAGATTTCTGAATTAATGCTGAAAGCAACTGATGTTTATATATTATCGAGGTGATTCTTATGAAGAGGACGTTACAGCCCAGCAAAACCAAACGGTTTAAAAAACACGGATTCAGGGAGAGGATGAGCACCGCTGAAGGCAGAAAAGTATTAAGCAGGAGAAGAAAAAAAGGGAGGCAGAAGCTGACAGTTTCCGACGAGCGGAGATTGCCGAAATAATTTTGTATCGTGAAACGTATATATTCTTTAAAGGGAAGGAATCTATTCAGGGAAGTTTATCTTAAGGGCAGGAAATTACAGGACACGGGGATTCGGATTTTTTTTCTCAATATTAATAAAAGCAAATATGTAAAACCTGTCACTATCAATGATGGATTAAACGATTCGAAAAGAGTAAAGATCGCGATCGCTCTGGCGAAATCATACGGCGCTGCTCATGTTCGGAACAAAGGAAAACGACGGATGCGCGCGATTTGCTCCGGGTTCTTGAATGAGGTAAATAAAGGGTTTTACATAATCATACGTATTGATAGTGATTTTCGGGATCTGGCATTCGAAGAAGAAAAAAGGATCGTCAGATCGCTATTCGCGAAAGCGGGATTGTTAAACGGCGATGCGTGTAACCAGTTACGGCAAAACAATTAACACTATATTCACGAAGCTCATTGTTTTATTAATTGGCGTTTATCGCACGTTCCTGTCCCCATTGTTGCCTCGTTCTTGCAGATTTTATCCATCCTGCTCGGTTTATGCTATCGACGCTTTGAAAAAGCACGGCGCGCTCAAGGGCTCCTATCTGGCGGCACGACGAATTCTCCGGTGCCATCCATTCCATGATGGAGGCTTTGATCCGGTGCCCGAGTCATTCAGCTTCTTCAAGTAACATTCCGACCGTACCAAGAATATCATACCGTTCACGCATCGATGCGGCCTGTTGTCGTGCCGGTATCGTTTTCACGCATTTATCAGTTATAATTAACAAAGGATACAACCATGGATAAAAAAAGTCTTATCGCGATTGCGCTGATAGCGGCTCTATGGGTCGGATATTTCATCGTCTTTAAACCAGCGTCGCCGGTTAAAAAGCCTGCCGAAACAAAAGTTGAAACGGCACAAAAGGAAGACGGCGAGATAAAAAAGGGCGGCCCGGCGCCGGTACGGATAGAACAGGTCGCTGGAGATGCTACCGAGAAACAGGTCATTGTTAAAACGAAAAAATTCTCGGTGACCCTGTCAAACCGTGGCGCGGCAATTACGGGGTGCACGTATCTCGAGAGAAACATTGATCTTATCGTCAAAGATAATCCCTATAACGCTAAGGGGAGACTTGATTTTTCGATATCCTTTGATGACGACGAATTTGTCAACGGAAGTGCGCTCAACAGCGCCCTGTGGATGCTTCGTCAGAACGGCAACCAGGTAACATTCGTGACCGATATACAGATGAACGGGAATCCGGTAAGGATTGAAAAAACATACCTGTTCAAGGATGACGGGTACGGATTCACCGTCGAATACCGCCTTAAAAACAACGGCGGGAAAGTGATCGCCTTTAAAAACGGATCCGCCATATTCTCACCCGGTGAGATCCTGGGCCCGAATCTCAATTACACTAACAGCTACAACAGATTGATGAGCATTTATTCCAAGGAAGGTTCATTTAAAAAAGCGGACAAGGGCGGCAGCGGCTTCCTGCTGGGGTGCGGCTCGTCGTCAAGTGACGAACCGCTGAAGAAAGAGGCCGGGACCATCAACTGGGCCGGCATCATGAGCCGTTATTTTCTCCTGATCATGATGCCCAGCGAGGGAGCGGGAAAAGGCGTAATGTACGACAACAAAAAGCAGTCCGGCTTCCGCACCGGTATGCTTGTCTCCCTTAATAATCTTGATGCCGGGAAGGAAGTCAAGCGGACCTTCAAGGTCTATCTGGGGGAAAAAGACAAGAAAAAGCTCGCTGCCATGGATAAATCGCTTATCGACGCCGCAGACGTGAACAGCCTTATAGAACCGATTCGCAATTTCGTGATCTGGTGCCTGATGTGGATAAACAAGCTGATGGGAAACCTGGGATGGTCACTGGTCATTTTTTCAATCCTGACAAAGGTCGTGTTCATGCCCCTCACCATAAAGTCGACGGAATCGATGAAAAAGATGCAGCAGCTCGCTCCCAGGCTCAACGAGCTGAAGGTGAAGTTCAAGGACAAGCCGGAGCAGATGCAGAAAGAAATGATGAAGATGTACAAGGAGAACAAGGTCAATCCAATGGGCGGCTGCTTCCCGCTCCTGCTGCAGATGCCGTTCTTCTTCGCACTCTACAGCGCGCTGATCGATTCGATTGACCTGTGGGGGGCCCCCTTTATATTATGGATGAAAGATCTGTCCATGCCTGACACCGTGCTCACAATTTCCGGGTTTGACCTGAACATCCTGCCGATCGTCATGACCGCGACGACCTTCGTCCAGCAGAAACTCTCGACGGTTGATACCGGCGGACAGCAGAAGATGCTCATGATGATGATGCCGCTTATGTTTATCTTTATTTTCTGGAGCATGCCGTCCGGTCTTGTCCTGTACTGGGCACTTCAGAATATTTTCCAGATCGCGCACCAGCTGATTATAAATTACCGGACAAAAGGTGAAAAAGCGAAATGAAACACCTGGGTTTACTTGATCATTTACCGTAACGTTGAAAAATATTTGTGTTCTTACTATAGCAGGAGGCAAGCATGAAGGTTATTGAAGTTGAAGGCAGAACCGTTGATGATGCGACCAAGAAAGCAATTGCCGAGCTCGGTATAACCGATTCATCGAAAATCAATATAGAAGTTATCGACGAAGGAAAAAGCGGAATCTTCGGTTTTGGCGTATCACGACCGGCAAAAATAAGACTTTTTTACAACATTGACACGAAAGACATCGCCGACACTATCAGGGACGTCATCGAAAATGTTTTCAGGCGGATGGAGATCGACTGCCGGATCGCCGACGTCAAGGAGGGCGAATCCAAGGTCTACATAGAGCTGGAAAGCAAAAACAGCTCGGGCCTTGTTATCGGACGCAAGGGAAAGACCCTGGAAGCCCTCCAGTTCATGGTCAACCTCATCGTGAACCATAAGACCGGCAGCGATAAAAAAATAATCCTGGACATCGAGTCATACCGCGCGAAGAGGGAACGCGCTCTGCGCAAAATGTCGAAGGACATCGCGTTCAAGGTCATCAAATCGGGAAAACCCTGGACACTGGAGCCGATGAATCCCTTCGAGAGGCGTCTGATCCACCTGACGCTACAGAATGACACGAGAGTGACCACCAAGAGCGAGGGACAGGGCATTTACCGGAAAGTGACGATCATGCCGAAACAGTGACAGGTCATATGACAGACGATACGATCTGCGCACCATCGACCCCGCCGGTTTATTCATCAATCGCCATTATCAGAATCAGCGGCCCTGAAGCCATCAGGGCCGCCGCCTCGTTGTACAGCGGCCCGCGAGAGCCGGAGGCCCGCCACGCCAGCTATGGGACTCTCACCGAAGACGGCGCGCTGATTGACGATGTTATCATGATTGTGTACCCCGCACCGCGAAGTTATACGGGGGAGGACATGACTGAGATATTCTGCCATGGTAATCCGATTATCGTGCAGAAGATCATCGAGGCACTGGGCCGCAGGGGTGTCCGACTCGCCGAACCGGGTGAATTCACGAAACGGGCCTTTCTGAACGGGAAAATCGACCTGACCGGAGCCGAGGCAATCAATCATATCATAACGGCCAGGAGCGAGTGGGAGATCGAGACATCGCTTCGCCAGATGCACGGATCACTCCGGGATATGATACGCTCGATCCGAAATTCCGTTACGGAATTGAAAGCGGATATCGAGGCGGCGATCGATTTTGCCGACGAGGAGATCGAATTTATTTCTCCCGAGGCAGCGGTTCGGTCGGCCGAAAAAATACTGATGACGATCGAGGATTTGCTCGCCCGGTGCAGGACGGGCGAGCGTCTGAGTCACGGGATCGATGTGACCATAACGGGCAGGCCGAACGTAGGGAAATCAAGCATCATGAACCTGCTCCTCAACCAGGAGCGCGCCATTGTATCGAGTGTCCCGGGGACGACTCGCGATATCATCCGGGAGCAGATCCAGATAGGCGGCGTGCAGATAAATCTGAACGATACGGCCGGGATCGACACACCGGGTGACGAGCTGGAACGGATCGGGATTGATCTGAGCCACCGCAAAATCGAAACATCAAGCTTTATAATACTTGTCCTTGATGCGGCTGACGGAATCAATGAAGCCGATCGTAATCTGCTGGAAAAAACGAAATTGAAAAAAAGGATCATTCTCGCAAATAAATCCGATATTGCGACCCCGGGGCAGAAGAACTCGATCCTCATGGACGGCGGGGAATCGCCAGTACTGTTTTCGGCCGTCACCGGAGAGGGGCTGAAAGAGTTAAAGGACACGCTTTCAAAGCGTATACGGGAAGAATTTGTGGACGTGAAGCATTCGTTCATTGC
The DNA here is from genome assembly GCA_029564515.1 of Spirochaetota bacterium. Classification (GTDB taxonomy): domain Bacteria; phylum Spirochaetota; class UBA4802; order UBA4802; family UBA5550; genus RBG-16-49-21. The sequence goes on along the minus strand of JAKQPV010000105.1, from coordinate 182,650 downwards.
AGACATGCGAATTGTCTCCCTGCTTGAACGGTCGATCACGGACATCAGGAACGCGATACGCTGTTTGGCAGCCGGGGAACCGGTTGAAATTACCGCGTTTGAGCTCCAGGCTCTTATCGATACCCTGTCTGAAATAACTGGCGAGATAACGCCTGATGACGTGCTTGACTCGATATTCAGCAGGTTCTGCATCGGCAAGTAATCGAGTTTTAATTTCAATGGAACATAATCTTTCCGTTCCTGGCATGTATTCCGCTCCGTTGGTGAGATTTTCAAGAATGCTTGACCCCCCGCTATTTTTTGTTACATTAATAGTACATTATAATTGACATATTTTATTTAGAAATAAATAATCATGCTCTCCCACAAAACCGGACGTGTTCGAATTCTATGGAAAAAGACAGACATAAAGACAAGATAGATAAAACAAAAGAGAATATCGGCGTCTCCAGGCTTGATGAAAAAACAAGAAAGGACCTGTTCGAGAAATTCGTTGAGAGCGGCGGTAAAGTTATCGACGAAAAGAATATCCGGCGGCAGCTTGTAATCGACCGCACGCTGCAAAAGGAATATTTGAAAAAAGTCGGAAGTTATTCTGAGTCGGGACAGAAACCGGCAAAGACCAAAGCCGACGAATCGAAAATCATTGCAGCATCAATTAAGCCCGATCATAGCGGCGTCAATTCGCTTGCATTGTTTTTCAGCAGACTGAAACTGCGGTTCAAGCTGAGATTCCTCGGTGTCACCGGTTTCGGAGGCTATTTCTTCAGGGATAAATTTTTTAGAAAATTCAATAATTCATACAAACCTGCCTTGATGGACATACAGATCCTGTATCTGGATATTTTCAGGAGAAGCCCTTCAGTCGGAAGAAATATAACCGCCAAGCTCGATAATATCAAGCCCGTGTATTATGAGCTTATAGAGATGGTGGGGAACCTGTTCGATAAGATTATGGTTGACCAGATACTTGATCAGTACATGAATTTCCCGCAGGTGCCCAAAAAGACCCAGGAGCTGAAAGAGCAGATGATGCTGTTGTATAAAAAGCTCCATGTCATCTATCCTTTTGAAAATACTATAATCGATGCATATGAGCAGGCGGTTGACCTGTATTTGAAGGTTGAGGACAACCCGAGCGACTCCCATTTTGGCATGACGAGAAGAATCCGCAGTTCAGTATTTGTCATTTTTCACAAGCTATTTCCCCGGCTGCACCTGCTGTTCTGTCTCTATCAGTGGTGGCCCTATCATGATTACGATCCCGATATCGATGCGATCCTGGGGGTTACCGAATCGGATAAGCCCGGTAACCGTCAGCTGGCGAAATATTTCGATGAATTGTCCGTTCCTGCAGGGGAAGAAGAGCAGTCGGAAGAAAAGATTGAGTCGCAGGAATCTGATGATGCCGCCGTGAAGGGCGTGAAGTACGGGTTGTCACTCATGGCTTCACTTGACCTGGCCAGGCTCCGTCAGGAGTATGATAAGACGAGATTATTTGAAAACGTGAGCGATGCGGATAAGGTTTTCATCACCTACCTGCTTTTTAACGAATTTGATCGGGAGTATTCCTTCATTCTAACGACGAATAAGATCAAGTACCGGACCGATTTCGCGTCACGGGACAGGATAGACTTCAGGTCGAAGCTAAACAGCCTGTATGACAAGATGAAAGCGAGTACTGACAGCCTCAGGGAATACGCCGACGAACTCGAGACCTATGAAAAGTCAAGGCGTGAAAAACCATCCAGCAGCTCGCAATATATAGAATACAGCAAGCGGATGGAATCGCTGGTCAACAAGAGGAATCTTGCCGGCAAAAAGGCCCTTTCCATGGTCAGGAATTATATGCTGGAAATAACCGAAGAGCTGCAGGTGTTGCTTGAAGACATGAACGAACACCAGATTTACATAGAAAACCCGCAGGATGAGATTATCTTCGATCCCCTGATTGAAGGTAATAAGAAGAGCAACGGGAAGAAGATTTACGAAGCGTTGTATATTGTGTATTGTTATGCTCTGGCCTTTGCCTATCGGCTGAGCCAGAACGGCGATCTGTCCGGTAATCTCGAATTTAAAAAGGAAGAGATGGAGCAGTTGCAGAAACAACATAAAGAGATTAGCCATGAGATCCAGCAGAAGCAGGAAGGCGAAAAGAAAAAATCCGTGCTGGAGGAACTGGACGACATGGTATAACAACGTAACAATTCGGCTCTCCCATGTCGGCGTCCGCCGTCATTAGCATGCTCCCTTCAATTTTTTTATTTCCTCGAGTCTTTGATGCAGGATATCCTCCCTTGTAGCCGTAAGGTTCACGTCACGGTATGGTACCGCGCGTCTGTTATTTTTAAGTGCTCTGATCTCTTCTTCCGATAGGGTCGGGATGATACCGCTCTTTGCAGCCAGGGTGCCTTCACGCTTGCCGCCGACAGAAGGTCCCCTGCCTATGATAAAACCCGCTTCGATCAATGCCGCGCGTATCTGAGGGGCACTGGAATAGGTCGTGAGGACGCCATGTCCGGCAGTCAGGCGGAAAATTTTTCTGAAGAATTCTACCGACCACAGCTCGGGATTATGCGACGGTGAGTAAGGATCGAAGAAAATTGCATCAAACTGACGGTAGGAGAGACTGCGGATCGATTCCCGGGCGTCGCCGAAGAGAATCTTGAGGGATACGGTCCCGTCACGGGACTCTCCGTCGCGATAGGCTTTTTTTATGAATGAATAGGTTTTGTCTCTGTCGTCATGAAAGAAAATGGTTTCCATGATAGGCAGAAAAGATCGATTTTTTTCAAAGGAGACGATGTCACAGCTACCCCTGAAGTGTTTTGCGGCAAGCGCATCAAGCAGCGCGAGGGTATTATATCCGATGCCAAAACCGACATCGAGGACGGCGATATGTTCCGACTCGTTATCAAGCACGCGGGAAGGGGCAACATGCTTCAGGAGAGCCTCTTCATAGGCGCCGGATAGAGAATGCATGTTTTCATCATACTCGCTGCTATGCAGGGTGTATGACCCGTCGTTCGTTGTTATGAGAGTATCAGGTGTCTTGTCCATGGCAGGCGGGCAACTCCAGGTTATTCGCTCCTTTCCCCGGGGGTCCCCCTCAGGGTGTCAACACATGGATTCATCTGAAAATTGACAATGGCCGCGCATGAATCCTCGCCGCATTCATGGTCTTTCATGATACCCTTATTGATAATGCCGTCAAACGCGCGGCGGCAGGAATCGGCGCGGTCCGGATCGGAAATACTTTCATGAATGTAGGATGAGAGGAGGATCATGGCCCGTTTCTTCCCCGCGGCCAGAAGAAGTTCTTCCATGCGACCGGCTTCTGATCCCTGCCCGATATCCTCGGGAATGTCGAGCGTTATATAGACGCGAAGGGTAGTGCCCCTGATTCCTTCCCATCCGCCCTCTTCCAATAAGGAAGAAGCACATGATGCTGCGGAGAAGACCGCCAGAACCGAACAAAAGACAATCGTTTTTAATATCCTGCCGATTATATGCTGGAACATGTTATTATCTCTGTATTGCAATGTATCGATATGTTGCTTCCTATAAAAAAACCGTATCCATGAAAAAAAACAACAATTTTTTCTCATGATGGTCAATAGTAGCGCCCGTTTGAAAAAAATTTCTTGCGAAAACCGCTATACTAATGCATGTCAAATAGTGTTTATGCATGAGCGGCGCAATCATGCACCGAAAAACCTTAACATAGTGTTCAGGCATACTGATGGCAAAGAAATTGATTCTTCATGGAAGGGTGCAGGGCGTGTGCTGCCGCGCCTATTGCAGCCAGTACGCGCGAAAGCTCGGGATCCGGGGCGCGGCATCGAACCGTGCGGACGGAACCGTCAGGGTGCTTTTAGACACCACTGACAGCGAACTGGTGAACCGGTACATAGATGAAATCAGGATGAATCCTGACGGATTCAGTTTTTACGGCCGCATACAGTCGATAGATGTTTCTGACTTTGATGGAATAATAACTGGCGACTATCGGTTTTGACCGACTTCCCAAATAGTAAATAATGAATGAATGGATATGGTGCGGAAGCAGTGAATGCCCTTGTCTCACCGCCGTGACTGGCGGGGAGACAAGGGAATATTGTTTACCATTTACCTGTTTTTGCGAGTGACGGTTTTGGAAGGTCCTTGAGCTCGGCAAGGGCCTCGTTGACCTCGTCCTGGTGCAGCTCGTGATCGGCGAGCTTGTCATGAAGGAAGAGATCGTAACCGTAGAGGTCCATGAGTCCATGACCGCTCAGGTTGAATATAATCACCTTTTCCTTGCCCTCCTCTTTCGCTTCCCTGGCTTTGCGGATCGTCGCGGCGATGGCGTGGCTGGTTTCGGGCGCGACAATGATCCCTTCAGTTTTGGCAAAGAGCATCGCTGCCTTGAAGCATTCGATCTGCGGAATGGCCATGGGAGTAAACAGGCCCTCGAGTACGCCGGCAGATACAAGCGGAGCCATGCCGTGGTACCGGAGGCCGCCGGCATGGATCGAATCCGGAACGAAGCTGTGGCCCAGCGAATACATTGGCATAAGCGGCGTCATTTTGGCGATATCGCCATGATCGTATATGAACGGGCCCTTGGTCAGGGTCGGGCACGAGGTCGGCTCGACCGGGATGATCTCGATCTGCGCACCGTGTATTTTGTCGTTGGCAAACGGGAACGAGAGGCCGGCAAAGTTGCTGCCGCCGCCCGCGCAACCGATAACAACGTCCGCCTTTTTTTCACCGAACTTTTCGAGCTGCTTTTTTGCTTCCTGGCCGATGATTGTCTGGTGCAGGCACACATGGTTGAGGACGCTGCCCAGGGCATAGCGCGTCTGGCCGGTGGTATCGGACACGGCGGCCTCAACCGCCTCACTGATGGCGATACCCAGGCTTCCGGGGGTGTCCGGGTGCTTTTCCAGCACGGCGCGGCCCGCGGCCGTTTCCGGGCTGGGGCTCGGGACGCAGACCCCGCCCCATGTCTGCATCATCGTCTTCCGCATCGGCTTCTGCTCGAAGCTGATACGCACCATGAACACCTTGCACTCGAGCCCGATAAGAGCGCAGGCGAACGACAGGGCGCTGCCCCACTGGCCGGCCCCGGTTTCGGTGGTGAGCTTCTTGATGCCGAATTGCTTGTTATACCAGGCCTGGGCGACGGCCGTATTCGGCTTGTGGCTCCCCGCCGGTGAAACGCTTTCGTTCTTGTAATAGATACGGGCCGGCGTGCCGAGAGCTTTTTCAAGATGGTGCGCCCGGTGAAGCGGTGAGGGACGCCAGCGGTAGAGCAACTCAAGCACCTCCCCGGGGATGTCGATCCAGCGCTCCTGGCTCACTTCCTGCTCGATGAGATTCATCGGGAATACCGGGGCGAGCATGTCCGGGCTCACCGGCTTCCCGTCGGGTCCCAGCGGCGGCTGGAGGGGGGTCGGAAGATCGGCAGCGAGATTGTACCACTTCCGCGGAATTTCGTCTTCATTTAAAAATACTTTAGTCAGCATAGAGTTACTCCTTATATTGTTGATCCGCATCATGCGGATTAGTTTTTCGAAAGCTCCTGGAGTTTTTCCAGCATGGCTTTAAAGGGCGACCGGGACTTTTTTAGCTCCCGAGAGCCGCGGGTGATCTTGCACAGACTGAGCCCCAGGCGCTCCGCGATCTTCCTCTGGCTCATGCCTTCGTGCAGGAGCTTTACGAGCTCCCAGCGTGAAGAAATCTCATCCGCCTCGTTTTTCGTGAGGATGCTCTTCAAAAAGCCCTCGATCTCCTCCTTGTCGTCGGTCATCGCGAGAACGGAGGCTATCTCTTTGATCTTGTTCATGGAGACCGTCCAAAATGTTTCTATTTATAGAAACGATTCTATTAGTAGAAACATATCCGTCAGGCGCCTCCGACTGTCAAGGAATTAATTGTAAAAAATGATTTTTTTAGGGGCGGTGCGGCGAATGGGGCCGGGAAACGTATAAAGCGTGGAAATATTATTTGTGGTCAAGAAGTACCGGCTTCGGGCTTTTCATCCTGACTCCCGTCACCTTGCGGTACCGCCGGTACAGGGCGCCGGTGTTCATGTCGAGTAAGTTCATGGCCGGAGTCACCCTTATATAATCGGAGAAAGCTTTCAGCTCATCAGCGTACAGGGAGTCGAAATGCTTCTTGGAATGGCCATGCGCTGTTTTGACAGCTCCCATGCGACGGATATCGCCGTCGAACCGGGGGCTGATGTGGTAGAGCTCATGGAATATGACCCTCAGCTTTTCATTCCACGGCAGGTCAAAAAAACGGGGCATGTAAAAGTAAATGATATAGAGACAGTCCGCGCCGTTATGGGATATTGCCGGCAGGGTGTAATACCTGCCGCGGTACCGGACAATTTCGGTCCCGTTTTCAAAGCGAAGGGGGATCAGCTTCCCGTACAATCCGCCGCGGCGGCCGCTCCGGTTGGAGCCAATGCAGACAAGCACCTTCCCGACATCGATATGAGCGAGGGACGGTGAGTGTTTGACGATTGACGCGATGATCGAAGTCAGGTGGTGCGTCAGGTTGATCTCGCCCTCAGGCAGGGCCGCTGCGTTCCGCATTGCGTACCATTTCTTCAGCGTGTTTCATGGAGAGATCGGTGACGGTTTCACCCGCGAGCATCCGGGCTATCTCCCTGATCTTGTCCTTCAGGTTGAGCTGTTTTACCAGGGTGGTGATGCGTTCTCCTGATTTACCCTTCTGGACCGAATAATGGCTGTCGGACATCGCTGCAATCTGGGGCAGGTGTGTCACCACAAGCACCTGCCTGTTTTTTGCAAGTGACTTGAGCTTTCGTCCGACGATCTCGGCTACCTTGCCGCCGATGCCGGCGTCAACCTCGTCGAATACCAGGCTGTCGACAATGTCTGCAGAAAGAATGACGTTTTTGATGGCAAGCATGATCCGCGACATCTCGCCGCCGGATGCGACCTTCCGGAGCTGGCGCAGGTCCTCGCCGGCGTTAGCGGAAAGAAGAAACTCGATCCGGTCCAACCCGTGCGGGTAGAGCATGTAGCGCTTGTTGTCTGCCTCGATCTCGCCCTGCGGATTGATCTCCCGCTGTATCGAAACCTTGAATATCGTGCCCGACATGCCCAGGTCGGCGAGCTCCTTCATGACCCGGGACTCCAGCGTGCGCGCGGTTTCCTTGCGGCTCTCGGAAAGCCTGAGGGCTACTTCCTTGGCTTCCTTTACCGCCTGACGGTATTCGGTCTTCAGCTTCTCGCGCTGCTCTTCGCCCGAGGAAATTGCCTCCATCTCGGCCCGGGCCTTTTCAGCATAATTCAGTATATCCTGGATTGAATCGCCGTATTTCTTCTTGAAGCTTGCCAGCAGCGAGAGGCGCTCCTCAACCTGGTTTATCCGCTCCGGGGTAAAATCGATATGGGTCCGGTATCCGCGCAGGTAATCTGATGCATCTTCCAGCGAATAGAGCGCCTGCTTGATCGTGTCGAGAATGCCGGATATCTCCGGGTCATATTCCGATATTTTCGAGAGAGCCTGCTCCGAGACCTTCAGCTTCTGAATTATGCCGCCGTCGCCGCTCATGTTCTGCGACGCGGATGTTATCTCCTTGAAGAGCTTCTCGGCGTTGGCAAGGAGCGTGGATTCGTTTTTCAGCTCTTCTTCTTCGCCGGTTTTCAGCTTTGCCGCCTCGATTTCCCTGACCGCGAAAGAGTTGAACTCGATTCGGCGCGCCTTTTCCCGTTCGTCTATATCGAAGGAATTGATGCTGTCCTTGAGCTTCTGAAGGCGCTCGTGGATGGAGCGGACGCGCGCCACCTCGCCTTCAAGATTGCCGAAACTGTCGAGGAGCTCCCGGTGACGGGAGACCTTCACAATGTTCTGGTGTTCGTTCTGCCCGTGTATGTCGATCAGGTACTCGGACAGCTCCTTGAGCTTCGAAGCGGGAATCTGGACCGCGTTTGCGAAGGAACGGCCCTTGCCGCTGGCGTAGAGCTCGCGCCTGAGCAGCAGGGTATCGTCGTCGCAGTCAATACCCGAATCCTCAAGCATCCGGCGCACCTGGGGAGCGGCCGCTATGTCGAAACTCGCTTCGAGCGTCGATTTCTCGAAGCCCGTGCGTATCATGTCGGTGGTCATTTTCTCGCCGAGAACGCCGGAGAGAGCGTCGATAAGAATAGATTTTCCCGCGCCGGTCTCGCCGGTGAGGATATTGAGCCCCCGTCCGAACGAAATGGCCAGGTCTTCAATAATGACGAAATTTTTTATTTTAAGGTCGAGCAGCATAGTCGGTTCCGGTTGCCGTTATCCCCATCCTAGTTTTTCGCGCAGGATGGTGTAGTAATTCTTCTCCGGGTGGGTGATCAGCTTGATGTTCTTGTTTGATATGCGGATACTGACCTCGTCGTTTCCGTTTACCGTGAATGTTTCCTGACCGTCGATCGTCAGTAACAGGTTCTGGTACTCGGCGTTGACGCGCACGCTGAACATTGACGTTGCCGGTATTATCATGGGGCGCATGGCCAGGCTGTGCGGGCAGACGGGACTCAGGAGATAGATCTCGGCCTGGGTAGGCGTGATAATCGGCCCGCCCGCGGAAAGTGAATACGCCGTGGACCCGGTAGGCGTCGATATGATAAGGCCGTCTCCGGTGAACGAGCTCAGAAAATTCCCGTCGATTTCCATGTCCAGACGGATCGGCCGAGCAAAGGAGCCCTTATGGATGACTGCATCGTTCAGAAAATTGACCGTCGACAGAACGCTGCCGTCGCGGGATAGGGAGGCCTCCAGGACCAGGCGCTCGGTCGTGGTGTAGTCCCCCTTCAGCACTTTTTCGAGAAAACGGGGATATTCCTCAGGGCTGAATTCGGTAAGAAAGCCGAGCCTTCCGCGGTTTATGCCGAATATGGGCTTGCCGGACCCGCAGAAGAGCCGGGCGGTTCGGAGGAAGGTTCCGTCGCCGCCTATGACGATTATAAGGTCCGGGTCATTGACGAACTGCTCTTCATCAACGGCCAGGCGGTAGCATTCCTCCCTACGGATGAGGTCATACCGGGGGAGAAGAACGCGGATGCCCGCCTTTTCGAGGTAATCCACGAGCGAACGGAGATGCTGTGCGCAACTGTCGTCATCGGGCCTGAAGCTTATCGAAACCGTACGTATCATGGCAGTTCATTACCGTGTTACATTATGCCGCATTGTCTGTCTGAGTCAATGAAAAAAGGGAAGTCCGGGGCCCGTACGGGCATTTCCTGATTATAACGATTGAGACGATCCCGGGATAAAAAAAAATCATCGGAGGGTAAGTTTTATTGAGAGGAAGCATGAGAATTTGCTCTTGACATTATTATGAATAATGTGAAATTAAGCATCACAATGGACAGCGTGGCAGCGGGACCGGAAGGTTGCCCGTGGCGGCAGGGCTGATAAGGAACGGGAATATGAAAATTGAGGATTATATAAATCGAAAAGCCCTGAATGACCGGCTTGATGGGGACTTTGATCTTTTGAAGGAGCTCGCCGAGCTGTTTTTTTCCGATTCTCCGAGATTGCTTGAAGCCATCCAGGAAGGCATCAGGAATAAAAGCGGAGAAAAGATAGGAAAAACCGCCCACACGATAAAAGGCGCTGTCGCTAATTTTTCTGCTGATAAAGCATATAACGCTGCTCTTGAACTCGAGAAGATCGGAAAGAACAACGAGTTGGATAAGATTGATACCGCTTACAAACGGCTCTCAGATGAGATCGAGAATATGAAGACGGCACTCAAACTATTGATCGAGGATAACAAGCTGTAAACCGCCCCGATTACCGGGAACGAACCGACCTTCCGAATGTATAGCCGCCCCCCATGGCGATCAGTATGGTGCCGAGCCATACCAGCCAGATGAGCCTCTTGTTCGTGACTGTTATAAACACGGTATCGGGAGGAATCGCAAGCGCTTTTCCCGGCGTGACATGAAGCAGTATCTTCTTGCTCGTCGCATCGATATTTTTTAGTGAAACCGAGCGGTCGGTGCCTGGTATGGTGCTGTCAAGGTAGAATACGTCTGCCTGGGTGAATTTCATGCCGGGCGAAAGCCTGATACCGTTGACTGTGAGGTCCGCATAGGTGGTCGGCTCTCCCGACGTCATATGCTCGGTCCTGAAGCCGATAAATCGGACTGTTATGCCCCCGATCTCCTTCTCCTCGCCTTTCTGGATAACCAGTGTTGTAAGTGCCTCCCCGCCCGACTCGTAGCTCTCCGGAGCGATATACACGTCGTGGAACAGCCCCGACATGATATACGGCTCTTTATAGATTGACTGGGTTTTTTCGTCAAAGTAATACGCGGTTTCGACAACCCGGGACGATGAGCCGTTACGTATCGTGAAGCGAAGGGACGAATCTTTCGCCTCGTTGAATCCGGTGAAGGTGATGCCGGTTGAATCGATAATCTCTTCCTTGCCCTGGACGAGCTTTTTCTGGGCTGCGGTAGTATGGAATCCGGAGGTAATGAAGCCGATCACCAGTATCCCCACGCCGATATGGGTGAGACGGGACGGGAGGAGCGCCAGGCTCCGCGTTTTCCAGAGATCGATCAGGGCTCTGAGCACGAGGAACAATGCGAGAATCGAAAATAAAAAAGCGAAGGGGCTGGTAGTGAATCCCGCATTGAGCGCTATTCCAAGGGCTGCTGATAGGGCCCCGGCGGCAATGTTCTCTTTCCCGGTAAGCTGTTTTTTCCCGGTAACGGCCAGGGTTGTGCCAAGGGTCATGAGGAGGAGAATCAGGAGACCGAACGGCTTTGAAAAGTTATTATAAAATGCCTCGGTCACGTTCGAGGGATGCGCCATAAAAAGCCCCGACAGGAGCGGCATTGACGTACCGACCAGTATGATCAGGGAATATATTGACAGCACCATGATGCCGTACACTGTCATGGTCTTCCAGTCGAACAGTGCAGTGTTGAGCAGCGTGCCGCTTATGCTGCTGAACCGGGTGATAAACAGGGCGGCCGAGCCGGCCGTGAAGATAAGGAAAAATGCCAGAAGATAGGTGGCTATATCCGAGGCCGCGAAGGAGTGGACTGAAAAATCAGAAAGCACACCGCTCCTGGTCAGCCAGGTGCTGTAAAAGACCGTGATGAAATACAGGAGGCCGAGCACAAGGTTGGTCCGTGCCAGGCTGCCCTGCCGGCGCTGCACTATGCAGCCGTGGACCAGCGCGATGGCAACGAGCCACGGAATCAGGGATGAGTTCTCCACCGGGTCCCAGCCCCAATACCCGCCCCAGCCAAGTACCGAATAGGCCCAGTATCCTCCAAGGAAAATCCCGATGCCCAGGGTGAGCATGCTGAACAGGAGCCAGGGGTACGCTTCATCGATCCAGCTCCGGTATTCTTTTTTTACAAGGGCCGCGATCGCATACGCAAAGGGAACGCTCGCCGAGGCATAGCCGAGAAAAAGGACCGGCGGGTGTATGACCATCCAGGGATCTTTGAGAAGGGGATTCAGTCCGGCCCCGTCGGCCGGATACTGGCCCGGGTTGATTGATTCGGGATACGCGCTCCAGATGTATTTAAATGGGCTTTCGATTATCAGCAATACGAGAATACAGACCTGGGTCAGGAGCAGCACCGATGTTATTATCGCGGTATCCCCGGTTTTACGGTGCGTGACTATATACACGAACCCGTTAAGAAACATGAGCCAGAGAAGGAAGCTTCCCTCCTTACCGGCCCAGAATGCGGCGATGCGGTACGCGAGTGAAAGGTCATGCGAAGAATTTCCGTACACGTAGAGGAAGCGGAAATCAGAGCTGATCAGGTAAAAGAAGAGAAGCGCCGCCGCCAGAAAAATTCCGGCGCTTGCCGTGACGGAGAGATATCTCGACGGTACGGCGAACTGCTCCCTCCCCGCTGCCAGCAGAACGGTGGAGGCAAGGGCCGCCAGTGAAAAAATAAGCGATACAATTATACAGAGGGCACCCCAGTTAACTCCGGTTTCCATGTTATTGCTCTCTCCTGTATTTTGACGGGCATTTTACCAGTACCTTGTCGGCTTCGAACAGACTGCTTCCAATCGAGAAGCGTCCGAGTAAAACCACCTGTTCAGTGTGCTCAAAATTTTGCGGTTTGGTGCCGCGATGTATCACGTTCATTTTTGTTCCATCGCTGTCAACCAGCGTGAACGTAAAGGCGCCCTCACTGTGCTTAACCGGGACCGATTTATCAAGAGCGCCGATGACCTGGACGTACCGGCCGCTGCTTGCCTGCGCTTCCTTGAACGGTACATAGGGCGAGAGGATGTCGTCGCCTGACGAGAACAGTGCGAAGAATACGGCAACTGCCAGAAATGCAAGGCCGACAGCGAAAATTATTACATTCCGGGATTTCGGCTGGATCATTTGGAACCGTTCCCCTGCTTATCGGGCATGCTTTGTTCAAGTCTGGTTATCCTGCGATCGATCAGGAAGAGGAACAGCCCCAGTCCGAGCCAGATGACCAGCACGACGGCCATCACCTGGTACAGTACGGTGGAAGATTCAGCAGTCCTGCCCATATCCGGCAGTGCAACCTGTGATGGCGTAACGGTCTCCTGTGCAAAAACAGAAAGCCCGGGTACGGCAATTGTACAGCAGGACCGTGACGGCCTGCCGGGGGACATGGTTTGCCAGAATATGGTAAAGGTTATGAGGGCACATAAGGTGATGATTTTAATTGCTCGTTTCACGGTATTCCTCGATTTTTTTTCTTATCACGAGAATTCGATTCATGAGATCGAACAGGTAGCAGTACAGGATGCTGAACGACAGAATCCCAACGATGAGCGTCAATTTCATGTGGTCGTCAAGGTATATCTTTTTATCAGCGTTAATGATCGGGTCCGGATGCAGCGAGGGATAGAGCCGCGGCACGAGGAAGACAAAAAAGGGCAGGGTGACCATTGCCAGGATCAGGTAGGTCGAGCCGATTCTTCCCCGCTTTTCATTATCCGTAAGGGCGCCCTGCAGGCTAAAATAGGCGATATAGATCAGCAGTATGATCACTATCGAGGTTTCACGCGGGTCCCAGTTCCAGAAAGTCCCCCAGCTGATCCTGGCCCATATTGACCCGGTAATGACGGTCATGATCGTAAAGGTGAAGCCAATGGCCGCGGAATGATACGCTTTTTCATCCAGACCGCCGTTCTGCTTTTTTACTCCCGAGAGGTGCAGGATTGACAATATTCCCGAGACAACAAATGCGAGGAACGAAACCCATGCAATAGGTACGTGGAAATACAGGATTCTGCTCGCGTCGCCGAGCAGTGCGGCAGGCGGCGCCCACAGAAAAGCCATCACGATGGTTAACGGCATCGCTACATATATAATTTTAAGAAATATCCGAACTGCTTTCATGATGTTCAATTTTTCCTGCCGGCTGCTCTGAGAGGCGAGTATTTAATCCTGCCACACGTACCTGAATAGTAGAAAGGATATAGCCGTAATGAAACCGGAAAAAGCAAGCAAAAAAATCAGGGTGCCGTAATCGGCATGTCCTGCGGATTCGATTGATGATGCCGTTGACAGTATCGAGAGCCACAAGACCGGGAGAAGGACCGGAAAGGATATAATGGTAAAGAGGGAGCCTTTTCCGCCGGCCTTGGCAACCATGGCGGCCATAATGGTCGTAGACGCCGCGATTGACAGGCCGCCGCCAGCGACGGAACCAGCGAAGTAAACAGCATCCCTGACCGTCACCTGCATGAAAAACATGAACAGTGGTGTTACCACGCACAGGACGATTGCCATGAAGGCCAGGTTGTATATAAGCTTCGATGCGAATATAGAGTCCGCCGAAGCGGTGATCCGGAGAAACAGCGAGGTGCCCTGATCCTCCTCGCGCACGAAGATGTGAGAAAGGCCGTTCATCGCGCTAAAAAATATGATAAGCCAGAGAAGCATGGACTGGACCCGGGGCGAGAAAGGCACGCCCCCCGCAGCGAGGCTCAGCGCGGTCGTGGTAATGACCGCGAAGGCGATCGACACATTCAGCGCGAAGCGGCTCCTGAACTCGACCCTGAAGTCTTTCCGGAGGTTGCGGATAATGTCCCTAACCAAGACGGATGCCTCCGGTACACAGGGTTTCTTCGTCCGGATCGTTCGTGGCGATAATGATGATTTTCTTCGATCGGACAGAATCGATATATGAGCGGACAAGATCTTTCCCCTCCGCGTCAAGGTTGGTCCCCGGCTCATCCAGGATAAGCACCGGCGGATCATTGATGATCGACAGGATGATTTTCAGACGCTGTTTCATGCCGGAGGAGTAATGCTTGATCTTTTTATCCCGGTGTTCCGCGAGGCGGAAGCGTTCCAGCAACGCCTCCATCCGTGCGCAGGCCCCGGCTCCATGTCGCGCGAACATGATGTTCTCGACCGCCGTGAGTTCATCGTAGGCGTTGATGAGCGGGCCGGTATACCCGATATGAGCAAGCCAGTCATCGCGATGAATTTCCCCGGAAGCGGCATGTGTGACGGAACCCGCGCCCTGTTTCAGCAGCCCGGCAAGGATCATTAGAAGGGTTGATTTCCCGGAGCCGTTCGGACCGGTTACGGCGAGCGACTCCCCGGTGGAGAGGGCGATATTAATATTCCGAAGCAGGCGGTTCCTTCCGAATGATTTGGAAATGTCCCTGGCCACTAATGTGTAATGATCGGTATCCATGCCTGCAGTGCCGGTATAGGTTGATCGAGCCGCCAGTTGCTATGTTGAAGCCATCTCATGCGGCGCGTAAGCATTTCTCTTGCACCGCTTCGTCCCTCCACGGCAGCGAGTCGGAGGAATGATGCGTGTAAAGATTCCGGGTCTATTTCCCGGCCAGCGGTTTAGCCTGGAGCGTAACCCTGTTCGGGAAGCTCTGCGGTATTTCGATCTGGAAGCCTAATTTTTCTGACTTTGCTTTCAGCTCGTCCGTGAATTCCGCGGTCGTGCCGGTAAACAACACTTCAAGCCGTGCAGCCGAACCGACTCTTCCTTTGTCATTGACCTGCTGGACGCCGCGGACCCGGTGGGAAACCTGTTCCCTGAATTCCTTAAGTCCGTTATAATTAAGCCCGGTAATATACACGTTGATCGGACGGTGTGTCGCGGATTTTACGAATTGTTTTATGATCTCTGCCATGAAGGGCCCCGGTTTTGAGGCGCCCGTTCCCTCGTCTTTACCGCCGATTATTTTCTTCAACACGGCCTCGATGGCCCTCTTTGACGCGGTGTCCGATTGAGTATGAACGCCGGGAGCGTCCTTGCTGGTGGTTGCCAGCACTCTTCCCGTGTACATGTCGATTGCCTTCAGCCGCACGATGGCGGACTTTGACTTCATGTTTTTCGTGTATTCCTCGAGCACCCCGGACTGATCCCTGGTCTGCGCGGTGCCGATGATGATGACTTCTGCACCGTTGTCGTTCAGGAGCAGATCCTGGATGTCCTGGCTGATCTGCCCGGACATGGCGCGGGACATCTGGCCGTACTGGCGCTTCATAAGGTCCTGTACCACCTGGACGTCGACGAATTCGAAACCTGCCGATCCCATGCGCTCCTGCATCAGCATTTCCGTTTCGGTAAAGCCCGGCGCGTTCATGTGCCGCTCGAACGTTTCGCTGATGAGCATCATGAACTTCGGCCTGCCGTACCTGTTCAGCGCGTCCTCTATTGCGTCCTCGGCCACTGCCGGTAACACCGTCCCTTCGAGCATCACCCTGCACATGTCGCTTTCGTAGCTCTCTGACAGTATTTTCTCGTTCTTGACAAGGCCGTACGATTTTTCCTCTATGAGCAGCTTGACGAGCTGAAAATCCTCCACCATGCTCGAGCCGGAAACCGTTGTGCCGAGGACCTTTTCGACGAGCTTGTTGCGGGCGTCATTGATGGCCCGGTCACGGGCCAGTGCCCGGTCATTGTCGAAAATGGCAGCCACACCCTCAGCCTTGTCCCTGACCGGCTTTGTGTCCACGCTCTTTTCGCCATAGGAAAATTCATTTGAGCTGGTTTCTTGCTTTATGTTTTTCCCGCCGCCACAGGATGCGAGGGCAACAAGCAGGAGGAGGCATGATGCGAATGCGGTCGCCTTTTTCATTACGGCACTCCTTTGAGTTATAGGTTGTGTTACTATCTGTAAATCTCCTATGTAAAACGAAATTCGTCAAATTTTTTTTATTTTTAGCCGGTTTTGCCACCAATTTGCCGGTAACGATATATTTTAGACAGATTATTATAGTCAGTGGTTCGGCTAACGTTACGAAGGGAGTACCTATGTAATCGTCCCGATATGTTCTCTGCATGTTAAACCAGTTGCCGAGGATAAAAATAAATCAATATATGGCTAAAAATTAATAGTTTTTTCAATAATATTGTATTGACAGAAAAAGGCGTGTATATATTTTAAACCTTCCGATTATTTTCAGGCTATTTTCTGAATAAAACATTAAAATTATATATATTGTACGAGAACAGAGATGAAAGGAATGCAGAAAACGTACTCATTGAAAGGATCTGACATACATAAGAAATGGTTTGTCATTGATGCCGACGGCAAGGTCCTTGGCCGTCTCGCGTCTGAAGCGGCGAAGATCCTGAGAGGAAAGAACAAGCCCGACTTCACCCCCAATCTGGACATGGGGGACAATGTCATTGTCATCAATGCAGAGAAGGTAGTCCTTACCGGCAGCAAGCCTGAAGACAAAGAATACTTCAGACACTCACAGTATCCGGGCGGTATCAAATTCGTGAACATCAAGAAGATCAAGAAAGAGCGCCCCGAGTTCATCATCGAGCATGCGGTGAA
The DNA here is from genome assembly GCA_029564515.1 of Spirochaetota bacterium. Lineage (GTDB taxonomy): Bacteria > Spirochaetota > UBA4802 > UBA4802 > UBA5550 > RBG-16-49-21. The sequence continues at coordinate 165,853 of JAKQPV010000105.1, read as the reverse complement.
AAGCATGCTTCCTAAAAACAGGCTGGGAAGGAAGGTATTCAGTAACCTGAAAGTTTACGCCGGCACCGAGCACCCGCACCAGGCTCAGAAGCCGGAACCACTTGACATATAGAGGAATTTTTATGACGAATAAATACTACGCAACGGGTAGAAGAAAAACGTCGGTCGCCCGGGTATGGCTCGCGCCCGGTTCGGGGAACATGGTTATCAACAATCAGCCGATTGGCCAGTACTTCAGGCGCCAGACGCTTGAGTTGATCGTGCGCCAGCCTCTCGAGCACGTCGGCATGCTGGAAAAGTATGATGTGATGGCCCTGGTTGACGGCGGCGGATGGTCCGGACAGGCCGGGGCGGTGAAAATGGGCATCGCGCGCTGCCTTGTCAAGATGGACGAGAAGCTGCGCAAACAGATGCGCGACGGCGGCTTTCTCACCCGGGATTCCCGGGAAGTGGAGCGGAAAAAACCGGGACAGAAGAAAGCGCGGAAGCGGTTCCAGTTCTCCAAACGTTAACAGGACTTCTTCCGGAGACAGAGAGAGGATGCAGGCATGCATCCTCTTTTTTATTTGTACGGGTACGGATATGATCACCATAATAAAACAAAAGCCGGCCGCGGAATTCATCTCCGTGGAGCTCGAAAGCGGGGAGATTCTCAAGATACCGCATCAGGTTGCCGGCCTGTACCGCCTGGAAGCAGGGCAGGAGCTGGACCAGGCAGAATATTCGCAGCTGAAGGCCGAGTCGCAGCGGTTCCGGTGCAGGAAAACGGCGCTCGATTACCTTGCCATCTGTCCCCGTTCGTTGATGGAAATGGAGCGGTACCTGGGAAAAAAGGGGTTCGACCATGACCTTATCAGGGAAATCACCGCAGGCCTCTCCGAGGCCGGTTATATAGACGATGCGGATTACGCGGCCCGTTATATCGGCAACAGGCTGGAGAAAAAGCTGGTGGGCAAACAGCTTCTCGCCAGCGAGCTGCAGAAGCGGGGCGTGCACCGGGACATCATCAGGCAGGCGCTCAAGGAGTCGGCCGCGCTCGAGGATTCTTTTGATGATGTTTATGCGGCAGCACTGAAGAAATGGCAGACGGTTAAAGACAGGAAGAACGGACCGGCAAAACTGGCCTATTTCCTCCGTGGAAGGGGCTTTGACGGCGAGATGATAACGAGTGTTCTCGAGAGGATCCGGAGAGAGGAGAGAGAGGAGCAGGAGTAGCCTTCATCGAATCAATGCGCCGCATCCCGCGGCGGTACGGTATTACAGGAATTTTCCCGGCTCGTTCATGAATTCCCGGTAGATGCGGAAATGCTCAGTGTCCTCATACTTCACCGTGGCGATCGGTGCGCGGTCGAAGCTGAAGATGTCGGCGCCCGGAAGCGCGAGGAGTATGGGAGAATGGGTAGCGATTATGAACTGGGCGTGGCCCCGGCCGGCCATTTCTTTAAGGAGCGCGAGCAGCTCGATCTGGCGGCCTGGTGAGAGGGCATTCTCGGGCTCGTCGAGCAGATAAAGCCCCCGTATTGTAAAGCGATTTCTGAAGAAGGACATGTGGCACTGCCCGTGCGACTGTTCCATGAGAGATCTCCCGCCGAAATACTCGAGCGTCGCAGGCGACATGGAGGCCCATTCGTCGAGGTTAACAGCGAAATTCCGAAATATCTCCGAGGCGAAGAACGAGCCCGGGACCGGACCATCGGTCCATTCCAGCGCGATGTACTTGTGTAATTCCCGTTCATGCGGATTATAATGAAAGCGGGTCCTCTCGAGCCCTTCCCAGATATGAATGTTGCATTTCATGGCAATGGCCCTGAGCAGGGTAGATTTACCCGTGCCGTTTTCTCCGACAAAGAAAGTCACCGGCCTGCCCAGATCGAGGCGATCGGTGGCCCTGAATATATCCAGGTTGAAGGGATACACGTCCCCGGTCGGGTACCTGTCCGGCAGGAGCCGTATGTTACGCACGTGCATTGGCGACCTCCATCCCGATGCCGGTATGCTCCGGGTGCGGGCGGCAACAGTCTAAAAAGGAGTCCGGCATTTGTAAAGTATTAGTTGCCATTTTTTACGGCGGCCTGGCTGGTGCGCAGCTTTCCAAAATAATCACTTGAAAAATATATCCGGTTGTCCAGATAGTGCTAAAAAGCCATACGGCAGCGATGTTTTATGCCATTGAGAGGTGCGAAATGCTCACGGTAATGGATTTACGAAAGTCTTTCATCGAATTTTTCCGGGAACGGGAACACCGTATTGTACCGTCCAGTTCGCTCATACCGAAAGACGACCCCACGCTGCTCTTCACCACGGCCGGCATGGTACAATTCAAACCGATGTTCGCCGGTACCGTGGAGCTGGAATATACCAGGGCGGCAACGGTCCAGAAGTGCCTGCGGACCAGCGACCTGGAAAACGTGGGAAAAACGAAACGGCACCTGACGTTCTTTGAGATGCTTGGAAACTTCTCATTCGGGGATTATTTCAAGGAGGAAGCAATTCAGTTCGCCTGGGATTTTTCAACCACGGTTATCGGATTCCCCAAAGAAAAGATATGGGTTTCAATATACGAGGACGACGATGAGGCCCGTGATATATGGAGGGACCGGATCGGGATCCCGGAGAACAAGATAGTGCGCCTCGGCAAGGCCGATAATTTCTGGGGCCCCGCCGGCGACACCGGCGCGTGCGGCCCCTGCTCCGAGCTCTATATCGACCGCGGGGAGAAATACGGCTGCGGGCGCCCCGACTGCAAACCGGGCTGCGAGTGCGAGCGCTTCCTTGAATACTGGAACCTTGTGTTCAACCAGTACAACCAGGACGCAGACGGCACGCTGCACCCCCTTCCCCGGCCGGGCATCGATACCGGTATGGGGCTCGAGCGTCTTGCGACCCTGGTCCAGGACGTCGATTCCGTGTATGATACCGATGAATTCAAACACCTGACCTCATTCGTCTGCGAAAAGGCGAAGGTGAAATACGAGGGCGGCGAGAAGGTCGCAGTGAATATCATCGCCGAGCACGCCCGGGCGCTCACCTTCGCAATATCCGACGGCGTGTATCCCTCCAATGACGGCCGCGGCTACGTGCTTCGGCGCGTGCTTCGGCGCGCCATGCGCTTTAGCCGCCAGCTCGGCATAACAGAGCCGTTTATCTGCTCGATGGTCGATCCCGTCATAGGGATCATGCAGGAGTTCTACCCGGAGCTGAAAGAGGCCGCCGCGGGGGTGAAGCGGGTGATCGAGTCAGAGGAACAGCGCTTTCTCGAGACCCTGGAGAACGGCATGAATCGTCTCGAGGAGATCATGGGAACATGCATAAAGAAAAAGGAAAAGATAATATCCGGAAACGACGCGTTTCTATTGTACGATACCTTCGGGTTTCCACTCGAGATGACGCGCGAGATGGCCCTGGAACGCGGGCTCGACGTCGACATGAACGGCTACGAACAGGAGATGGAAAAGCAGCGTGAGCGGGGCAAGCAGAGCTGGAAAGCCTCCTCCGGCAGTCTCGAAGATGCGTTGGAGGAAATAGGAAAGAAAGCGGGTGACTCCGTGTTCAGGGGATACGAATCAGTCGTCTACCGCTCGGGCATCGAGCTTCTGCACGACGGGAGCGCTGTCACTGACCGGCTTGCCGTCGGCACAAAAGGACTTGTCGTTTTGAAAGAGACGTCATTCTACGGGGAGTCCGGGGGACAGGTGGGAGACATCGGGACCATAACAGCGCCGTCCGGCGCATCGTTCAGGGTCGAGGATACTAAGAAGATAAACAGGACCATCATCCACATGGGAGAGGTGGTAAGCGGCGAGTTCAGGACCGGGGACGAGGTCGAGGCCGCTGTCGATGTAGTGAACAGGAACCTGATACGGGCGAACCACTCGGTCACGCACCTGCTCCATGCCGCCCTCAGGAGCGTGCTGGGGACCCATGTAAGGCAGGCGGGATCGCTTGTCGCGCCTGAGCGGATGCGGTTTGACTTCACCCACTTCAATGCCATGACCGCCGAGGAGATCCGGAAGATTGAAGAAATCGTAAACAGGAAGATATGGGAAAACATCCCGGTCATGACCGAGATCATGAACTACCAGGACGCGGTCAAGACCGGGGCCATGGCAGTGTTCGATGAAAAATACGAGGACACCGTGCGTGTCATCTCGGTGCCTGGCTTCAGCAAAGAGCTATGCGGCGGAACCCATGTCACGTCAACGGGCCAGATCGGACTCTTCAAGATTTTGCGGGAGGCCTCGCCGGGCGCCGGCATGCGGAGGATCGAGGCCGTCACGCTCAGGGGCGTGCTGGAACGCTACAACAGTTACGACGGTATCATTGCCGAGCTGGCGAAGACCGTCAATGTCGCCGAATCGGCCATCGTGAAGCGTGTTGATGAATTGATGAAGCGGACACGCCAGCTTGAAAAAGAAATCGAAAAAATGAGAAAAGAGACCATCACCTCTGACATGGACTCGCTCGTCGCCGGAGCGGTCGATGCGGGCGGCGTGAAGATCATATCCCGCGTATTCGACGGTGTCGGCGTCGACGAGCTGCGAGGGCTCTCCGATGCCATACGCTCAAAGACGGACCCGTCGGTCGTGTTGTTCGGCTCGAACAACGGTGATACGGCCCTGCTCCTGTTTGCGGCGACAGCCGGCGCCGTGAAAAAGGGCATTGACTGCGGCGCAATCATCAAGGATGCGGTCAAATGCGTGGGCGGCGGCGGGGGCGGCAGGAAAGATATGGCCCAGGCCGGCGGTAAAAATCCCGCGGGTCTGGCCGACGCCATTCAAACCGCTGTAGAACGCGCCAGGGTGATGGCAGTTTCATAGCCGGTATCCGGTCAGCCGGTGCCGGGCGGAGAACCCGGCCCGCCGTTCAGGGGGCCTCTGTCTCTATTTATGAGACATAATAATAAAACTATTGACAAAGTAAAAATCCCCCGATTATGATGTGCTCCAAACCGTGCGTGCGCACTCGTGTATGGAATTTCATCAATACCCGTTCTGATGGAGCAGATGAATGAATGAGTATGATCGCTATTCGAGATACCTGGTCAGGTCTGTGAACCATATATTCAAGCATTTCCTCGATGACACCTCCATCGAGGAGGTGTTCGAGACCCAGTCCGGGGAAAAGGACCCGCTGGTGGCGGTCGAAATCGGCGGTACGCTCAAGGGTGAGATCATCATCAACCTTCCGAAAAAGACCCTCGACCTGATTACCATGAAGTTCATAAACTCCAGGGACGCAAAGGCTATCCGCAAGTCCCATGGCGATGTGGCCGGTGAGCTGGCGAACCTGATAACAGGTACCTTCGCCAACCAGATGCAGTATCTCGAGCACAATATAAAGGTAAATGCGCCCGAGTTCAACGACGATCCGATAACCGTAAAGGCGCTGTACGAGAACATCAATCTCTCCTTCAACTCGAAGTACGGCGGGTTTGATATCGACTTTTATTTCAGACAAAATTAACGGGCCCTGAGCCCCGTCCGGGACCCCCCGTACGAGAGCAACCCGTGTCATGCGACCGGAGATCCGATGACCAGCATTGATATCGCCCTCATAGTCATTTATTTCGCGCTGAGTATCGCCATCGCCCTCGTCCTGAGAAAGAGGGCGGGCGGCAGCACGGAGGATTTTTTCCTCTCGGGCAGAAAAATGCCCTGGTGGCTTGCCGGCACCACGATGGTGGCTACCACTTTCGCGGCGGATACGCCGCTGGCTATCACCGAACTCGTCGTGAAAAACGGCATTGCCGGCAACTGGCTCTGGTGGAACATGGTGGCCGGAACCGTGCTTACGGTTTTTTTCTTTGCAAAACTGTGGCGCCGGGCGAACATCCTGACCGATGTGGAATTCATAGAACTCCGCTATTCGGGAAAATCAGCCGCTTTCCTTCGCGGTTTCAAGGCCGTGTACCTTGGCATATTCATGAATATCATCATCATGGGCTGGGTCAACCTGGCCCTGGCCTCGATCCTCAAGATCATGTTCGGCATAAGCGAAGACCACGTGATCCTGTATATTATCGGCGCGATGCTGATAGTGGGCGTTTACTCCGCCATATCGGGCCTCTGGGGCGTCGCGCTCACGGACATGTTTCAGTTCGTCATAGCCATGGCGGGCTGCATCGCCCTTGCTGTCGTGATACTGAACCTTCCGGAAATCGGCGGTATCAGCGGGCTGGCGGAAAAGCTGCCGCAGCACGTGTTCGCATTTTTCCCGACCGTGTCCCTGAAAGCGTCCTCGGTCGCAACGGGGGTCATGACCCTGTCCGCCTCTGCGTTCCTGGCGCACATGGCCGTACAGTGGTGGTCGTCCTGGTACCCGGGGAACGAGCCGGGAGGCGGCGGATACGTGGCCCAACGGATGATGTCGGCGCGCGACGAGCGCCACTCGATGCTGGCCACGCTCTGGTTTGCAATTGCGCACTACGCGCTGAGGCCCTGGCCCTGGATCATCGTGGCGCTGGCCTCGCTTGTCCTCTACCCGGACATACCGGTCGCCCGCGAGGGCTACGTGTTTGCCATGCGTGACCACCTTCCGCCCGGGCTGCTGGGCTTTCTCGTCGCCGCGTTCCTGGCCGCGTACATGTCCACCATCGCGACGCACCTGAACTGGGGGAGTTCCTACATCATAAACGACCTGTACAGGCGTTTTATAAAGAAAGACGCGGGCGAGAAGCACTATGTCCTGGTTTCGCGGGTCGTCACGCTCCTGATGGTGGTCATCTCGAGCCTCATGATCAGGTACATGTCGAGCATTACCGGCGCATGGGAGTTCATCATCGAATGCGGCGCGGGGCTGGGGCTTGTCCTCATCCTGCGCTGGTACTGGTGGAGGATCAATGCGTGGTCCGAGATCGTTGCCATGGTAGTCCCGATACTGGTGTACGGGGCTCCGCGGCTGGCGGCCCTGATCCTCCATCCGGGCGAGCCATACGTGCCGTTTGTGCGGTTTCCCGAGAGCCTGTTTTTCATCGCCGGCATTACCACCCTGTCCTGGATCGTAGTCACCTTTCTGACCCGGCCCGTAGACCAGGACCGGCTTGAGGCGTTTTACCGCCGGGTGAACCCGGGAGGGCCGGGATGGCGGCGCGTCAGGGAAGCGTGCAGTGCGGGCGTACCGGCATCTGAACCGCTCACACGCCTCATGCTGCACTGGTTCCTGGGGGTCGCTCTCGTGTACTCGTCGCTGTTTTCAATCGGCAAGCTCATATTCAGGGAACTCACGCAGGGCTTTGTCCTGCTCGGCCTGTCGGCTCTCCTGTTTGCTGTTCTCGCCATGCGGCTGAGAAAGAATCCGGATGCATGAAACACCGGAAGGCGGGGCCATGCTACCCTGCTTTCGCATTAATTAAGAGTGGACTTTTTCCCCGGGTATGATAAAGATGAAGCGGTATCTCCGCCATGTCCGAAGTCAGGCAAAACCTCAAGGCAATATATTCAGCCGCCATCGCAGCTGTTGACCCGGAAGCTGCAGTTAGCGAGCATCTTTCATGTGATAAAAACAGTCTTCAACTCAAATCACGCGGTCGTGTTATAAGATCATTCGAACTTTCGTCATCTGCTCGCGTTGTCGTGGTGGGCGCCGGAAAGGCAACCGCGCCCATGGCACATGCGGTTGAACGCATACTCGCCGGCCGCATAAGTAAGGGATGCATCTGTGTCAAGAACGGATACACGAGCGACCTCTCGGTGATCGAGCAGGTCGAGGCGGCACATCCGGTTCCGGACGCGAGCGGCATGGCAGGCGCGCGGAAGATACTCGGGCTGCTGCAGGGGGCCGGCGAAGGAGACCTGGTTATTTCCCTGATATCGGGCGGCGGGTCCGCGCTCCTGCCGCTTCCGCCCGAAGGTATCACGCTTGAAGACAAGCGTGATACGACATCGCTACTCCTTAAAAGCGGGGCGACTATCCACGAGGTCAATACGGTGCGGAAACACCTCTCCCTTGTGAAAGGAGGCAACCTGGCCCGGGCGGCCGGTGGCGCCGCGGTGATAAACCTCATGATATCGGACGTGGTTGGTGATGATATGGACGTGATCGCTTCCGGCCCCTTCGTCCCTGACCGGTCGACCTTCGCGGACGCACTCCGTGTCCTTGAGCGGTACGGTCTCACGGGCAGCGTCCCGGCGCCGGTCGCGGCGAGAATCCGCGCGGGTTCACGCAACGAGATACCCGAGAACCCGGGGGTGGGCAGCCACTCGTTTAGGAACGTGACCAATCTCATCATTGCGTCCAATATTATGGCACTCGAAGCGGCGAAGCGTGAAGGAAACCGCTGCGGTTACGCGAGCATGATCCTTTCTTCCATGATTGAGGGAGACGCAAGAGACGCGGCGTTGTGGCATTCGAGGATCGCGCGCGAGATACGTGTCTCCTCAAACCCGGTGCCGGCTCCGGCATGCGTGATCAGCGGCGGGGAGACGACGGTAAAGGTCACGGGCGGCGGCACAGGCGGAAGAAACATGGAATTTGCGATGCATGCCGCCCTGTTTATCGACGGCGCGAAGGGAATCACCATGGCGAGTATCGGTACTGACGGCACGGACGGGCCTACTGATGCGGCAGGGGCTATGGCTGACGGTGAAACAGCCGAACGGGCTCGGGTGGGAGGTGTTGATATTGGAGAATATATCAGGAACAACGATTCCTATAATTTTCACAAGCGAATGGGGACTCTGATAAAGACCGGGCCAACCAACACGAATGTCATGGATATCCGGATACTGCTGGTGGAGTGACATAACATCAAGATTATTTCACACTGGATTTGAGCGTACAAATTAATTCCATATATAAAAAAAAATGATTGATAATTTATAATTTATTATTTAATTTAACACCACGTTTTGATATCCGGCAGATGTGCCCAGTGTATCGAAAAATTGAACTAATATGGTTGTTACGAGGAGAAATACTATGACGATGAGAAAGGGCTTCAAAGTTATGTCGCTGTTAGTCATATTCGTTTTCGCTGTTTCTCTTGCCTATTCGCAGGAGAAAAAGGAAGGCAGCGGCGATGGCATCACCAAGAAGGCTGATGGCTCCTACAGGAGTGCTGAGTATGATCAGTCAAACCGTCCCGAAGATGATTACCTCGCCAAGTTCCACGCACAGGACGTTGTCGATGACCTGATAAAAAGAAATATGGATGAGCTGTATCTGATACAGGTAATAGTTTCAAACAATTCAGGTAAGGGCGACTGGAACACAAAGTTCAAGGAGCAACAAACACAGTATAAGAAAGCTCTGGAGCAATATTATAAGAGAAACATCATTTATGCCAGCGACTATATGAAGAAAAATCAGGTGGGTATCCGCGAGATATTGGGTCTGATCATAAAGGATTATACCGCCCAGTGCGATAATCTCCTGAACGAGGCCGCCGGTAAAGTTCTCGAGCTCCATATGGATCCTTCCACGCGGGTCAACCCGGACAAACAGGAACAGCTGCAGAATAATCATGTCAGGCTGCGGGTGGCGTACGGACAGCTTGATGATGCTGCCAAGGCAGAAAGAGAAAAGTATCTCGCGGGCGCTGTATACCACTTGCGCGTGGCCCGGGCCTATGCGATATCCATTCTCGAAGACCTGGCAAAGGACAAGGCAGAAAAAGACAGCATCAGCAAAAAATACCAGGTGGAAAAAGCTGACAACCTCAACCGCGTATTTAACGAGCAGAAAGAAGAGAAGAAACAATAATTGAGCATTTATCATTTGCCTTGCATGAAAAAAGGGGATCCGTTCCCCTTTTTTTTTGTTTCAATTTCATGAAAAAGCCTTCTGCAAGCCAGCTACGTTGAATTTTCTGAGAATCGATATAATAGTTTTGACAAATTCACTCGTTGTATGAAAAAAATTGAATATGAGAAAGATTCATCGCACATTGGGTACGCTTTCGTATCACGTAATTGAGTTCTATTTTTTCGCTTCATACCATATTGTGAGGCCACTGATAGTGGCTCCGGTTGTTATTATTTTTTTATTGTTTATGCCGGCAATCATTGGCAGTCCCGAATTTCCCGTCTTCAGGGTCGTTATTGATCCGGGCCACGGCGGGGTCGGCAAGAGCCCAATGTCGGTCCATGGCGATCGATACGATACGATATATAAACGGTATCTTGACGTTTTCAAAGAGGGGGCCGAGCGCGGCGGGCTCCATGAAAGGACTATCGTATATTCAATCGCAAAAAAAACCGAGAAAATATTGAAATTACTCGGGCCGAATGGGAACAGGGAAAAATTTTATCGGATTCTTGAGCGTTATTCGGATGACACGCCCCGCGAGGCAACGATCCAGACTTACATGAGCAGGGGGAGGTCCATCACAGAAGAAGAAGCGGATCTCCAGAGGGATCCGAACGCGCCGTACCGGCTTTTCGATTATCCTGATGCAGACGGAAATATGCTGCCCGGGCGTATCTCCCGGATCAATGCCTTTAAACCGCACCTGGTGGTGTCTCTGCATCTTGCAGCATCCGGTCCGCGGGATTTTGAAGGAATGAGTCCTGTCGTTCTGCCGCCGAACTGGTTGCTTAATGAGGGACTCGCCTACCTGAAAGGTAATCTGGTGGATAAAAGGTTTTTTTTCCGGAGCCCGTACAGGGACTGGTTCATAGAGGAGAATACCCGCTCTGATTTCAGCTGGTTCCTCAATGATGTGTCGCTGTATTATACCGGTTCGCCCCTGCGGCATGATATGGATGAGAACCGTCCCGGATTCAAGGGTTATCGGTATAATATGGTGCGTTGGTCATACGCAGATGATCCCGGATGGGAGAATGCCGCCCGGCATGAGATACCGCTATCGCGGTACGCCCCGACGCTGGATGATTTTGTTCCGGAAGGCAGGTTCTGGGACCGTGAGCGGTCGGAATACGAGCGCTACCGGCGCGATGGGGGTCCCGAGGGATTCGGCGGTGATAATGCTTTTGCGTCATATGAGATCATCAGGTATATCTGCTATTCCCTGTTTCTGAACGGCGATGATCACCCGTCCCAGAAGGCCGGGAAAAGCTATATATCGGTCTGGATTATGCCGCTGCACGTTAATGCGATTAACGCGTTCATAGAGCTGGGGTATCTGAACCGTTCGCGGGACCGGCACATTCTTGTAAAAAAGCAGAATGAAATCGCCGAGGGAATTGCCGTCGGGATCTATTCGCTTCTGACGGGCATAGAGCCGAGGGACAAGAAATACAAACAGCTTCCGAGGGGTGAGAAGATTGATTTCAGCAAGTACCGAACGAAAGAGGGGGGCAGCTATTTTGACGCGGTTACCGCTGATTAGCCTGATCGTGCTGCTCGGTGTGACGGCTCCGTCACGATCGGCGCCCGATGATTTCAACGACCGCTTCATTCGCGCGGCGGGCTCGGTCAAGAATTCCGTCGTAAGCATTTCTATTTTCGAAAAAAAAGAAGGCAGTGAAAAATACGTCAAGGTTGCCTATGCGTCGGGAACCATTATTGATGACGGCTATATTGTCACTAATTACCACGTCGTCATGAAGGGCGATCACTACCAGGTGATTCTGCGTGACTCTCTTACCCTGACTCTCGAGCGATTTGATGACGGCTCATATTACCGGGCCGATCCGAAAACAGACCTGGCGCTTCTGAAAATAAAGGATGACGGCCGGTTGCCCATCAGGCCCGTGCCATTTGGTGATTCAAATAAGCTTTCCGAGGGGGAGTGGGTCCTTGCGATAGGTAATCCCTACGGACTCCGGCAGACCATTACCGGCGGTATTGTATCCTCAAAGGGAAGAGATAACATCGGCTTCGCTGATATTGAAGATTTCATACAGACCGATGTGTCGATAAATCCGGGTAATTCCGGCGGGCCGCTCGTCAACCTGGATGGCAGGCTTGTTGGAATAAATACCGCCATACGATCTGAATCCGGCGGGTCCCAGGGGATCAGCTTCGCAATACCGTCGAACCTGGTCAAACAGGTTTGCCGGGAGCTGATCGATCACGGGAGAGTGCGGCGCGGCTGGATCGGCTTTCTCGTCAAGGAAAAACGGACAGGAATTGGTAAAGAGGAGAGTTTCTTGACGGTTATCTCGGTAATCAAAAACTCGCCGGCCGAATCGGCAGGGTTAAAAACCGGTGACATCGTCCGGGAGGTTGACGGCGAGAAGGTCGTGACCCTGGGGGGACTTATAAAATCCGTTGGCAACAAGCCGGTCGGCTCGCGGATCGATATAGCAGTATCACGGGACGGGAGGCTCAAGAATGTCCGCCTGATACTGAGGGAGCGAACCGTCTATAAAAAACTGAGGAAAGAGATGAACACGCTGTTTATGAGGTACGGCATTGAAATTGATGAGAACTCCGAGACCGGGGACGTGGTCATATCGTATGTGTCCCCGAACAGCGTGATCTACAACCTTAAAAAAGGGGACGTGATTGCTTCCATTAATGGGAAAAATGTAACATCGCTCGATTCATTCGTCCGAATGTTCGAGCGTCAGGGTCACCGTATCATGCAGATGATGGTAAACCGTGATTCAAGGCTCATAGAGATTGATTTTACCGAATAAGAGGGTGCCGGAGGATCCAGTATGAAAGTATATGCATTCGCGCTTCTCGTTGTCATGGCGATGGTCCCCGCCGCTGCCCTGGAGGATGGGGGCGCAGATAATCGGGTGATACTTGATAAAAAATTCTTTTCAGATTTCCAGCGCACTCCGGCGGTTTTGAGGGACGGTTTTCTGGACGAGAGGATGAACACGATCATCCAGGGCAGGGGCCAGGTCAGGTCGATAGAAAAAATCCAGAGATATAAAAAGAGGTTCCGCGTCGTGCTGGTTGATCTTGAGGCCGAGAAGCTTAACCTCAAGGTGCTGTATTACATCTATATCGACAGTAAAACCTCCATATCGATGTTGAAGACTGAAGAGAGCATGGAGTTTTCCGGCCAGCTTGTCGCATATACTCCCGTCAACTCAAGACGGGATGGCTATATCTTTGACGTAATTTTTGAAAAAGGGGCGATGCTGGTGGAATGATCCCTCCAAGCCGTAACCGAGCGTCCGTGACCGGTGTCTGCCTCCTCCTGGCGGCGGTGCTTATTGTCCCGGTTCCACTGGCGCCGGCCCCGACGCGCAGTGAAATCGAACGTCGGGAAGACGAATTCCTCCTTGCCTATGCCGAAGGGAACTACCGGCTTTGCCATGAAAAACTCGAGCAGCTGATCGTTGAAAATCCTGCCCATCCGGTTTCCGTACTCTACTACCCCTACCTGTTCCAGCTTGCCGATATTTTCGGGCCGGCAGCAGTCGATGCAACGGCTGAAAAAATACGGGAAGCGCTCGATCGCAGCGGCGAGAAGAAGGCCGGGGCGGCAATGCTCCGGCTGCGTTGCGTGATCGAAAAGCTCCGCTACCGGCTTGACGGAGAAAAGGCGAAACAGGCAACTGATGTCCTGAAGTCGGTGAGAAGGTGGACGCTTTTCGGTCCGTTTCACCGGCTCGGACCGGGGGACCTCGATCACAGGTTCGAGCCCGAGATCGTCACCGGGGGTTCGCCGATTATTTCTCAAAGAAACGCGATCGTTACCAATTATGACGGGTGGCTTGAACCCGGCAGGTACCTCTACCCCGCCCGAGGCGTCGTGTATGCCAGGGTATCCTTTTATACCGAGGGCACAGTCAAAATCCGCGTTTATTCCGATTCTGTCTACAGAGTATTTATAAACGGAAGGTCTGCGATAAAAAACACACCGGAGGACAAGCGAAGCGCGCGTGTGATTCGCATTACGCGTGCTGCCGGTGTGACGGTCCTCGTCAAGCTGTGGGGAAATCCCGTACATAAGCTTCGCCTGTTGATCACGAGTGACGATGACAGGAATATCAACCCGATACGGGAGGACGATAAAACCTTTTCCGGGGAATGCGGGATCGAGGAAGAGCCGGAGTATCCCGGATCGATCGTCATGGCTGAAAGCGGCCCTCGGGGCTCCCTTCACCGCGGCATATATTTCGACGGGCTCGGAAGCAGAGAGGCGGAATACTGGTATCGTACATCGATCGACCGATTCAAAGGCGGTCATGTTCCGTTCCTGCTCGTGTCTGCGCTGTTGTCGGGCGACAATGCACGCTCAGGCACGTTCCGTTACGAAGAGGCGCGGCGTTTGCTTCAATGGATACATTCCGACTATCCCTCATATGTACCGGCACGGCACAGTTGGTTGAAGCTCCTCATTGAACGGGGGGAATACAACAATGCCTATTGTGAGGGGAAAAAGGCGCTGTCAGCCGTACCTTTGGACCTCCATTCCAGTCTTGTTTTTTTAGGGCTCCTTGATGCCATGAACCGTGACAGGGAGTTCAGGGACGCGGCCGGCCTTATCCGGAATGAATATCTGGATTCGCCCCTCCTTCTGGAGAAAGAGGCCTGTTTTTATTCGAAAAGAAATCCAGCGGCCCGGGCGAAGGTCATGAACGATCTACTGAAAAATTCATTTTCTCCCGAACAGGCCCGGTCGCTGATCCGTGAGGAAACGGCTCGCGGCGAATATGAGAGCGCCCTGAATATTATCAATTCCCGCAATTACAATCATGATTTTACCGCCGAGCTGATCGATCTTCTTGTTAAAAAGGGAGATTATGATGAAGCCAGATCCGAAATTTTTAAAGCTCTTATCCCGGGGGACAGACCCGATCTCTATCACTATCTCGGGCTGATTGATATTATCCAATCGGATGATCCTTCAATGTATTTCCAGAAGCTGCTAGATGGTGATCCGTCGAAATTCGGCATTGATGACTACGTCAGGTATATCGCCGGCGGAAATATTGATAATCCTTGTGCCCGTTATTATGACGGTTCGGTCGTAGATGCGCTTCGGAACGATAGTGGACCGCCGCAAAGCCATGCAGACGTTTTATACCGGGGGAGAATCGTTGTAATAACCAGGGACGGAAGCAGCAGGACCTGTTACGAGGAGCTGGTACGCGTGAACGATGAGACCGGTGCCCTCCGATGGAGGAGCATGCAGATTCCCCAACACGGCGAATTCCAGCCGGTCCGCGTGCGCGTGTACGGCAGAAATGGAGCCTATGCAGAAGACTTTTCGGTGAGCCGGAGGAATGACGGGGCGTATATTACTATAACGCCTGTGCGTAAAGATTCGATACTGCACATCTCGTATATAATGAATTCCAGGGCCGAAAGCGGCGGCTTTTTTTCGATGGGACCGTTCTATCTCCAGCAGTATGATGAGCCTGTTAAACGAGTATCTGTCACGGTGATCGTCCCTGATGAATTGCAGCTTCATTTCATGCTGCCCGAGGGCATCCGCATGAAGGAAGCTGGAGCCGGGTCCACCAGGATATATACGGCAACCCTGAACGATTGCGCGCCGGTAAGTTCCGGGCTTTCCTCCGCCGGTAAGCAGGCCGCATTGCCCGCTATCTCATTTTCGACCATGACGGGACCGGAGGATTTTGTCGCATGGTACAATGGGTTGCTCTCCACGGCTTACGGACATCTTGATGAGGAGGCCGGGAGGTTCGCCGGGGAGAACGTTGAGAAAACCGTCGGCGCGGTGTATAAATTCATGTCAGAGGATATAGCCCTGGAACAGGGAGGCTTCGGTTCGCCGGTACCGGTGGACGAGACGCTGATCAGGAAAAGAGGGAGTTCCGAGAACAAAGCCATCCTCGCACAGGCGCTGCTGGAGCGTCTGGGGATACGAACATACATCGCCTTTGCCCGCAGTAAATTCCTCACCGATCCCGGAATTGTTTCGCATCAGAGTTATTATACCCACATACTCCTGTACGTTCCGCTGGATGCCGGCAGGGCACTCTGGCTGGATTTTTCCTCTCCCGGTTACCGGTGCGGGGTTACTGCCGAGTCGGTCTCCGGTACCGACGCGCTTGTAATCGTCAACGATTTCCATCGCATTAAAAAAGTGTCGAGTGCCGGTACCCCCCTCATCAAATAACGGTTACCGGTCATGGTTGCGGATACCGGCATGGCGGAGCTCTCTGAAGATGTATCTTACAGAAAACAGGATCACCTGAAACCCTGGAAGTTCGCAGGGTCGTAACCGCATATTCAGGGGGCGAATTGCCCCCTTTCTAGAATGAGTTTATGAAAATGTATAAGGATTTACACAGAATTGAAAATGACGCGGTTATCGTAAAAAAGTACCGGCCGCAGGGTGCGGTTAGATCTTTTTCGTCATCTTCGCCTTGGTCGCTTTTTTTCTTCTTTTGATTTGTTTTTTTGCCCTCTGGCGCTTTTCTTTCGCATTATATTGCTTTCCCACAGGCTGCCTCCATAATTTCTAAAATCAAATATTTTTTTAATCCGTCTTTGTCAACCGAAATATTAAGAATTTGAGAAATACGTAACCTGAAATATTGTTGCAAATTATATTGAAAGTGGGTAGTGTAACTGAGACATCCGAACCTGGGACGATCCGGGAGGAGAAACATGAAGCTAAGTGAAGAGGCGAAGGTGGGTCTGATGATCACCGTAAGCTTTACGGTTTTCATCGTCATGATCGCCATGCTGGCCAAGATAAATATATCCCGCTCGGGGTACACCCTGCGCGTGTATTATAGCTTCCTGAACGACCTCAGGGTAGGGGCCCCTGTCAAGATCGCCGGGGGGATAAAGATCGGCTATGTAGACACCATCAAGCAGTCGGGTGAAAAAACAGAGGTAGACGTCTGGATAGAGAAGAAATACCCGCTGGTAAAAAACACGCGGTTCGCTATATTTACGTCCGGGCTTATCGGTGAAAAATACGTCAACGTCTTCGTTCCGCCATCGTCCGACGTGGAAGAATTCCTTGCCGACGGGGACGTGGTATATGGTTTAGACCCGGCCAGCTTCGACCAGATGATGATGACGTTCCAGACCTTCATGCAGGACGAGAGCGGCGGCCAGGTCCTGGCCGAGATTTTTCAGAACTCGAAAAAGTTTGTCGGTAACCTCAATAAAATTGCTGACGAAAACCGTTATGATGTCAGGCAGTCGATCATCACCACCAAGGAGATGATCGCGAGTTTGAACATGCAGTCGCAGGTCATGATGGGGAACATCAACAAATTTTCGAAAAACATGGCCGACCTTTCAGAGCAGAACAAGGACGATATCAATATAACGCTCAGGAACCTGTCGGAGGTGTCGGCGAATCTGAATAAAATAGTGTTCAGGATAGAGAAGGGCCGCGGTACCCTGGGGCGGCTTCTGAATGAAGAGGACATCTACAACAACCTCAGGGACGCATCGATATCGGCAAAAGACCTGTTCAGGCAGCTCAAGCAGGACCCGTCCAAGCTTTTCTTCAGAACCGCGAAGTGACAGATGGCCCGGCAAAAAAAGTATTTCATATGC
This sequence comes from Spirochaetota bacterium, assembly GCA_029564515.1. GTDB lineage: Bacteria > Spirochaetota > UBA4802 > UBA4802 > UBA5550 > RBG-16-49-21. The sequence continues at coordinate 148,498 of JAKQPV010000105.1, read as the reverse complement.
ACGGCCTGCGGGGCTGACTCTCCAAAATGGCAGGGAAAATGTCCCTCCTGCGGGGAGTGGAACACCATCATCGAGGCGGATGCCCCGGTAGAGGCGGCCTCCGCTCCCGCTGCCGAGGTCATTCCCCTGTCAGGCGTTGCCTTCGGCGCGGTGGACCGGATTAAAACGGGGATTGGCGAGTTTAACCTGGTGTGCGGCGGTGGCGTGGTGCCCGGATCGGTCATACTGATCGGCGGCGAGCCCGGTATTGGTAAATCGACGCTGGCGCTGCAGGTGGCCGGCTTCTTCCGCACTCTGTACATCTCGGGCGAGGAATCGCCCCTGCAGATACGTCTCCGCGCCGAGCGCATCGGCGCACCGGCCGGCTCGATCCAGCTGTCGACATCAACGGACGTGGGCGAGATCGTACGCCTTGCCGGCTCAATTAAGCCTCAGTGCATCATCATCGATTCGATCCAGACCCTCTACTCGGCTGATATCCCCGGGCTTAAAGGCTCGGTCAGCCAGGTTCGCGAATCAGCCGGAAGGCTTGCAGATGCTGCAAAACGGCTGAACGCGGTACTCATTCTCATCGGCCACATCACCAAGGAAGGCTCAATTGCAGGACCCAAACTCCTCGAGCACCTTGTGGATACGGTACTTTACTTCGAGGGTAATTTTTCGCGCGAATACCGGGTCCTCAGGGCCTTCAAGAACCGGTACGGATCGGTGAACGAGATCGGCCTCTTCCGCATGGAGGAGCGCGGCCTCGTGGAAGTGACTGACAAGAACAAGATTTTTCTGAACCCGTATCTGTCGTCGGCGCCCGGCAACGCGGTATCCGCCGCTGTTGAGGGAAGCAGGATCATTCTGTTCGAGGTCCAGGCGCTGGTGACCTCCTCCTCGTTCCCGAACCCCCGGCGCATGGCCGACGGCTTTGACCTGAACCGGCTGATCCTCATAACCGCGGTGCTGGAAAAGCACGCGGGACTGAAGCTCAACACCTCCGATGTTTTTATTAACGTGTCGGGCGGATTCCAGATCAACGACACGGCCGCTGACCTCGCCGTCGCCGTGTCGATAGCGTCAAGTTTGAGGAACACGCCGGTTCCGCGAGGGTGCGGGCTTGTCGGCGAGATATCGCTCTCCGGCGAGATCAGGCCTGTCTCTCTCTGCGGCAGGCGCATTCAGGAGTTCAAGCGGTCCGGGTTCGACCGGCTGATCCTTCCCGGGGCAGAAATCGAAGAAGCGAAATCCGCCGGCTTCGGAGCGGGGGCCACGGGCGTGGGTACCATTCAGGAAGCTCTGGCCAGTTTATTTTAGCGGACACCGGTCCGGAGGGGAAACGAGTTATCATATGAAAAAAAAACCGTTGATCATAGCGCACCGCGGGGCATGCGGATATCTTCCCGAGCATACCTTGCCCGCAAAAGCAGTTGCCCACACCATGGGTGCTGATTTTATAGAGCAAGATGTCGTGCTGACAAAGGATGACCGTGTCATTGTGGTGCATGATAGATTTCTGGAAACGGTTAGCGATGTACAACGGCGTTACCCGAAACGGAAAAGAATAGACGGTCGTTACTACGCGATAGACTTTACGCTGAAGGAAATCAAAAAACTCCGCCTGCATGAACGGATTGACCGTAAAACAGGTAAACCCGTCTATCCGGGCAGGTTCCCCATTGAGGCAATTACCCCGTTCGAAATTTCCACCCTGGAAGAGGAGATAGAGATGATCCAGGGCTTAAACCGAAGCACGGGAAGAGAGGCTGGAATCTATGTGGAACTCAAGGGTCCGGCATTCCATCGCAGAGAAGGCAAGCGCTTTGAGGAGATTGTACTCGATATTCTTCAGCAGTATGGATACACAGCGCGGGATGCAAATTGCTACCTTCAGTGCTTTGAACCGGAAAGCCTCAATTATATGCGCACATCATTGAAATGTGATCTGAAAATGGTGCAGCTGATCGGCGACAATTCGTGGGATGACACCCCTGGCGTTGATTACCATACAATGCTCACTCCTGAAGGTCTCGATGCGGTGGCGCGATATGCCGATGCTATCGGCCCCTGGACGTTCCCGGTAGTTGCGGACCTCGGGCTCGGCAATGAACCGCGTGTTACTGATCTGGTCGATTCAGCCCACCGGCGCAATCTCGACGTTCACGTATACACATTTAGGGCCGATTCGCTGCCATCGTATGTACAGAGCTTCAATGAACTTCTTGACCTTTTCTTTCGCAAGGTGGGCGTCGATGGTATATTCACGGATTTCCCTGACATTGTACACGATTATCTCCGCGAATCGGGGCTCCTGCCTCAAACGATCATTGACGTTGGTGAATAACACCCGCCGCTCGGTGAAGAAATGCATCGGAGTCAGATGTTGCTGCAGATAACGTCCTCAATTTCACTCTTTTCGTCTTTTGTGGTGCCGCATTCGTCCAGGGAATAGCCGGCATGTGCTGACGAGTATTCCCCTGTCGAATAAAAAAATACCGGTCCAGGTCTTGAGGAAAGGTGGTAGGCGTGTATTAAAAAACATTCCTGAACTGTTTTTTTTAATATAGCGGTCTGTTCATACGCTATCTGGTATTTATCCTTGAGAAGATCAAACAGCCATGCTGTAAAATTAGGATCGATCACGGCGATTGTGTATGTGTACCAATCATCCAGCAATCCGATGATGAGCTTTTTTTGTTTGGTTGACAGGATCGAGTAAGCGGGGCAGAGAAAACCGTTGCAAATCTTCTCTCCAAAGAACGACTCGTTTCTCAGCGTCGAGGCCCGGTAGTGCGGGTGGAGCAGGCACCCCGGCCGCCTGTTGAAGATGAGGCCCTGGTGCGGGCAGATATATGACGTAATGTCACGAATCGGGCTCCGGTCCCCCTGGTCAGGGAAATCTCCCGCAGCGAGGCATCGGGACGACCGCGAAGCGCCTTCCTCAAGGAACCGGGAAAGGTTTTCTCGTGATATGTCCCTGAAATTAAACAGCCCGCAACAGGCGCAACAGCTCTTTCTTCCGTCAGGCTGACACAATAATATTGTCTCGTAGAATGATTGTTCCGTGGTTCCGGGCTTGGTGCGCCGTCTGCTTTGTATGGTCATGTGCCAAATCGTTTCCTGGTGTAATTAAGTAATCCTCCCTCGAGAAGAATGGCCCGCTGGCGCTGGGATACAGCAAGAGAGAACAGATATTTTTTTCCGGCTATGGTAACAGGGATTTCATTTGCTTCCATGATGAGTGTCCTGAGGCCGGTTGTTGAGAACTCATCACCCCTTGCGAGGAGCTCGTAGTCTGCAGGGTCTTTGAATACGAGTGGAAGTATGCCGAAGTTGACGAGATTGTCGGAATGTATGCGCTCGAAGGATTTGGCCATCACAATCCGGACTCCAAGGTACATGGGGCAGATGGCAGCGTGCTCACGGCTGGATCCCTGCCCGTAGCTGGATCCCCCGACAATCGCCGTATACCGTCCGGCATCCTTGTGTGAAAGGGCACGCCTGGCGAATTCCGGATCAACATTTTCGAACACATAATTCGCGTAAGCGGGGATGTTTGAGCGGTATTTCAAACGAGGTCCCGCGGGCATGATATGGTCCGTTGTTATCTTGTCCCCCACTTTCAGCCCGATGACCCCGCTGATCTCGTCTAGGAGCGGCGTGGTAAAGGGCGGCCCGCCGATGTTGGGGCCCCGATCTATCATTACCGGATGATTCGAGGGAGACAGTACCATGGAATCGTCAATATGGAAGAGTTCCGGCATTACTACTGTCGGGTACTCTTCGTGCGGGGAATCGAGAGGGTTAACCAGGGACCCGGCGATAGCGGAGAGTGCGGCAGTTTCCGGGCTCACCAGGTAGACTGCGGCGGACGCCGTACCGGATCGGCCTTCAAAGTTGCGGTTGTTTGTCCTCAGAGAAACGCCGTCCGTTGTCGGTGCCTGGCCGGCGCCGATGCAGAAACCGCAAGCGGATTCCATGATGCGAGCGCCCGCCTCTATCATGTCAGCCAGGGCACCGTTCCGGGCGATCATCTCGAACACCTGCCGCGAACCGGGCGCCACGATAAGGCTTGTTGCCGGGTTTACCTTTTTCCCCCGGATGATGCCCGCGACAGTCATCAGGTCCTTGTAGGAAGAGTTGGTGCAGCTCCCGACGGCGACCTGGTCTACGTGCAGGCCGGCAATCTCTGATATCTTTTTTATGTTGTCCGGCGAATGCGGGCACGCGGCCATGGGCTCAATAGCGCCCAGGTCCAGATCGATGACACGGGAATACTCGGCGTCCGGGTCGGGAAGAAGCTCGCGCCATGAATCGACACGCGCCTGGGCTTTCAAAAAGTGGCGCGTCACGTCATCGCTTGGAAAGATGGAGGTGGTCACGCCGAGCTCGGCACCCATGTTGGTGATGGTGGCCCGCTCCGGCACTGACAGCGTTTTGATGCCGTCACCGGTGTACTCGATAGCAGTACCGACGTTTCCCCTCGTTGTGAGAATGCCGAGCACCGTCAGGATCACATCCTTGGCGGAGACCCATGGCCGCAGGGCGCCGGTGAGGCGAACATTGACAACCCGCGGCGCGGCGAGATAAAAGGGACCGCCGCCCATGGCCACCGCGACGTCAAGCCCGCCGGCGCCGATGGCTATCATGCCCAGGCCGCCCCCTGTCGGGGTGTGGCTGTCAGACCCGAGCAGCGTGGCCCCGGGCCTGCCGAAGCGTTCCAGGTGAACCTGGTGGCAGATGCCATTTCCCGCGCGGGAGTGGTAAATACCGAAGTTGGCATTCATGGTCCTGAGATAGGCGTGGTCGTCCGCGTTCTCAAAACCCATCTGTATTGTATTGTGATCGACATATGAGACGGAAAGCTCGGTCTTAACTGAAGGGATACCCAGGGCTTCGAACTGAAGATACGCCATGGTTCCCGTGGCGTCCTGGGTTAAAGTCTGGTCGATGCGTATGCCGATCTCGTTCCCCGGAGCCAGAGTGCCCTCAACCAGATGTTCGCGCAGTATTTTGTAAAAAACCGATTGTCCCATGGCGGTTACCTGTCCCGGCATATTGTTAAATCGAATGCTATCCAGTTGATTTCCGTTTCGTTTCTTTTCAAGTACTTTTTATCATGACTCAAAATGGAACAGCGAATGGCAAAATTCGTTTAATAAATGCCGGTTTGGCGTCGATAATGAGCATATGAGAATTTCATCCGGCATGGCCGAAATAGGGTTCAATAATCTTCCGGGAATGCGCGTTGCGTCGGAGCGGTTCTTTATCTGGCCGCTCTACAACGCGGGCCGCGTGGAGAGCATACAGGGTGTTACGCGCCGGATGGAATCGAACGTTATCTACTCGAAGCCATCACAACCTGACCATGACCGGATAATGGATTTTGCCAGGGATCGGTCCTTCTCCGAATATTCCCCGGCCGGCAGGACCGGCCGTACCCATTGCGGAATCCGGCCCGGGGCACTGTTCGAAGCCATCGCTTGATCGGCGTCATACATGTTTCCCGAAACGGGACATCCCGATAAAACCCTGAAAATAAAAAACCCGCTCTTTCGAGCGGGTTTGCTACAGGTGGTATTCCCTTCTTAGTTTGTCGTGATCTCTGTATTAACCACCAAGAAGTTGTAAAATCGTCCTTGTCTTCAGATTTGCCTGAGCCAGCATTGCAGTACCACTCTGGACAAGTATCTGATCTTTGGACAGATCTACCAATGACTCGGCCATGTCAGCATCCCGGATGCGGCTTTCGGATGCTTGTATATTTTCATAGGCGGTCATCAGTCCTTTCGCGGTGAACTCAAGGCGGTTGTAGTACGCCCCAAGGTCGGCCCTCTGTTTCGCTATCTTGTGGAGAGCGTCATCCATAACGCCGATGGTTTTGTTCGCGCCTTCAGCCGTGCTGAGGTTCGCATTGAACTTCCCGGTCCTGTCCTTCAGGTTCAACCCTTCTGCGGTCATGGTGGCTATATAGACGCGCTCACGCTGATGCATGTTGGCGCCCATATGGAACCACATGGAGGCTTTCGGGTTGGTCCTTGCATAGTCACCGAGCAACATCTTGAACTTGTTGAACTCGGCCTGAGAAGCGATCCGGTCTACTTCGTCGACCAGAGCGGAAACTTCGACCTGAATAAGCTGCCGGTCCAGTTGGGAATAAATACCGTTGGAAGACTGGACTGACAGAACCCGGATCCGCTGGATAAGAGCGGCCGTGTTGTCGAGGTACCCTTCTGCGGTCTGGATGAACGACATACCGTCTTCGGTGTTCCGCTCAGCCTGACGCAGGCCCTGAATCTGAGTTCTCATTTTCTCAGATACGGCGAGTCCGGAAGCATCGTCGCCGGCCCTGTTGATCCTCATGCCGGAGGCGAGTTTCTCAGTTGATTTGCTAACGTCCCAGTGTTTGAATTTCAGGACTTTGTTAGCATTAATCGCACTCATGTTGTGATTGATTATCATCGTCTAACACTCCTTTGTTGACTTTGTTCCTGATCTCCTTATCAGGAAATTTGTTACCAGGTTATTTTTTTCCAGGGAATACCTGTGGTGCATTACTGCAACCATCAATATCTACTACATAGACGGAAATGCTTGCAGCAATGTGCGATTTGTTCCGATCAAGTTTTCAAAGAACCTGTCCCGCCGGCTTTCGGGAGCCGGCGGGACAATATGATTATAAACCACTACTTAACGCAGCAACTCAAGTACGAGCTGGGACTTTGCGTTGGCCTGGGCCAGCATGGAAGTCCCGCTCTGGACCAGTATCGCGGACGTCGTATAGTCCACCATCGTCTCAGCCATATCGGCATCCCTGATCCTGCTTTCAGATGCCTGGGTATTTTCGAACGCGTTCATAAGACCCTTGGCGGCATGTTCGAGACGGTTATAGTACGCGCCAAGGTCTGCTCTCTGTTTTGAAATAAGGCGGATCGCTTCGTCGAATACGCCGATGCTCCGGTTGGCAGATTCGGCGGTGGATAGGGTGATCGGTCTGCCGACAAAATCGCGTGCGCCAAGGGCCACTGCGGTCATGGTCTGGATAAAAACACGCTCGCGCTGATGCATATTCGGGCCCATGTGGAACCACATGGAAGCTTTTGCGTTGACACGGGAAAAATCCCCGAGCAGCAGATTCATTTTATTGAACTCAGCCTGTGATGCGATACGGTCGATCTCGTCGACCAGCTCGGAAACTTCAACCTGTATGTATTGCCGGTCTTCCTGTGTGTAGATGCCGTTGGATGACTGGACGGCCAGTACCCTCATGCGCTGTACGATTTCGGTAACCTGATGAAGATAGCCTTCCGTGGTCTGGATGAGCGACATGCCGTCCTCGGTATTGCGCTCGGCCTGGCGCAGGCCCTGGATCTGAGATCTCATTTTCTCGGAAACGGCGAGACCGGAAGCGTCGTCACCAGCCCTGTTGATCCTCATGCCGGATGACAGCTTTTCCATCGAATGATCTATATTCCAGTGCTGGAATTTCAGAACCCGGTTTGCATTAATAGCGGATAGATTGTGATTGATGATCATTAAGATTCCTCCTTGAATCTTTACCCGGTTGGCCTCCGTGCCAGCCTGATCGAATCCTATCTAGTATACATACTCGGATGAAGTATAACGGAAATTGATGGCGATTACAGGAGATTACAGGCGATTAAAGAATAATAGTTGGTTTTATAACAAAATATTGAGTGTTTTTATCTTTGTTGTGATTTTTTTGCAATTTAGTCCTAATCAAATTGTCGGAATGTTGGAAATTACCATTAGCATTTTTTAAATTTTTTAATAGTATTAGAAATGATAATAAATGATACAGAAATACCCGATTATCAAGTAATTTTGAAAATATCCAGCTTTTTTGATTAACACAGGTCAATGGAGATTAAGAATATTTATTTAAATTGAACATAATAAGATTGAATGGATATTATTTTTTAACCTGTTGCATGAAAAATTCTTGTATTAATTCTATTCAATATTACTAGAATTATGAATGAACCCGCAGGGAGATCGTTTTAGATGAGCTTCATAAGGAAATACCAGTATTCAAATGTTGGCCAGAGAAAAGTATTTGAATATAATTATTTATTTTCCAATATTTTGCTGGGTTTGTTTTTTACAGATTTGTATTTCACTCTCACATACTATTGTTTTTACCTTCCTGTCGTCACTTTCCTGATCGTTCTGGGTTTTGGCGGAATAATTGCAGGAACCCTACTAGGGAAACTTCTCTATTCCCGCTATGGCAAATTTCGGGTAATCTATATCGTATCCGAGCTGCTCTTTATCATTCTGACACTCCTCTTTTTATTACGGGATGTGGGATCACTATGGCTGGGTGATGTGTTGCTCGGCCTTTTACTATCAACACCCTGGTTGATTCCGACAGTGGTAGGGATTGCATCTTTACTGTTCGGGATAAAAATCAATTATTCCTGTCGTGTGGCGTGCGGAGACTATATTGATACGAAAGTGGGAATAGAGCGTTTCATCAGCTTTCTGTTTTCCGGTGTCCTTATCGGGATGGTCCTTGCCGGTTTACTGCATACTTTCGGCCTTCCCCTGTCCGTTCTGGCTCTCGTGCCGCTCATGCTGCTGCCGTCGACATTCATGATAAATCTGCCATATAACCCTGAGACACAGTACGCAAAAGTGGACAAAGAGGATGAGGAAGACAGGAAGTCTGCACTCTCAATGAAAGAGGCCCCCCGCAAAGAAACATCCTTTTTCACGTACATGAATTTCCTGTATATCATCATATATGGATATTTTGGCAGTGTAGTAATAAGCAGATTTTATGGCGAGCTTGTCTATGTTAAGCTGGCTTTTATCTCTCTTTTAATCATCATACTGCTGATTGGATTCGGAGCCGGAAGATTTATGGCTCTTTCCCGTATTCATGTATATGGCCAGGCATTTTTGCCCGTGACCTTCCTGATATTTCTGTTGCTGGTCATGAGCTACGGCCGCAGCCTCCATTTCATCGGTGGCATGCTTTTATTTGTGCCCACAGCCTTTCTGCTGGGGGTGTTGCTCTACAGGTCCGTCAGGACCGTCGGGGCGCAGTACGACAGCGGAAAGCGGGCATCTATCTTTGAATTCGCCGCTTTCATCCTTCCGCCGCCTGCTATCATATCACTGAGCCTTCTCGATTTCAGGAACCTCTGGTTTTATATCGTCATATCGATAATCATGCTCATGTGCGTTGTGTTACCCGCCATTTCAATGATTAACAGCGCAATCGGCGGTTTGAAAAAAGCCGCCTATTTTTTCTTCTCACTCCTGTTTATTCCGCTTTTAATTTTTATCATGCTCTATTTTAACATTCCCCTGGACAACGGCGTGTACGTAACAAGGGTCGAAAAATTTGAAGTTCTGCAGAGCATAAACTACAACGCGGATTACATTCGGGCCCATGCGACGATCATGATGAACCAGATGCCTGTTTTCAAAATTACCGACAGTGTGGTCCGCAATTATCGGCGTGCGCTGGTGCCCATTGTGCTCTATCATCGCGATGATGAATCACTGCTTTTCGTGGATGGCAACCAGAGATTTTTCCGGAATCCGGTGATTGGATATTTTAAAAATGCCGTTTGCCTGGATGAGTTATCGGACCGGGATGTAGATTTCTACAAGCTTCCTTATTCAGGGTCGCAGAAATACGTTCCTGATAATGATTCTCTTCTCCTGTATCTCGGGCGGACCGGCAAATCTTATCACACTATCGTTGACATGCCAAACCTGCTGGACCAGTCTCTCAATTCATTCAGGTTTTCAGCCGGGTATTATGAAACTGTCAAGAAGATACTCGCAAAGAACGGGATCTTCGTCCAGCTCTTCAATGTCCCTGAGTGCCGTCCGGAGCTCCTTTCTGCGGCAGTCACGAATATTCAGAAGACTTTTTCGTACCATCAGGTCTACTATTTCTCAAATATACTTGTGATCATGTCGTCGAACGCAAGCGGCGCCTTTGCAGTGAATCAGGAGTCCTATGCGCGGCTGAGCGGATTATTTGCTTCGCATGAAGAGCTTGGCGTTTTGTTTGAGAATGAGGCACACCTGCTCTCGCACATGCTTTCTGCCGGTCCGGAAGCACTCCGGCCCGATTTGTCGCGGGGCGCGTTCCTTCCCGGCATGGCACTCCCCGGACAGGACAGGTTGAACTTCAGGCGGCAGATCATAGACGGATATCTCACGAACAACAGGAGTGTTTTTACACGGCTGGAAACAGAGGTTGATCCTGCATTTGTTCAGGTCCTGGGGCTTTCTTTTCAGAATGCGGACGCCGTCCTGACCCTGTTGAAAAAAATCGAGCTGGCAGAAGCCCGTGAGAATTACCCGGAGGAAACCGGGTTCCTGTTCGAGCTGAAAAAACAGGCGGAATTTAACATATCACTGCAGAACTATGTGCGGAAGATGCTGGCCTATAAGGAAAAATATTATTATTACGCTGCTGTCCAGATGGAAAAGGAACGGCAATGGACCGGGGCTCAGGAACTGTACCGCTCGGTACTCGCCATCAATCCTGACAATTTCGAGGCAAATTACCGGATGGGCCTTCTCAGCATTACGCTTCAAGATATCGAGGGGTCATTCAAATACCTGAATGAGGCCATGCGCATTAACGGTGACCATCCGAAGGTGCTCTTCCAGGTGGGTATTCTATATTTTTCCTCAGGGAAAACTGAGGACGCGATCAGTTATTTTGATCGAGCGCTCCAGAAGAACGAAAAACTTCCGTCAATCTACCGCTACCTCGGGCTCTGTCATGAAAAACTCGGAAACCTGTATGAGGCCGAAAAGTATTACGCGAAGTCGATCAATACAGAACCCAACGACGTGGAAACGAAGGCTCGCCTGAGTGATGTAAGGTCACGGATAGAAAAGGAAAACAGAAAATGGGAAATGCCCGAGCAGAAGAACGAGGCTGAGGTTGAGCAGGATGCGGACATGCCGCTGCCGGTGAGCAAGGGCGCCTATGACGTCAGGCTCAAGGATAATGATGAAACGCTGCCCGTGATAGATCCGATAACCGGCGAGGAAATCCAGACGGATGGGACGACAGGCGACACGAAGGGCAGCGTCCAGCCCCGGGCAGAGCAGCTGCAGAGCGGCCCGGTGAACCAGAAATAATTTTCGTAAAACGAGACCAATCATGAAACAGGCCATGCGGGCGTACCTTTTCCTGTCACAAAAACCGGTAACCATTATCTCTCTGTGTGCAACATTCGTTATAACATTATTGGTATGGAAAATTGAGGCCACAATAGACCCGTCAGGCGGGGGCATGGTCGGATTGCAGCTTGCCTTTACGGTCGAGAGGGTGCGGGTAATACTGTCTTCATGGAGAGATGGGGGCGCCGATCTATTTCTGAGAACTGCCTGGCTTAATTACCTGTACGCGTTGTCTCTCTCGGTGCTGCTTTCATCCGCACCGGGGTATTTCGCCCGACAGCGTATCGGTTTCAGTCCCGATGCAGTCCCCCGGCGCGATGTAATCTACAGCCTGGTACCTTTTATCGCCTGTCTGTGCGAATGGGCGGTCCAGTCAATGCTGGTAGTGTTGTTTTCCGGGGGTGCTATCAATGAGTATCTCGTTTGCGCCATTTCAGTGACGGTAGTGGTGAAATGGCTGATACTGGCATGGTGCCTGGCTATTCTCCTGCGAAATTATTTCATCACGCGAAAGGAAAAGAGACAGGCCGGAAGATGATGTGCTGATCAGCGACCGCACCGTTGCCCCCATACCCGCGCCGGGCGGAGGCCGCATTCAGCTGCCTTGTCAGCTGATTACTCCCTGTATATATTCCCTGGTCATTTCATGCTGCGGGTGTTCGAAAATTTGTCCGGCCGGACCGTGCTCGATGAGCTCGCCCAAATAAATGAATGCAACATAATCGGCAAGGCGGCGCGCCTGGCGGAGAATGTGGGTCACGATAATGATTGTGTATCTATTTTTAAGAGACTTGAATTCTGCCTCGATCTTCTGGCTCGATTTTGGATCGAGGGCCGACGTCGGCTCGTCTGCAAGTATAATCTCCGGTTCCACCGCCAGGCCGCGGGCCAGGCAGAGACGCTGCTGTTGACCGATCGATAGTCGGGAGGCCGGTTCCTTGAGACGGTCCTTGACCTCGTCCCAAAGACCGACAACGGTCAGATAGTATTGCACGATTTCATCCATGGATCCCATGCTCGAAAGACCGTGAATGCGGGGGCCATAAGCGATGTTATCGTAGATCGACATGGGTAAGGGATAGGGCCGTTGTGACAGGAGGCCCATTTTTTTTCTGATCTGCGTGACGTCGTTCCGAGGGTCGTATATGTCCTCGCTGCCGACCAGCACCTTCCCGGATATGCTTACCTCGTCGCCATCTTCAAGAAGCCTGTTAAATGCCCTGAGAAGGGTCGATTTGCCACATCCCGACGGACCGATGATCGCGGTGATTTTTTTGTTCGGTATATCCAGGGTGATGCCTTTGAGGGCCGGCGTAGTGCCATATGCAACATTCAGGTCCCGCACCTGCAAAAGTGATTTCTCGTTCATGGCGAACGCCTCCTATTGAATAATATTCCGTTTATGCCGCGATGTAAGGAAACGTGCGAGAATGCTGATGATGAGTATGAGCACCGTAAGAATAAAGGCGCTGGCGTATGCACGCTCCTGGACTTCGGGAAATGGCGTTCCCAGCTGGAAAAATATCGCCAGCGGCAGGGTCGCAGCCGGCTGGAGGAGCGAAAGGGGAATCCGGTCCGAGAAGCCGGCGGTAAAGAGGACGGATGCAGCATCGCCTATGCCCCGGCCGAAGGCGATGAGCGCGGCACTCACGATGCCGGACAGTGCCTGGCGCGTGGCCACCTTGAATGCGGTTTCATATTTTGTCGCACCCAGACTGTACGATGCTTCCAGAAGGTCATGGGGAACCATGGAGATCACCTCATCCATGGCACGGGCCATAATGGGCAGGATGAAAAGGGTCACGGTGATGATGCCAGCGAGAAGGGATGCGGTGATACCGAAGAACATCATGATGGTGAATCCGAAGGCCCCGTACACGATAGAAGGGATGCCCCATAGAAAATCGAGAGACATCCTGATGACCACGGCCAGTCGTGATCCTTTTCCTTTAAAGATATTGATATACAGAACAACCGGGAGACTAATCAGCAGAGCGAGGACGGTTGCGGCGATCGTGAGTATAAAGGACCCGATAATAGCGTTTAATACGCCTCCCTCCTTGCCGAGGTAGTAGCCGCCTTCGGGGGTTTTCGTGATCATGTCGAGGTTCATCGATCCGATGCCGCGGGCGATAATGGTGCCAATGATCACGAAGAGGCTGCCGAACACTATAACCGCGGATGCTTTCATGAGCACTGAAAAAAGAAGTTCCTCTAACCTTTTAGCAGAAAATTTTTTTCTCATGATCAGTTGATCCGTAGGTTAATTCTGTGAAGTATATACCGCGAAAGGACATTGAAAAAAATGACAACGATAAAGAGAACCAGGGCTGCCAGGAGCAGCGCCGAGTCATAGAGCGGGATTGACAGCATTTCCCCGTAATTATTGGCAATGAGGGCCGGTAGGGGATACCCTGCGTCAAATACGGACGAGGGTGTTTTCACCATGTTGCCGGCTACCATGAGGACTGCCATGGTCTCACCGAATGCTCGTGAAAATCCAAGTACATTTGCCTCAGCGATCCCCGGCAGGGCTTTCCGCAATAACACGTGCTTGACGGTCTGCCACCGGGTGGCGCCCAGTGCCAGGGACGCTTCCCGAAGTTCGCGGGGCACTGTCTGGAATACTTCCACGGTGATATGTATGATGACTGGAAAGATCATGATCGAGAGGACTATCCCGGCGGAGAGTACCGAGTAGCCCGATGAAATATAACCGAAGAGCGGGGCTATATGGTTTTTTACTAGCGGTACGATGATGAGTATGCCCCAGACACCGTAAATTACCGAAGGAATCCCGGCGAGCAGATCAATGAATGGTCTCGAGAATTCCAGCATTCGTTTCGGGGCGTATTCAGAAAGATATATGGCCGTGAGCAGGGAAATGGGGGTCGCGATGATAATCGCGATACCCGTGACCCATAGTGTCCCGGTGATGAAAGGAAACATGCCGAATTCGCCCTTGAGCGGGTGCCATATCTCGGAGAAGAGGATTTCGGCCAGGGGCTTAATTGCCAGAATCGGCCAGGCCTTGATAAACAGACCCAGTCCCATACCGAGAACCAGGAGAGCACAGCATACCGTCACGAAGAACATCAGTTTCCCGGCAATACTGTCTTTTAACAAGCGATATCGTTTCATGATGGGACGGTATCTGTTCCTCCGGGTAAATCATAAAAAAGCCGCGAAACTCCCTGCAGGAGAATTTCACGGCATATCAGTCATAATTTATTTCGAAAGCTCATCAATCTGCTTCTGCAGTTGCTCCGCGGGGAGGCATATATACCCTGCATCCGGCACGTACCGTTGTCCTTCATTGAGGATCCAGAGAAGGAACTTGACGACATGTTTTTTCTCCGGTATCCCCTTTGCGACAATGTGAAGGTTCCGCGCGGGCGGTGAGGGGAAGATGTTATCTGCTATTGCCTTCGTAAGAAGATCGCGGTCGCCGTAAAAGCTTTCTGCGGGATCAAGTTGTCCGTTGCCGTTGATATCCAGCGGCAGGGGTATGATGCCATTGACTGGTTTTTTCGTTTTTGCGTCATAGGCAAAGTTGACGTTGTTGAATCCGATACCGAGCTCGTCATTTCTCACTGCGTCGGCAAGACCCGGATCGCCGTATACGCCAACCCCTTTCAGGTCTTCCTGGGCTCCGCCCACATACTTGGCCCATGTCTCTGCCGCACCGCACGCATCTGAGCGGGTAAAAACATGGATGGCAACTGATTTATCGCTTTTTATGAGGATGTTCCAGTTTTTCAGGGTCCCGGTCATCCAGATCTGTGCAAATTCCTTTTTCTTGAGACCTCGTTTGAGAAGATCGTCCTTGAGTGGATTCTTTTCGTTTATCATGGGGATGACCGCGTCCTTGACAACGCTTATGCCCCACGCTCCCTTGTCGCGCTCGTCTTTTTTTATATCTCTGGAAACCATGCCGAGATCAACTGCTCCTGAAAGGGCGTCCGCCATGCCTTTGCCTGCACCACCGGCTGAAATATCGATCACGATTCCGGGAAATTCATTCTGGTATACTTCGGCCCATTTGACAACCATGGGGTATAATGCCCATGCGCCCGATACGGTTATCCGTCCCGCGGTGTCGGATGATTTTTCTTTTGAGCATCCGTATAAAGCGGCACCGATCATAAGTACGCACAATATGTTTTTCATTAGTACACCCCCGGAATATTTATTACAATGTCGATCATATTAGTCAACAATATCACTCATTGATAATGTCCCGGGTGTCAATATATTAATTAGATATTAAAGCTGGTACCGTTTCCCGGTTTAAATAATATCAGCGAGTGTAGTATTTTCCATTTTTTTAGCGATATGGTCCCTGATTTCTTTCAGAATTTTCAACATTTTTTTATTCTGTTCAATAGGGGTCTTCTCGTAAAAATAGGTGCTAACGGAATAAACGGGAGCGAGCGGTCCGTCTATGAGGCGTAAAATTTCCGCCAGGGAGATATGGGACGGGTCCTTGGCCAGGCGATACCCTCCTTCAGCCCCGCGCTTACTTTTAATATATCCGGCATTTTTCAGCGTGAACAGAATCTGATCCAGAAACTTTTTCGGGAGCTTTTTCCTTGCAGCAATCTCTTTGCTTTTAATAAGACCCTTTGAATAGTTCTCGGCCAAATCAATGAGTGCAAGGCAGGCATATTCACTTTTTGTTGATAGTCTCATCCGGTTCCGCTATCATTATAATGATTAGAATCGGGTTCACTAAACCAGTAAAGCGATGTAGAATCAAGCCATTATTGGGACTTATGTAATAAATGCATTTAATCAACGGTAAAAAAATACCCGATTATGCTAAAAATCAACAATGAACAAAATATTATATGCATAAAGTGAAATCTCTCCAAGTATAGTATGTGAACCGGAAGCCATGGTACCTTCATATATTGAATTATATAAAAATGGCAGGCTTGCCGATTGCGCCGAGGAATTGTATCTGAGAACTCAGCAGTGTTCCCTGTGCCCGCACAGATGCCGCGTCAACCGGACTGCAGGCCAGAAGGGAAAATGCAGAAGCGGACTGCTGCCCGTCGTGTCGTCCTTCCATGCGCATTTCGGAGAGGAGGCGCCTCTCTCGGGACGCAATGGCTCGGGCACAATCTTTTTCGCGAACTGCAACCTGTCCTGTATTTTCTGTCAGAATTACGATATCTCACATCTCGGTCGCGGCGATGAGGTAACATATGATGCGCTCGCAGAAATGATGCTCGAGCTGCAGAAACGCGGGTGCCACAATATAAATTTCGTTTCGCCAACGCACATGAATTACGCGATCGTGAAGGCACTGATGGTAGCCGTTCCCCACGGACTGCGCGTGCCGCTGGTGTACAATTCCGGCGGATATGATGCGGTAGAAATCATAAAGATACTTGAGGGCGTGTACGACATATACATGCCCGATTTCAAGTACATGGATCCGGAAACGGCTGAAAAGCTTTCGGGCGCAGCGGACTATCCGGAAGCCGCTATGGCCGCGGTGAGCGAGATGCACCGGCAGACAGGGGACCTGGTGCTGGACGGAAACGGTATCGCACAGCGGGGACTTCTGGTTCGCCACCTGGTGCTCCCCAACAACATCGCGGCGACTGACAGGGTTATTAATTTTATTGCCGAACTTTCGCGCGATACATATATTAATATAATGGATCAATACCGACCTGAATACCGCGCGGGTGAATGCTTTGATCTGAAACGGCGGATCACATTGCAGGAACATGACGAGGCTGTTGAGTGCGCAATCAGGTGCGGACTTGCCAGGATTGACGGCGTTATGCTGCGGGCGGCAGGAAAATAAAAGTGGACAGTATTATCAGCATGGCTATAATAGACTATGCTTCCGGTGCGGGGATATTCCGGAAAGCCGCCGGAGAGCATCGTACCCCTGGTTTTATGAATGAATTAATCGTATCATGTTGCCGACAAATACTGGTAGGGAAATGTCCCGGATTAAGCAGTGCCCGGTATTCATTTTTACAAGACATAGGATATATGGTATGAAAAAACAGAGCATCTTCATCGCTATGGCGTGCCTCATGCTGGTGATTGCAGGCGGCGCTCTTCTCGTAACCTGGGCCGAAACAACGGACATCAAGCAGAACACTCGCGGGGTCGAGCTTGGCGAAACCAACAGGCTGGATGAAGCCATTCAGGAATTCGACAAGGCAATAGAATTCCGCGATAAGGCAGCGGCGAAGGTGTATCACAATAAGGGATTTGCGCTTGAGCAGAAGGGGGATTTACCGGGCGCAATCAAGAATTACGAGGAGGCGTGGAAACGTAACCCGCGCCAGATCCTGACCGGCGAGCGGCTCGGGTACAGCTACTATATGAGCGCCGATTACGAGCGTGCGGTACTGTTGGGCGAAGCCGTGCTGAAGCTCGATCCCGACAACAAGGAAGTGCCGCGGTGGCTCCCACAGGCCTACAGGATGAGAATAGCAAAGCGCCAGGAAGAGCTCCTCGCCGAACAGAAGCGGAAGGAGGATGAGCTTCTCAGAAAGGAAAAGGAAAGAGACCAGGGCAAGATCGAAGAAAAGAAGGAGAAAGAAAAACAGCAGATCTTTTACATGAGCATAGACGGCATGCTCCGGACCGGCCTCTACTACGGTCGCAAGTATCACTGGGGCGGTCTCTATTACACGACACCGCACGGATACCGGCCCATCACCGACCGCGGACTGATCGTCGACATACCCGAGACGATACACATAAACGCCAGGCCGGCTCCCTTCATCGAGATAGATGCGGTCACGGAAAAGCCGTGGCTTGGCGGCGGCATGCCGAACTTCATCACTCAGAGCCAGAACCTCGAGCTCCTCTTTCACGTCAAGAAGGTCACCTTCGGGGCGGGAGTTCTCTTTAATGAATATAACAGCGATGCCGCGTTTTACCGGCGTTATCTGTTATGGGATACGAAGGTGGGGTTCGTCTTCGGGTACAAAAATGACAATATAGAGACCAGGATCACCTGGTATCCCCGGATGATGATGATGGACCCGCGCTCCTCAACGGGCAAGACCCTTGACACCGGCCTGTTAAAGATCGATTATTCCTGGCAGGCACTGTCGTATCTTAAGATATACGGGATGCTTCACGCGCGCGATTATTACGTGTTCTGCCATTCGGTCGACTGGCGGGTGATGTATGCGAGCTACTATCATTACAGCGAAGACATTGCGAGTTACTGGGGCGTGTATGACCTGGGCGTCGGGATAACCCTGAGCGATCTCGTCTATCGCGGCGATAACACCAAGTTCTCGCTCTCCATCGAATGGATCGAGCGGTTTTACCTGCGCGACCTCGAAAACGATGATCCCTACACCCTGGCGCCCAACGGGCAGGGCTGGTTCGGTCTCAACCTCAACAAGTTTACCAAGGGCAGTCCCTTTTCGGGGTTCCATTCAATTTCGCAGGTGATCGGCCTCAAGTTTGACGAACAGATCACAAAATATTTCTTTATGTACCAGAAGGTGATCCTCGAGCTGGCCGACCAGGATTCGGAGCATCATGAATTCAACCTCCAGGTCGGGATGGGGTTCAAAATCTGAGATGCGCGCGGAATTTGCCGATTTCGCGCGTGCCCTGGCGCGTGAAGCAGGTGCCATTCTCCTCAGGGGATTCAGATCAGGTAAAACAGTCATATCCTATAAAAGCAGGACGGACCTGGTGACCGACTCGGACCGGGCGTCCGAGGATTTTCTCGTCGCCCGCATTTCGGAGCGATATCCATCGCATGCGATCATCGCCGAGGAAGGGAGCAGAAAGGAGGCGGACGGCGGTTATCTCTGGTATGTCGATCCTCTCGATGGAACCAATAATTTTGCGCATGGCCTTCCCCTGTTCTGCGTTTCCATCGGCGTTTTTTCCCTTTCAGAAAACACTGTTGTTGCCGGTGCGGTCTACAATCCGTTCCTCGACGAAATGTTCACGGCCGCCCGCGGTGAGGGAGCGTTCCTGAACGGGGAGCGTATTCGGGTTTCATCGCTGGACGATATCGGTATATCACTGGTTGCGACGGGTTTCCCTTACGACAAGGCGGTATCACCGGACAATAATCTGAAAGAGTTTAACAGGATACTCCCTCTGATACAGGGCACCAGGCGCATGGGATCTGCCGCGATCGACCTCTCGTATGTCGCCTGCGGCAGGCTCGATGGCTACTGGGAGGGGAAGCTGAAGCCCTGGGATACGGCGGCCGGCAGTCTCATCGTGGAAGGAGCGGGAGGCAGAGTAAGCCGGTACGACGGAAGCCCGTTTAGTCCCGAGTACCCTGAAATAGTGGCCTCAAACGGAAAAATTCATGACCGGCTGGTGTCCCTCCTGGTCCGTGACCGTGCATGATTGTATACAATGGACTAATATTGACCCATCGCCCAACTTTATTTGTCTGCCCGCCCTGACTGGATAAAAAATTATCTCTTTTTAAACTGCTGACTCCGAAATTAATAGTATCATGCGTCACCTCGTGACAGGGGTGGTTGATTGACTAGTAATTACCAGTAACGGAAGACCCTGCAATTCTATGGAAGGATACAGCGCACCCCCTATCACCGATGAAGAATTCTATCGGCTCTGCTATGAATTTTCCACCGACATCATTTACCTGCTTGATCGCGAGATGATCATAGAGCGCGTGTCGCCGTCGATACGAAGGGTGCTGGGATACGACCCTTCGGAATGCGTTGGAAAATCCTTCGCAGCTATAAACCGCTGCTCCGGTGATGATGTGTCCAGGCTCAACCTGGATTTTCACTCACTGCTCCTGGGCATGCGGATTGTCGACAGCCAGTACTCCTGCATTACCAGCACGGGACGGGATCGTGTGTTCGAGGTGAACGGCCACCCGGTGTTCGATCAGGGGATTATCAGGGGAGCGGTCATCTCGGCGCTGGATATCACGCACGAGAAAGGATATGAAAAGGACCTGCAGGAGATTCTGGGAAACCTGAGAAAATCACTGGATGTAACGATCAAGACTATAACGCGCACGATTGACTTCAAGGACCCCTATACCGCCGGCCACCAGCAGCGGGTCTCGGACCTTGCCCGCGCCATTGCCACTGAAATGGACATGAACTTCGACACGATAAACGGCATACGGATGGCCGGCATCGTCCATGACATAGGCAAGATCTCGATACCCTCCGAAATACTGAGCAAGCCGGGCCGGCTTCATTCTGCGGAGCGGGAGTTGATAAAGATACATCCCATCATCGGGTTCGATATCCTGAGCTCCATCGATTTTCCATGGCCCGTTGCCGCTGCCGTGCTCCAGCACCATGAGCGGGTGGACGGATCGGGCTACCCTTACGGCATAACCGGCGATTTTATTCTTCTCGACGCCAAGATAATAGGTGTGGCAGACGTGGTAGAGGCCCTGGCGACCCACCGTCCCTACCGCGCATCTATCGGTGTTACCGAGGCGCTTGAAGAAATTGAACAAAAAGCAGGCAAGAATTATGACCAGGACGTTGTCAACGCATGTCTGCGCCTTTTCAGGGAAAAAGACTACCAGTTTCTTGTGTAATGAAAATCACCGTCAGATTTCCGTTTTGAGAAATACTTCAGGCTCAAATACCGTGCAATACATTAAACAGCTGCAATCCTGAATTATTTTTCCTCCTTTTTTATTGTCGATATTTTAAATGGTACATACAGAGGGCAAAATCCTATCGCACTCGTAACAACGAAAATCAGGGCCAGTATGCCCAGGATGATAGCGGCTATGCCGGTAATCTGACCGGTGAAATAAAGTACGGCCACTACGATTGCCAGTATAATCCTGATGATTCTATCCACCGTTCCCATATTTTTTTTCATTGCAATCCCTCCACGTGTATAAAATTTAAGAATATTTTAAAATAATATATTAACAACATATTGGGAAGACAAATTTTTTTATCATTCGGGGGGATAAATCCTTTCTTTTTTCATTGATTTATACATAAGCAAAAAGGTACTATCCTAATCCATGACGAACGATTCAACACAACAGAAAGTCTATTCGGTCTCCGAGATAACCAGGAGCATAAAGAGGCTTCTGGAAGGGAGGCCCGACCTCAATAATATCTGGGTGAAAGGCGAGATCTTCAACCTGACTTTTCATTCGTCCGGGCATATCTATTTCAGCCTCAGGGACGACGATGCGGTCATCACAGCGGTGTTTTTCAGGTATGCAAACCGCTCCCTTGATTTC
The DNA here is from genome assembly GCA_029564515.1 of Spirochaetota bacterium. GTDB lineage: Bacteria > Spirochaetota > UBA4802 > UBA4802 > UBA5550 > RBG-16-49-21. Next base: position 127,107 of record JAKQPV010000105.1, on the reverse strand, counting down.
AAGCCACGGGAAGGTATGACTGTCCATGCCCTGGGCAGTATTACGGTGTACGAGAAGCGAGGCAGCTACCAGATCAATGTGAGCCTGCTCCGACCCGAAGGCGTCGGCGACCTCCAGCGTCGTATAGAGCTCCTGAAGCAGAAGCTCGCGAAGGAAGGTATATTTGACCCGGCGCGGAAGAGGCCCCTCCCCTTCCTCCCGCGGAGGCTGGGAATAGCGACATCGCCCACGGGCGCGGCAGTACGGGATATTATCAAGGTGGCGCTCCGGCGTTTCCCGAACATCCAGCTGGTGATTGCTCCTGCTGTGGTACAGGGGGCCGATGCTCCGGTATCCATCGCCCGCGCCATCGAAGAGCTCAACAGGCCGGAACATGACATTGACTGTATTATCGCGGGAAGGGGAGGCGGGTCTTTCGAGGACCTGATGCCCTTCAACGAGGAGATCGTGGTCCGTGCATTCTATAATTCAAGGGTGCCTGTCATATCTGCGGTAGGCCACCAGGTGGATCATCCCCTGTGCGACGACGCGGCTGACCTGGCCGCGCCGACCCCGTCAGCGGCCGCCGAACTTGTGGTGCCGGAAAAAAAGGAGCTCGCTGACGAGGTCGACTACTACCGGCTTCGGATTAACAATTCGATACAATCGCTGCTCGGCAGGCATGGCGACAGGATTGAGGCTGTAACAAGGCTCCGTATCTTCCGAGACCCGTATGAGATCGTGAACCGGAAGGAGATGCAACTGGCTGACCTGGCGAACAAAATGCTGATATCCCTGAAAGATGCAGTTGCATCCCATAAAAATGCCCTGCAGCGGATCCCGGACCTGCGCATGTTGATTGAAAAGTTGATCATGAGCAGAAAGCACGCGTTCCTTATGGCGGTCAGGGCGCTTGAACAGCTCTCGCCTCTCGGGGTTATGCAGAGGGGGTATGCGATTGTCCTTGATGAAGCGGAGAGGGTAATCCGCTCCATTGCGAATACCGGCATCGGCCGGACCATCTCAGTGGTTCTCTCTGACGGTTCGCTGGAATGCAATGTCAATTCGATACAAACCGGAGGATACGATGGAAAAGAAAAAGACGGCAAAAAACACTCCTGATAAACAGGCGGTAATGAATTTTGAAAAAGCCCTGAAAGAGCTTGAAGAAATCGCGAACAGCCTTGAGGAGGGGGAGCTCTCCCTTGACGAATCAATCCGCCAGTTTGAAAAAGGGATGCAGCTGTCAAAGTTCTGCCGCCTGAAGCTGGATGAGGCAGAGCGGAAGATAGAGATTCTGCAAAAAGGCGAGGGAGACCGTACAATCAGGAAGCAGGTTGATGTGGACAGCGAATCAGGCGAGATAGCCAATGATGACGATATGCAGGGATCGCTGTTGTGATGTAACGGATAGGTCACGACCTGCTGTATTAAATTGAAAAAATAATATTATATTTGATTAAACAGTTAATTTCTGTATATAAAAAAATAAATAGTATTTAAGAATTTTAATAAATATTAAAAACATGTATTGACAATTTGCCTCTTTTTTTATATGTTGTAAAAAAGAGACGAGTGAAAGCTGCCACTAATAAATTTTCTGGCGAGGTAAAACATGGACATTCAACAAACACTTGAATCGATCAAAAATGAGCTCGGACAGGTCAGGGACGAACGTAAAAACAAGCTCTCCATGGTAGTTTTCAGCGGTGACCTGGACAAGCTCCTGGCGGCCTTCATCATTGCTACCGGCGCAGCTGCAATGGGTCTGGAAGTAGTCCAGTTCTTCACCTTCTGGGCCACCCCGGCACTGCGAGACACGAAAAAGAAAGGGAGAGGCAAAGACCTGTTCGGGAAAATGTTCGGATTCATGCTTCCGAAGGGTGCGGGAAAAGTTAAGCTTTCCAAGATGAACATGGGCGGCATGGGTACGGCTATGATGCAGTATCTCATGAAAAAGAAAAAAGTGGCATCCCTACCGGAATTGATTGATCTCGCGGTCGAGATGGGCGTAAAGATATACATTTGCGATATGTCCATGGACCTGATGGGCTTCAAGCAGGAAGAGATGATCGATTATCCCGGCAGGGAGTTCGTCGGGGTCGCGAAGTTCCTGGAGGAGGCGGGCGACAGCAAGATCCAGCTCTTCATCTAACGGGAGCAATGCCCTTCTTGCATATGGCTAGATATTTTCTTTTACATTAAAAACTGTTGCAATTAATTGAAAATTTTTATACTATGAATTATACAAGGAGCTGAACATGAGCGATGCAATTAAGCCTGATATCACCATGGATCTGAAAGGACTGGCATGCCCCATGCCGGTAATAAAAGTCAGCCAGCAGATTAAGAAGATGCAGATCGGCCAGATACTGGCAGCTGAAACGACCGACCCGGGCGCACACGCGGATTTTCCTGCATGGGCGAAAAGTACCGGGAATGAGATTCTCAGCACGGACAAGAAAGATACTGTATCCACCTTCTATATCAAAAAAGTGAAATAGCAAGCCGTTTCTATCGGGGGGTGCGGAGAGATTCCGTATCCCTTATATTACATTATCACAAGGATAGCAACATGTGGGATAAATTTTTTTATTTTTCCATGGTACCCATGGTGTACCTGGCGGTCGCAATCCTGGTCGGCGGGCTGCTCTTCAAGCTGATCATGGTCCTGATTTCAAAGCGCTTCCCCGGCTCCCTGTCGGTATATCCGAAGCGGGTACCGCGGCCGATCGGGGTTGCAGCCGAGGCCTTCGCAGTGCCGGCGGCCTTTAAAAAGGACAAGGTGTTCTGGCTGTTCATAATCGCGTTTCATATCGCATTCCTCCTGCTCTTCATCGGGCATCTTGAGCTGATAAAGGAATTCAAGTGGATACAGGTCATTCCCCACGAAGTGTTCCTGGGTGCGGGCGCTGTCGGCATCGTCCTGACTATAACGGTACTGTATTTCCTGTTCAGGCGCTTCAAGTCGCCCTGGCGTGAAATATCGGTGCCGGAGGATTTCCTGTTCCTCATTTTCCTGTTCCTGACGATTTTCCTGGGGAGCCACCTGCACCTGTCGGCGCGCTATTACGCGGGCGGCGGTGCGTTCGACATACCGGTAGAGTCGTACCGGGAATATTTATCGAGCCTTATCGCTCTCAAGCCGGTTGTCCCCGACGGGATCGCCAACTCGCCGCACTACGTACTGGTGGTGATACACATTTTTCTCGCGAACCTGGTGCTCATGATGATCCCGTTCACCAAGGTGGTGCACATGGTGTTCGCGTTCCTTTCACTGAATCTCAAGAGGAAATAAGCCATGGAAAAAGAAAAAATCAAAGGACTCAAGCAGATACTAAAGAGGAGGCTGAACCGGCCCCTGCGCTACTATACTGATACCTGTACGCGGTGCGGGATTTGCTATGATTCGTGCCACGCATATTACGGTATACCAAAGAAGGAATATTCGCCGGTCGGACGCGCCGAAGTTGTGCGGAAGCTGTATAAAAAATACACCAGGCTGTCAGGTTTACTGTTTCCCTACTGGGGTGATGCGACGAAATTTTCAGATCCGGTTATGGACCGGGTTTACGAGGCGGCCTGGTCCTGCACCGGGTGCCGCCGCTGCGTGGTGAACTGCCCGTTCGGCATCGACACCGGCCAGATCATGGGCGTGGCAAAACACCTGCTGATCGAGAACGGCACCGCGCCTGAAGAATTGGTCATGCTTGCAGACGCCGCAGTGGAAAAAGGGAAGAGCATTGACGAGTTCAAGGAAGGGTACCGGCATGTTATCCTCGATCTTGAGAAACAGGTGCAGCAGAAGCTGGGCCTCTCGTCGTCTGAAGGCCTGATCCCGATGGAAAAGAAAGGCGCTGGGATAATGTACGTTGGTCTTGCGGGTGCCCATTCCATCGTCAATCCTGCAATCATTTTCAACGCGGCGAAAGAGAACTGGACGCTGAGCTTCTTCGAGGCGGTAAACTTCGGCTTCTTTGCCGGGGACCCGGAAAAGGCGCAGTTCATTGCCCGTCGTATTATAAATGAGGCAATGGCACTCGGCGTGAAAGAGGTCGTCATTGTCGAGTGCGGCACCGCCTTCAGAATCCTGAGAGCGCTCATGGGCAAACTTCCCTTTAAGGTATCGAGCATTGTCGAGGTAATCCACCGCTACATGAAAGAGGGGAGAATCCGTATCAAGGAAGGAGCGGTGTCTGAAGCGGTCACCTACCACGACCCGTGTCAACTCGGCAGAAACGGCGGTGTGTTCGACGAGCCCCGTGAGATAATCAGAAAGGTGGTCACCGATTACCGTGAAATGACCCCGACCAGGGAGCAGAACTGGTGCTGCGGCGGGGGCGGCGGGCTGGTGGCACTTGACAACGAGGACTTCCGCATTAAAACCGGGAAGGCGAAAAAGGACCAGATCGTTGCGACCGGCGCGAAGGTGGTGGTAACAGCATGCGAAAACTGCGTGTCACAGCTCCAGACTATCAAGGGCGGATATGGCCTTGACGTGGAGGTCAAGTACCTGACCGAGCTGGTGTGCGAAAACCTGGTCGTATAACCTGCCGGCGGTCTGAGGCTTATCCGGCAGGATCAGTTATATCTATCGCTCGTTTCCCGATCGCTTTGGCCCTGGTTGCGCGAAGGGCTTCCTTTACAAGACCGATGCTGGAATACGCCGTTGCAAGTGTTGGCAGCAGGGCCATGACGAACGGATGCTCCGCGTGTATCATCAGGAGAATAATCACTCCGCTTGCGTAGGTCATGAACCAGACTATCATCGCACGGGACGCCTGTTTATTACACCTGGTCATGGCTTCCCGTCTTTCAATTCATCGATTTTTTTTCTGAGATAGGACCACCCCGGGGTAATCTTTTCATTCAGCTGCCCGGCAAGGAGCGTGCGGATGGGCATGCCCTTGTTTGACTGGCCTCCGGTTTTGAAGAGTTTATCCTTGATGTAGAAAAGCAGCTCGCCGGGTATACCGATTGCCACTTCGTTCTCGTTTGTGCCGGAGAGGGTCTGGTCTCCCATGCCGGGCGAGACGTACTGGGGCTTCCCGGTGACATGGGGGAACAGGGCACCCTTCATGCAGGATTCTGCGAAACCGATAAAGGTTGATTTCACCATGTACTTTCCCTCGTAGGAAAGAGCCTGTATGATATGTGTCATCTGGCCGGGTGATCCGTACAGGAGAATGGAATCCGGTATGTAGGGGGTCTCCGCCAGCGGAGAAAGTAAAAACCCTATGTTACCTTCGATTTTCTTGTATCCTTCGCTCGTCACAATTTCCGCCGCGAACGCGGCTTGCACTTTTTTCTCAGCCTCGAGGGACTCGCGCCATTTGTTGAGACGCTGGCTTTCGATCAGGTCATCATATGTAAGCTGAGGGAGCCATCCCTGTCCGAATGAAGCGGGAATGCAGAAGTTATCCTCCGCCGTCATTGCGACCCGGGCACCTCCGCGCCGAACGTAAGTGAAGGCCTGGCACAGGCTCCACTTCTGCTTGAACTGGACCGGCCGCAGGAAGCCGATCGGGATATCAGGCAGTGACTGTATAAATTTTATCGCAACGGGAAAGGTGTTGAGCCGCAGCGCGTCATAAAGCTCTTTTCCGGTTACCTGGTAATCCTCAATGGACTTCATGGGTTCTTCCTGTATAATGGTTTTCCGGCGGTCGTATCTGTTTCCATTCCGTGCCCACGGGACATGCCCTCATGCATGCGATGCAGAAATCCACGTCCGTTATCATGGTCTGGCTGTATTCAATCATTAGGTCGCGGTGCTTCAGGTGCCGCAGCAGCATTCTCGCGTACCCGGGCCATTCCCGGAGTTTCCGGGGAGGGAGCCGGTCGAATCCGTATGACCAGTAATTGAAGCAGGGATCAACGTCATACCTGCCTTCCCTGAGAGCGCCCACCGGGCAGGCAGCCTCGCATTTTCTGCAAGAATCGATGCAGAGCCTGAGGTCCCGTACGGGGTCCGGTTCGAGGACCGCTTCCGTGATGACGGCCGCCAGTCGCTGGTGCGGCCCGAACCGCTCGGTAAGGAGCAGGTTCGACCTGCCGATCTGCCCGAGACCGGCGCTCACCGCCGCGTGCTTGAGTGACAGGTGCCCTATGACTTTCGTATGCGCGAACCGTTTGTTCGTCACGGGATCAATCTTGTGTATCTCGACAGGTTTATCCGCTGACACCGGCAGCGACAGGTAACCGTTTCTTTCCAGAAACCGCGATACCTTCTCGGCGGCGCTGTCCAGCAGGCGTGAGGTCTGCATCTTGTTCCTGGTCCACAGCTTGATCGACGGCGCGTATACCGCGCCCAGGCTGTGGGCGACCGCCATGACAATGACGCTCCGCGCGGCGGGCATGAGATCGGTTGCGGGCCGTGGCGGCGTTGCGCACAGGAGTCTTTTTGCGTTTGCTATGCCGACAAGATCAATGCCTTCATCGAGAAGCATTTTTTTTATGATGCGGGAACTGATGTTCATGCTGCCACCTCCGTGTCGCTCCGGTCCTGTAACGCTCGTTGACTGTCGCGGCAGGACACCGCTTATCTTTTATATGCCGCGTCCACCGCGCGTTTCAGTTTTCTCTGGTACAGCCAGTTCCTGACCGTCGCGACCGGCTCGATGCCGAAATAAAGGCGGTGCCACATGAATATCGACCTGAGGCTGTCCGAAAGCATCCGCGAGCGGGGTACCCGGAGGGGGTACTGTTTGCGGATGGCGGCGGCCTCTTCGAAGGTCCTGGCAACAACGGTCCTGCCATCTTTGCCCGTTACGACAATTCCCCCCTCGCGCAGGAGCTTGAGGCGTTTCGCTGATTCGCGGATGTCTGGACCGCACACCAGCGCGCACTGTCCGCAGGTGAGGACATTCGTGTTTGTGATGTTAATCCCCAGGTATTTCCGGATGAGCCCGGATTGTACCTTCCGCTGTTCGAGCTCGTCCTCCGGCAGGTCCTCGTACCGCCTGACTATTTTCCAGTCGTCTATCCACTCCTCCGGATGAAGCTTGAAGCCAAGGCTCCGGATGAGCCGGTACCGGTCGGTCGAATCGCCGACCGCTCCTCCCTTCTTCTGGAGCTTTAACCTGATGTTTTCACGCATCGGGTCCGGCTCCCTGCCGATCCAGCTCGTAATCCAGTGGAGGCCCCAGCTGGAAAAGGTCCTGTCCGGCGCAAGGCCGTGCAGGCCGAAGCATGAAGCGTTGCACAGGTCGATGTCCCGTCGTTTTCCGCGGGCGTGCAGCTCGCCGTTCAGGAGCACGTACTCTTCCTTGTCCATCTCGAACATCTTCGCGGGACAGGCCTTGTCGCAAATAAGGCATTTTTTACAGTAGTTATCAACGAAGTAACGGGCGGGGATGAGCGGGTCGCTCTCGAGCACCGCGTCGGTCACGACCGTGCTGAGATACACTGCCGCGCCGTGTTCCCTGGTCATGACGTTGCCGGACATCCCCTGCGCGCCGATGCCGCTTGCAATCGCGCCGAAACGATGTGAAAAAACAGGGTGCGTGGCAAACACATCGGGGGAGCGCCGATAATTATTGTTAGTCGGGACCGCGCGGGCACGGTGGCCCATGGTTTTAATGTAAGCCGCAAGCCGTGTGGCGATATGATGAATCTTCTGGTTTGCTATCAGCTGGTCGGTATTATGGGTGACCGGGGTCTTCTTTGATAAAAAGTCATATATGGCCTCGACATTCATCGGCATGGCAAAGCACACGATTGATTTCGCTCCGCGCATGGTGTACGAGGGGTCCAGTGACGGAGGCCCTTCCAGACGCTCAGGGCCGGCCATGCCCATGACCGAAATCCCCTGGTCTTTTAAAAACTTCCTGATATCTTCTTCAAGGGCGCCCATATCGTATCCTCCGGTTTATGCTATGTAATTTCCAGGTCAGGCAATCGCGGATGTTCATTTTCACGATCGTGAAATAAATACATCCAACCTCTCCCGTGTGTCAAGAATATTTTCACGATCGTGAAAAAAATATTGACAATTTCCGCATCGGGAAGCATCTATTATTACATGAGCCCTGTCAACATGACCGTCCCGGGTCAGATGGCAAACCCCGGCAGTGATAATAATGAATATATAAAGTATCTGATATCATGAAAAAAACAGAAAAAACAGGATCCATAAAGGATACAAACAACAAGTCTGCTTTAACCCGCGCGAAGATTATAACCGCTGCAAAGAACGTGTTTGCACGGCTGCCATATCAGGCAGCCAGCATGCGTATGATTGGAAAGGAAGGGGGGTTTAACCACGAGCTCATTCGCTATCATTTCCCGAATAAAGCGGAACTGTTTGCAACGATCATGAAGGATATCTGCGATGATTTCTACCGTTCCAATATCTCATTTCTTGAAGGGATGACCGATATGAGCGTGGAAAACGGGTTCTCGACCTACCTGGACCGCTTTCTTGCCCACCATTACCTCAATCCAGAAGCGCTGCGGATCATCGTGATAAACATGGTCATAGCGACCGAATTTGAGAGTATTCCGGGGTACCGTTACATTCCTGAAATGCTTGCCAGCACCAGGAAGACATTCCAGGAGAAAATTCTCTTACGTGCGTCCGATGCCGAGGTGGAACGGTTTCTTTCAGGATTCAACAACCTCCTGCTCCATCTTCTCGGCGCGGATTACTGCCAGGCGAGGATACTCGGATTGAAACACACGGACAGGAAATACCGCGAATGGGTCAAGGCGACGCTGATGGAGATATTTCTGCCACATCTCCAGAGGCTGGTCGAGTCAGCAACCCGCGGTAGAGATTGACATCACATGGCAAGCGGCTTGCCAAGGACCCGTTCATATTCATAATTTGCAATGGTCTCGTCATGCAGGTTGAGCGGTTTGCCGCTCTGCATTTTCTGGCGAATGAAACTAATCGCGCCCGCATGATCTGCGATGATCGATGCGCACAGCTTCATGCAGTAGGTTTTCACGCTCTCGGACGCCGGTGATAGCAGTATGCCGTTCGTGTAGATAAGGACCGAGATCATGCTGTTCAGAGAGATCGCCGCGTTTGCCAGCATGTACAGAACGAACTGGTTCCTCATCACCGAGAAGCCATATGTTTTTTTTATGTGCGAAAGGATTTCGTCAAAGTCCGCTTTCGCTGAGAGCAGCTCCCCGTCCCGGGCGGAAAGTGATTCATGAAGTCCAGGGCCGAATCCCGCTTTCATGAGGTCGTCCCTGTTCCACGAAAAGGCCTGGAGCGCCGTGTGATAGCGCAGCACCTCGTTCGTGCCCTCGAAGATGCGGGTGATCCGCGAGTCCCTGAGCACCCGCGCGATGCCGGTCTCCTCTATGAACCCGGACCCGCCGTGTATCTGGAGGGCCTCGTCAGCAATGTTCCAGACGCCTTCCGAGCAGGCCACCTTGGTGACGGTCGATTCAAAGGTGATATCCTTGCCTTCCTCGAAATTTTGCGTTGTGCTCCTGATCAGCGCTTCCATCGTGTAGATCGATTTTCTCATGGATGCTATCTTTGACTGGATCATGCCGAACGTACCGATCGGTGCATTGAACTGGTTTCGCACCGTGGCGTACTCGCAGGCCCGCGAGAAGGCATAGCGCGCCGATCCAAGACAACCTGCGGACATGAGTATCCGTCCCCAGATGAGGATATCGGCCAGGTGCTCCATGCCGAGCCCCGGCGTGCCGATGATGTTGTCATAACTCACGGTGACATTGTCGAAAAACAGCGAGGTGGTGGAGGAGCCCCTCATTCCCAGCTTGTGCTCTTTTTCTCCGACGGTAAGACCCGGCGTGTCCCGGGGTACGAGGATCACCGAATGCCCTTTCTTGTTGCCGGCAAGGTCCGGAGTCGCTGCCAGTATGGTAAAGACACCCGCGAGACTGCCGTTGGTGACGTAGATCTTGCTCCCGTTGATGACAAGCTCACGCCGCGCGTCGCTGCCGATGGCCTTCGTTTTTATATTCGCTATGTGGCTTCCCGCTTCCGGCTCTGTCGTGGCAAAGGCGGCAAGCACATCGCCGCGGGCAAGTTGCGGGAGATAGGCTTTCTGGAGCTGTTCCGGGGCGAGATAATTGAGTCCCCTGAGGCCGAGACCGGCATGAAGCCCGATCGTAGTCGCCGTGCTGCTGTCGAAAAAAGCAAGTTCCTCGATGGCGCGACAGGTGGCTTTCAGCGAAAGGCCGGCCCCGCCGTAGGTGCTGTTGACGGTCAGGCCGAAGAGGCCGAGTTCGGCGGCTTTTTTCAGCACTATCTCGGGGATCGTCGAGTCATGGTCGATTTCAAGAGGTTTGATGTGCGCCGCGGCATATCTGCGAATGGTTTCAACCAGCATATCCACGGTCTCGGTCTCATCGCTGTTTATCCCCGGGTTGATGACCCGAGGGGAGAGCGAAGCGATCTCATCCAGGTTGTGGATGATGGGGTTATATTTCAGGTTGCTCATAATGGTGTCCCTACCTTAAAATTGGATGGTGCACTGATCGTGGTCCAGACCTCTGAGGTGCTGCCTCGTCCGGTAGAATTCCTTCCAGAGGTAGAGGTAGCCTTCCTGAAGCCGCTCGGGATTCATGTGCTTCGGCCTGAACACCACGTTGGCGTCATTGTATTTCGTCCAGTTCCGGTGAAGAAGCCGGTTCTCAGCTGCCATCTGGTGCCAGGCCGGGGTGCCGGGATAGGGCGTGGCGATGGCAAACTCCGTTTTTTCAAGGCCGGTCGCGTTTCCGAACTCGAGCATCCGGTCGAACACGGCTTCATCGTCAAGCTCCGTGCCGACCAGCATCGAGGTGTACGGCTCGATCCCGTATTCATGGCACCGCTTGATAACGAGTGCGGCCTTTTCCAATGCCTCGCGGTCTCCCGTACCGAATGCTTTTTGCGTGATAGGGTCGAATCCGCCCACGAGATAAAAACGACGGATCCCCACCCGCCGGATGATTTCCATGAAATCGTCTTCGAGTGAAAGCACCATAGGCATGCTGATGCCCATGTAGCTGACCCGGATCGGGGCGTGATCCGTCCGCTCCCACAGGTCCAGGAGGAACTTCTTGAACCTGCGGCGCGCGCCTCCCAGGAACAGGAACGATGTGTCCTCGGTGATGCATATTCTCTTGTTGCGGGCATATAAATTGAGCGCCGCACGGATGTTGGTATCCTCGCTGAAGAACCTGAATTTTTTCCCCATGACGCCCGGCAGAGCGCAGGCGAAACAGCTTAACGGGCAACCGCGCGATGCCTGGAGCGGATAATCGTCCATCTGCATGCCAGGCTTTTCCGCGTCGATATAGAGATCGATCATCGGCGGCGCGGCAGTGGCAAGATCGAACGGCTCCGCTGCGCGGTAAACCGGTTTCATCGTGCCGTGCCGTGCGTCATTCAGGATATCCTTCCAGACCGGCTCACCTTCGCCGATCACGACGCTCGTGCATGACGCAGCGACTTCCTCGGGCATCATGCTGGGGAAGATGCCGCCCATTACCACCTTTTTGCCTCGCGCGAGAAGCGCGCGGCCGATTTCCATCCCGCGCATCGCTGCCGGAGTAAAAAACGATAAGGCGAACAGGTCGGCCTCTTCCCTGTCGGGATCGAAGGGCGTGATCCGGTCGTCGATGAATTTAATCGTGATATCATCGGGTGTGACCGAGGCGAGCTGGGCGATCCCGAGCGAAGGAGAACCGAGATACTCGTCACAGGGAACGTACTCCAGGAGTACGGGATGTGATTTCGCGTGCCGCTCGAAAGAGGGATAGATAAACGTTACATGCATGGCTGTGTCCTGACAGTTGTCATATTTACAGATTGTTTCCGTGCTCTCTGGATTCTATGCAACAGGAAGGTGTGGAAAAGTATATTATTTTATCAGGGTTTTTACCATGTAATCGACGATTTCTTTCAGGGTTTTAAGCTCCATGACCTCGTCGAGCTCCGGATCGACATCGTACAGCTCCGTGATCCTCGAGAGGGCCTCCATGCTCTTCAGGCTGTCAAACCCCAGGTCCTCCCGTAGCCTGTCCTCGAGCTTAAGCTGTTCCGGCTTTGTCTCGCCGAGCAATGCTATTATTTTCAAAACATCCGCTTGAATCTTTTCTCTGGTAATACCGCTCATGGAAATGTTCTCCATTCTGTTTATTATTTTTTCATAAACACGCTCCGGCGTGTCATAAAGCCTTATTTTATATATTTAAATTTTTTAAACCAGTTGTAGGATTTGTCCAGAGTTATTTCCAGGGGCGTGGAAATATTATAGAGCCCGGACCGCACCTTCGAGCAGTCGTAATGCTGGCCGAAGCGGAGCATGTCAACGAACTCAAGTGGAATGCTCACCCGCTGCTTTCTGATATATCCGGCGTATTCCTTGAGGAGAGAGGCACGGTACCCGGCCCCGAGAGGTAACTTTTTCCGGGGCATCGGGACATCGTATCGCTCGGAGATCATGGCAAGGAGTCCCGACACGGTTGTATTGTGATTGCCGACTATGTACCGCCGTGCCGGGTTTGGGTGAAGTGCGGCAGCTATATGTGCTTCAGCGACATCCTCACTGTCGACAAAATTGATGCGCCCGTCGATGTAGCGGGAAAGGGTCCTGTTCGCCATCTCGACGACAAAAAAACCGGTGCCCATCTTGATGTCACCGGGACCCAGGCAACCGGCGACGTTGAGGATCGTGCCGCTCATGCCGTCCTCAAGCTCCCGGATGACCTCACGCTCCATCGCATACTTGACGGCGAAATAGACTGACCTGCCGGGCGGCTCGGCGATCCCGTCCTGCTCGCTCACCAGGCGGTTCCCTCCCGCGTATCTCAGAGTCGTAACCGAGCTGGTAAAGATAAACCTGCCGATGCCGCTCTCCCTCGCCGCTTCCAGAACATTCCGGATAGTGCGTACCGCGTAGGCGACCTGCGTTTTCAGGCCCACGCTGTACCGGGGATAGTGGCCGGCCGCCATGAACACGACATCACAACCCTTCATTGCAAGCTTCAGGGAGGCGCGGTCCTCGATATCAGCCGCCACCAGTTGCGGCTTGATCTTTCGGAGAAATAGCGTGTTGCTTGATTCACGCCGAGTGCTCCGGACCGGGAACCCCTTGTCGATCAGCGCTTTGACGATGTTATAGCCGATAAAGCCGGTTCCGCCTATGACGAGAGGATTCATCGCAGCTACTGTCCTTCCGGTGTTGATTTATTTCCTGCGCCGAGCCCGGCGCTGTCTCTGTGAAATTGTTAATATCCGCGCAGTATGGAAATTTTGTCAAGAATCATTATGGCTTTCATATGTGGAACAGCCGTTGGCCGGGAATTACCAGCTGATAACGATTTTTTTTGATTGTAATGAATCGCTCTATGTATCACAATAGACGAAGGATGCGCGCTGATTGCGCTCCCTCTATTTTCCATGAAGGGTGGCTGCAACAATGAAATACATTGTTTTTATGCTTGTGATCATATCGCTCCTGGCCGGCTGTTCCCGGACCAAATCTATTGAGTTCTGTGAAGGAATCTCTCCCGAGGGAAAGGGCGTAAATTGCGGCGGTGAATTCATAGAAGGCGAGCTTCTGGCGATAATCTCGAGCAGGGAGCCGTTCGGGGTAAATTCCATTACCGTGCAGGTCCAGGAAGTTAAAGGCGGTAAAAAGCAGCAGGTTGACACTATTACGGTCGATGTAAAGCCGGACGGGCAGACAGCGACCGCTAACCTGTCGCTCTATTCTGGTGGCACCTATCTTGTTCGTGCTTTGAAAAAGGATGAGATGATCGGCGAGGGCGAGATCGTCATACGGGAACAGTAACTGCCGGTATGTCCGTTACGGCTCCTGGCTCTTGCGCTTCCGCTCTTCCCGGTAAAATACCAGTATCAATAAAAACGCGCCCACCACGATGGAAGAATCCGCTACGTTGAATGACGGCCAGCGGTATATTCCATCTACGCCAACGGATATGAAATCAACGACGCCCGGCCGGCCCGGAACAAGGCGGTCGATAATATTACCCACAGCCCCGGACATGATGCAGGCCATCGAGACGCTGAAAAGAACGGTCTTGTTTTTCTCTAACAGGTAATAGATCATCATCAGGGTCAGGACGATGATGGACACGACCAGGAAGAGGTTCTTGTGCCCCTGCAAAATACCGAAAACGCCGCCCTCGTTGTAAACAAGGGAGAGGCGGAGGAACCCGCCCAGGAAGTCTGATCGCTCTCCGAAGCTGAAATCCCTGACGATCGCCTGCTTGGTAACGATATCGAGTGCGAGGATTGCTGCAATAAGCACGAGCGGCAGGCCGTAATTTCTGATGGAATTTCTGTTCATGAATGGCTCCCCAGGGGTCCTATTTTTTCGCGGTAATGACATCGGTGCAGCGCTTGCAGAGCTCCGGGTGAGCCGGGTCCGTGCCGATGGTCTCAAAATAATTCCAGCAGCGCACGCATTTTTTGCCGCCTGTTTTTTTAACCGACACGGAGGATTTTTCGTAATCGGCCATCCCGTCGGTCTTGGAAGATGCGAGTGTCACGGCCGCGACCTGGAAGAATCGCGACAGGTCCTCGCCCATGGCGGCCATAAGCTTCCTGGCATTCTCGTCGCTCACAAACAGGGTGATGTCGGTTTCGAGCGACGATTTAATCTTTTTTTCCCTCCGACATATTTCAAGCTCTTTCAGGACGTCCTTCTTGATGTCAACCAGCCGCTCTATTTTTTCCTCGATCGCGGGATTCTCATATTTTTTATCAAGTTGATAATACCTGTCCATGTGCACCGATCCCTTTCTGCCGATGAACTGCCATATTTCTTCCATGGTGAAGGCGAGGACCGGAGCGGCCAGGCGCGCGAGCGAATTCAAAAGCTCCGACAGGACCGTCTGGATCGCCCTGCGCTTTTTCGAATCGGGCAGCTCAACGTAGAGAAGATCCTTTGATATATCGAAATATATGGATGAGAGTTCTACGGCGCAGAAGTTCAGGATCTTCCGGTAGACCAGATGAAACTCGAATTTCTCATAATGCTCGATAATCCGCTCAGAGAGGGTGTAAAGCTTGTGAAGAAGCCACTGGTCCAGGTCCGAGAGGTTTTCATAGGCTACCGCGTCCTTTTCCGAAAAGTCGGACAGGTTGCCGATTATGAACTTGAACGTGTTGCGGATGCGCCGGTAGGAGTCGGCGATTTGCTTGAGCATGTTCATGCCGATGCGGACGTCGTTGCGGTATTCCTCGGAGGAGACCCAGAGACGGACGATATCCGCACCGTATTCTTTAATGATATCCTCGGGCGGCTTGACGTTGCCCAGCGATTTGGACATCGCCTTTCCGTCTTCGTCGAGCATGAAACCGTGCGTGAGGACGGTATTGTAGGGAGCACGGCCGCGCAGCACCATGGCCGGCCAGAATGAGGACTGGAACCATCCCCGGTGCTGGTCGCTTCCCTCAAGGTACAGGTCGGCCGGCCACCGGTGGTCCTTCCATGTGTCGAGAACCGCGAAGTGGGAAACTCCTGAATCAAACCAGACGTCAAGGATGTCGAACTCCTTCACGAAGGTGTCGTTGCCACAGGTGCATGTTGTGCCGGCCGGTATCAGGTCTTTGATCGGGTCGGTGAACCAGGAGTCTATACCTTTTTTCCTTGATATGTCTGCAAAGAGCTTCACGCTTTCCGCGGACATCATGTTCGTGCCGCACGCTTCACAGCGGAACGATGGGATGGGAACGCCCCACGACCGCTGGCGCGACAGGCACCAGTCAGGCCGGGACTCCACCATGCCCAGAAACCGGGATTGGCCCCATGCGGGAATCCATTCTGTTTTTGCGACGTTTTCTATTCCTTTTTTCCTGAGGTCATTATGGTCGATGCTCAGGAACCACTGCTCCGTGGCGCGGTAGATGAGCGGCTTCTTGCAGCGCCAGCAGTGTGGATAGGAGTGTTCGATTATTTCCGATTTGATCAGGACATTTTTTTCTTTCAGGAGATCGACGATCCGATCATTGGCGTCAAACACGTTGATGCCCTTCATCTCCTTGTAATCGTCGGTGAAGCGGCCGTATTCGTCCACGGGACAATATACGTCCAGGCCGTACTCGAGCCCGACGATGTAGTCCTCGTGCCCGTGGCCCGGTGCAGTGTGCACGATGCCGGTGCCCGCGTCGAGGGTAACATGCGTGCCGAAGATGACCTTGGACTCGCGATCTATAAAGGGATGGTAGACTTTCAGCTTCCTGACGTCTTCCATCGGGATTTCAATCTCGCCGTCTTTGTCCCTTCCGACGGCGCTCTCGATCTGCATGATCAGTCCCTTGGCGACGATGTAGTATTCGTTGCCGAACTTCACAGCCGAGTACTGGAATTCGGGATGAAAGCTCACCGCGAGGTTCGCCGGCAGGGTCCAGGGCGTCGTCGTCCATATCACGACATAGGTATTGTTCGAGTCAACGCCCGGGACTTTCATTGTTGCCGGGTCTACCTTGAATTTGACGAAGATCGCCGGCGACGCGTGGTTCGCGTATTCCACCTCGGCTTCCGCCAGCGCCGTTACGCACGTAGGGCACCAGTAAATCGGCTTCTTGCTCCGGTAGATGTAACCCTTCTCGAGGATTTTACCGAATACCTCGACAATTGTGGCCTCGTAGTCGGGGGTCATGGTCTTGTAGGGGTTCTTGTAGTCGCCGAAAACGCCGAGCCGCTTGAATTCCTCCATCTGTATCTTGACGAACTTATCGGCGAACACGCGGCAGAGATCGCGGATCTTTTCCTTCGGCATGGTTTCGGCTTTCACGCCCAGCTCTCGCGTGACGTTGTGCTCGATGGGAAGGCCGTGGCAGTCCCAGCCCGGTACATAGGGAGCCTTGAAGCCCATCATGGTCTTATGCTTAACGATGATATCTTTTAGTATCTTGTTCAGGGCATGGCCCATGTGAAGGTGCCCGTTGGCATACGGGGGGCCGTCGTGCAGGATGTAGAGCTTCTGCCCGGCGCGAGATTCCTGTATCTTATCGTAGATTTCTTCCTTTTCCCATAATTTAAGCATTTCCGGCTCCCGCTGGGGCAGGTTTGCCTTCATGGGAAAATCGGTGGTTGGAAGATTGACGGTTTTCGAATAGTCCATATCAGCCTCAATGACCGGATTTTTCACGGTTGCACGTGCCTGAAAAACCGGTATTTATAAAGAAAATAATAAACAGAGACGCCGGGGGCGAGGTGTTTTGTCAATGTTTTTTTATCCGCCCGGAACGGCTGCGAATACTATCATTGTTCCGCACAGTCAATCTCCAGATCATTAAACATTTTCTCAAGCTCCTTTCGGAGATCGGTCTGGTCCCAGGTGCTGACCCTCCTGCCCTGCTTCGTGGTAAAGGCGCTGCCGTTGTAATACGCGACCGCCCAGAAGGGCGTGCCGGCGCAGGCAAAATAGCGCGCCGCGATCGATCCGGTAATCACAATGGGATGCCAGGGGTCTACCAGATTATATACCTCCTTCGTGGGAAGCCCGACATAGTTCCTGATGGATGAAAAAAGCTTCATGTCGGTCAGTGACGTGTCTGTCAGTGCCGAGCGCGTATCGAAATCACCGGTCAGACGGCGCCACAACCGGCCGCTGCGGTCGGAAATCGTTTCAACCTTCAATGGGCTCCCTTCGTGCCGTGCGAACGAGAATTCCGCGCTGAACTTTTCCCATGTGTAGCCGTCCTGATTCTGGTGGCTGGACCAGAGGATTATTTTCTGGTCAAGCTCAGGCAGCATGAGGAGCGACCGGTCGTTCAGATTGGCAAGGTCTGCAGGGTCGGCCGCCGGGTTTGCGAGCATGAAGCGCCGTCCCAGTCCGTTTTCATCGTCCAGGATAATGTACACGCCGAACCAGGCATCCTTGAACCTGGAGGTCGGGTCGATGAAATTGGTGACGTCCTGTAAGCAGGGGCTGGAAACCTTCTCGTAGCTGCCGACCGTATACACATTATATGCCCTGATCATGACCGTGCCGTCTGAAATGTCACGGAGCATGGTGTCGAATTTAATCATGAAAGGCTTTTCGTATATCCCGGCAGGGACCCCGGCGAGCCTGACATGGATGCCGAGCTTCTTCAGGTCAACATTCCTGACAAGCCGGGCCAGATCTGCGGCGCTGCAGGATACAAAAATGAGCAGAAGCATGATCAACGGAACTTTTTTTATTCGCATAATTACTCCTTGTTTTGATGGTGTCAGAACCGGATGCCCGATTCCCGTTCCAGCCTGTTTTGAATCGCCCGGCGCAGATCGTCGCGGCCGGCGCAAATTATGACCAGGCGTTTCGCCCTGGTGAGGCCCGTGTAAAGTATTTCCTTGGTAAGGAGAAAATCGGTCATGCCCTCCGGCAGTACAAGGAGCACGCCGCCGTACTCCGAGCCCTGGCTTTTGTGCACGGTGATGGCAAAGGAAGGCTCAAAGGGCGGAAGGCCCTCGACCGGATACGATGCGAAACCGTCGAACCGGCTGAACACCCCGCTGTATCTGCCGTCACCGCCTTTCATGATCACTCCCACGTCGCCGTTGAACAGGGACCGGTCGTAATCGTTCCTGGTAATAATGATGGGGGCGCCGCCGAATATTCCGCCCGTTCCCGCCGGGTCGAGCGACATGCCGATCCTGCCGATCAGGTGCCGGTTGATGCCTGACGTTCCCGCCGGGCCGGAGCGGACCGGGCTCAGTATTCGCGCCTCGTCAAGCCGCATGAAGAGGGCGTGAAGCGGTGCGTTCCCTTCTGCGCCTGAAGGAAGTGCCGCTGCAGCGTCCGAGACGATCTCCCGGTAGGACGGAAGCGAGGAAGCGGCGGCTTCATAATACCGGCCGGCCCACGCGTCGAGGACTCCGTGGAGCCCTTGTAGAAATGTGGTGCCGGCACTGGCGGGGTCGATAAGCCAGACACCGCATTCCGGAAAGCCCCTTCGCAGGTCCAGCTCGGGGATGTCCCCAGCAACCGACCCGTCCTGCTCATTGATGCGTGACGCGATGGCAGTGATGCTTTTTTCGGAGCGGTAGCTGTCGGCGAGGATGACGACGCGGTCCTCAAGCGGTCCACCGTCGCCGCCCGGAGCAGCTGGCAGCATCGCTTCGTCCATGTCAGGAAAAATCCTCTTGATGACGGAAGCGGCTCCGGTACTGTAGCATGCCGTACGGTTCTCGGAAATCAGATCTGACAGGACCGCCCCGGCTTCGACCGACGGGAGCTGATTGCGGTCACCCAGCATGACGACGCCCGCGCCATTTTCGACCGCATCGAGGAGCCTGCTCAGGAGGAGGATGTCGATCATCGACGCCTCGTCTATGATTATGAGATCGGCCGGCACCCTGTTGTAGGCGTTGTGCATGAAATCGTTTCGTGACGGGCTGAACTTGAGGAGGCGGTGCAGCGTCTCCCCCTGGATCGATGCGAGGGAGATGTCCTCTTCGCCCGGCGCCTCAAGGGAAGCGATGCCCCGGCGCACTGCCTCCGCCAGCTTCTGCGCGGCCCGGCCGGTGGGCGCCGTGATTCTCATGCGCTCAGCCGGAATGCCCATGCGAACCATCATCCGCAGGAGGTTGATGACGATAAAAGTTTTCCCGGTGCCCGGCCCGCCCGATACAAGGATGAAATTGTTCAGTGCCGGCAGGAGGATGCCGAGCCGCTGCCCGGCGTTCAGAAGGGCGGGGGAGCCGTTTACCAGCACGGGCTTAATACTGAGAATGGCGCCAGCTGCAGCTGCCAGTATATCGGGGTTTTCCGGAAGGCGTGTTTTCCGGGATAGAATGCCGGTCAGGGCACGCTTGAGGGATTGTTCGGCAGCGTAGTATTTCTGGAAATACAGATAGCGGTTTGTGCCGTCAGTGACCAGTATCAGGGGCTTGTACGACTCGCGCGGATCGTCGAATAGAGCCGGGCCGGCCGGGTCTTTTTCATAGATCAGCCCGGCAAACGCGCCCATTCCATCCAGTATCGACCGTATTGCCCGGGCTGTTCTGTCGCCGGCCACCTGCTCTAATTTTTTTTTGAGGGATTCAGGAGAAAGCCTCAGGCATACGCTCCCCTCGTAGAGAGACATGAACATGGCGATAAGGAGCAGGTGCAGTTCCGTTTCGCGGGTGCCGGATAGCGCCACCAGGTCGCGGATGGTCAGGTAATCGATCATCTGAAGATTGAGCTGCTCGACCGCGGTCTCATACACGGAGCGCAGCTCGGCAGGGTCCGTGTTGGAGATCACAGAACAATCGATCAGGAGTTGGGGGGATATATCGTCCACATGCTGTATCCTTGCCGATAGTCAGGGCCGATTCACGATGAACTGGATCGAACAGGCCAATGATCTACGGGTCTTTTTCTTTATGTCAACATATAAAGAAATTTTTCTTGCATAAATAGGGGAATGTGCATTTATACGAATACCGATGGTCAGGCACGACCGCCGCGCGGCGGCCGCGCTCCATTTCCGTATTCTGTGAGGTTGTCATGAAAAAAGTTGCAGTCATTGGAACCGGGCTCATGGGAACCGACATTGCCTTTACCTCGGCAGTCGCCGGCTTCGAGGTACTGCTGTACGACAAAGATCGCGGGAGGAGCGACACGGCTCTGGGCCGCATACGGGAACGTCTGGAGCGATATGTGGAGTCCGACAGGATTGACCGGAGCAAAGAAAAAGACATGGTGAAGCACGTCGCGGTGTGCGGCTCGCTTGAGGAAACCGCCGATGCCCTGATCGTCATCGAATGCGTGACAGAGGACCTCGCGGTCAAGCAGGCCGTGTTCAGCGAGCTGGACCGGGCATGCCGGGCGGACGCAGTACTTGCCACCAATACATCCTCCATATCTATCACCGAGATAGCCGCAGCCACGAAACGGCCCGAGTCGGTCATCGGACTCCATTTTCTTAACCCGGCGCATGTTATGAAGCTTGTCGAGATCATTCCCGGCATAACGACGACCCGGGAAACGGTAGAGGTGGCCAAGACCTTTGTGAAGAAGCTCGGCAAGATACATGTCGAGTCAAAGGACTACCCGGGCTTCCTGTTGAACCGGATGCTCGTGCCGCTCATCAACGAAGCGATTTACCTTCTGTATGAGGGTGCCGGAACCGCCGAATCGATCGACCGCGTCATGAAAGCAGGCCTCAATTTCCCCATGGGCCCCCTTGCCCTTGCTGACCTGATAGGCCTGGACGTCCTTCTCGCCGTGATCGAAGAAATGCATCGCGGTTATTCCGATTCCAAGTATCGGCCCTGTCCGCTGCTGAAAAAATATGTGGCTGCCGGCTACCTGGGCAAGAAATCGGGGCGGGGCTTCTACATATATAACGATTGATCTTCTCTGCACCGTGCGGCGTAATTCACCGGACCCGGTCACAATACTGTAAAGCCATGAAACATTATTCAATAATTTTACTGGTGTGTGTTTTATTCGCCGGTGCCGGATGCAGCGTGAGAGTGCCGGAGAGATCAATATCGGCGTTGCCGGATACTGATAGCCGGAGCCATGCGTCCGGAGATTCCAGGGAGGAGTGTCTTCAATCGATCAGGCGGGCGCGCAGCGACGCCCGGTACGGGACTTACCGCATGTACGTGTTCGGCGGGGAACGGTACGATGCGCGCTTTTCGGGGTTCCTGAAGGAATATATGCGGACTACATATAATATCGAGCTCATCGTCCTGGGCGAGAATGACCGTGGCCGGGACAAGTGCTACAGCAACGAGATGGATAAAATAATCTTCACTACGTTCGGACCGGATATCCTGGCCCGGGCCGAACAGGAGACGCGGGAGCTTCTTGATACCGGGAGATGAACTCCGGCTTCGCGCCGAAATTCCACGAACGGGGGTATTACATGAAAACGGATCTTTTATTCCTCGTGGCTTCTTTTCTGGTCTGTGCCCTCCTGTTCCAGTGCGGCAAAGAGGGCAATTCACAAGTTTCAGGAGGTGCTGATGTGGGATCAATTAATGTAACCAGTACTGCCTTCGGTGATGGGGCGATGATCCCGAAGAAGTACACCTGCGATGCTCAAAACATTTCGCCGCAGATTGCCTGGACCGGCGTGCCGGCGGGTGCGAAAAGCATCGCGCTGATCTGCGACGATCCTGATGCGCCCGTTGGCGACTGGGTGCACTGGGTGGTGTACAACATGCCGGTGTCTACGAAGGAGCTGGCGGAGGGCGTTCAGTCCCTTCCGGCTGGATCGAAGAGTGGAACCAATGGCTTCCGCAAGCCCGGCTACGGCGGTCCCTGTCCCCCGAGCGGCGTACACCGCTATTATTTCAAGATTTTCGCGCTTGACGCGGCGCTCTCCCTTGCTGAAGGAGCAACCAAGGCACAACTCTTAAAGGCCATGGAAGGCCATATCGTGGCCCAAGGCGCCCTCATGGGCAAGTACAAGCGCCAGTAGGTCAGTCCTGCGGCCTCATGGTCGGGAAGAGAAGAACGTCCCGTATCGATTTTTCGCCTGTGAGGAGCATGACCAGCCGGTCTATGCCGATGCCGAGACCGCCCGTGGGCGGCATGCCTGCCTCGATTGCCTGAACGAAGTTTTCATCCATGGGCGGAGCCTCCTCGTCGACCTCCCGGCGCAGGGACTGCTCGTATAGTGTCTTTCTCTGGAATAGCGGATCGTTCGATTCGCTGTACGCGTTCGCAAGCTCCGTGCCATTGATGAAAAGCTCGAATCTCTGCAGAAAGCGCTCGTCTTCGTAATCGGGCTTGCACAGGGGCGTGGTCTCCACGGGGTGATGTGTGATGAATACCGGCTGGATCAGCTTGTCTTCAACTAAAATCTTGAAGAGCTCGTCTATGGCGAGGCCTCTGACAAAGCCGCCCTTGACGTGGCCGCCGTGTGTGTCAAGCGTGCCTTCCAGCTCTGCATCGCTCATAGACATGACGTCGAGGCCTGCATATTCTTTCAGCGCATCGGTCACTTTCAGGCGCCGCCAGGGCGTTTTGAGATTTATCTCTTTCCCGTCATACTGAATGGTCGTGCTGCCGCACACGGCGAGCGCGGTCTTCTCGAAAATTTCTTCCGTTATGGCCATCATGTCGCTGAAATCGGCGTACGCCTGGTAAAGCTCGAGCATGGTGAATTCCGGGTTATGGGTCCGGTCGATCCCCTCGTTGCGGAAGCACTTGCCGATCTCGTACACGCGGTCGAATCCGCCGACGATGAGCCGTTTGAGGTAGGGCTCGAGCGAGATACGAAGGTATAGCTTGATGTCCAGGGCGTTATGGCGCGAAGTGAAGGGGGATGCGGCGGCGCCGCCGTATACGGGCTGAAGTACCGGAGTTTCAACTTCGTAAAAATTCTTTTCGTCGAGAATGCCTTTTATCCGCTTGATGATGGCGATCCGTTTTATAAAAGTTTCTTTCACGCCCGGGGTCACGATCAGGTCAACGTGCCGGTTCCGGTAACGGAGCTCCTTGTCCGCGAATGCGTCGAAGACCTCGCCATCCTTTTCCTTTACGACGGGAAGAGGCCGTATGTTTTTCGACAGTAATGTTAACTCGGAGACAAAGACGGAAATTTCGCCGGTCTTCGTTTTTTTTACCCCGCCCTTCACGCCGATGATATCCCCGATGTCGAGCTTCTTGAAGAGCTCGTAAGATGCATCACCGATGTCTTTCTGTGAGACATAGATCTGTATTCTGCCGTCGCGATCTTGGATGGTGCTGAAACTCGCCTTGCCCATGACACGAACGGTCATGATCCTGCCTGCAACACTCACTGATTTAGGGGTGGTTAATGTTTCATCGAACCCGGCGATGATGCCGGCCGAATAATCTGTCACACCGTATTTATAGGGAAAGGGATTGATCCCCAGATCCTCGCGGATTTCCCTGAGTTTTTCTTTCCTAACTTTTATTAAACCGCTTTCTTCTTCCATTGCCGTACCTGCTTTGTTGGATAATCCATCCGTAACTCGTTTCTGCCCTGTTATAAAAAGCGAAACCCGCAATTCATTCTTTGTATGTGACCATTTGTGTCAAATTAATTTTTTATTTACATATTCCCGCAAGTGCTGGAAAGATACGCTGCATTGCTGATTCCCAACGTAAAAGAAGGTTGGAAATGCAAAAATGGGGCCGTTCAACCGGTTAAAATTAATAGATGCTGTTTGTTTTTTTTATTTACATAATTTACATCATTTCTATGTTCTTACTTTGATTTGTATCGTGTATTGTTATATATTCTCTTAGGTGGATCGGCCATGCCGGTCTGGAGGAATAAACAATGAGCAGATGGGCCGCAACGGCTGTAATGATAATCCTCTTTCCCTTTATGTACGGAGGGGAAGAGAGTGATGTTTTTGGAAGACCGATGAGGGTCGCGTCGTCAGTGGACGGCGGCGGAAGCCAGGATAATAATCCGAACAGACAACCGGAAGTAGTTAAGGAGTATTACGCGAGCGGGAAGGTGAAGTCCGAAACCTCGTATGTCGACGGGAAGATTCACGGCAAGAGAAAGCTGTACTATGAAAACGGCAATCTCCAGAAAGAGGAGGAATATAGCGCCGGCATTCGCGCAGGCGTGTTTTTGGAATACTATGAGGACGGTGCCCTGCGTAATTATGAAACCTACCGGGACGACGCGCTGAACGGCGTATGCTATATGCAATACCCCGGCGGCCAGAAGATGATGATCGGACAGTGTGCGAATGGCAAGAAAACCGGAAAGTGGACGCTGTTTCATAAGAACGGCGAGAAGTACATGGAAGGGAATTTCATCGACAATCTGATGGAGGGATTGTGGCGTTCATACTCTCCGGACGGGGATCTCGATTCCGAGGGCGAATACTCCAGGGGATCTCAGGCGGGACTCTGGATTTACTATGATAAGAGCAGGAAGATCGAAAAAAAGCTCACCCTGAAGGACGGTGTGGTTGAAGGTGAGTGCTGGATATACAGGAACGGGAAGCTTGTCGGGGAAGGGATCATGGCGGGTCAGACCCATGACCCGGTCATCAACGGAAGCTGGAAAGCGTACTATAAAA
Organism: Spirochaetota bacterium; assembly: GCA_029564515.1. Taxonomy (GTDB): domain Bacteria; phylum Spirochaetota; class UBA4802; order UBA4802; family UBA5550; genus RBG-16-49-21. The sequence goes on along the minus strand of JAKQPV010000105.1, from coordinate 102,184 downwards.
ACGGCCACCTGGAGTATGAAGGCGTATTTACCATGGGTAAGAAGAACGGAGAATTCAAAGAATATTACAGTAACGGCAATTTGAAGGCTACCGGGGAATACTTAAATGATCAGAGAAACGGAAGCTGGATTTTCTATGATGATGACGGAAAGACGGTTGACCAGGAAAAATCCGGCCTGTATCAGATGGGGAAATTGAACAAGCAGAACAATTCACGCATCAGAATGCCTAAGGGCTGCTGGTACCGGGAGCTCGCCTCCGGGAAAAGCCGGTAGCAATCTTCATTCTAAAAATCCTTGTAAAACTTGAAATACTTTTATTAGTATGTAACCGGTGGGATACTTTCTTTTCAAAATCCGGTAGCGCGGAATTATGCGCATAAACAGCCATGCATTAAGCTAGATGGCACCATGTAATCAGGACTGATCAATGAATGCGGGCATGTATCATTATCTGCTCCTCTTCGGCGTATACTCGTTCTATGGGTGGCTGATAGAGTCGGTGTACCGCTCCGTAACCCAGCGGAGGCCGATCAATGCCGGCTTTCTGTTTGGTCCCTTCGTTCCCATCTACGGGTTCGGGGCAATCTTTATCATCGTCCTGGAACAAGCCTTCGACCAATGGAATATTCTGCTGAAACTGTTCATGTACGGCCTTGTCCTCTCCGCCATAGAGTATATCGTCGCAGTCCTCATCGAGACGATATTCACATTAAAGCTGTGGGACTATTCCAAAAACTGGTTTAATATACAGGGAAGGGTATGTCTTCTTTTCTCCGGGTTCTGGGCTATTCTTGCGCTGGTGTTTGTGTACGTAATACATCCTTACACATCAGGACTGGTCTTTTCATTCGATGACGGGTATGTCCGTGCTGCATCAGCGGTGCTCCTGGTCTATATCGGGATTGATTTTACCTTCTCAGTCGCGACCATGGCTGCATTCCGAACGAAGATTGCATACCTCTACTCAGAGTACTTCAACCTGAGCAATGTTGAGATAGAGAATATCATTGATTCGTTCAGAAGGATCAGGAGGGCGTTCCCGAACCTGAACACCTATATTGACAGAAAGATCAATGTCGAAATCAAGAGCAGGGTTAATACGTTTCTGAAATCGATACAGGACAAGGTAATCATGAATCTTAAAGGACGAAAGCCACTTGAGAAGGAATTTTATGAAACGATCGGCGACATCTATCGGCATGGCGAGTTCATGAAACTCAAGCGCTATTATCATCATAACTCGTCAATTTATGCGCACGTGCGCGATGTCGCATATTTCTCTTACCGCATCAGCAAGTATCTCGGCCTGGACTACCGCTCAGCGGCGCGCGGCGCGCTACTGCACGATTTTTTCTTGTACGACTGGCGTAACCATGATGCGCCGGACCTGCCCCGGAAAAAATATCACGGCATCGAACACCCCAAGATCGCCCTGAAAAATGCCGAGAAGTATTTCTCGCTTAACGAGATCGAGCGCGACATTATCGTCAAACATATGTGGCCCCTCACCCTGATGCCTCCCCGGTACAAGGAATCGTTCATCGTGACCTTTGCAGACAAGTACCTTTCGTCGAAAGAGTTTTTTGATGAGTTCAAGAAACATGCTGTAAAGAAGCGCCCCCGCCGGCCCCGCTTGAAGAGGCGGACCCGCACGGTAAAACATCCCTCTTGAAACGCTCACGCAAAAATGGGCTGCTGCAGGTCTAATAAATCCTTGCTATTTTTCATTACCTGCGTCAGCATGATGACACTGCCCGATAGTTACGGGCAAACATATGACAGTCCACAATAACAAGACGGTTCCCATAAACTGGATCGGGGACACAGAAAAGTATATCCTGGTCCCCCGCCTTCAAAGAAAGCGGGTTGTGAAAAAAGTAAAACGCCTTATCAAGGTGAAGGGTGCCTGTTATTTCACAAAGGGAGTACCCTATAAGCTTATCGATTTTATTTACCGGGCGGTTGTCAGGCTAGGGCTGAAGGAGCGGAAGCTCATTTTTTCCCGCGGCTCGGTAAGAGTTAAAGGCCGGCCAACCAGCAATATCGTGGACGTGTACGAGCTTGACTGGGACCTTGGCACCTCGATAATCATTCCGCTCAAGCGGCGATATGATTCGATCCAGAATTTCACCGTGGCCGGCAGGACGTACCCGGTGCGGCTGATAGAAATCATGGTCCTCTCCGGGCTGCTCCGGCTGGTCCATGGCGACAAGTCGGAGAACTGGCGCTCCGCGAAAGCGGCCGCCATCATCACGCGCGGGTGGGGAGAAATGGCACAAGATGCTCCGCCTCCGGTTTCACGTTCTGATTAATCGATAACAGAAATAAAAATATGCTTCTCCTTGACTTTTTACCGGAGACTGTATATTATATGGTTATTATTTTGCCGAGATCCGGTTACCACCGGATACGGGGGACCCGTTTTTCAGGGGCGCATTCCGGTACAGGATAGGGCACTTCCAAGCCCGAGCCCGTCAGCTAACCTCGTAGGCGTTTGGGAGGCCATGCAAAACCGCGCATGCCGGTTTTTTGTTTTTTTGCCTCCAAAAAATATTTTTCCCCGGAGGCATCATGAACGACGACGATAAAGTCCCGCTATTCAGTAAAATAAAGCATCTGCTCATCGGTGACGCGCGCAGTGTGTCTGACCCGTCAATATTCCACAAGCTTTCACTGATTGCTTTCTTCGCCTGGGTCGGTCTTGGGGCTGACGGTCTTTCGTCATCATGTTACGGGCCGGAGGAGGCGTTCCTTGCGCTCGGAAAACACTCGCATCTGGGAGTTTTTGTCGCGCTTGGATCGGTTATAACGATCTTCGTTATCAGCGCGAGCTATCATCAGATTATAAAGCTTTTTCCGACAGGAGGAGGCGGTTACCTGGTGGCAAGCAAGCTCCTGTCGCCGACCGTCGGGATGGTATCCGGGAGTGCGCTCCTGATCGACTACCTGCTCACCATCACGCTTTCGGTGGCAAGCGGAGCAGACGCGATATTCAGCTTCCTGCCGGCAACATGGCTCCCCTACAAGCTGACGGTCGCGGTGCTGGGTGTCGTAATCCTTATCTGGCTCAACCTGCGCGGGGTGAAGGAATCTGTTTTGCCGCTGGTGCCCATATTCCTGATCTTCCTGGTGACGCACGCCTTCGCCATCATCTACGCGATAGCCACCCATGCCGGCAGCATGCCGGAGGTCGTCAGCAAGACGATCAGCGATGTGCAGAGTACCGGCACGGAGATGGGAACGTTCGGCATGCTGTTCCTGATCCTCCGGGCGTACAGCATGGGGGCAGGCACCTTTACCGGCATCGAGGCGGTCTCGAACGGTATCCCTATACTCAGGGAGCCGAAAGTCAAAACCGCAACGCACACGATGAACTACATGGCGATTTCCCTTGCCGTTACTGTCGCGGGCCTCATGACAGCCTATCTTCTCTTCAACGTGGGGCTCGTTCCCGGCAAGACTCTCAACGCGGTCCTGTTTGAAAACATGACGTCCGGCTGGGTGCCCGGGGCCAGATCGGCCTTTGTCCTTCTCACGCTCGTCTCCGAAGCTGTGCTCCTCTTCGTCGCGGCGCAGACCGGCTTCCTCGACGGGCCGCGCGTGTTATCAAACATGGCGCTCGACCGGTGGGCGCCCACCCGATTCGCGTCGCTGAACGACCGGCTCGTGACGCAGAACGGCATACTCATGATGGGTATCGCCTCAATCGCACTCATGATCTATTCAGGGGGCTCGGTGAAGCTCCTGGTCATATTCTACAGCATAAATGTGTTCATCACGTTCACGCTCTCACAGCTTGGCATGGTGCGGCACTGGTGGCTCGTCCGGGGCAGCGAAGGGCACTGGAAAAAGAAGCTTTTCATAAACGGCGTCGGTTTGGTCATGACCACCTTTATCCTTGTATCGGTGGTAATTCTCAAGTTCAATGAAGGAGGCTGGCTCACCATTTTTATTACCGGCTCGCTTGTGGCTCTTGCCGTTATAATCAAGCGGCATTATAAACGGACCGGGAGGCTCCTGGGACGGCTGGCCGGCCTCGTGGATATAGCAGAGGCGGACCGGGCCCGGTATGAGACAAAGAGGGGGTTGCGGAGAAAGAAACAGGAGGTCGATCCGAAAGCCAAGACGGCCGTTCTCTTTGTCAACGGATTCAGCGGGACAGGGCTGCATACGCTCTTCACGATCATGCGTGTCTTTTCCGGGATCTATAAAAACTTCATTTTCATACAGATCGGGCTTATCGATTCAGGCCTGTTCAAGGGCGTGGAGGAGATCGAGCAGCACAAGGCGCACATTGAAAAGGAGGCGGGCCGCTACGTGAGCTACATGCGCGCGCATGGATTCAACGCGGAAAGCCGGACAGCCATCGGTGTGGACGTTGTGGACGAATCCACGAGGATCGCAGCGGAGATAGTGAAATCGTATCCCCGGTCGATATTTTTCGCCGGCCAACTGGTGTTCCCGGAAGATACTTTTTTTACCCGCTGGCTCCATAACTACTCGGCCTTCGCCATCCAGCGGGTGTTTTACCACCGTGGTATCCCAATATTAATTCTGCCGATTCGCCTTTAGATGAGATTGTTGCGTAGTATGATGCAGGGGTCTTATACCTGCTGCAGGCATTTTGGTACACGGGCGAGTCTTGTTCCGCTCGACCATGCACGCCGGCAGTCCCGGCCGGAGGATGCGGATGAACACAGGCCCTACAGGGATATTTTAAAATTCACTATTCTCGGATGCACAAGATTCTCGAAATCCCTGTATTTCATCCTGATGAGCTCGGTGTGCGTTCCCGCGTTAAAAACGATCGCCTCGTCTTTCGTAAGATCGTCGGAAACAAGCTCGTCCATGCCGTAGAGGTTTCCGAACGGCGGCATCGCACCCATCTCGCAGTCGCCGAACCTCCGGATGAAATCGGTTTCCGACGCCAGTTCGACATCATCGGTCTGGTACAGTGCCTTCAGCAACGAGAGGTTCACCTTCTGATTCGCCGTCATGACAACCATCACCAGCTTGTTGCCAATCTTGACGATCACCGGCTTCGCCATTTCCCTGCCGTGAACGTGGGCGACCTGGGCAGTTTTGGTGGAAGAAAAGGCAACCGGGTGGTGGATTATCTCGAACTTCACGTTGTTTTTTACAAGGTAGTCCAGCAGTTTTTCTCCTTTCATGGCGGACCCTCCCTCTGTGATTGTGGTGTATACATTAAAGTATGGTGATTGGCAACCCGAGTCAAAATTAATTTTCGTAATTTCGGATCATAATTTGCTATTACGGCCGTTCGTAATTATACTTTCATTGTCAGGCATGGTGTTATCTCCCGTATATACACAAAAAAAATTATAAATTCTCGAGGAGGCTGTATATGAAGGGAACAGTTTCATTCGCCCCGCTTGAAAAAGAGCTGCGGCATGAGATGAGAAATACCATAAATAGAGTGGAGGATACAATTGATCTTGAGAACCGGTTTTCCAACATCATGAAACAGTTGCTGGAAAAAGCGTGTGAACGACAGCATATACCGATTGATATCGATATCGATGATGTGATCTTTAATCCTGAAGCGGGAAACTATTATGTTCTTAGTAAAAAACTGAAAAAAATGACGGGTTTCAGCGATCTCTGGGATTCGTCAGACCTGAAAAATGTCATAGGCAGGTTTGCGGATTCCGCGCACAGGAAATACCTGCATTTGCACAGGCACCCTGAGAAGGCCAGGTTCAAGATCAGGTAGCTGATGTTTCATAGTGGAGCGGTTAGTGACGGTAAACGGCAATAATAAAGCGGGTGGCCCGGGCCCTCGCTTTACTGTTTACAAACCAGCTTTTTTGTATTCTACCGCCAGGTTCATGTTGACATACACAACTCCGGCATTAAGGTCTTTGAGAGGATAGGCGTCCGTAATGGCCGGAAACGTATCGGCTTTCGCCTTTTCGTTCAGGGTGGTGCCGGCGGGGATATACCGCCCGCCGGGCACGGTAACGCCCATGACGATACACCCGGGCTCGACGACGCACTTTTTACCGACACGCGCACGGGACACCAGGGTTTTCATGCCGACGAAGGTATCGTCTCCCACCGACGGGGGGCCGTGGATCTGGACCTGGTGAGCGAGGGAGACCCGGTTCCCGATGTGGACCGCGTATTTTATGCCGCCCACTTCCTCCATGTTCTTTTCAACGGGCTTGCCGTGGGAAAAAATTTCAAGCGCGTGTATCACCACGCCGCCCTGAACGTTTGAATTGTCGCCGATGAACAGGGGCTGGCTCACGTCGCCCCGCACGGCCGTGAAGAGAGAGAACATGACCCTCTTTCCGATGATCGTGTTGCCGATCAATGCGGCAAGGGGATGTAGGTACGCCGTGGCATCGATGACCGGGTCATGAACTTCGGGAGAAAAATCTGTTTTGACGTTTTTGTGTATGATAAAGCTAGCCCATACTGGTTTTTTCCCTGATTAATCCGCGGGTCTGCTTTGTCAATATTTACAAGAGGAAACCCCGGCGATTTTATTATTTACAAAATCGGCACCGCTCATACTAATAGACGAAAATCGCCCCTCCAGGAGGGGGCCGGTATTATATAGAAGACGCAGTCGCGTGACTGCGTCTGTAATATTAAATGGTGATACACATGAACTTCAAACCGAACGGTGCGGCGACAGTTATAGGGAGCTTTCCCCATGAAAAAGAGACGGACGCCTGTGCGCTCGTGTTCGAGTCGCTGAGGGACATCCCGGCGTGGCCGCAGCTCCCGCGCCGGAGCTTTCTCGAAGACATGAACGTGCAGTTTTGCAAAAGGCTCCCCTGTCTTGCCCTGAACGAGGCCGAGCGGAAAGCGGGATTCGATACTTCCCGGGATATGGCCGGGGAGCTGGAACGCTTTTACACGCATTTCATCGAGGACGACGTGGACTACTTCGGCCTCGACGACGACCATGCGGCCGGATTCGCCTGCTTTATACAGGGCGTTCGGGACGGCAGGGCTGCCGGCGCGCTCGCGCTGAAGGGCGAGACTACCGGGCCGCTGACCCTCGGGCTCATGACCGACATCACGGACGGGAAGTACGCTCTCTACAAGCCTGACCTGTTCGACGCGGTGGTGAAAAACTGCACCATGAACGCGCGGTGGCAGGTGCGCGCACTCAAAAAATTCTCCGAGCGGGTCATCGTGTTTTTTGACGAGCCGTCGCTTTCCATTATCGGCTCGGGATTTTACTCGGTCGACAGGGACCAGGTTACCGGCTCGTTTAAAGAGATAACGGACGGCATCCACAAGGAGGGTGGCCTGGCCGGGACCCATTGCTGCGGTAACGCGGACTGGGACGACCTCCTGGATCAGGCGACCGGCCTGGACATCATCAACTTCGACGCCACGGACGAGATCATCGTGGATAAATTCGTCAATGCCCGGAACATCGTCTCTTACCTGGAACGGGGCGGGTGCATCGCCTGGGGTGTGGTGCCCACGCTTAAGGACAAGCTGGAAGGCGCCACCCGCGAGGGCGTAACAGGGACTTTTCATGCCGTGGTTAAGCGCCTGTCGGGAAGGGGGATAGCCGAGGACGAGATACTCGCCCGCTCGATCATCACACCGAGCTGCGGCACCGGTACGCTTCCGGTAGAACTTGCGGAAAAGACGATGGCACTTCTGAAAGGGCTGTCCGGCACGATTACGGGCAGGAATTAGCAGTCAGGATGCAATAGCCGTACTGCGTGAGGCTACCGGCGGAGTTACCGGTTATTTTTTCGATCGCTTGATGAATGCCCGCGCATCCACGACGGAATGGAATACGGCCATGTAGTTGAACATTTCCGGGTGGGCCACCATGATCTTCTGCAAAAAGTCTTCGGTCATGACCAGCACCAGGTAGCCCTTCGCTTTCTTCATGATCGCCATTGACTTCATCAGGATGCCGATGGCCGGGTCGCTGATCTCGGTTACCGCGGTTGCGTCCATGATGAAATCCGTAAAATCGGGCAGGCTCGTTTCATTTGAGTATGCGTCATATATTTTGGAAGCGATGTCCTTGTCGATAACGGCAACCTGTATTTTGAATAGAAGGATGCTTTCATCTGACAGTAAGGTATAGGTATATAACGCTGCGCCTCCAAGCATAACGCCCCTCCCCGCAGGATTTTCAGAAGGATACATACATAATTAATCGATTGTCAAATAATAATTTTTTTTTGATTAAAAAACGTCATGGTGCCGGCAAACAGGGCGCATGATATATTATGACAGGCTTCCGTACAGGTCGATCAGCTGGTCCACGAGATCACCGAAGTAGCCGATTGCCTCGATAACGGGCTCCGGCCGTGACATGTCCACGCCTGCGGCACGCAGCTCGTCGAGCGGGTACCGTGACCCTCCGAGAGAGAGAAAAGAGAGGTACGCCTCCCGCGCCGGCAGCCCTTCGGTCATGACCTTGCGGGCAAGGGCGATGGACGCAGAAATGCCGGTGGCGTATTTGTACACGTAAAAGGGTGAATAAAAATGGGGGATTCTCAGGCACTCCAGTGAGAGTTCCTCGTCTATAACGATCGAGTCGCCGAAATAGGCTGTCAGAAGGCCCCGGTAGATGTCGCGAATCGCTTCAAGTGTGAGCGGCCCGTTCTCCTCGACGATGCGATGCGTCAGCATCTCGAACTCTGCGAACATGGTCTGCCGGAACAGGGTGCCCCGTATGTCATCGATTTCGCGGTTGAGGATATAGGCCCGCATCTTCGGATCGCCGGCGTATCCCTTCAGCAGGTGGGCGCTCAGCAGGGCCTCGTTGAAGGTCGAGGCGACCTCGGCCACGAATATGGTGTAATCGTGGTATGCGTACGGCTGGCTCCGGTTTGAATACCAAGAGTGCATCGAGTGGCCTGCCTCGTGAATGAGCGTGTAGAGGCTGTTGATGGTGTCATCGCGGTAATTCATCAGGATGTAGGGCGGCGAATCGTAGCACCCTGACGAGTAGGCGCCGCTCCGCTTGCCCCGGTTCTCGTACCGGTCCACCCAGCCCCCGAACAGCCCCTTCTTCAGGGCGTCTGTGTATTCTCCGCCGAGCGGTGCAAGTGCCTCGACGCAGGTCCGGGCCGCCTCTTCGTATGGCATGGAGAAGTCGACGTTCTTCATGATGGGAACGTAGGTGTCGTAGAAATGGAGCTCGTCCAGGCCCAGTGCCTTTTTCCTGAATTCGAGATAGCGGAACAGGGGCGCCAGGTTCTGCTTGACGGTCTCGACCAGGTTGTCGTACACCTCCTCGGGGACATTATCGCCGAAGAGGGAGCCGCCGCGGCAGGTCTCGAACTTCCGGACGCGCGAATAAAAACAGTCCCGTTTGTTCGAGTACATGAGCGAGGCAGCGATAGTGTTCTTGTGATCGTCGTAGGTCCGGTAATACTGGAAGAAGGCCTTTTTCCGGAGCTCGCGGTCCTGCTTCATCAGAAATGAAATGAATCCGGCATGGGAAAGCTCTGTCTCCCGGCCCGTTTCATCGATTATCGTGCCGAATCGAAGATCGGCGTTGTCGAGCTGGCTGAATATGCCCGAGGCGGCATGGCTCATCTCGCCCGACATGGCCAGGATCTCCTCGATCTCGATCGAGCGGGTATGCGGCTTGTGCCGGAGTATTTTTTCAAGAAGGAAGCGGTAGTCGTCGAGCTCCCTCGTGCGCAGGAAGCCGTTCATAACGTCGTCCGGCACGGACTGGATCTCCGGCGCGATATAGCTCGATATCTCTGAAGCCCGGGTATAGAGGTTGGTCGCGCGCTGGTACAGGCCCTGGTAGCGCTGGTTTGACTTGTCCTCGTCGCTTTTCAGGTGGGCATAGGTGTAGAGCCTTTCGACCTTGCGCATCACGGCCAGGTCGAATTCGATCACCTCTTTTAATACGGCCGCGGACTCGCCAAGGCGGCCGCGGTAGATTTCATACCGGGGCAACTCTGCCTCGATCACGGAAAAAAGCTCGTCCCACTTCTCGTCAGAGGAAAAGAGGGGCGAGAGGTCCCACTTGTGCCCCTCCTGTACGTCCGCGCGTTCGGGTATGGTTCCGGCCATAGGTATTCCTTCTCTTTTTTTTGAAAATAAGCAGACTGCTAATATATCTTGCCGTATTGCTCGCCGAAGGTGTCGAGGTACACAAAGGATCTCAACTCCTTGCGCGACGGGGCCTTCCGGTCGGCGGACGCAGGCCTGCCGATGGGGATGGCGGCCACGACCTCGTACCCTTCAGGAAGGAGCAGGATCTTTGCGCACGCGTCATGGTCCATGGAGCCGACCACGACCGTGCCCAGACCCAGCTCGTGCGCCCTGAGGCACAGGTTCTGGACTGCCATGCCCATGTCGAACATGAACCATTCATGAAACTTGGTCCGTTCCTTTCCCTCCTTGCACCCGGATACGCCGGTTTTCGCACACGCAAGGATGATCGCAGAAGAAGAGGCCGAGCAGTTGCGGGACGGATTGGTCGCCGAGTAGGTCTCCGTGACCTGGCGGATGAGCTCGCGGTCCCGTACGACGATGAATTCCCATATCTGGGTATTTGCCCAGGAGGGAGCGCGGCGGGCCGCCTCAAGAACATCCCTGATCTCTTCATCGGTCACGTAGTGATCGGTGAATGTACGAACCGATCGCCGGTATGTAATCGCATCCATGAGCTCCATAGGGTCCCCCCGGTTCATTCGTGTGATGAAATTCTACGCGCCCTCTTTTGATTTCATCAGCACAATGGGTATGAACTGCGATTTGCCGAAATCAGCATTCCTGACGACTTCAAGGCTGAGATCGAGCTTATCCGCACAATACCGGTCATGCTTGAACGTGAGAGTAAAGGGTACGTGCGTGCTTTTTCCCATTTCGATTTCCGCGTATGTGGGCCAGAAGTGAAAATGCCCTTTCGTAGCCTCTATTGTTTTATAGGGATTTTCCCAGTCGGAGTCAACCATGACCGCAGGTTTATCTCCGTACAGCAGGGTCACCTCGACGTCCGGGACAACGGACAGGGAACCCTCGTCGAGGACCTGACCGACGATATGCGGCATATAGGAGCTTTTCTCCGGATTGATTGTTTCCTTGAGCGCTGTGGTCGAGTCGCGGCGGTTAATGATCTGGTGGATCGCCTCGTAGATGAGAAACAGGATATCGACGCGCTGCTGGACCTTGTACTTGGCGTCCAGTATCCCGTAGAGCAGGCCCCGCTCGCTGGTTACGTACCTGGGCTGCACGCGGTTCAGGACGTAGGCTATGATGTCGTCCCTTCCGTTCCCGTTGAGCTGTTTCACCTGCTCCTTTTTCAGGACCTCGTCAAGGATGTTGATAACAATGTCTTTCATTAGGTTTGTTACCGGCATTTGGTCGCTCCCCCCGATATGGCGTTATTTTTTTTTGTTTTCTTTTTCGCGTTGAAGGCGATCGTGATCACCTCCTCCACCTGGTCGACCAGGTGGAAGTTAAGGCCTTTTTTTATGTAACCCGGGATGTCATCTAGGTCCTTCCTGTTTTCCCGGGGAAGGATGATTTCCTTGATGTTCGCTTTCTTGGCGGCGATAATCTTTTCCTTGATCCCGCCGACCGGGAAAACCCTGCCGGTCAGGGTAAGCTCGCCGGTCATCGCGATGCCCTGCCTGATCTGCTTGTTGGTGGCCATGGAATAGAGCGATGTTGCCATGGTGATACCGGCCGATGGACCGTCCTTGGGCGTGGCACCGGCGGGCACGTGTATGTGAATGATATTGTTGTTGAACACGGTGGCCGCGTCCTCCCGGTCCTTCAGAAGGTGCTGGACGTAACTGTACGCGATATTGGCCGATTCGCTCATGACTTCGCCGAGCTGACCGGTCAGCTTCAGTCCACCGCCCTTCCTGTTGGTAACCCCGATCGACTCGATGACCAGGGTCGCGCCCCCGAACGGGGTCCAGGCCAGCCCGATGGCGAGTCCGGACCGGTTGATCTTGATGAGAGATTCGTCTGCATACAGCTCGGTGCCCAGGTAGCTGCGGATCATTTTCAGGTCCAGCGGCCGCGACGGCAGCTTCCGGTTCTTCGCCACCATGGTGGCAACTTTGCGGCAGATTTTCTCGATCTGGCGCTCCAGGTTCCGTACGCCCGCCTCGCGAGCATAATTGTTGATGATGTGCATGAAGCCTTTTTTGTCGATCCGTATGCCGTTACGCTTCAGCCCGTGCTGCTCAAGCTGCTTCGGCAGAAGGTAGCGACGGGCGATCTCGTATTTTTCGTTGGCGATATACCCTGACAGCCGGATGATCTCCATGCGGTCAGACAGCACCTGGGGGATGGTGTCGATGGTGTTGGCGGTCGTGATGAAGAGCACGTCCGACAGGTTGAAGGGCGCGTCAATATAATAATCGCGGAACTCCACGTTCTGTTCAGGGTCGAGAACCTCCAGGAGTGCCGAAGAGGGATCGCCCTGGAAGCTCTGGCCCAGCTTGTCGATCTCGTCGAGCATGAAGACCGGGTTCCGGTATTTGCAGATTTTAAGGCCCTGGATGATCTTGCCCGGCATGGCGCCGACGTAGGTACGTCGGTGTCCCTTGATCTCGGCCTCGTCGCGCATCCCGCCCAGGGACACGCGGAAAAAAGTCCGGTTGAGAGACCGGGCGATCGATTTCCCGAGTGATGTTTTGCCCACGCCCGGAGGGCCAACCAGGCATATGATAGAGCCCTTGCCGTCCGGCTTCAGTTTCTTGACCGCGAGGAACTCCAGTATCCTCTTTTTCACGTCATCGAGGCCGTAGTGGTCGCGGTTGAGTATCTTTTCCGCTTTCGCGATGTCGATGGAGTCAACGGTCTTCCGGTTCCAGGGCAGGGACAGGACGGTATCGATGTAGTTGCGGGTAACCGCGTATTCCGAGGAGGTCGAGTCCATCATCGACAACTTGCCGATCTCTTCCTCCATTTTCTCCCCGATCTCGCCTTCGAGCTCCAGCTCTACCATTTTTTTCCTGAGCGATTTCAGGTCGCGGGAGCGCTCGTCGTCTTCAATGCCGAGCTCGTTCTTGATCGCCTTCAACTGCTCGCGGAGAAAGAAGTCCCGCTGTTGCTTGTCGATCTTGTCGTTGATCGTGCCCTGGATCCGTTTCTGCACGGAGAGCACCTCGATCTCCTTGTGGAGAAGCCGGAGCACTTTCTGAAGCCGCTTTTTAACGTCCAGGGTCTCGAGGATCGTCTGGTATTCGTTCTTTTCGATATTGAGGATCGAAGTGACGAAATCGGCTATCTTTCCCGGCTCGTCCACGTTCAGCATGGTGAGCTTCATCTCCTCGGTGAAGAGCGGGTTGTTGTCGGTGAGCAGCTTCAGCTTGGAGAGGACCTCCCTGGTGGTGGCCTTGAACTCGATGCTCTTTTTGTCCACTACATGGTCGTTCAGGTACTCAATGTCGGCGAGTATGTAGGGCTCGTCTGATATGATGCGCTTGATGCGGAAGCGCTTGATGCTGTTGATAAGCACGTTCAGACCGCCGTCCGGGAGGTTGATCCTCTTCAGTATCTTGGCCGCGGTCCCGAAATTGTACAGGTCTCCGGCGGATATCTCGTCCTTGTTGTCGTCCTTTATGAGAACAAGCCCGATCGTCCGGGTGTCGTGTATAACGGTGTCAATGACATCGGAGAAGCGGCCGTTCGAGATGATGAGCGGCGTTATGATACCGGGGAATATGGGGCGGTACCTGATCGGAATTATATACAGCTTTGTCGGAAGTACCTGGTCTATCGAGACGAGGTCGCTTTCAAGGAGCTCCGTATCTATCGATATTTCGTTTTTTTCCAGTATTATGTCGTCAATATCCATTTCGCCTCTACGATGATGCTCTCGAGAGCCAGCTAAATTGCCACTATTTACATGGCCTGGGCCGATTTTTCTTGCATTTTTAAAGATAGTGTTAAGATATATCTACTGAATAACTGTACCGATTGCACCGATATTTGTCAATTTTAAAGTACGATTTTTTTAAGTATTCGTAAAATTCGACCCTGCATGGTGCGCTGGTACAAAACAGATAATACCGCGTCCGAAAAAATATACATTTATGACGCGTATCATTGCAACAGAACAACAGCGGGATGATCCAAACAACGCGTCCCGGATCAACAACGAGAGTGCCCTGGATAGAAATGTCGATCCTTGAAGAATTCCATAAGAACCGCGAGCTTTTTCTCCAGTTCAACGACATCAAGTACAAGCGGTTTCAGCAGCTCATCGGCAGCACGGGCGTGCGCCGGGTCGTTAATTCCATCCCCATCCTTCTTGGCACCAACAACAAGCGGCTTCCCGGTTATATTGAAGGAGACGTTCCGTGCGGGATCATGAACCTGCAGCCGGACGTCGAGGCAAAGAAATTTCTCCAGGCCCGGTTTTACGTCAAGGATATCGAGCTCAACGACAAGGACCCGTTTGTCGAGATGATGGCGGTCATGGGGAGCGTTGGAACCATCGCTTACACCAGGGAATCGGATTTTGATTACTGGGTGTGCATCGACCGGCGGGGCGTGGCGCCCGAAAAGCTGGACGCTTTCAAGAAAAAGGTTGAAGCAGTACAGAGCTGGGCCATCCAGGAGGCCCAGATCGAGGTCAGTATCTTCATCAACGATATCAGCAACATCAAGAACAACATATTCGCGGAAAGCAAGGAGGAGGCATTCGGCACGATAATCGGCGCGGTCCTGAAAGACGAATTTTTCCGCAGCTCGATCATCATCGCCGGCAAAGTCCCGTTCTGGTGGGTGCTCCCTCGGTTTGTTAAGGACAGCGAGTACGAGGAGCTGTACCGGATGCTCTCGCCGGAGGACCGCGAGAAAAGCTTCATCGACCTCGGAAACCTCTATGTGATAACAAAAGAGGACTTCATCGGAGCCGCACTCTTCCTGATCATCAAGTCGCTCGGCAATCCCTTCAAATCCATCATCAAGCTGGGGCTCCTGGAAAAATACCTGTTCGGCCCGGAACACTCGCCCCTGCTGAGCCAGAAAGTCAAGTCCAGCATACTCCGGGGAAATTTCGACATGAGGATCGTCGATTCCTATATCCTCATGTTCGAAGAGGTGTATAATTATTACGCGACCACCGTCGGGGACCAGACGCTCCTCAAGATCCTCCGCCAGAACCTCTACCTGAAAATTTACCCGCAGCTGTCACGCTATATCGGCGTGAAGGACCGGGAAGGGCTGCCCTACAAGGTCCTTGTCATGTTCAGGTATGTCAAGGAGTGGGGATGGAGCGGCAAGGAAATACAGGCGCTGGACAACTTCGAAGAGTGGGACTACAACCGTACCATGGTGTTCTGGAACATGGTGAAGAAATTCATGCTTCTCTCCTACCAGAAGATTGCCACCCAGCTTCCCTCCATGAAGCTTGAGAAGAAAATATCTGAATCGGACTTCAAGCTCCTGAGCGGGAAAATCAAGTCCCATTTCGTCAGCGAGCCGAACAAGATCGATCACTACATCACCTTCAAGGAGACGCCCCACGAGTCGGTGCTGTACATAGAAGCAACCGCCGGCAGCGGCCTCGATTCCGACATGTGGAGCCTTCTGAAAAAAAGCAAAGGTGCGGATGATAAATCAAAGCCCTCGGTCCTCAAGACGGAAAAAGGGCTCATAAAGCTATTGGCGTGGACCGCCGTCAACCAGATATACAATCCGCGATACAGCCGCCTCAAGTTCCAGGCGGGCATCTCGCGGTATACCCCGAATGCAGTGGCAGAGCTTGTAGGACGCATCGCGGCCCTGTTTTCAGGATCTCTCTCAAAGCTTAAAAACGAATATTACCTCCGCCCGGCTTTTAACATGATCAACATGATTATTGTGAACTTCGGGATCGAGAATACGGATGCCATCCAGAAGATACATCACATCTACCAGACGAGCTGGGGGGAATCGTATATCGACGAGTACACGACCCCTGAAAGCATCGTGTCAATACTCGAGAAGATCATCAGGGAAGGCGCTCTGGCACATCAGTCGTTTGACGATTACTGCGTTATTATCTCCCCGGAGCCGTTCAAAAAGCATTACAAGGAGATCGAGCAGATTTTCAGGGAATCCTACCAGTTCATAATCGGGACGGACAAGCGCTTCTCCTTCAGGTTCGTATCGCGCCTGGGGGGAATGCTGGTGACCGCCACGAGGGATGGTGACGTCATATCGTTCAATCATGACGCCGACATTATCAAGGCCCTGACCAGGATATCCCTGAATCCCCGGAAACAAATGGTATATTCATGGTATTCCTCTGACCCGCGCCTCATGCTTATGGACGCGATCTTTAAAACAAGAAAGAAGAACTATATCACCGCCGTGTTCGAGGAGAACGGGGAATCCCTGCTGGTCTACGTCATCAACGAGCGTGATAATATTTTCACCTTCGTCAAGCCGCTGAAGATGAGAGACGACGTTATCGTATTCCTGGTCGATTTCTGCAATAACGTGATCAACAGAATCAACAAGCTGGACAGCCTGCATCACGTCAACCAGGGCCTCCAGCTCATGCAGCTTACCGTTGACCGGTTTGGCAAGTCGACATTCGAAAACAAATCCCATTGGGCGGAAGAGCTGTACCTGGTCAAATACAAGACGCGGAAGGGAATCTGCGCGCGTGTGTCGAAACACACGGGCCCGGAAACCCTGTATGCGCTTTCGCGGCAGGGCGAGGCAGGCCAGGCCATGGTACCGTTAAAGGGCGTGCCCGCTCAGGCGGGAGATATCCGGAGATCTGACGGTTCTGTGGTCTGGGCGATCCAGGATGTGGTTTTTACAGATCTGAAGACAGACGAAATCCAGTTGGGCTCCACGCCCTATTTCGTCGAGAAATACAGGATTGAGCTGATACTGGACAAGGCCCTCCGGTAGGCTATTCTACCGGGAAGTTGTCGCGGAAAAACTTTACCTTCTTGTCCTTGTCTTTGCCCTCATCTACGTCGTCGGAAAGCGTTCCTTTCTCCAGGGCGATATCGAGGATTTTCACTCCCGGGTCATTGACCGCTTTTTTTTCTGCAACGGGTTTGGCCGCTGCGGGTTTCGGTTTTTCTTTTTCGGCCTTAATCGTGTTGATTCTCGCGTCGATCAGGTCCTGCGTCAGCATTGGAATGTCATCATCATCGACCGGCTCTTCTTCAACGGTTTTTTTCGCCCGGGGCTCTTTCTTTTTTTTCTCTACCTGTTGCTGCACTGGCCGCGCGGCAGTGGCGGGCCTGGCGTCTTTCTCGTCGCCTTCAATCGCTTTCAGTAATATTTCGGGCGGATTCTCGATTTTCAGGTCGAACAGCTTGATCCTGTCGCCGAGGAGGATGTTGATCTGCTTTTCAATGGACATGAAAATCGGCGTGGTGAACGACTTGTTCTTTTTTACGAATTTCTCAAGTTTTTTAAGCTCCTGTATGTCCTTGTCCAGCTCCTCGATTTTTTTTATAACATGGATAACTTTCATATTCCACCCCTGAGTGTATGGCGTTTCCCGCGCCCTTGGTTCTGAATATGGTACAACCCGTTGTCGATTTACGTCAATGATTTTTTGTGGAATGGTCAGTCTGGCTGACGGTCAAGTATGATCGTATCGTCAGTCGATTCGGTCTCAAAATCGAGAGGGCGCGTTTCGCTGAAGTAGGTCCGTATTTTTATTTTATCCGGGGTCAAAAACTTGACTATCATCAATATCTTGCCATGTTCGGAGCCGGTCGGATCAATGCCGATGATATCGAGTTCGACGGGGTCTTTTGCGAAATCGACGGTATAGGTGAGCCTGCCGAGGCCGCTTGATTCCGGATCGCCAAGGGGCCTTCCGTCAATGATAAGGATGATACTGCCATCATCGAAAAACTGGAACGCGCCCTGTTTGCCGGTATGGTCGATTCCTTCCCATTTCCCAATGAGATTATCCTGTGCCGGGCTAAATACCTTTATTGTCCCGGAGGAGCAGGATACGAGGCAGATCAGGGTGATCAGCAGAGTGGCGCCTGTTATTTCGATAGAACGCATGAGCTGCTCCGGTTTGAACGCCGTATGGATTAATTGTGAATCGGGACAATACCGTATAACTCATGATTGGTATCGTGTCAAATACAATATTGCACGGCATACCCTGCGGCCTCATTTCGTTTTTATAAGGTATTCGCTCATGACAGTGGTCCTGATCCGGTGTATGTCAAGAAATGACCGGACAGCCTTGAGTATCCGGCACATGTTTTTTGCCAGCTGGATTACAGAGCCGGCCCCGTAAAAGAGGAATGGGCTGGACACGTGCTTTTTTGACGGCCAGCACTCTTCGACGATGCCCTCGAAAGGCAGGGCATCCGGAGTTATTGCCTCGATGACCAGGTTCCGGACATAGCGGGTGCGGGGCTGTATCTCCTCTGAAACGGGCGACATGGTGCCGTGCCAGCGCCGAATCCACTCTTCGCGGGAGAGACGGCGCGGGCGCTCCATAAGGGTCACCGCGGTAACCCCCGGCGAGCGGCGGCCGTCAGCCCAGTCGCGCGGCTTAGAGTGGCGGTTGCCGCCGTAATCCATGTATACGGACTCCTCGACCAGGTAGCCGGCAATTTTAAATCCTGCATACCGGAGCATGTCTTCAATATTCCGCCGCTGACCCATATCCTCGAGCCAGACATTGATGAGCGCGCATATCGGCTGGCCCCGGTACAACTTCGGTGCGGGCGAGCGCATCTCCGATTCCGGATCGGCAATATCCATGGTGAGGCGCACGGCACCGGATCCGATGCAGCGGGTCGCCAGGTCATCCAGGAGAAGCTGTCGCGTTTTTGCTTTTTCCTGGTCGCGGGGCGCCCAGAGCAGGTATATCACTTTAAAAAGGTCCATCGGTTACTCCTGAAACTATTGTATTTTTTTGATTTCGTCAATGATGTGCGGCCGGCTACGGCCTCTGTTTCTCCGGCAGCCGAATGAAGCCCATGGGCGATGAACCGGGGACGAGACATGCGGGACCGATAGTGGCGGAAGTGCCGGAGTATTTGTTTTTCATTGATTCCTCGATAAACCCTGCATATTTCGGCCAGGCCGGGGGTTCTGTCAAGATTTAAAATAATACCGTCGGACGGGTCTGCTCTTTTCTTATCTTGACTTTTTCCCGCCGGTCAGAATAAACTACTACTTATGATAATGAACTACGGGGAGGGGGCCGATGAAAAAAATAAAAATCATGCCATGCCTTGATATGAAGGAAGGGAGGGTCGTGAAGGGCGTCAATTTTGTGAACCTGCGCGACGCCGGTGACCCGGTACAGAACGCGGCCTTTTACCAGGCCGAGGGGGCCGACGAGCTGGCCATGCTTGATATAGCGGCGACCCTGGAAAACCGCACAACAAGGCTCGAGTGGGTCAAACAGGTATCCGGCGCGATTACAATACCCCTCACCGTCGGCGGCGGGATCAACAGCCTCGAAGATATAGAGATGGTGCTGGCGGCCGGCGCGGGCTCGGTCTCGATGAACAGCGCCGTGGTCAAAGATCCCACTTTGATGCGCCTGGCCGTGAAAGAGTTCGGCGCGCAACGGATAACAATCGCCATCGATGCGCGGCATAACCCGGGTATGGCCTCCGGCTTCGAGCTGGTCGTTTCCGGGGGGACGAAGCCGGTGGGAAGGGACGCAATAGAATGGGCGCGCGCCTGCAATGAGGCCGGCGTGGGGTGCGTCCTCCCCACCAGCATGGACGGTGATGGCACCCTTGCCGGATACGACCTCGAGTTCACGCGCGCGGTTGCAGACGCGGTCTCCGTGCCGGTCATAGCTTCAGGCGGGGCCGGTACGCTTGAGCATTTTTATGACGGCGTTGTGAAGGGAGGGGCCCGGGTCCTGCTGGCCGCGTCCGTGTTTCACTTCCGGACTTTCAGTATACGCCAGGTGAAGGAGTACCTGAAAGGGAAGGGTCTGGATGTGGTCCTGTAAGATACCGTAATGAATGAAGAAGATCTCAATATCTACCGCGTCGATGATATCTTTATAAAAGTCGGGTATATCTGCCTGGTCTTTATGGTACTCATCGGTGGGACAATGATCTCTGCAATGGCCCGGGGTAAGCCCCTCGTTAATTCCAAATCCATGTATTTAGGCGCTGCTATGTTCGGCGTGCCGGCCGTGTTGTTCCTGGCGATCGGTTACGCTGTGCGCAGACGGGAGAAAACCGCGGCAACTATATGGCGGAAGCTGGAAACAGCCTCCGAGGTCGCTGCCCGGGATCTGATGGCAGGGTCGGGGTTGAGCCGCGGCCGCGTGGAGAGGGCCCTCCTGACAATCAACAGCCGCGGCCGCGGGTTCTATGTATGGGACAGGGATACGGACCTGATCGTGGATGTCCGTCTCAGGCAGGGCATGATGCTGGTTGAAAACTGTGACCGGTGCGGGGCCAGAATCGGAGGAAAATTCCCGGTAACTCTGGAGCAGGTGCCGGTATGCCCGTACTGCGGCAACCCTCTCAACATGGACCGCTGGAACGACCTGAAGCGGAAAGTCATCGGTGATATTAAGGACCGCACCATGATTGATGACCGCACAGCAGCTGCCGATGAAACTTCCGGCCGGAAGTTCTCGTTCTCAAAACCTTTGTTTGTCGTCCTCCTGCTTCTGTTTTGGCCTGCCGCACTCATATATGCGCTTGTACGTTATAACAATCGGTAATAATTGAAACCCGCGGTTTTCCTGAGCGGAAACAAACCACAATCAATCCCGTCACGGATTCCACCACCATATTAATCACTTGTCTTGAGGGTGATTAATTGTTGAAAAACTTCATGCCTGAAAGTGAAATGACAGAGGGCGTCCGTATATCCGTGGAGGTATACGATGATACGATGCGATACTGTTCAAGAAGCGGCCGCCCATGCCGTGCGCCGTCTCGGGAAAAGGGTCTTCGCCATGTCCCCTATCGGGGTCGGCTCAGGCAACGAGTATCTCAACGCGCTTGCCGGGCTGTCGCGCGAGGGGGCAATCGAACTCTCCGTGCTCGCGGCACTTACGTTTGAAAAACCGCTCCAGCCGTCAGCCGATAGCTCCGACCCGCTTACCGCAATTCACCGCCGCCTCAATGAGCACTACACCGGTTTTTCCTACCTGGAAGAATGCGTCGCTGCCGCCCGGGAGGGCAGGCCCGCGCCCCGTCATTGCACATACCACAGTTACTATTACCTGCCCGGGCTTGGCCGCCGGGTGCCGGGAATCCAGAACGACTTTCTGGGCGTCAATTTCCGCGACGTGAACGAGGCGGCAATGGGCCGCGGGCTTAACATGATCGTGATGAAGGCGTCACGGCGCGGGGACATATTCAACTGCGGCACGAACGTAGACGTCATGCTCCGGGGGATACGTGATGTGAAGAAAAATGGCGGCATGGTGATGCTGCTCGAGAACGAAAACATGCCGTATTCACCCGGCAACGCAGATATACCCGAGTCCCTAGTGGATTGCGTGGTACGGAGCGATGAACCCCTTTTTATAATGCCCCACCAGCCCCTTACCGTGCTGGAACACGCCATCGGGAGCTACGTGGCCGACATCGTCGACGACGGAGCCACTCTCCAGATCGGGATAGGACAGATGGCGGACGCGGTCGCCTGCTGGCTGGTGAAAAAAGGGCGCTCTGACCTGAGCGGCTATTCCGAGCTGGTATCGCCGGCCTTCCATTACCTTGTACGAGAGGGTGTCATCACGCGCCGGGGGGCGAACGGAGCCCTGATCACCGGGGCCTTTGCCGTCGGGGGCAGGGACCTCTACCGGTTCATGGACGGGAACCCGGACATATGGATGACCGAGGTACATGAGACCAACAACAGGGACTATATTGCCCTGCTGCCAAAATTCCACGGCATAAACAGCACCCTGCAGATGGACCTCTTTTCCCAGGCATCGTCAGAGGGCTTTTTCTCCGACGGAAGGTTCGTGCAGTACACGGGCATGGGCGGGCAGTTCGAGTTCCAGGAGTCCGCCATGAAAAGCCCCGGCGGTAAATCGATCCTCTGCCTCCGGAGCTGCTGGCGGGACGATTCGGGCGAGCCGCGCTCAAGCAACATCCTGCCGGTCCTCCGGAACGCGGTGGGTGTGCCGCGAAACAAAATGGATTACGTCGTGACCGAGTACGGGTGGCGCTGCATCAGGTTCGGTTCGATCGAGGAACGCGCGCGGGCCATGATAGAGCTGGCCGATTCCTGGTTCCAGGGTGATTTGCTGAACAACGCGCGCGCGATGGGCCTGGTGGGAAGCGGCTATGAAATACCGGCCGAGTTCAGGAACAATACGTATGAGGCGGTCATGGAGCGCTTCGGCGATATGGCACGAACGAACCGGCTTCCCCTGGGACGGGGTTTCGACCTGGCGAGTCACGCCACGGACGAGGAGCGCGCGTTGCTGGAATCGTGGGATGAGCATGTCGCATGACCGCGACCGGGGCCGGTGCAGCCGGGGTCCGGCCAATTAATCATTGACAGACTGCAGCATGCCCCGCTCTATGATAGCCAGAGAACGGGGTGAGGTGTTTACATGGCGACAGTGACCGAATACACGCAAGCGGAATATATCAAGGTACTTGAGGCTACCAACAAGTACAAGGCAATAGAGGAGCTCGCCCTGGTCTTCAAGGACAGCGAGGTCTGCGGTGATATCCAGAGCCTGGTCAAAGCCCTCAAGGAGAGGGAGGAGATCATGAGCACGGGCATCGGGTTCGGAATAGCCATCCCTCACGCCAAGATTGGCTCGATCAACGAGATGGCCTTCGCCATAGGCATTTCCCGGGCGGGCATCGATTTCGATTCCATGGACGGAGAGCCGGTTCACCTGGTAATCCTGGTGGCGGCAGGAGAGAAACAGCACAAGGAATACCTGCGCCTCCTGTCCAACATCATGGCCATTCTCAAGAAAGAGAGGGTCAAGGACAGCATTATCAATTCACAATCCAACGAAGACGTTATCACCATCCTCAAGGCAAACAGCCTGTAGGATCGGTTCCCGTCCCGCACCCGGTACGGGACAGGGCCTCCTGCGGTGCTCCAAAATAATCTTGACAAAATGCCTCTTCGCTCATTTTTTAAGGTCGGCTGATTGAACGGCGGCGGGACCCGCCGGCAGTTCCACGACAGGTAACATTATCCTATCCGAGGTTTACGATGGCTGAGAAAGAAAAGGAATACGGGTTTCATGAAATCGAGCTGAAATGGCAGAAGCGCTGGGAGGAAACGAAGGCCTTCCTGAGCACGAAAGACCCGTCGAAGAAAAAATACTACGTCCTGGAGATGTTTCCGTATCCCTCCGGAAGGCTCCACATGGGGCACGTGCGCAACTATACCATCGGCGACCTGGTGTCGCGCTTTTTAAAGATGAAGGGCTTCAACGTGTTCCACCCGATGGGTTGGGACTCCTTCGGTCTCCCGGCGGAGAACGCCGCCATTAAAAACAACATCCCGCCCTTTAAATGGACCTCGGAAAACATCAGTAACATGAAGAAGCAGCTCAAAAGGATCGGCTTTTCCTACGACTGGACAAGGGAAGTCGCAACGTACCGGCCCGAATACTACCGGTGGAACCAGTGGATGTTCCTGAAGATGTACGAGAAGGGCCTGGCCTACAAGAAGAAAGCGCCGGTGAACTGGTGCGATTCGTGCCAGACGGTCCTGGCCAACGAGCAGGCGGAGGGCGGCATCTGCTGGCGATGCGAAAACGAGGTGACCCAGAAGGAGCTCGAGCAGTGGTTTTTCAAGATCACCGATTACGCAGACCGCCTGCTCGCCGGGCACGAGGAGCTTGCCGGGCACTGGCCGGAGCAGGTGCTCACCATGCAGAAGAACTGGATCGGGCGCTCGACGGGCCTCAAGATCAACTTCAAACTGGACAGCGGCGAAGATTTTCCCATCTACACCACGCGGCCCGACACCGTGTACGGGGTCACCTTCATGGTCATCGCGCCTGAGCACCCGCTCCTGGATCGGATAAAAGACCCCACGGTGCGTGACTTCATCGACCGGTTCAAGAACCAGTCAATGTTCGACCGCATCTCAGACGACAAGGAAAAGGAGGGCGTGGACACCGGCCTGAAGATCATCAACCCGTTCAACGGCGACAAGGTGCCGCTGTTCATCGGCAACTTCGTCCTCATGGATTACGGCACGGGCGCGATCATGGCCGTGCCGGCGCACGACACGCGCGACTTCGCGTTCGCGAAAAAGTACGGCATCCCGATAAAGCTCGTCATCGACAACCCCAAGGCTCCCATCGACGTGAACGCGATGACGGACGCATACGTGGAGGAAGGAATCAACGTCCATTCAGCGCAGTTTGACGGGATGGGCAACTATGATGCGATCGAGAAGATTTCTGATTTTGCCGAGTCACAGGGCTTCGGCACGCGCGAGGTGAACTTCCGCATCCGCGACTGGCTCATCTCCCGCCAGCGCTACTGGGGCTGTCCCATCCCGATCATCTACTGCGACAAGTGCGGCACGGTGCCGGTTCACGAGAAGGACCTTCCCGTGGTGCTGCCGGTCGACGTGGACTTCAAGGGCGATTCCAAGTCGCCGCTCACGCAGATGGACTCCTATAAAAACGCCACCTGCCCGAAATGCGGCGGTACGGCGCGGCGCGAGACCGACACCATGGACACCTTCGTGGACTCCTCCTGGTACTACGCGAAGTTCACGTCCCCCGACTCGAAGGAAATCTTCGACAGGGGCGAAGTGGAATACTGGATGCCGGTCGACCAGTACATCGGCGGCATCGAGCACGCGGTGCTGCACCTGCTCTACGCGCGCTTCTTTTCCATGGTGATGCACGACATGGGCCTGCTCACGTCGAGCGAGCCCTTCACGCGGCTCCTCACCCAGGGCATGGTCATCAAGGACGGCGCCAAGATGAGCAAGTCGAAGGGGAACGTGGTGGACCCGGACGCCATAATCGAGAGATACGGCGCTGACACGGTGCGGCTCTTCATGCTCTTTACCGCACCGCCCCACAAGCAGCTTGAATGGTCGGACAAGGGAGTGGAAGGGTGCTTCCGCTTTATCGGCCGCATCTGGCGCTTCGTGAATAAATTCGGCGCGCTTTACACCGCGGACATCCTGCCGGAAGGGGCGCCCCTCTCCCCCGCGCTCCAGAAGATACGGCGCGAGCTCCACCTCACCGTGAAGTCGGTGACCTACGACATACAGGAGCGTATGCAGTACAACACGGCCATCGCCCGGATGATGGAGCTTGTCAACGCCCTCTACCTGGTCGGCGATGCTGAGTACGCGACGCCGGAAGGAAAGCTTGTCCTCTCCGAGGTCTTCGGCAGGCTCCTGCCCATGCTCTCGCCCTTCATACCGCATGTAGCGGCCGAGCTCTGGGAGTCCCTGGGCAACAGAACATCGCTCCACGATCTTGCCTGGCCCGGCTACAGCGAGGCGCTGGCGAAGCGCGACGAGATCGAGATCGTGTTCCAGGTGAACGGTAAAATCCGCGGCAAGGAGATGGTAGCGGCAGGCATCACGAAGGACGAGATGGAAAAGATGGCCCGCGGCCATGAAAAAGTGAAGGCCGACCTCGAAGGGAAAAGCGTCAAAAAGGTGATCGTCGTTCCGGGCAAGCTGGTCAATATCGTGGTGCAGTAACGCATCCCGGGATATCTCTGCATGGCGCCGGCTGCAGGTGACGGCCGGACGCCGGACCGTTGGCGTGTCGTGGTATTGCCGCACCTGTTTTGTTGCTTGATTTTTCAGTCAGGCCGTGGATACTGTATCCATGATAGAACAAGACCAAACCTCACAAATGAAAAGAAGAATATTCACGATTCTCCTGCCTGTCCTGGGAGGAATGGCGCTTGCGCTCGTGATCGTGCTCATTATGACCGTTTCCGCCCGGCAGAACGTGCTTGTCAAGGATACGGCAGGGAACTTCTACCGGGCCCGCTCCCTAATCATAGCCGGGCCGGTGGTCATCTATTCCAGGGACCCCGCGAACCATGCGACCAGAAAAGCGGCGCTTGACAGCGCCACTGAAGAGAGGAAGCTGTCAGCGGTTTCAATGAAGGGCATCGCCTTCATCGAGATCGTGGGCGGCCCGGACGAGGGAACGGGGCTGGCCGCATGGCAGCCGGGGCTCAGGGATTATATCGGCGATTACGTGGTCAACGCAGCGGGGAACCACGGGTACCTTTCGCTCCGCGCGTCCGGCGGCGCCGTGTACGGATCGATCCGGTTTCCGGGATGGGGCAGGGGCGCGACCGAGTACCTGAAGGGTGTAAGGATCGGCGGAGGCAAAATCTATTTCATCCGTTCTGTGACTACGCCCCAGGAGCTGAAGCGGGTCGGCGCGAACGCCTATTTCACCCAGCAGTACTACGGCGAATATTTCCAGAGCGGCAGCCTGATCAAGGGCTACTACACGGTGCAGGGCCAGCGCAAGCAGTGGGAAGCGAGGAAATGACAGTGAATAGTGAATAGTGGATGTTTCAAGAATGAGAATAATAATATTATTTCAGGCATTTGTATTATTATTTCTTTTCAACGGACCTGCCGGCGCTGCGCAAAGATACGCGAAGGATGACCTGCTGGTCGTGCTTTCCGGATCCGGGCTCAACATCAGGGAAAAGGCGGACATGAAAGCGAAGGTGCTGGCGTTCGCGCCCTGCGGTGCGCTGGTAACGATGGAAGGAGAACCGGCGGGCACGCTTTTCAACGTCGGGGGGATTGAAGGGAGATGGGCCCGGGTGACGTATCGCGACGTTACCGGGTACGCGTTCGACGGTTTCTTGAGCAGGCTGCGGGCGCCGGAAGAGGGCTGCGAAAGTCTGGATGAATACTACAACCACCAATTTAAGTCAGCCGGGAACCCGGTGGAGAAAACCGAGGCCGGAGAGGGAACAGAAGAGAAGACGACAGAGCTCGCATTCTCCAACGGCGCGGCAATTGTGCACCGGCAGGTCATATCGCAGGGCGGCGGGCCGGAGCGGTCCGTATCGACCTACACCCTTCCCGGCATAGACCGCGTTGAGGACGCCTTTTTATTATTGAAGCTTATCGGATACCTGGAGCCGGGTTTCACGTTCCCGTCGAGGAACGGAAAGGCCGGGTTTGCAAAGGACGGGTCCGCCATTGAGATTGCGGTTACTACACAGAATAATGAGCTTCGGTCCCTTGAAATGAAATTCCGGAAGCCGGATTTTTCAGGACAGGGATTGTTCGACATCGACATGCCGGGGATCGTCATTCGCAAAGAGGGTGAGGGAATTACGATCGAGCTGCGCAACATAAAGCGGTGAGCGGTCATGTGACGCTCATTCCCGCCGGGGCGCATCGGGGAAGTCCACGCTGTAAATCACCGAGAAAGTGACGCCGTAAAACTGGTCTGCCTTGCGGTTATAATGCCTTTCCCGAAGTTTTCCCACCAGCAGTTCCTGAAGGTATTGCTGGATTGGATTATACCCGGGCCCCCACAGGATTGAATCGCTGAATCCGTCCGCGAAATACTTGAGGTACTGGTAACGTCCGCCGGCGGCAATAGTAATGCCGGCGGCGCGAATCATGTATGCAAGGGAAAGGGCCGAATTGAACCCGGCGATGTTGTACAACTGCTTTTCCCTGATCCGGACCAGATTGGTCATGTACGCATGGTCCGCCCGGGCGTCTATCGAGCCGCGCAGGTAGAGGCCGGACACGCTGCCGGTGAGGAAGAGAGAATCGACCAGGGGCACGGTGACCTGGATGCCGGCGCCCGGGCCGACGTTGACCGCGTCCCCCCCGATTTTCTGCAGGCCATGGTTTGTCCCGGACCCCAGGTCCAGGTCCTGGAGCGTTTCCCGGTGGCGGTAACCCTGCACTTTACACCCGGCAAAGATCCGGACGTACGAGTGCACGCTGTATGCGAGCGCCATGTCAAAATCGTACTTCGCGACGCGCGCCGAGGCCTGACCGTAGTTGAGGGAAGGTGTGACCGGGTCCGGCTTGTAGGCCCAGTCCGACGTCTTCATCCTGTAGCCGTCCCCGTACACGAACAGGGCAGAGATGCTCCAGCGGGACTTGATCGTGAACGTCATCGAGGGGCCGTAGAGAAAAGCAGAGGAGGGAGCGGTCCGCCGACCCGTGTGCGGGTAGATCACTGTGAATTTAGTGCTGATGTCATTTTTAAAGAAGGGGTCCCACCACGCATACCAGACGATCGCGCCGATGCTGAAAGAGGATCTGTTGTCGGCCGATGATTGATCTTCTGCTTTCAGCGGTGCAGCGAGGAGAAGCGCAGCGGTAATACAGAGAATGAGGTATTTTACATTACAGTCTTTACGCATTAATCCGGGCTCCATGTTGTTGTAAAATATAGAAAAAGCGCCTTGTTTAGTGCTGGCGCATATGATTAAGCAAATTGAACGAGGACCAGTTTTTAGTTTCTTGCTGTATAATGCAAGGCAAAAAGTTCCGGACAGGTGGGATAAATGTTGCCCGTCTATCGGTTATCCGTAGAAGCAAAGTTGTGACGAACCTTCAATGTGGGCCCGCAGGCGTCTGCCGGCCTATCGGAAATTGAGCTAGAACACGTAGCTCCCGGACGCGTAGAACATGTAGTTTTTCCTGAACTCGGAAAAATCGGATGACTTTTCGTTGAACACGACAGCCCCCATCATGCCCACGGTGAAATCGAGATTTTCATACGCGTTCACGCGGAGCGTGGGGCCCCAGAATATTCCCCGCCCCTGTATGTCGCCGATGGTGAAGAGCTCGCCCCGCACCAGCGGGTGAAAGTCGTAGCCGAGCGCGAGCGCGAGGTAGTGCTGGTTCACGGTGAGAAACTGGTTGGCAAGCTGTAAATATGCGTTTTGCTTCATTTTATAGAGCTGCTGGGTATACACCGCAGCCTTCAGGTCGTCGTTGTAATTCAGCGCCTTCTGGTTGAAGAAGTACTCGCCAAGGATGAACACGCCGGCCTTGAAGGTGTATTCATACCCGGCGTTCGCCTGGAAGAAGATCGGCTCCTTCTCGGGCTTGCAGGCCATGACGCTTCCCCGCAGCATGCCGTCGAACAGGATGGCCGCGAAGTCAACGCCTGCCACGCCCCGCCGCGACACGTACCCGCCGAGCACGGCGATGTCCGCGTCCTTCACGGAGGTCTTGATCCGGAGGATGTAGTTGCAGTCCTGCATGTTGAAGTGCTCTATTTCGTTGCTGCTCTTCTTGAAATCGACCACGGCGGTTATCTCGGTCCTGTCTTCGGGGTAGATGTCGAACCTGACCGCGTCCGTGCCCTTCTGCTCGTCGCCCCCCTCGATGAAGGTCGGCGAGACCGGGTTGAGGATGTCCAGCGGGTTCCAGAGCTTGCCGCTGCCGAAGCGGATCTGCTGCCGCCCGACCGTTGCTGTGAACTTGTCCACGGAGAGCTTCACGTAGGCGCGGTGGATCTTGATCCGGTACAGGAGGTCCGGTCCGCGATACGGTTCCCACGTCAGGTCGAGAAAATCGTTGTATTCGGACGGGCGCCAGTACGTGGTAAAGTCGCGGCTTTTTCCGTAGTTGCTGTAAATGAGCTCGTTGTCCAGGTCGAGCCTGACGGTGAGGAGCTCCTTGTATAAAAATTCGGGCGCGAGGCGGATGCGGGTAAGGTCCGCGGACAGGTTCTTGCTCGATATGGTCAGCGGGTTCCCGCCCATGAAGTTGTCGGTGCGGTGGAACATGTACAGGTTCTTCACCTGTCCCTTGAACTTGAATTGCGGACCTTTATCTTCATCCGGGTCCGCATTCTCTCCCTCTGCCAGGCCCTCATCCTCCGGCGGTGAGCTTTTCCGGCCGGCATCCGTTTCCTTTGTACCGGCAGGGGCGTCCTTTTCAATGACGATGGGTGCGCCGTCGTCTTTTTTCTCGACAATTTTTCTGGTTTCACCGGTAGTGCTGTCAGCCTTTGCTTCGGTTCGGGCCGGCACAGCGGACAATACGACAAGGAGAAGAAGCGATACCGGGCAGGTGAGGTATAAATATGCAGAGATTTTCATGCCGCTTATTTCTTTTTCTTGCCCGGGGTTTTCCTTTCCCTGCTTTCGCGGCTGCTTTTCTTTTTTTCATCCGAAACGATCCTGCCGTCCGAGAGATGTATAAGCCGCTCCGCGTAATCCATAACCATGCTGTCGTGTGTGGAGAAGATAAAGGTGATGTTCTTCCGGTGGTTCAGGTCGTGCATCAGGTCGAGCAGCCCGGCGCCGGTCTTCTGGTCGAGGTTGGCGGTCGGCTCGTCCGCGAGGACCAGCTCGGGTTCGGATACGATAGCGCGGGCAACGGCGACGCGCTGCTGCTGGCCGCCGGAAAGCTCCTTGGGGCGCCGGTTGATCTCCTTGCCCAGGCCAACCTCTTCCAGTATCCGGGTCGACCGCTCGCGCCGCTCTTCCTTGGCGACGCCCTGCAGGAGCAGGATGTATTCCACGTTCTCCAGTGCCGTGAGCACCGGGATCAGGTTGTAGGCCTGGAAGATAAAGCCGATGTTGTTCAGGCGCATGTCCGAGAGCTCCCGCACCGACATGTTTCGGAGGTCTTTGCCGGCGACGGTGAGAGACCCGTGAGTCGGCTGGTCGAGCCCGCCGATCAGGTTCAGGAGGGTCGTCTTCCCTGAGCCGGACGGCCCGGCTATGGCGGTGAACTCACCCTTCTCGACCCTCAGATCAACCTCGTTCAGGGCCCGTACCTCGAGGCTGTTCCCGTCGTATATTTTTACCAGCTTGTTGATGTCGATGATGGCCATGGTTTTCTCCTTATACGTAGTGAAGCGCGTCAAGCGGTTTTATCCGGGCGGCCTTGACCGCCGGGTATATGGCCGCGATAATGGTCGTCAGCTCGACGACCACGGTTGATATTATGAAATCCCTGGCGGTCATGAAGGGATAGATGACGCTCCCCGCGCCCCATTGCCGCATAGCGTCCATGAAGATGGAAAGGTCAATGCCGGTGAAGGAGAGGAAGAGCATCAGAAGAAAGCCGGCACCCAGCCCGATAACAAGCCCCACTGCGCCCAGGTTGAGCGCCTCGAACATGACGATGAAGAAGACCTGGGAGGGCCTGGTCCCGATCGACTTCATGACGCCGATCTCGTGGAATCGCTCCATGATGGACATGATGAGTGTGTTGGCGATCGAGAACACGACCGTGATGAAGAATATCGCGTAGTAAATCAGCAGCATCTTGTCTATGAGGCTTATCGCCTTTACAAGGAAGGGCGCCATGTCCCGCCAGGAGAGGACTTCCAGGGACGGGTCATTGATTGCCCGTGACAGCCGCTCTTTGACGGAATCGGCGATCTCCTTTTTTTTCGTGATTATGGTGATTTCCGATATGTTCCCGCCCAGGTTTGTAAGCGTTTGAAGCCTGCCGATGCCCATGTATACGACCATGTTGTCGTAGTCCTCGACCGGGGTCCGGAAGAATCCCCGTACCGTGAGACCGACGCCCGCCCTCTCGTTGTCCTTGTCGGTGAGCATCAGGACAACGCGGTCTCCCACGTACACGTCGAGCTTGTCCGCCAGGGACTTCGAGATGAGTATGTCGAGCGCGTCCGGATCGGACAGGAACCTCCCGCCCTCGTCGGGCAGGGTGAACTCGTTGATCTTTGACACGTTTATTTCGGATGACGGCAAGACGCCGATTATCATCACGCCGCGCGACGCTTCCCCGGACTGGATCATGCCGTAGGCCTTGATCCGGGGCGCGAAGGCGACAATGTCCTTCTCCTTCCGCAGGGCCGTGCTGATCCTGTCGTCCGGAAAAAAATTATTCTCGATGCGCATGGTGTCGCTGAATCCCCTGCCGGATATGGCGATATGGCCCAGCTTGGTGCTTATGCTGTTGTCGAGCATCTGGGCTATCATGCCGTTCATGATGCCGATGGCCAGCAGCATCATGAGGACCCCCAGCGTGATGGACAAGATCACCACCAGGGAGCGGCGCTTCTGCCTCCACAGGTTTCTCCATCCGAGCATGATAAATGTTTTCATCGAGCGTCCTCCCGTTTATAGCTGCCGTATTGCCTTGATCGGGTTCAGTTTTGAAGCGCGGCGGGCCGGAAGAATCGAAAAGAGAACCCCGAACAGGAACGTCAGGAGCGACGTGACCACCACATTCGCCCACGTCAGCTTGGCGGGAAAGACCGTGGTGACCTGCGCAAAGACCTCCATCTCTTTCTGATATGCCGAGAAATCGAAGGGATGGATGAAAAAGTAATAGCTGATCGAGGCGCCCAGGATGATCCCCAGCGCCACGCCGATCAGGGAGATGAAAATCGATTCAAACAGTACCAGCCTCACGATCTGGCCAGGGCGCGTGCCGATGGCCATCATGATGCCAATCTCGCGGGTCCTCTCGAACACGGACATCTGGACCGTGTTGAGCACGCCGAAGGCGGTTATCAAAAGGAGGATCAGGAAAAAGACATAACCGGAAAACTTGTCCATGACGATTGCCTGGATGAGCTCGGGAGTGAGCTCGTCCCAGCCCATGATCTCCAGCTTCTGCTTTTCAGGGAGGGCCCTCAGCTCGTCCCGCACCCGCTCCATGTCGGCGGTGCTCTTAAGCCGGACGGCGATGGAGCTTATGTAGTCCATCATGGTGAAGGTCTCAATCGCGGTCGCGAGGGGCATGACCATCATCGATTGGTCGTACCGCGGGTTCAGGGTCTTGAAAATGCCCACAACGGCAAGGTTCGCGGCCGCGATCGACCCGTCGAATCCCTGAGAAATCATCGCCACCGTGTCCCCGACCTTCACGCCCAGGTTTTTAGCGAGGGTCGCGCCGATGACGATATGCTTTCCGTCATCGGCCGCGAGGTACCGGCCGCCCGGGAGGATCGTTTCATGGAGCGTGCTGACCAGCTTTTCCTTTTCGGGGTCCACGCCCTGCACCACTGCAATGAAGGTGTTGTTCCCGTATGACGCGAGGCCCGCCGCGTGAACTCTCTTCGTCGACGCGAGAACATCGGGACTACTGTTGATATAGGAAACAACCGGCCCCTCGGGCCTGAAGGCGTAGCTGATGCTCATGTTCTCCCAGAAGCCCTTTTCATGGACCTGAATGTGGCCGGTATTCGCCGCAATGGAGTCCTCTATCATGGCTTCATAGCTTCCGTCCTGAGTTGCCCGGAAAAACATTATCATTGAGCATCCCATCATAATGGTGAGGAGCGTGAGCACGGTGCGGCGCTTGTTCTTCCACACGTTCCGCCAGGCCAGCATGACCTCGATGTAGAATTTCCTGCCGTTCATTCGGCTATCTCCGTTTCAGGTTCTGCAGCGAAAAAACGCTATTGTCGATTTTGATGTCGAAGAATACGCTTTTAATTACCATCTGCGTGTATTCCTCGACTGACTGCTCCGGGTCGCGGTTCTTCTTGAACGAGACCATCTTCATGCTGGTCGGGATAAGGCGTCCGCCCATAATCCTGAAGTCGCCGCAGGTGAGCTTCTTTTTCAGTTTCCCGTGCTGGTCGTAAAATTCCTGCATGACCGGCAGGCAGTCGCTCATGCGGGCGTAATAAATGAGCTTGCCCCACACCACGGCGGCGTCCGGCTTCGGGGTCATCGTTATCATGTAGCACTCATGTCCCTCGACGGTTTTTTTCCCGGTAAGAACGTGGGTGTAGTCCTCGATGATGCTCGATTCCTTGACGATGTCATCGTTGGTAAAATCCGATCCCATCCAGGACTGAAGCATCATGGAGGGGTGGATCTTCATTTCTTTCCCGATCTCCGGATTATAGTGCCACATGAGCTTTTCTTTCTGGATCATGAGGAAGCGGTTGCCCGCGTCTTTTTTCGGCGCCAGGATCTCGGCAAAGGACTTTTTCGCAACCCGGTTGTCCCAGCTCTTCATCTTCATGGTGCGTGTCCAGCGGCGGGTCTTTATGGTCATCTCGATCATGGCCACCTGCGAATCGCCGCGTATCGATTTTTCGGCTTTGTCGATGATCTCCATCGCCGTAAGGGCCATCAGGCGGTCCGGGACCGATATGGCGAGAATGGCGGCGGCAGCGATGATTATGGCGAACAGACTTTTTTTCATGACAATCAACCCTCCATCAATTTATCGTATTCAATCGTTTTATCGCATTCATTAAAGCCGAAAAAGATAATGTTCATAAGTTCCTGGAACCGGTCATGGGGATCGGAAATAATCGTCTTCAGCTTGTCGTCGTTCATCATTTCGGAAATATGCTCAATGAGATAGATATAAAATTCAGGGGGCACTGTCTTCCGAAACTGGCCTTCCCTCTGTGCTTCTTTGAAAAAGTCCGTGACAAGCTCCATGGTCTTCATGGTTGCACTCTGGTAAAATTGTTTCAGGTTTTCGTTGGTCCCCATGAGCTCATCTATAAATTCGTCGCTGTATTCCTGCGCTGTTGCCAGTTTCAGGCGGATCAGCTTTAACATCTTATCCATGAACGGGATGTTTTCGTCCCGTATGGCAAGAAATTCCCGGACACCATCATCAACCCAATCCTCCATTATTTTCATGACCAGGTCATCTTTATTATGGAAATACTTATAAAAAGTTACCTTACTGACATTTGCCTTTTCACATATTTCTTCTATGGTGACTCTTTTAATGCCATGTTTGAATAATAACGAACGGGCCGTTGTAACGAGGTCCTGATATTTCTTGTTGTCTTGAGGTGGTTCTGTGATCATTTTTTACTTTTATTGTGAATGTATACGATAATTGTAATAATTTACGATTTTAGTTAAATTTAATAATTATCGTAAATATTGTCAAGTAATGAAAAATTTTTTTTCAGAATGTTAGGGGTGAATAATATTCCGGGTGGCGGCCTGATACTAAAACGTGCAGGAGATTCCCAACCTGTATACCGGATCACCGTTATCGGCAATATTGACATCCATCAGGGGGGATGATACGCTGATCCGGCCTTCCTTTTCGAGGTTATAGAAATTGTATGAAGGCGGGCTGAAAAATGAGGTAACCAGGTCGATGAGCTTCACTGCCCCAAGCGTTATCCCGCCATACAGCACCTTTTTCTTTTCGTCCTTCGTGTACACGCAGAACCCGGCAAGAAACAGCTCGGACAGGTGAAAGCCCCAGCCGGCAAGACGATGGCCCTTGTAGAACATGCCGCCTCCCGGTATGATGAGCGAGAGTACAAGTGCGGCTTCATTTTTATTGAAGAAAAAAGGCGGCAGCACCCTGTTCCCGGTGAACTGGTGGGCGAGCTGGTCAAGGTATGCCACGGACACCGTCAGCGGTATTGTTGACCAGCAAAAGATCTGGAGATTATTCATGGTCGTGGTCTTGTCGCTGTCCATGACGCCGGGGAAGAAGTTTATTTTGAATTTAGTCATGTATTCGGGAAGAAGAAAATGATGAACGATAAGCAGGGACGAAAAAACAATTCCGGCGACGCTCGGCGTTGTGTTCTTGAACCCGAGGTAAGCGGTGGAGAGGTACGAGCCGTACCCGGGCATGCAGGTGTTGGCGCCGGGATTGATGAGGCACATGCCGGCGGCGAATTTCTTTTCCGGGTCTGTCCCTTCTGCGCCGGAGTTCGCGAGGCTGTAGCGGTAATTGGTATTGTACTCGATCCTGTCGTCAATTTCCCTGATCAGGGCCCTGACGGACGGATACACGAGAATGGTAACGCGCTTCGACAGAACCGCGGCCTCAGGAACCAGGGCCAGCGAGCGGTACCGGCCCGTGTTGCTGATTACCACCGTCCCTCCGCCGGATGCCCGGTACCTTCCGGGGCTGATCCCGTGCCACTGGCCGGCGCTGAGGAGATACCGTCCGTCCCTCTGTTCAAGCAAGTCCGCTTCCAGGGGAAGGCGCCTGTGCATCCGGGCGATCTCGCGGACCAGCTTGAGCGGAATGTTCATGGGGATGGCGGACCTTACGGAGATGCTCCGGTTCATGCTGTTATATCGCGGCGATACCGCTTTTATCGTGATGGTGCCGGCTATGGAGTTCCCCATTGAAGTTATCGAGATGAAGGCATAGAGGTCCGCGTTCATCCGTACAGCCGCATTACGGAGATCTTCCTCGCCGAACCCGTCCGGCAGGCCTTCCATGGCGTTACGCACGCTTCCTGCCGGGACCGGCATTAACCTGCCCAGGCGGGCCAAGGCGTCCGAAACGGTTTCAGCCGATTTATCCGCGAGCGCGTTCAGCTGGATGCTGGCCCCCTGGAGCGGGAATATGGCGATGGTGCCCGGGACAGGCTCCCGCTCGGTTGCGCGGAGCATGACAGGCGACAATCCGGCGATCACCAGGACCGCGCAGAAAAGGGTACGGCGAAGCCATCCACCGTGGCTGGTTGTCTGTGTACCGGTCATAGCCTCTCGTTTGATGAATGTGCCGATGGCGCTTTCCACAGGATTACCAGCGGTATGAACACTGGAGGCCCAGGCTGACGTCGGCATCATCGCCGGCAAAAAGCACCGGCTCCATGGTATATCCTTCTTCTATTATTTCGCCGTTCTCGATCCTGTCCCTGGTAAAGACAGCGTGTATGATTTCGGCGACTTTTACGGCGCAGGTGACCGAGAGAAGCGTGTACGCCCGCGCCGGGTTTATTTTTGCTGTGGAAAAGGTCCTGGTCAGGGGATCGAATTTTTTGTCCGGGCAGAATTCCCTGATCGTGAAATAGAGGAGCAGGTTGTCCGCGTGAAAATAGAGATAGCCCCAGAGCCGGTCGCCCCGGTAGAAGTGGCCCCCGCCGCCCGAAACCAGTGCAAGATAGCCGGCTGTGACGCTGTTCCCCAGGAAAGGCACGGCGCCCTGGAAGTCGGCCGCCCTCCCGAGGAGCGAATAGGCGAGGGAATCCGCGAAAAGCGAAACCCCGCCGGCGCACATCATGTACAGTCCGAAATAGTACTGCGCCTGCACGTCGCGGGGAACGGTCCTTTTCCTTTTATAATAGTTGGCCCAGTAATCGGCCATGCCGTTAATCTCCAGGTAACAATAGGGCGCGAAATTGAAGGCCCAGAGCGCCAGCCCGGACCAGTCGTTTCCCCGGTAGTACCCGATGATCGGCGCCAGGATCGGCATGGTTGCGCTGGCCGGGCCGGTCAGGAGCAGGGTATAGAGCGTTTCGGTCACGACCGGTTTGCGTATTACCGTTTCATGCTTCCGGCCGTAAAAAAATTTTTCCATGGATTTGGCTTTCTCTTCATATCCGGCCAGTATGAAGTCGCCGTCTTTCAGCCCGGCGTCCGTGGAGGCGACGGTGCCGTTGCTCACGGTGGCCGTGCCGGTCCGGATGAACCCGCGCAGACCGCCCCTGCCGGCGGCATCAAGCCGGTATACCTCGTAGGTGCCGCTCATGATCCTGTCAGTCCTGAATTTTCCGTCCGGACCCTGGGAAAGGCCGACCCGCGAGCGGTAGCGCGCGAGCAGCTTCGCAACGAATCGGGCGGCATGCTCCTCGGTGATGGAGTTGTATTCCTGGGCCCCGTATTTGCCCGTCATGGGTATGCGGACCGTGTATGAATATATCGCCCTGTTCTGGTAGGGAATGCCGAGGCCGTAGGCGCGCAGCCTGAGGATGATGAAGTCGCTTGAATCGTCGAAATCTCCGCGGATGATGAGGCTCATGCCCGCGTCCGCGGCAAAGCCGAGAAGGCATTGCTCGTCCACGCACGAGTATTTTTTCAGCTCCTCCCTGAGAAGTGCCGGGTTCACGGGCCTGAACAGGCCGGTTGATTCGATCACGCGCGCCAGGTTGTCTTCCATGAGCGTGGTTATCGTAACGGTCCGGGGGCTGTTGCCCGAGATTACGGCGACGCCGGCAAGGGGAAGCTCGTCCGCGCGCGCCGCGGCCCGGGCCGCGAACACGCACAGGGCCAGGACAAGAATGGACGCGGCAGGTCTTGTAAGCATCAGTCTTCGATCCCCTTCCGCGGCGGTACGCCGCTCTGGTAGTAGTGCTTTATTTCCCTCATCTCCGTGACCAGGTCGGCATGGCTGATGAGGCCCGCGGTGGCGCCGCGGCCGGTAAGGATAAGCTCGGTGCCATCCGGTTTGCCTTTCATGAGGCTGATGATATCCTCCTCGGCAAGAAGGCCGAAGGTGCACGCCGTAACGATCTCGTCCAGGATCACGATCCGGTATTCGCCCGAAGCGATGAGCCCGG
Organism: Spirochaetota bacterium; assembly: GCA_029564515.1. Classification (GTDB taxonomy): domain Bacteria; phylum Spirochaetota; class UBA4802; order UBA4802; family UBA5550; genus RBG-16-49-21. Next base: position 64,108 of record JAKQPV010000105.1, on the reverse strand, counting down.
CAGCGCGCTCGTACCCGCGACGCGCATGATCGCGGTGCTCATCCAGTGAGCCGTCGCACGCGTCCGGCCGGCAGAACCGCTCGCTCCCGTACCGCTCGATCGTGATCAGGCCACCGGTGCGGGCGGCCGCCTCGATCTCGCCGCTCGGCAGTCCCTTCATGAACTGTATGATAACGCTTTTCAAACCGGACCCGGACGCGCGGAACGCAAGTCCCAGGGCTGCGCTGGTCTTTCCCTTGCCGGGACCGGTATAAATGTGTGTGTACCCTTTTCCTATCATTTGTTTCACTTTTTCACGATGGAGCCCGCGGCTTTTCTCGCCTCGTCGTAGACCTGCTTCAGGGGGACGTTCTGCGCCCGCGCGACACGCGCGCACTCCTCGTATTCCGGGGAAACGGTGATCACGCGGCCGGCGCCGGTCAGGACCTTCACCCCGATCTCGCCGAAGGGCGTGCGCACCCGCCTGAGCTCGCGGTCAAGCACCATCCGCTCCATCCGGCTGTACCGCATGCCGGCTGTCGTGGTCTCCTCGAATATGATGCGCGAGAGCGCGTCACGGGACTCTTCCCTGCAGAGCACGGTGAGCGCCACGCCGGGCCTCGATTTCTTCATGATAACCTGCGCGGCGTACACGTCCAGGGCGCCCGCCTCGAGCAGTCTCTCGCTCACGTACTGGTAGAACTCGGGGTTCATGTCGTCGATGTTGGTCTCCATGGACACGACGGTCTCATACCCGGCCGCGGGCACTGATTCGCCGATGAAGACGCGCAGGAGGTTGGGGACCGGCAGGTCCCTGAAGCCCGCGCCGTAGCCCACGCTCTCTATCCTCATTTCCGGCATGGGGCCGAAGCTCCGCGCCGCCTCCGTGATGATGGCGGCGCCGGTCGGGGTGGCGAGCTCGGCGTGAATGCCGCTTGAGTACACGGGCACGCCGGTGAGGAGCGCTGCGGTTGCGGGCGCGGGCACCGGCAGGGTTCCGTGCGCGGTCTCGACGAGGCCCTCTCCGGTGTTGATGCGCGAGGCATGCACGGCGCCGATACCCATCAGGTCAAGCGCGGCAAAGGCGCCGGTAACATCGATGATGGAATCGACAGCGCCTATTTCGTGGAAGTGGATCTCCTCGACCTTCACACCGTGAATGCCCGCCTCCACGCCGGCGATCTTTTTAAAAACAGCGGCAGACTTCTGCCGCACGGGGTCGGCGAGACCGCTGTCGTCCAGTATCTTCAGTATGTCCGCGAGGGAGCGGTGCTGCTGATGCGGAGCGGCCGTCACCGAAAAGCGGGTTCCCGCGATCCCGTTTTTCATCGTCTTCTCCGCGGCCAGCCCGTAACCGGACAGGGGAAGCTTTGCGAGCTCGTCCCTGAGCCGCCCGAAATCGAGGCCGGCGTCGATGAGCGACCCGAGGATCATGTCGCCGCTAATGCCGGAGAAACAGTCGAAGTATGCCGTTTTCATGCGGGCGTGCCCCTGTTGATCAGGCCGGCCATATAGCCGGCGCCGAAGCCGTTGTCGATGTTGACTGCCGCCACGCCGGGGGCGCAGGAGTTCAGCATGGTGAGGAGGGCGGCAATGCCGCCGAAGCTCGCGCCGTAGCCCACGCTCGTCGGCACGGCAATGACCGGCCGGTCCACCAGGCCGCCGATGACGCTGGGGAGCGCGCCGTCCATGCCCGCGACCGCCACGATGACGTTCGCGCTGAAAAGGCTCGAGGCGTTCTCGAAGAGCCGGTGGATACCGGCCACGCCGACGTCGAAAAGGCGGTCGACCGGGTTGCCCATCGCTTCGGCCGTGACAGCGGCCTCCTCGGCGACCGGTATGTCGGATGTGCCTGCCGTGATGACCAGTATCCTTTTATCGGTCGCGGGCTTCGCTTTCTCGCCGATTATGATAAGGCGCGCGTCGCGGTTGTACACGGCACCGGGGACGGCCTTTTTCACCGCCTCGTACACCTCGTCCGTGGCGCGGCTGGCAATGATCGTTTTATGAGCGGAAGAAAGACGCTCGACAATGGTGCAGATCTGGGCAATAGTCTTGCCCATGCAGTAGACGACTTCCGGGTAACCGGTCCTGAGGGCGCGGTGGCTGTCGGTGCGGGCGAACCCGAGGTCCTCGAACGGCAGTATCCTGAGCGCGTTCATCGCCTCGGTTACGTCCACTGAGCCGCCGCGGACTTTTTCCAGAAGATCGCGGATCTTATCCCTGTCCATCGTGTTCCCCCTTTTCGTGCGGCTCGTTCATGCTGCCCCTGCGGTACCCCTCTATGTCAAGCGCGATATGGCGGAACCCGAGGCTTTTCAATGCCGTCGCGATCCGTTCAGCCACGGCGGAGTCCAGGAACAGCGGCATCCGGTCCCGGGGCACCTCAATGCGGGCGATATCGCCATGATGTCTCACCCGGACGTCGGCAAGGCCGAGACCGCGGAGAAAACGCTCCGCGCGGTCCACGGCTTCCAGCCGGTCCCGCGTGATCGGCGTGCCGGCCGGTATGCGCGTGGCCAGGCAGGGATTGGCCGGCCTGTCCCACGCGGGCACGCCCCGCTCTTGTGCCGCGAGCCGTATCTCGGCCTTGGTCAGCCCCGCGTCGCGCAGGGGGCTCAGTATCCCGAGCTCGGCCAGGGCCCGCATGCCGGGCCGGTCATCCGCGCTGTCATCCGCATGGGAGCCTTCCGCCACGCGGGGGATCCCCTCGGCGGCGGCGTATGCCGTGATGGCGCGGAACACGTCCAGCTTGCAGATGTAGCAGCGGTCAGGCGTGTTGGCGATGAGCCGCTCGTTCGCGAACGGATCGACCGCCAGGATCACGTGGCGCACTTTTTCCGACGCGGCGAACGACGCGGCCTCTTCGACCTCGCCGGGGGAAAGGAGCGGCGAGGACACGGTGACCGCGATGGCGCGGTCGCCCCGGCGGTCGTGCGCAACTTTCAGGAGAAAGGCGCTGTCAACGCCGCCGGAAAAGGCGACGGCGATCCTCTCGAAAGAGTCGATCGCGCGGATCAGGTTTATTATTTTTTCTTTCACTATGCAGGTCCGGTGGATCCCGGCGCGGGGGCGCGGCAGCGCCATTCGCAGGGATCATATCTCGACGTCACCCTCGAACAGCTCATTGAAGAAGCGTACCATGTATTTCAATTCATGCAGAAAGCCGGTCACGGAGGTCTTGTTTTCGGCGTGGTCCAGGATCTCCGTTCCCAGGAAATTGGTGTCAATGCCGCTTTTTTCCATGAAATCGGCGAGATTCTTCCCCTCGTAAAAGGGTATGATGTTGTCTGTTTTCGAGTGGAGGATGAAGTACTTGCACCGGCTGCGGTTTTTTGCAAACATGGAGCCGGGGTTGATCGCCTCGAAATCATCGTGGTGAAGCTTGATGATGGCGATATCGTTATAGAGCTTGTCGCCCAGGATTTTTTTCATCTCGCTCCGGTCGGTCACGCCCGGCTTTGACGCGGCGATGGCCTTGCTGATGAGCGCCTTCTCCTGCCGGGAAAAGTGGTCCATGTTCAGGGTGATGGCGAGCTTTACCATGATGTCAATATCCTCTGGATTGAGGAGCTTGTTGTAAAAGGCGAAGAGCACCTTGCCGTCGGAAAAGGGACCCAGCATGAATATCTTTTCAGGATATATCTCGTCCGGGACCCTGTTCAGCGCGACAAGAAGTATGTTCGCGCCGATGCAGGCGCCGAAGGCCCGGTATTGGCCCGGGTAGGTCCGCGCCGTTGCGATGTAGATGTCCGCCATACGGTCGTACGCGCCCCGGAGGGAGCCGCCGGTAATGCTTCCCTCGACCATGGGGATGATCACGTTCATGCCGGTGGCGTCGCAGATGCTCCGGGCGAACCGGTCGATTTTCGGGTGTTTGTACGCGTCCGGCGTGAGGCCGTGCTGGAGCATGAAATATTTTTGCGATACGTGGCCCGGGAAGCGGTAGAGCATGGCCGGCACGTTTTTCCCATTTACATCAAGGAAGACCTCCTGCTTTACGAAACGGGCCGGCTCGCGGAAACCGGTATTGCTCAGGAGGAACCTTACGCCGGGGTCCCGGAGCATGAGCGCGTAACCGACGCCGGCGGATATAACAGCCAGAACGACCAGGCTCGCCAGCACGATGACGGCAGTAATCAGTATCTTTTTTACTTTCATGGGTCGGTCCTTCTGTATTGGGGATGTTCCATACGATCGGTTTAATTTTTCATCGCGAGCGAAGCGCGCCTCGGCTACGCTCGGCAACCGACCGGTCCCTGAGCGCAGTCGAAGGGTGCTTCGTCGCTTTGCTCCTCGCAATGACATTTTAGATCAGCCCGTCATTGCACAGCAGTATCAATCACACCGAAACAGCGGCGCTGTCAAGATTTTTATGGCACTGCTTCAGGCCGGCTGCGCACCGCGGCTGACGAGGTTTTCGAGGATGATCGACCTCACGCGCTCGCGAAGCGCGTCCGTATCGTGCGGCACCATTCTATCGGTCACGATCGGGTCGCCGATGATGATCTCGATGGCGCCCTTTCTGATGTGCAGAGAGCCGCTGGGAAACAGGTTAAAACTGTTAATTATCGTAACGGGCACCAGCGGGAGCTTCGTCGTGATGGAAAAAATGAAGCCCCCTTTCTTGAATGGCTGGAGCAGGCCGTTCCTGGTGCGGCTCCCCTCGCCGAAGAACAGGGCGCTTATGCCGTTCGTGAGCTCCCCGGCCGCGCGGTTTATGGTCTCGATGGCCTGCGTGCTGTCCCCGCGCTCGATCGGGATCATCCTGCCCAGCTTGAAGGCCTGGCCCATGATGGGGATTTTAAGCAGCGATTTTTTTATGACGAACCGGAGGGGCGAGGGGAGCGTGGTGCCGATGGCAAGACCGTCCAGGTTGCTCTGGTGGTTCGAGATAAACACATATGACTTTTTTTTATCGATTTTGTCAAGGCCGGTCACGCGGAGACGGACGCCGTTGGTGAACAGTATGAATTTTGCCCAGACCTGCCCGATGCGGTAGGGGACGCGGCCCGAGCGGTCAACAAGGGCCGCCAGCACTGCGGGTATTCCCAGCAGGAGGGTTGCGAACAGGGCGCTTGTTATCGAGCGGAAGCTCAGGGTAAAACGTTGTATTGATGACAGTTTTCTCGTCACAGCGCGGTACCTCGGGAAGCAGCAGGATCATGCTGATTTAACCCTTACAATGAGCGCAGTAATTTTTAAATTTGTCAATACATCAAACCGAATCGGATATAAATTATTTTTTTAGGATTATTCATATCAATCAATATCAGCCCGACCAGGCTTATTTTTATAAATTGGCAAAAACAACTCACTATTCAGCATAAGAATACCATATGTTCCAATTGTGGCAACCAATATGGGCATATCAAGACATTTCATTATCAATCGTTAATTAAGTATTAATAAAACTGAACCATCGGTTTTTTATTGACATGTTTTTTTATATCTTTTATAATGATGCATATAGTATAAAAGTCTCAGATTCTATTGTGCATTGTATGCCATGGAGCAACGCAAAACCGTTTCATATTTTCAGGTTAACTGCGGGCAGATTGCCTGTTGTGCATTATGCGGTTCCAGAGAATAGAGTTTTGCACTTTATACAAGCACACCGGTAATAAATGATATAAATAGTAATTTTGCTTATAATTCATGTGATTGCCAGCGGTTTGAAATTTATATTGATAACCGTCTGGCCGGTTGCCGGTAATTAATGTGATTCATGCATAAGTAATTTGTGATTAAAAATTAGATGATGTAATCAATGGGAGGATTATCATCATGAGAAGAACATGTGTATCGATTTTTTGCCTGTTGCTGCTGGTCATGACTTCGATCGGATGCTCAAAGGAAAAAGAAGGATCGTTCCAGACGAATGACCCGTCAGCCCCGTTCAATCTCTTTCATTTATTCGACAACTACCCCGCGCTTGACCAGGCCTGGGACAGCGTCCCCGGCAGCACCGGTAACCATAAAATGTATCAGATGATGGCAGCGGACCTGGACGGCACCGCGGAGTTCCTGTTCATCCTGTCCTACCTGCTTGACCGGGCGGACGATCCGGGACTCGGCATGCTCGAGGATATCAAGACCCTGCTGGGCCTCGTTCAAAACGACGACGAGCGTTTCTATGGAAACAACCAGAAGGGCATGACGCCGTATGCCATCAATTCCTTCTATGGCGATGGCAACGCGCCGCAATACCTCAGTGATTTTTACGGCTTCCTGGACGAGATCACCACCGAGGTGAACCTTGCCACGCCGGGCATCGGGCCGAGCGTGATCGGCATTGTCAACAAGGTAACGCCGTATATCCTGTCCAAGTCCGACGACGAGCTCGTTGAATTCATGGAAGGCATGTACATGCCGACCTTCTACGAGCATATCGATTTCAACGAATCTACGCCAGGCTTCGAGGTACGGCTGGCGGAAGGCACCTATACCACCGCCCAGCTTGTGGCGGCCGGCATCTCCGATAACAATATCACCTCGATCAAGGTGCCGTTCGGGTACAAGGTCACCATGTACGACAACGATGGATTTACCGGCACTACCTGGGTGAAAACGTCGAGCGACCGGTTCATAGACGGTGAGGGCCACGACGAGGTTTCCTCCCTGAAGATCGAGAAAGACACGTCCGACATTGTCGACCTGGCGGAGCTGGCCGCGGGCCCGCTCGCCATGGCGGACTTCCCGATGTGGGTCACCGAAGGTGCGATCCCGGGTGAGGACGCCCTGATCACGGACTTCGCGAACATGGCGTCCGGGACGGATTCGGACCTGGGCAACATGTCAGCGGGCATGAGCTCGGTCATGTACGGGCTGATAAGCCTCCTCAACGGCGAGACCGTGGACCGGGAGGGGATGTACGACCTGATCGAAAACCTCCAGAAAGCGATCGGCGACCCGGAGATCGTCAAGCGCCTCGTCTGGAACCTGTCCAACTATTTTACCACCAACGGCTCGGTCTATGGCACGCTCAACACCACGAACACGGGCGTTAACTCCAATGTATACAACACTGACAACCCGGGCGTGCTCTATTCCAACACCGAGCTTTCGGAAAACCTACGCCAGATCCTGGCCGGCTCGTCCGGGCTCCTGCTGCGCAACGACCGCAGGGCGTCCATGGTATGGCAGGACGGAAGCACGGATGATACCTACCCGCTCGAAACACTTCTTTCAAACGTGAAGAAGATCTACGCTGACTGGGACAACACTCCGATCAAGGAATCGATCTATGACCTTATAAGGTTTGACGTTTGGGGGCGCGACCGTCAGACAGACACAAACGCATATCAGGCCAGTTTCCTGGAGCACCTGCTGTACGTGGGTGCCATCTCAGGGAACATCGGTTATGCGCATCGATCAAATGCAAACGAAATCAGGGATCCTGATAATGATGGCAATACCGATGATGATACCATCGAAGACGTCATGAGACAGCACGGGCATGGCGAGTCTCTGGGTTATATGACCCTTAATGACAGTCTCTTTGCCATGGGATCCGGACGGGACGACGGCGGCGTAGGTGCGAATATGGGTACCTACGAGCTCGCCTTTGACGGTAGCGGACGCAATAAAGGCTGGGACCGGACTTTCAGAAGAAGCACGAGTTTTACGAATGCACAGAGGGACACATACAGGTTCCAATTCGACTGGAATTACCCTGTTCTCTGGTTTACCAGCGGCGCGTGTGCAGGAGACGCAGGCGTCAGCAGAGAAGGAGCGCTCAACGGCGGGAATGAAGACGGGAACATAGGCAACAACCAGTACATTCCTTATTCTGCCAATGGTATATTGACGCGCGACTTATCATCCTGGTCTTTCGCCCATGTCATACGATCCTGCTGGGAGGGCGAGGGGCCCTATTATTCGACCCAGGGTGCAACCCAGTCAGGTAATGTGTACACCTACTACCGGCCCGACGGCTCGATTTATGCCCATGTAACCAAGACTGATCCCGTTGACGCCTCGACCTGGACCTATGTGTACCCGGTAGACGCTTCCTATGACAAGCAGGACCCGGCTGACACGGGCCAGCGCTGGAACAGGTATAAGGCAGTATGGAATTCAGATTACTACATGATGCGTGACGAGGACGACGGCAACAATTGGGTTCCAACCGACAGCAACGGCGATCAGATACCTGACGGAGGATCTAGTTCTACTAACCCCGCGTGCCGCACCTATACTGAGATAATACCGGAAAAGAGCGCGGATAGGGAGTGCGCATCGTATGAAGAGGCCATCTACCGTAATTTCCAGTTTGTTGTGAACGAGAAGAAGATCGTATTCATAGTCCCCCTGTGGCTCAGGAATACAATCGCAGGGTGTGCTGAGGTCGAAGCTTGTTTGTACCAGATCATGGAAGGAAACGGGCTTGCCGGCCTTTCCGCTGCCCGCAAATACCGTGGCAATGGCGTGTGGGCCAAGCTAAATGCGGGAAGCACGCGAGATGACTCGGTGCAGTCGACTATTCCCGGCGACTTCCGTATGTTATTCCTTGTCAAGCCGGTTCAGTATCATTTATGGGGCATTGAGATTGGCGCGGCGAAAATTGATGCGGCTAAAGTCCAGTCCCTGCTTGGGTGGGGATCAGCCACACCTGCTTCGGTCGGCCAAAACCTGGCAGGCCTGGCGCGATTTGGTTTCCCGAGGAGTGCGTTGATCTCCAGCGGCACCAATTACGAGCATAAGTTTCTCGGTTCGCGCAAGGTGGACAACTCGCTGGACAACACTGACGCCGGGTTCACGGTCGGAGACCCTGTCTGGCGTAACAGGAACGCCATACTGCCGATTTTCATATCGCTCTTAGCACCGATGAGGGAAAAATCCTATGTTGTCGATCCCTTTGATGCGACGAAAAACCGGAATGCACTTGCGACTATGATAGAAGGCCTGGGCGCTCTGGTTAAGCCCTGGATGTATTTCAACTATAATCGCGATTCGAGCGGTGTTGCTCAGAATGGCTGGCTTCCCCGGATCCGGGGTGGTTCGCTGTACAATGCCTGTCTGAGGGAGCAGTCCGCGTCTCTCATGAACGACTGTGAGGTAACGCCGTTCGATTACAGCACATCGAGCACCAAGGGCTGGTACGGCGGGGACTCCGCGCGGAACTACTTCGCTCCCCCGGCCCTGCCCACGCTCCTGTCCATGCTTATCGATTCGGACACCACGACGAACCGGAGCACGGCGGCGCGGCGCGCGGACGGACTCCTTGCCAAGCTTGTGGAGTACGACGTGGCTGCCGGCCGGCCGGCAGTGACCGAAACGCCCTGGACCACGGCGCCGGAGCCGCCCGATGCGACCGCGGTCAACAGGCTCTGCTACGGGCTTGAGCAGATGACGACCGGCATGAAGGGCGCCCGGGCAAAGGGCACCGAGATCCTGGAGGACCAGAGCGGCGCAGTGGGAGTTCACGGTTGCACGGACCGGATCAGCCGCGTGACCAAGAGCATCGATCCGCCGGCCTGGCTGTTCCAGAAGAGGGTGCGGCCGGATGACGGCAGCAAGTATATCGACATGGACCTGGATGACCTGCTGGAGGGCGTGATCGGCGAAACCAATGCCGAGGGCATACGGCAGTTCCATGACACGAACACCGCGTACGAGGACGGGACCGGCGATCCGAGCTGGAACGATTTCACCAACGCGGCGGATACCGGGGCGCTGGACAACATACAGTTCCTGATAGACAATTTCGTTGCCCAGTCCGGGACCTACGCCATCACGGAGCACGTGTTTGACATAATTGACGTGATGGTGCAGCACAATCCGACCGAGGCGCAGATCAAGGGGCTCCTCTACACGCTGGGCAAGCTCCTGGCGTATTATGACGGGTCAGACTGGCTCATCCAGGGCGAAGACCCGGGCTTTGCAGTCCTGAACAACCTCCTGTCAACGGCGCTTCCGACCATTGACACGGAGATGGGACTCTACTCGGCAGACAGGGGCGTTACCAAGGGCGCGACCTACCGCTCGCTCCTCTCGAGCTCGCAGCACGCAATGGCGCCGAACGGGCTGGTCGAGTATATCATGGATGAAGTATCCATCGACCCGTATTCGAGCGGCGATTTAATCCACGACCTGTCACTCTGGATGGAAAGCGACCTGATAAGCGGGTCGGACACCGAGTTCTACGCGCTCATTTCCCAGATGCTGGCTGACATGGCGGACCTGGTGCAGAACGCGCCCTCGGAGGAGGGGCTCTACCTGATCTACGATCATTACGGGTTCCAGAAGAACTAGCGAGAGTGAACGCCCCCTGATAGGGTCGGGATTAATCCCGGTCCTATCAGGGGGCGGGTATAAAAAAAGCTGTCTCGAAGAGACAGCTTTTTTTTGTTACATCGGTTTTTGATATCTGTAATGATAAAAACAAAATTCTGATCAGGTCGGGATGTATCCCGACCCTTTCTTTAATACTTCCACGAATCAATAAAGCACCATTTCGCTGCACTAAAATTTTTTTCACATTTCCCATCCGCCATTCGTTATATCATAGAGACGCTCTCATATAACAAATACCCGGGGAAGAGATGTATGAAAAAAATCATATCATTGGAAATGATAGTGAGTAGAATCCATTATATCCGCGGCCACAAGGTCATGCTGGATAAAGACCTGGCTGAGCTTTATGGAGTTGAAACAAGAGCCCTGAACCAGGCGGTTATAAGGAATAGTGCCCGGTTTCCGGATGATTTCATGTTTCAGCTTACCAATGATGAGTTTAAAATCTTGATGTCACAAATTGTGATATCAAGCTGGGGCGGTACTCGTAAATATCCGCACGTCTTTACCGAACAGGGTGTTGCCATGCTGTCCAGTGTATTAAAGAGTGAGCGGGCGATTCAGGTGAATATCCAGATTATGAGGACATTCACAAAAATACGACAAATGATATCATCACATGAGGATCTGCAAAGAAAGATCGAGGCCATGGAAGAGAAATACGACGAACAATTCAGCGTCGTTTTCCGGGCAATCAGGGAGCTGATTCGGGAAGATTCGGTAGAGAAGAAAAAGATAGGGTTTGAATGATGTCCCTCCCGCTCTGATAGGCACGGGATTAATCCCGTGCCTATCAGAGCGGGAGGGACATCGCGCTCACGCCAAGACATCAATGCATCTTTTTCGGCAGCTTGTCCACGAACTTTTTCAGCTCCTCCAGGTTGGAGAAAATGCCCGCCAGCGCGTACGCACTGAACACGAGGCCAAGCACGATGCTCACCGGGATCTCCAGGCCGGGGCCGAAGAAATTACGGAGCCAGCCGAACGAGTTGCTGAACGGGATCAGGAAGAGGCTCACCAGGATGATGAGCCCGACGGCGCTCCACTGGAAGCCCGAAACGTGCTGGTCGTGCCGCACCCCGGAATGGAAGACGGAGAGCATGATCTCCTCGACCCGGTCGCGGTCCATGTCATACTGGGTCTCGTCCCGGAGCGACCTGAACTTCTCGTTCAGGAAGATGATGTCCCGCCTGCACTTCGGGCAGAACAGCATGTGGAACTGCACGGAGACGGGAATGATCGAGCGGTTGTCCATCTCGAAAAATCGTTGCTGTGTTTTTTCACAATTCATTATAGTCCTCCGCTATGGTCCCTTTCAGCTCATCGCGCAGCATGGTCTTGGCGCGAAGAACGTTTGATTTTATCGTGTTCACGGGATATCCCGTTATCCTGCCGATCTCGCCGTACGTCAGCCCCATGAAAAAGTAGAGCTCCACGCAGATCCGGTACCGTTCGGGCAGCGCGCCGACGGCGCGCATGAGCATATCGCGTATCTCGCCGCGGACGTGCCGCGTTTCGGGAGTCGAGTCACCGGACGGGATCTCTTCCGGCACCTCCGATTCGGTCCGTTTTGCGCCTGTGCGGTTTATGCCGTGGTTATAGGCCACCTTTGTCAGCCAGTACCGGAACGGCGCCCTGCCCGCATAGGAGCTCAGGCTCTCGAAGGCCCTGATGAAGACCTCCTGGGTAAAGTCGTACGAATCGTCCCTGTTGTTGAAAAATCGCATGCCGATGCCGAAGATCTTCTTCTGGTAGCGCTCGACGATGACTCTGAAATTGTCAATGACGCCGAGGAGCACCTGTTTAACGATCTGTTCATCGGTCCTGTTCTCATTGTCCATTGCTGTCCTTGTTCATGGTGATCCGGATCGCGAAGAATATCAGCAGGCTCACGCCCAGGGAGAGGGGCACCAGCCCGCTCAGTACCGGATATGAAAAGCCCTCCAGCAACACGAAAAAGACCACCAGGCAAACGCCGATGCAGGTCAGCACGAGCCCTGAAAACAGGCTGAAGGTGCTGAGGTCAAATTCGGTTTTCACGTACTGGCCCTTCTCGATGATGAGCATTCTCTGCCTGTGGTTCCACAACAGGAAGAAAAAGATCACGGTCGCGCCCATGACGATACCCACGATAGGAATAATGGTAACGATAATCTGTGCCGCGGTTGATGGCATATTCCGCTCCTTGAGCGCGCTCCCGTGCGCCGGGAACGCATGATAGAATCAATTTCCTACGGTATGGTCCGGCGCTTTTATAATGTAAACCATTTTTTTAGCTCCCCGCCATGATAATGTCCTCGTCATAGAGGGCCTTCCGCGACCAGCGATAGGCGGTCGTTTCGCATTTCAGCTTGAATTCCAGGTAGTTATCGCCGAGATGGGCCTTCAGCTCCGGCGAGAGGCCGCGGTACATTCGCCGGACCCTGTTTTTCGCACGCTCTGCGAGACGCTCGATGACGGTCGGATGGACGCTTCCCGCGGCGCTGAAGGTTTTCTCATACCGCTCTTCCAGGTGGACGAGGGATGATTTCATGAATTCGGAAACGCGCTCGGCCATGAGGATGTCGTCGGTGATCTTGAAAAAATGGTATCCCTTGATCGCCAGGTTCACGGCCATGGGGAACTGTCCCGGATTGCGGACGAGGGTCGTAGCCAGCAGCTTCAGGTAGCGGAGACCGTAACGCGAGAAGCTCTGCTTGAAAAGGGAACGGAAAAAGGCCCCCATCTCTTTTGCCGTGAGCGATATCCCGTACCGGCGCGCCCGGGGCAGGCGCCGGATCAGCGTGGCGCACCGGGCGAAATAATTCCGCGGTTCATAGATGGAGGCGATGACCCGTTTGTATCCGCTGATGAGCGTGTTCCGGTCCATCAGGGGGGTGAAATTCATCTCCATTGAGTGGGTATTGTTGCCGTCGGTCTCACCGATGATGCGGCCCTCGGCCTCGAGTCGCCGGTAGAGCTGGGTGCCGGGGAGCGCAATCAGTGTGCCGATCATGGCGAGGGGGATGCCCGCTTTCTGTATGAATTCTATCTGCAGATCGAAGATGTTTTCCGGGTCCGTATCGAATCCCACGATGAACCCGCCCATCACCTCGATCCCCTTTTCCTGTATTTTCGATATGCTTTCTATGATGTCGCTTTTCGTGTTCTGCATTTTATTTGTATGCTCGAGCGTTTCCTGGACCGGGGTCTCGATGCCGATGAAGACCATGTCCAGTCCGGCGGCCACCATCCGGTCAAGGAGTCCGTCGTCCTCCGCCAGGTTGATGCTGGCCTCGGTGTAGAGGCTGAACGGGTAGTTCCGAGATTTCTGCCATTCAATGATATGGTCAAGCAGCTCCCGCACCTTCTTTTTGTTCCCGATAAAGTTGTCGTCAACGATAAAGAGCGAGCCGCGATAGCCGGTTTCGTACAGGAGGTCCATCTCGCGGATGAACTGCTCCGGGAGCTTGTAGCGGGGCACCCTGCCGAACATCTCGATGATATCGCAGAACTCGCAGTTGAAGGGGCAGCCCCGGGACGACTGGACCGCCATGGAGCCGTAGGCGCCGAGGTCCAGCAGGTCGAAGCGCGGCGGCGGCGTTTTAGTGATATCGGGCTTGGTCTCGTCCCGGTATATCTTCTGCGGACGGCCGGCTTCCAGGTCCGCGATGAACCGCGGCAGGGTGATCTCGCCCTCGTTGAGGACGAAATGGTCCACGCCCCGGATCGATTCGTGGCCGGTGGTCGGGTAGGGGCCGCCGGCCACGACCGGGACGCCGTACCGGTTGCACATGCGGACGACTTTATGAAATGATTCCTTCTGCACGATCATGGCGGACACGAAGACGAGGTCCGCGGCAGTGATGTCCTCGCCGTTAAGCTCCTGTATGTTCATGTCTATGAGCCTGAGGTCGTAGTCTTCGGGCAGCATGGCCGCTACGGTTATGAGCCCCAGGGGCGGCATCAGGGATTTATGACCCACGAACGGCATCACGTATTTAAAGCTCCAATAGGTCGCAGGAATCTCCGGATACACCAGGAGTATCTTTCTTTTCATGGTTCTCCCCCCTTTGAAGAGACAACTCTCGTATGTTATTTATGTCGTTTTAATGTAACGTCGGACTGCAGATTGCTATGAGACGCGGTTTTACAGGGATTTCAGTATTTTAAATCCGTAGAAAGCGCTCAAAACAATCAATATTCCGAAAATGGATTCCAGCATACAATTCTCCTTACAGCACTATATACGGTGTCGACGCCCGTTTAAACACAAAGACAGGCGTATTTCCCGGATGGTTGCAAAAAAAAGCCTGTATAAAAGAATTGACAGTCTGACGATAAAATTTTCTATTATTTAATAAGAGGGCCCGGTATGCGCCAGCGCATGAACGGGCCGTTTTATCATGGAAGAGGATGGGATCCGGTGGTCCCCGCGGTCTTCAAAACCGTTGGCTGCGATATATCGCAGCGGCAGGTTCGATTCCTGCCCCTTCCGCATTACTGATGCGGCCTGCCGGGGAATGACCGGCTTGGTGTACTGACCTGATATGGACGATAAAAACCAGATATTCCGGAACCTTCCCCAGGTGGAGAAGCTGCTCCAGTCCGAAGAGGTGTTCCCCTTTATTGCCGAGATCGGCCGGGCGGCCGTCGGCGAGATCTGCCGCGCCGTACTGGCGGAAGCCAGGGGCGTGGTAGAGAGGGAAGGTTCCATTGACCTGTCCGGTATTGTTCCGTCGATCGCGGCGCGCTGCAGGCTGAAAAAGATGCACCGAATTCAGCGGGTCATCAACGGAACCGGCGTCGTCATCCATACCAACCTGGGCCGTGCGCCGCTCTCACCCGAAATCCTCGGTCGCCTGGCCGCCGAGATGTCCGGCTACTGCAACCTCGAGCTTGACCTGCCCAGGCAGAAGCGCGGAAGTCGGGGCGGGTTCTCGGAGGAGCTCATCTGCACTATGACCGGGTCGGAGGACGCGCTGCTCGTGAACAACAACGCCTCGTCCGTGTTCCTCATCCTGAGCGAGCTCGCTGCGGGGAAAGAGGTCGTCGTATCGCGGGGCGAGCTGGTCCAGATCGGCGGCGGGTTCCGTCTCCCCGATATCATGCGGCAGAGCGGCGCGCGGCTGGTCGAGGCGGGCACCACGAACATCACCACCGTTGCCGATTACCGCGCGGCCATGACCGGGAACACGGCAATGATCTTCTCCTGCCACCGCTCGAACTTCACGATGCAGGGCTTTATCGGGAGCCCGCGCCTTGCGGAGCTTGCGGCCCTGAAAAACGATTCGGTCATTTTCGTGCGCGACCTGGGAAGCGGAAACATGGCCCCCGACCAGGGCCTGCCCCGGCCTTTCGAGCCAACGGTCCGGTATGAGCTCGAACAGGGTCCCGACCTGGTCTGCTTCAGCGGCGACAAGCTCCTGGGCGGGTGCCAGGCCGGCATCATCGTGGGAAGGAAGGAGCTGGTCGCGCGCCTCAGGAAAAACCCGCTCATGCGCATGATTCGTCCGGACAAGCTTACCTACTTCATATTGCAAGAGACCCTCCTCCGCTATGTTAACGGCGAGGCTAACGAAATATCGTCCTGGCGGATCATGACGCAGGGAGAAAAGGAGATAGCGACGCGTATAAACCGCTTCATGAGGATCATCAAGCACCCTGAAAAAGCGCGGTTCGTCAGCCGGACCGGGACCATGAGCACCGTCGGCGGCGGAGCAATGCCCGGTTACCGACTGGAAAGCAGGGGCGTCAGGATCCAGGTCCCGGGCCGGGGAGCGGATGACGTGTACGCGTCCCTGCTGGCGGCCCCGGTACCGGTGGTCGGCATCATCGCGGACGGCGCGTTCATCCTCGATTTCCGCACCATACTCGACCCCGACGTGCCGGCCGCCGCGGCGGCAGTCGACGCGTTGCTTGCCGGCGGCTCGGGGAGATAGAGATGAACGTTATCGGCACGGCCGGGCACATTGACCACGGCAAGACCTCGCTTATCATGGCGCTCACCGGTATCGACTGCGACCGGCTCCCGGAGGAGAAGGCGCGCCAGATGACCATCGACATCGGCTTCGCGCACCTCGAGCTTCCAGGTTTCGGGACCGTGGGCTTCATCGACGTGCCGGGGCACGAGCGCTTCATTCGAAACATGGTGGCCGGCGCCTGGGGGATCGACCTGGGGCTCCTCCTGGTTGCGGTTGACGACGGGTGGATGCCGCAGACCGAGGATCACTTCCGCGTGCTCCAGCTCCTGGGCGTGGAGCGCATCGTGATAGCGCTGAACAAGATCGACATCGCCGGCGAAGACATGGTCGCGCTGGTCGAGGCTGACGTGCGTCAGCGGCTTGCGGGTACGCCCTACCGGGACGCCGACATTGTGCGTGTTTCCTCAAAAACCTGCGCCGGCATCGATTCGCTCAAAACGGCGCTGGCCGGAAATTTAAAGAAGCTGGCAGAGGCGCACAACGCGGACAAGCCCTATCTTTACATAGACCGCATTTTCGGATCAAAGGGCCACGGCACTGTCGTGACCGGCACCCTGCGCAACGGCCTGCTGCGGGAAAACGACCCGGTACGGATCGAGCCGGGCGGCATCGAGACGCGCATCAAGCGGATCGAGAGCCACCACAGCACCCTTGCCGAGGGGAGCCCCTCGCAGCGGACGGCCCTGAACCTGTCCGGCGTCTCCGCTGATGCGCTCAAGAGGGGGCACATCCTCTTTCGCACCGGTTTCTTTACCCGCTCCCGGGAAGTCCTGGTGCGGATACGGCTGCTTGAAGGGCGGCGCGAGCTGAAGAACAACTCCGGCATCGAGGTCCTGATCGGTACGGCCGCAGTGCGCGGGAAGATGATTTTCCTGGCAGGCGACACGGCGGCCGCCGGGGTGTTCCCGGCCCGGATCAAGTTCGAGGAGCCGTGGTTCTGCTACCCGGGCCAGCCGTTTGTTCTCACCAGCCCGGGCGGTTTCAGAATCATCGGCGGCGGCATGGTGCTCCTGCCCGGGTATGACGGGAGGAAACACCGGGCGCGGGCAGAGCAGGGGCTTGCGCGGCTCTCCGCATATTCCTTTGAGGAGAGGCTGTCATTCATCGTGTTGGTGCTGCGCTGGATAAGGCGCGGGGATATCCACGGGATGCTCCCCGAGAGCCGCGCGTTCATAGATGAGTCCCTGGATTCATTGCTCAAACGAAATGCCGTCAGGCAGCTGGGCGATTATATCATGGACTCGAAAAGCCATGACGAAGCGGTCACTGCAGTCCTCGATGCCGTGAAGAAGCATGTCGGGATCAATGTGAAGGAGCTGTCCGATGCAACCGGGACGGATCCGGAGATCTGCAGGCTGATCATTGCCTCTCTCGCTGCGGAAAAAAGGGTGACTGAAAAAGAAGGCAGGTTTTTCGAAGGGAGCGGGAGCCCATCTGTGACGCTTTCACCCGGCAAGGAGAAGCTCCTTGAAACGGCCCGCGCAAACGGGGGCGCCGGTTTAGAGATGGAGCGGCTTGCCGGGGAATCGGTGAAGCGTGATGCCCGGGAGCTGATCAAGCTCGGAATGCTGGTAAGCCTTGACGGAAATATTTTGTTTCATTCCGATGTGTACAATAAAATGAAGGATACTATTGTCGCATTATTTGACACCCGGGCAAAATTAACAGTGCCTGAGGCGAAGGAGGCCGTGGGTCTATCCCGTAAATACATTCTTCCACTACTCAACAGGATCGAGCGCGATGGCCTGATTAAAAGGCTTGGCGATTTTCGCATAAAAGCATGATAGAATCCAGCATTATTTCACCGATGTATATATTTTAGCCCACCCGGGCTGAATATTTTTTTTATTTTTTCCATCTTGATTTGAAAATCACCCTGAAAATTCGTATATTATTCTGGATGTCCTTTAATTGCCATAATCTTCCAGATAATCGATATCCACTGTAGCATCATTGTTTTTGAAGATTGATACCAGATGTATTTGTCATGAGAGCCACCTTAAATAGCAAATCTTTGATCATTATTGCAATATTACTGATTGTACCTATTCCATTTTTTCCGGCCTGCATGGATGACGATTTCGACAGGGCCATGAAAATCGAAGCGCTGCCTCTGGAAATAATAATTGCAGACAGAAATGAACCGGTTCCCGGTGATGACGGCCTGATAACCAATAATACTATATCCAATACAAGCGTCCAGCTCCTCTGGTCGCCTGCTACCGATGTGGAAACAGAGCAGGGCGATCTAGAGTATTGCCTCTACATGTCCCCGAGCAATAATATATCGACGCCGGCGGAAGCCCTCCGCAACGGAACTGTGGTCCATGTCTGGGATGCGGGGATGGTAACGGCTATCGTGACCGGGTTGACCCCGGCCACGAACTATTTTTTCAACGTGGTGGTGCGCGACGGTGACGGGTTGAACGCAGCGTATCGGACCGTCTCGATCACGACAGAGACGGACTCTGTCTACATGTTCCCGGCCGGCTCCTTCCAGGGAGATTTTGGTGCGGCGAAGAGCCTCAGTGTCGTCCCCGTACGGGACACTATTGATTCCCTGTGCATGCAGGCACGGCTGAACGACTATTCCGACCTGCCCTGCCTGAATGTACGGGCCTTTATAAGCGTAAGCGCATCAGACGCAATTGCCGGCATGCCGGGCAACTACGGTGTGCCGGCCAACAGGAAAATCACCGGACCGACCGATGCAACGGTGGCTGACTACTGGGCTGACCTTCTCGACGGAACGATTGCCGTGACTCTTTCAGAGGGGGAGGTCGCCCCGGATGACTGGTGGTCCGGGTCTAAATCTGATGGCACGTTTGATACCGACGACAATTGCAGCGGCTGGACATCGACGGGATCGAAAGGCGTGTCCGGGAAAAATAATAAAAGTAACAATGAATGGATAGCCGGGAATGTGCCAAACTGCAGCGCAAAACAGCTTGTGCTCTGCGTCTGCTGGTAGGGTTCCGGATCCTGTGCAGCTTTCATTTCTGTTCCTGTCATATCAGCCTTCCCCGCGTTATTTTCCCGTGTAATATAATACCGAATAAAAATTCGTTGACTCTACAATCAAGCTGGGTAAGGTATTTGCCATGCGCACGTTTATTATTACCATACTGGTGCTGTCTGTTGTCGGCGCATCCGTATCCGCCCTTCTGCTGTACCAGCATTACGTTCCGCAGACGGAATTCGGAATGCTGGCATGCGGGGGAGACCTGATCAATCCATGCAGGATCCTGGCACGTTCGGGATTTGATACGATTTTCGGCTTCCCTATCGCGGGCCTCGGTGTGCTGGTTTATTTATTCATGATCATTGCCATCGCGGTCACGATGATCTCGGGTGAGAACAGGTATCCTCTCTGTTTCGCCGTCCTGCTTCCTGTAGGCGTCCTTTCCGTTATCGCTGATATTATCCTCGGCTCAGTGCTGATCTATCTGGGCCTGGCATGCCGCCTGTGCATAGTAACCTACACTGTCAACATCATGATATGTATCTCGTTGTTCTTCTGGTATCTCGCGCTGGAAGAAGAACACAAGGACCTCGGAGCGCTGTACCGCGACCTTTCGGCCTATCTTGGCGGAAGGGACAACCGTCCCCTGGTGATGAGCTTTTCCTTTATCATGCTGTTCATGTTCCTTTTTATACTGTTTTTTACAGCGTACATGGATATTCGTTCGGAAAAGGACGATGCGGCAAAGTCCCGCATCAGGCAGTTCACCGAATATTTTTATACGCGCGAACAGGAGACCCTCGCTCTGCCGGAAAGCATCATGACCATCGGTGCCCCCAATGCCGAGATTCGGATAGTAGTGTTCACGGATTTTCTCTGCTCTGCATGCCACCGGCTTTATGAGGTGGAAAAGTCAGTTCTCTCCCGGTTCTGGAAGCATGTTCGCATTGATTATTATTGCTTCCCTCTCGATAATGTGTGCAACATGCATGTGCCCGGTACAACATATCCCAATTCGTGTACCGCGGCGCAGGCCTTCATAACCTCAGCCCATAAAGGTTTCTTCCCGAAGCTCCTGGAATATCATTACGAGCATTACCAGGATAACATGACCGGCTTCAACCGGGGAGACGCACTGGCATCGGTGAGGAAGTATTTCACGACCGTGTTGCCGGGCGGATACGACCGGTTCGTCCAGGAAGCTCTGACCGAGAGGATCAAGCTGATGCTGTATGAAGACGTGGAGCGCGGGGCCGGGCTGAATGTGAAAGCCGTGCCGACCCTGTTCATAAACGGCAGAAGGCTTGAAGGCGTACCGGATGCGTCGCTTCTTGAGGCGGTTCTTTCTGAAGAACTTGAAACAGGGCATCGGTAAAGCGTGATCTCAATGAAAACAACAGGCGCTCGTAATGCGGGCATCGTTATTTTGCCTCTTGTATTTTTCATTTTCCTGCACAGTCCCGCAGCTTCAAAGGAGCTTATTAGTAGCTATCCAGGCGATATCATCATCGGCATCGGGGCGGGGTACTCAAGCCCCATGGGGCATTACTCCGGCATTCTCAGCGGCTCGTACCGCGTCGGGGGCTCCTTCATGTACGGTAATCCCGGGATTGTCAAGTACCTGATGGGTGAGCTGGATGTAGCGTATGCGCGGTATCCGATGAAACAGAGCGGAAGCTCGTTTTTAGAATCGGTTTCGATAAGCCTGGGCCCGGTGGCATATTATCCGGCGGCGCCATGGCTGCACCCGTACATTGGCGTGTCGGTCAGGGGGGCATACCTGCACCTGTATACAGATAAAACCGATCGCAACGTGAAATCCCTGAAGCCGGGGTTCCTGGCAAAAGCCGGCTTTTTTTTCCCGGTTGGGCGCGGCTTCAGGCTTCGCCTCGGCGTCGACTATACACTGGAATTTCTTTCCGGCAAGGCCCTGCACGGCATTACAGTTGTGGGTGGCCTCGCGTATAACTTCAATCCGCTGGAAAAGACCGGCAGCCTCCTTCCCGTGGGACCGGAAGGAAGCATCGACTGGTATCTCTCGCGGGCCGAAAGGGCGCTGGCAGCCGGGGAAACCCAGGAGGCGAAGGATTACTATGCAAAGGTTCTCGCCCTGGACCGCAACAATGCGGTTGCACTGGAGAAGGTCGGGGCGATAAGAAAAGCTGAAAACGATTATGCCCGGGCGGCGGTGCTTTCCGGCGAAAAGCGTTACTTTGAGGCGCTTCCTCTTCTTGCTGAAGCCGGGGTTTACCTGGGGGCGGCGCGGGTGGAGGAGGAAAAAATCAGGAAGCTTCTTGAGGGGGAAATGGCCTCCCTCGAAAAGGAGGGTGTCGGTCTGTACGAGAAGGGCGACTACCGGGGATGCATTGCCGTGATGAAACGGCTTCTTCTCATAGATCCGAAAAACAGGACAGGGCTGATCTACCTTCCGCGTGCGCAGAAGCGCCAGGAAGCCCTGGAGAAGCTCAGATGATACTCGGATTCGACATCGGCAATACCAGTACAACCGCTGGGATATATCATGTGAACCGGACGGAGCCCGAAAGGGTATTCCGCTTTCCGACCTTGAAGCAAGCAGGGCCGGAAGAGCTTGCCGGGCAGGTCCTGGGCGGCCTGAAGGATGGAGAGGCCCGGGAAGTGACAGGGCTCGCTTTTTCAAGCGTGGCGCCCGAGGTTAACCGGTCATATTGCGGCATGGCGGAACGGGAGTTCGGCGTCCGCGCGTACGAGATCACCTGCGGGAGCAGGCTTAATTTTTCACTGCGCTACGATGACCCCTCACAGCTGGGCACGGACCGGATCGTGAACGCGGCCGCCGCGTTCGAAGAGTACGGCGGCGGAAGCATCGTCGTGGACATCGGCACTGCCGTAACGTTCTGTGTGCTCCTTGAAGGGGGAGTGTTTGACGGCGGGATCATAGCCCCGGGGATCGATACCGCGATCCGCTCCCTGTCCCTCCGGGCGTCACGCCTGCCCGAGGTTCCCTTCGAGAAGCCCGATCGCCTCGTGGCGCGGGACACCGTGAACGCGCTCAAGTCCGGCTTTTTTTATGGCTGGCTCTCGCTGGCAGAGGGGATAATCGCGCGCATAGAGCGGGAATACGGAAGGGGCTTCAATGTGATCCTTACCGGCGGTTTCGCCGGTGTTGTAACCGCGCACCTGTCGCATGCGAACACAATGGACCCCCTCCTGGCTATGAAGGGGATCAAGATCGTGTATGACATGAACGTTCCGGGCGCATGATTTCTCTTTGTTCCGGTTGCGCGCCGGGGGCGGTATCTTCGTTGATCAAAAAAACGGCGGTTATTCACCACAAAGCACGTGTTCATTCATGGCATAATCCTTCATTCTATCGATACAATCCGGCGCTATCCGGGTGAACGAATAAAAAAAGAGCATCCCGATGGATGCTCTTTTTTCTTATTCCGACAGGTTAGCGCCGGTCATTTAACCCTGTACCAGTACTGGGTGCGGTAAAAGAAGGCCAGGTAACCACGAACGACAAGCTTGTCGCCCTTGACCCAAATTTTACAGGTATAGTATTTACCATTGTCCGGGTCCATGATCTTGCCGCCGGCATATTCTTCTCCGAAATCCTTGTCCACTTTCCCCGTTTTTTTCATGTTGGAGAAGATATGCATACCGATCAGGGGCTTGTCCTTGAGCGCCCCCACGCATTTATCGCACTTGGTGTCCTGCGGCTTCAGTAACAGCTTGTTTATTTTCGCAAAATAGACACCGCCGCTCTCATATATGTCCAGATACGATTTTGCCTTTCCTTTGTCCGGTCCTTCATCGGCGATCGTCTTCCACGTGCCAATAAGCTTTTCCTCGGCAGACACCGGACCGCCGATGAACAGCGCGGTCGCCATGAGCAATACTGCTACAGTAAAAATTTTTTTCATGAGAATCCTACCTCCCGTAAATTGAATTTTCAGGGCCGCGATCTAAAGAACCAACGGCCCCTGGCATACACGATTCGTGAAAATTAATTCACCCTGGTCCAGACTTCCGATCTTCCGAACAGGGGAATGCCGACATACCCCTTGACGTTCAACTTGTTGGCGTTGATCATCCACATTTTGCATTTATAGGTATTTCCGGAATCGGGATCATATATCTGTCCGCCGACCCACTCGTTGGCCTTGAACGAGAAGCCCCAGAGCATGCTCATTCCCAGTATCTTGTTCTTGCGCTTGGCCGGGTCCGGGTTCTTTGTGTCTAGGTCCTCCGGCGTTTTAAGCCATGTGATTTTTCCGCAGATGGTTTCCCCGCACTTCATGATCGTTACCTTGGCGTCGCCTTTTGGCACAAGCCAGATACCGAGAGCTTCGTCAGGCTTCGATGTGTAGGCCGCCATCAGTGACACGGCAAGAACGAAGACCGAAACAAAGGTGATCAGCATGATGATTTTCTTTTTCATTTTACTCTCCTGTTTTTAGATTGAATAACCGCTATGAAGTTCTTTATTAATATGCAGAATTAATTGAATATCTGCCATGTATATCAATGGATTCTGTACGTGCCAGCAGACACGGGAGTATGACTAGTTTGACGGTCGTATAAAAACCGCATCGATCCCGGTCCCGGCTTCGCAATCCGGGAGCTTAACGCGCATCCCCGGAAGCACGGGATTCAGGATTTTTATAGCTTCATTGTAAAATATAAAATTGTCAACAAATAAAAAAGGCGGCCCGGGAGGCCGCCTTTTTAACAGTTTATAGTCTGCCTGTTATGCTTTTTCCACAATCATAGCGAAGCCCATCCCTCCGCCGATGCACATGGTGAGAAGGCAGGTTCCGTGATTCTTGCGTTTCATCTCATGCATGGCCGTTACCATCATGCGGGCGCCGGTGCATCCGATCGGGTGACCGAGTGAGATGCCGCTGCCAAGCTGGTTCGCCTTCTCGCTGTCCAGGCCAAGCTCACGGAAGCAGCCGATCGCCTGGGAAGCAAAGGCTTCATTCAGCTCGATCATGTCCAGGTCCTTGATGGACATGCCGGCCTGTTTCAGTACTTTGCGCACTGCAGGCACGGGGCCGAGTCCCATGTACGCCGGGTCAAGCCCGCCGCCGGCAAAGGCCTTGATCTTCACGAGAGGCTTCAGGCCCAGCTCTTTCGCCTTGTCCGCGCTCATCATCAGAACTGCGGCGGCCGCGTCGTTGATGCCGGACGCGTTACCCGCTGTCACCGTCCCGTCTTTGATGAAAGCCGGTTTCATCTGGAGCATCTTTTCAAGAGTGGTATCCATGGGACGCTCGTCTTCGGCAAAAATCTCCTCGCCCTTTGATCCCTTCATTACGACCGGAACGATCTCTTCTTTAAAAAGCCCTTCCTTTATGGCTTTCCGAGCGCGGGTGTGGGAGAGAACGCCCAGCTCATCCTGCTCCTTCCGGGTTATCCCGTAGAGCTTTGCGATATTTTCAGCGGTGAGGCCCATGTGGTATCCATAGAAAATCTCATACAAGCCGTCCCATACCATAAGGTCCTGCACCGCGCCCACGCCGGTGATCGCCATGCGGTATCCCCACCGCGCGTCTTTCATTGCCATGGGAGCAAGCGACATGTTCTCCTGTCCGCCGGCGATAATGACATCGGCCTGTCCTGCCATGATGGACTGGGCGCCCTCGGCTATGGCCTTGAGACCCGATCCGCATATCTTGTTAATGGTGAAAGCGGGGGTCTCCTTCGGAACACCCGCCTTGATCATAGCCTGACGGGCAGTGTTCTGCCCCTGTGCTGCCTGGAGAACGTTGCCCATGATGATCTCGTCAACAACAATTGGCGCGTGGGAATCGTCCCATTGGTATGCCGTCTTCTCAATCTCTATCATGCCTTGATTTTTGAGCTTGTCCGGTGCGACTTCCTTCATGAGCTCGCTCTGGACCGGGCGCACTTTGGCGCGTTTCAGAGCTTCCTTGATAACGAGCGCCCCCAGATCAACTACCGGGAATGATTTCAAGGCACCGCCGAATTTTGCGATGGCGGTTCTCGCGCCGCTTACTATTACCACGTCTTTCATTTGTAACTCCTCCAACTGAAGATTGAATGATGAGTTTGTCTCAATAATTAATTTTTTTTCAGATGTCGAATAAGGCATACTGGATAAAAAAATGATTATTAAAACAATTGAGCAAAGCACCTGCTATTATTCAATTTTTTCCGTGAGAGGTTATTTGTAAAGGAAATTAATACAGGCCAAACAATTAATTATTGGATTTTCATCCAATTTGCTGACGGAGGGCCAGACCGGGTGCTGTTTTATCCCGGGCCGGTATCCGCCGTTGATGTATTAAATATGCCAAAAAATGCTTGAAATAAACGCCTTCATAGACCAGAACACGTTAAGGTCCCGCCGCATCTTCTTTGGCTTCCGGGGCCTGAATTCATTACAAAGATTGACCGGTGATCTCCCTTTTCATGATCGTGGCTCTGGCCGTGTTACC
Source organism: Spirochaetota bacterium (assembly GCA_029564515.1). Classification (GTDB taxonomy): domain Bacteria; phylum Spirochaetota; class UBA4802; order UBA4802; family UBA5550; genus RBG-16-49-21. The sequence goes on along the minus strand of JAKQPV010000105.1, from coordinate 38,459 downwards.
GGTACCGGTGATATATCTTTTTTATCACCGGTATTTCGTCGTTAAACCGAGCCATCTGTACCACCTGGAATATTTTCTCTACGGCGCGGTCCTGGCCCTCCTCATGCTGCTGGGAAGCTCATATATTACCAATCATTTTATGTTGAGGGGAACCGTGGCAATGGGGTTCCTGGGCGCGGCATTGATAGAAAAAGCGGGGGCATTCGTTCTGATCGCGCTGCTGATGTACCGGTCGCCGCCGATTGTCATGGCCCTGAACCTGGTTATCTCGGCAATGCTGCTGGGCCTGGGTTTTGCCACGGTGGAAAACATCATGTATGCCCTCGCCGTGCGCGAGCCGGTAATAATCGTGAGGCTCCTGAGCGCTGTTCCCCTCCATGTCCTCACGTGCGGCCTGATCGGATACGGCCTGTCGCTTGCCCGCCTCAGCGGGTCAACGGCCAGAAAGGCCTGGTTTGGTTCCCTTGCGCTTGTGGTCCCCATCTTCTGTCACGGACTGTATGACACGCTTCTCATCAGCGGCGGCACCGGCACATACGGGATCGCTCCGCTCCTGGTTTTCCTGGTCGTTATGGTGGAATACCTGCTGGCACGGTCACAGACCCTGCCGCTTCTCGACGGACTGCGGATGCACGACATGTTCCTCGAGGACTGGGTGACAGTGCAACGCGAACCGCAATATGAACGGTGGATTCTTCGCTCCATGGGGTCCAGGAACCGGGAGTACGTTCCCCTGTTCCGTCTACGCCTGGAATGGCCCCGCGCGGCGATTATCGTAATAATCATAACGGCTGCGGCCGTGGGCCTGTTCGGCAGGGAGCTCATCATGCAGGCGCTGCACTTTCGAATGAACAGGGAAGAGACGGTCATGCTCTTCACCCTGCTTCCGGTACTCTATTCACTTAACCTGCTTGCCATAGGCGTTATCAATCCGAAATATTTTCAGGCCAGTATGATCAAGATACCGGTGATCATTGACGTGGACATCTCGGCGGCGGGCTTGACCATAAAAACCATAACCTATCACGTGACGGGAGGGAATTGTTATATAAAAACCGTCGACACACTCGAGCAGGGGACCAGACTGGATATCGTATTCACGTGCCAGAGTTTTTCCTCGCCGCGGGTTTCGGGTGTCGTCCTGTGGGACAGCCATGACGAACAGAAGCAGCTGTCGGGCACGCTGGTGCGGTTCAACAAGCGTCCTCCCGGTTACTGGCTCTTCCTTGCGCGGTACTCGGTGTACCGGATCACCAGGGGCCTCTCGTTCAACCTGCGCCTGCCCGGCTTCCGGAGCGTGCGGCAGCTCTTCGTGCGGCCCGTATCGGTCATGCAGAAAGAATGGCGCTACGGGGCCGGACAGAGGCTTTTTGAACAGGGTGACGAGGGAAAATATTTTTATCTCATCCGCAAGGGCGAGGTGGACATCGTCAAGATGCTGGAAACAGGTGAACGGGTCCTGATGACAACGCTGAAGGAAGGCGATATCTTCGGAGAGATGGCGATCGTGGGCAACCAGCCGCGCCTGGCCACGGCGATCTGTCGCACGGACTGCCTCCTTGCAGTAGCTGAAGCCGATAACCTTGACGCTCTCATTGAGGGGAACCCGGTATTCACACAGATGCTGATAAAGAGCTTTGCGAACCGGCTGCATTCATCCGAAGGGATCATGCTGAAGAGCATGGCTGAAATCGAGGGCTCGTCCAGAAGGCGCGAGGAGGCGCTTCGCACTCTTTGCGCTGTCCTGCTGGCCGCATCAGGGATGGACCGGGGGGACCGCTCCTTGCTCCAGAAGGCCGACGCGGTCCGGATCGCGAAGCGGCTGAACATGGATCCGGGAAGGGTACGAGTGATGATCGGCCGCCTGCTTGCCATGGATGAAAGAGCCAGCCCGGACCAGATGATCGAACTCATGCTGAAAGATATGTAAATAAAGGACCGATGACCAAATCAGGCTGGGAGGTTGCTCATGAGCGATGAACGAAAGATTACGTATATCGTGACAAAAGCGGAGGATGATCCGGAGCTGGCAACAATTCCCTTCATACTGGCAAATACCTGCATGGCGATGGATGTTGTTCCGGTGATCATACTCCAGAGCAATGGCGTGATGCTGGGCGTAAAGGGCTACGCTGACAGGGTGCATTTCAAGGAGGGAGTCTCATTGAAGCAGCTCATCGGAAATTATATTGCCGCCGGTAACCAGCTGCTGCTCTGCTCGCCCTGCGTCGAAAAAAGAAAGCTGTCGGAAAAGGACTTTATCGAAGGGGGAGTCATAGTCGGTGCCGCGCGGGTTAACGAGGAAGCGCTGTCCAGCGTGAATGTCCTTACCTATTGACTTTCCGCTCTTCCATGTCGTTATTTTTTTGAGGCGAAAACGGTTAGCCCGAGACGCTTCCGCGCCGCGGCGGCCATATTACGCGCAATCGAGAGACGCCGCCCCGGCAGGTTTGCAACCCACGCGCCCAGGCTCGTCAGGAAGCTTGAGTAGACGAGCGGCCGGGGCCGCCGCACCAGCGCAATCAGCTGGCGCGCAACGTCTTCCGGGGTCTTCGGCCTTGTGAAAAAGCGGGTGATAGCGTTCTGCTCCGGGTCGATGATGGTGTCCTGGTCCACGGGGCCGAACCGGGACTCGGCCGGGGAGTCGGTCTTGATGTATCCGGGGAAATATTCGCTCACCCTCACCGGCGTGCCGGACCACTCGGCCTGGATGGTGCGGGTCCAGCCGCACATGGCCGCCTTGGAGCACACATAGGGAAGGTAGAGCGGTACGCCGATGATGAACCCCGGCGATCCAACATTAATGATATGGCCATATCCCTGCTTGAGCATGTACTGAACCGCGCGGTTCGTGGCTGCAACCGGTCCGACCACGTTCGTCCTGAACGAACGTAACAGGTCGTCCGGTGTGGCGTCTTCGGCGGGCGAAACAATGATGGCGGCCGCATTATTGATGAGCACGTCGATCCTGCCGAATGCCTCCACGGTACGATCCACCATGGCGACGGCGGCCTTATCGTCGGATATGTCTACCGGAAGCACCAGTGCGTTTTTCATGAGTGCGGCGATTTCTTCCAGCCTCTCGCGCCGCCGCGCCGCAATGGCGACGCGCGCCCCGGCACGGTCAAAAGCAAGGGCCGCAGTTCTCCCGATCCCGCTTGAAGCCCCGGTAATGAGTACGACTGCTCTCTCAATATTCATGGTGGCACCTCGGGAAAATATTGATAGAGAGTATCGTTTACCGGGCCCGCGGAATCAAGCGATTTTTTGGCAGGCATGGATGTGCGCCCCGGCCTCCGTGTATGTAATAAAAAAGGGGCACGCGTTCTAGCTCAGGAAATGATCAAGCCGATCTCTCCCTTTATCGGTTATGGCGAGCTCGAATGTATCGGTAATGGAAAAAACATCCATTTCTTCCCATCGATCCGGTTCCTTCAGGATTAACCCGGCCTCTTCCGGGGTGCAATCCCTCGTCGATTCAGCAGCATAAACATCGGTGTCCTCCTGCCGGTATCGTGTTTTCACGAGCGTTACCAGCCCCTCGAGCACCATGGAGCCGATGATCCTGCTCGTAAATGCGCGCACCTCATGCTCCGGCATGGTTTTGCCCCGTACCAGGATTTCATTATACAAATTCTGGACCGGCATATTGAAATCATTCGCCTCGATAAGGACACTCTCTTCCGTTTCCCTGATATTGATCATGAACAATTCTCCTGTCTGCATTTATTGTATACGGCCATGGAACGGTCAGCGACACGTGTTGCTGAATTGCCGATCGTTCTGACCGCTAATACGAACAGGAAGGTTGATAAATAAAAATTTTTTTGAAACAAGTATTATATTTTTTACAGGAAAGGGCCGGTGCCGGCTCCGTATCTGACAGGGCGGCACTTTTAGAGCACCTCGATCCCGATGATGACGATATCGTCTGTAATAGGGGCCTGGCCGCGGAAGTCGTGAGCGGCGGACATGATTGTGTCCAGGGCCTTGCCGAGGCTCAAGGAGCGGGTAGCATTGAATATTTCCAAAAAACGATCATAACCGAGGTATTCGCCGTACCGGTCGGACATCTCCGGAAGACCATCCGTATAGAAATATATCCGGTCACCGGGGTTGAGGACCAGGTCGAGAGGTATATACTCGATATCCCTCTTCAAACCTATGAGCTTGCCGTGCACGTCCAGATAATCCGCCTGATTCGTTCCGGCCTTGTGCAGGATGGGTTGGGGGTGGCCCCCGCAGGTGATCGAGAGTCCGACGCTTTTTGTATCGGCTTCGAATGTGAATATGCCGTACACCCCGGATACAAAATATGATTGCATGTCCTCGAACACGTCGTTGTTGAGTGCGGCCAGGTACGAGGCGGGGTCATGGGCATGCTTGCGAAGATGGGTAGTGCTGATCGATTTGAGGAGCGAGAGAAAGAGCGCTGCCGTGATGCCGTGTCCGGTGACATCGCTTAGAAAGATCGAGAGCCCGCCTTCAGCCAGCGGCTGTATAGTGAAATAGTCCCCGCCCACTGCCTCGAGCGGTTTGTACCTGAAGTCGATTGTCAGGCGATCGCAGTGGGGCGCCTCGGCTGGCAGCAGGGCGCGCTGGACCATCTGCGCCGTTTTGAGGTCGCTTTCTATGGCATCATTTCTCTCTTTCAGCTGCCGGAGGCTTTCGCGAAGCTCGTTTTCGAGGCGTTTATGCTCGGTGATATCCCGGGTCACCCCAAGGATCGACACGGGGAGGCCCGCCGCGTCCCGGATAAACGATGTCTTTATTTCAACGTCGCTTATCACTCCGTTGCGCATGATCTCTTTCAGGACAAGCGACCTGGATCTTCCCGGATCCCGCACCCCGTCGTTGGCAATTTCATCCGCCAGATATCTTGTTATTCGATCGAAGTCTTCCTTGCACACGAGGTCCGACAGTTGCAGGTGCAAGAACTCATCGGGAGGCCATCCGGTTGTTATCCGGGCAGAGGGGCTTACATAACTGAACCGGGCGGCGGCAAGGTCGTAAATCCAGATAACATCGGTGACGTTGTTGGTGATGAGTTTGAACAGCTCGTTTGATTCCCGCAGAGCCTCGTTTATCTCGGCAATTTCCGTGATGTCGTTGATGATGAGGGTCCTGCCGGTAATCAGGGCGCCTGCCCGTATCTCGGATTGGTTGACCAGCAGGGTACGCTTTTTCCCGCTGCCGGAGGTCGTGGTCTGGTAGTTGTTGTATGCCCCGTCGGTCCGGTAATTGTCCATCAGGGCTTCAATCCGGAGCGATGACGGCGGGGTACCGGTGATATTCAGTATCCCGATCGCAGCGTTGTTGATATGCAGGACCGATCCGACACTGTTGAGTATGATAACGCCTTCCCTGGATGACGCGAAAAGCTCGGAGGTGATATCGTTAATACCCGGCGTCAGGAAGCGGTGCCGGATGATGGTATAGAACACAAAAATACTCAGGAGTACGCTCCACGAGGCGGTGTACCGTACGATATTCTGGTATCCGGGAATCCGGGGGAAGAGAAACTGGTTTGCAGCGGCAAAGGCCAGACTGATCATCGTTCCCGCAAGGAGCGGTGTGAGCTGTTTCCGCTGGACCGGATCGCTTGTCGATTGACGGTAGCGGAACGCCAGGGCCCAGCACACCAGGATGGGAATGACGATCGTTATAAGGGACACGGGTGTGAACAGGACACCCTCGATAAAACGCCAACCCCAGGCATACCGCTGAAAACCGGAAATTATAAGGTCTGTAGATACTGCGGTGAGGAATGACAGTATCGTCGCACCCAGAAGCGCGAAATAGAACGAGTCCCTGCGACGTCCCAGGAATACATAGGTGAAATGCGTGAAAAAGAAACCGGTGAAGTACCAAAGCAGGGAAGAGAACTTGCTGAATGGAATTATTATGTCATCTGCAAGGGGAACATGGAAGGCAGCGCTGCATATAACCCAGAGGCTGGTGATGGTAGAAAACATCACATATGCCCGGTTGACCTGATTGCGAATATTTAATGCTACCGCATACGATATGGTGAAGAAGTTTATGAGAAATGCGAAAACCGGCAAAATGATGTACGGGCTCACTGCCACGAGAGCTGCTCCTCCGCATGATTTCGTTTTCAGTGATAGGATATGCGAATGCGTCGATCTCGCAATCACTTTTTTTTCATTGTTACGATAATCACTGAATATGTTGTTTTACGAAATGACCGATAGCGCGAATGGCCCTTCGGGAGTCGGGAAGAACCTTTGCCCACATCTGGAAATCATGAATCATACCGGGCCAGACCTGCAGCTCTGCTATGGTTCCCGCATTCGCGGCCCGTTCGGCCGCCATGCGTGAATCGTCAAGCAGGACTTCCTCCGTACCGACCTGGAACAGCAGGGGCGGTAATTGTGAGAACTTCCCGAAGAGAGGTGAAATGGCAGGTATCGATGGTTTGCTTGTACCGACATAATGCGCGATGCAATCATGCAGTATGTTCTTGCGCATCATGGGATCCCTCACCCTGTTTTCACGATGGGCGGCCCCGGACAGCGTGAGATCTGTCCATGGCGAGAGGCACACGGCGCAGGCAGGGAGAGGTAATTTTTTATCCCGCAGTTTTTGAAGCAGGACGAGTGTCAGGCCACCTCCAGCGGAATCTCCCATGACAGCCACCCGCGAGGGCTTCACACCGGTTTCCAGGAGCCGGCGGTACGCTGCCATGACGTCGTCGACAGCAGCGGGATGGGGATGCTCAGGCGCGAGACGGTAATTGACCGCCAGGACACGCGCGTCCGAAGCGCGGGCAATGCGATAGATAAGGTCGCGGTAAATCTTCGTGGAGAAAAGGACGTAACCTCCTCCGTGTATAAAGAAAATGCGCCTCCCGGAATCGGGTCCCGCATGGCCGATCCATTCCCCTGGCACTCCGCCAGCGTCAACAAATGAAATCTCGCAGGTTTTCGGAACGCGGAGAAACATGCCGGCGAACATGTCACCGGCCCGGTTGACGGATTTGTATTGTTTAGCAATGTTGAGTCGGTTCGCAAGGGTTCTGACGATGAGCTTGATCATCGTATTTCGTATCATATGGTCACTCCCCCCAAATCGTCATATCAGGGTATGTACTGCCCGACGAACAGCCCGATATCGCGTATGGCATTGCGCGCCTCTTTCAGCGTAAATGCGAGGGCCTGGAACACGTGGATCATGCCGGGCCAGACGGTAATGTCTGTCTTTACGCCTTCAGCTGCCGCCTTTTCCGCGACGCGGCGGGAATCATCCAGTAGCAGTTCGCCTGAGCCGACCTGTATCAGCAAGGGGGGGAGTCCCTTAAAACTGCCAAAGAGCGGCGAGACCGCCGGCTTGGCCAGGTCGCAATACGGTGCGTAGAGAAGGGCGGTATACACGATTGCTTCACGTGTAAAGAGCGGGTCTCTCCATCTGTTTTTCCGCATGGAATCGCCGGAGCCGGTAAGATCGGACCATGGGGAGAGGCACACGGCGCAGGCCGGCAGGGGGATTTTTTTGTCGCGCAGCTGCTGGAGCAAAACCAGGGCGAGGCCCCCGCCCGCCGAATCGCCCATGACAGCAACCCGCGACGGTTTCACTCCGCTCTTGAGAAGCCACCGGTATGATTTGACAGCATCTTCCACTGCGGCCGGATGCGGGTTTTCCGGTGCCAGGCGGTAGTCAGGGACCAGGACGCGCGCGCCGCATGTCCGGGCCAGGCGGCACATGAGATCGCGGTGGGTCCGGGGCGAACAGATACTATAGCCGCCGCCGTGGAGATAGAAGATAACCCGTTTATTGTCCGATCCCTGCCAGGAGACCCACTCCGCCTGAATGCCTCCCGCGTTCACAGGGGTAATCTCGCATCTGTCAGGCAGGCGCATATAGCGAGCCACAATTTTTTCAGCGCCTTTCCTGATCGCAATCGGCCGGGTATAGTCGACAGTGCTGCGTCTCGAACGTATGATGAGCTTGATAAAAAAATTACGAATCATGGCACGGTATCCTGGTCCTGGTATCAGAAAACGGCAACGCAGCGTGGCGCGGCGTTGCCGGGATGTACAAAATATTAAGCAATCAAAGGGTTAACTCTTCACTGCCTGGTGTAGGTTATGCCGTCGAGCGTCATAACCCACGCCCCCTGTACCTGTTTGGGGGCCTTTGTGATCTTCATGGTCTTTGAGATCGGTCCCATCCCGATGGTGATGCTATCCGCGGTAATTGTGGCTTTCCCGCCCGTGACCGTGGTGTTCGAAGATTTCAAGTCACCGCCTCCGTCGAGATAGATGGCAACAAACGTGCCGTCGGCAGCCACCCATTTGCCGGCAAAAGACTTCTGGTCATCAGCAAGGGGAATTTTTTTTACGCAGCCGATCGATAATGCGAAAAGAACCGATACAAAAATTACGAGAGCCTTTTTCATGAAAGCCTCCTGTTAGTTGTATTGGGATAGATGCTCCCTTGGCATGTGGGATCGCAGGGGGTCATTATTGATATTTTTTTCACCCAGGAAGATTATGTATAATTCTTCATTTTTCTGCTGTCAATGATAAATTTATAAGCGCAGTTGTTAAACTTGTTGTAAAACTTGATATAGGGACAGAATTATTGAATTGCTGGAAGCGGGCGGCTGCCGGAAGATGACCATATGCCGGTTTCCGTGGGTCCGGGGATTGCGCCTGTTATATCATCGGGATGTATCGTGAGATGGAGGCAAGAATGACGAAGTTTATGGTAATCGTATATGGTGCGTTCGTTGTTCTGATTGTGCTCCAGAGCGCGTTCTTCTCGGTATTATTGATACAGTATTCTGATTCAAAAACCTTCAGGCTCCTCATCGGCTTTATCGGGCTTGGCTGGCTGATCGTCATGCCGGTCATGGGCCTGGCGAAATTCGGCACGGGTGAGGCCGGGGGAGCGCGGCCCGTGCGCTCAATAGTAATGATTGTAATAATGCTCGTCATGCCCTGGATCCCGGTGATATCGGGCGGTTTTAAAAACGGGGCACTCAACGCGGTCGCGGTGCCGGTCGCGGCCCTGTCGCTCAGCGCGGCAATCGGCGGAAGCGCGATCAATACCATTACAATCTCTGCGGCAAACCCTGACGGCGTATCATGGAAAATGGGCGTGCTCCGCTGGTCCTTGTCGATTCTCCTCCTGTCCATGTCCCTGAACTTATTCTTTCCCGCGTTTGCCCGCCTGGCGGCCGCGCTCGCCCCGCGACTCGGCCTTGACGCCTCCCTGTTGATCGGATCGGCCGTGGCTGACAGGCTATGGGAAGCGATTTTCAGCTCCATCGGCAACATCTATGTCTGGATGCTTGATTTTTTCGTCACGCTCTGGGCGAGTATAAAATTCTACAGGGTTTTTTTCTCAAAAGATGGGATCTGACGCTCGCCGGATATCAGTAAATCCGGAATTCGTTTTTCTCGGTTGTTCCCGCGTCATCATTGGTCACGACCAGGCTCCATTTGCCCTTTGTGCGGCCGGTGATATCCAGAATGCAGGTGATGATTGTATTTCCCGTCAGCACTATGGACTGGCTATCAGCGACAATGTCGGCCTCGTTGTTGCGCTTCAGCTTTACATCAACGCCCGTCTTGAAATGGTCCCCGGTGATGGTGACCGTTATCGGCTGGTAGTTGGGTCCCTTCTTCGGCGTCATTGAATTAATCACCGGCGGGACCAGGTAGACGCCGGTAGAGACGAGTGAATCCCCGAGAAGTGCGGCCGGATCATACGCGTAAGCCGTAATGGTAATTGTTTCCGTGATTTTCAAGGAAACATCGGGCCCGCCCTCCATGCCGAAGACATAGGGATCGGAACCGACAGTACCGGTCACGGCAGTGTATTTTATATGTGAGCCCGGAGTAGTTGAAGAGATGGTAATCCACGGATCGTTTATGTATTTCCCCGGCCCGGGATTGAATCCCGGCGGGGCAACCAGCGAGTAATTAATGCTATACACTGCCTGTAGAATGGGGCTGTTGGCCAGCTGGGAAAGGCTGGGGGAGAGGGCCACTGCCCTGACCGTTGTCGTGCCCGGTCCTGTTACGGTGAACGGTCCGGCGTAATCGAATGCGGCCGGGTTAATCTCCGGGTCTGACAGATCCAGGGTGTACTTGATAGCCGCTCCCGCAGTCTGTGTTGACAGGGTTACAATGGTATCGGCGCTGTAGGTGCCGGCCGGCGGATCGATAGTCGGTGTGTAAGCCTGTATGGTATAACCGGCTGAAACTACAGATGATTCCTCGAACCCTGTCCGGTACGCCCTGGCCTTGATTTGATGAGGCGTATTAACATTTATATGCAGCGGCGCGGTATATTTTGTGCCTGACGACTGGGATGGATCTGACCCGTCAGTAGTGTAACGGATCGTGGCGCCGGGGTCCAGACAGGTGATGCTTACCACCTGTGGGCCTTCATATATGCCGCATGCAGGGGTAAAGACCGGGTCCTGGATGGTGGTGCCGGCTGAAACCGTGGTAAAATACCATATTTTTTCTGAAATCAGCCTGTTGCCAGCGATGTCGGTAATATCGGGCGTCAACAGCACGTTGTACTCGGTCAGGTTCGTAAGAAGGGCGCTTGGTGTGAAGACAATGGTACGAGTATCGGGAAAATCGGGATAAGAATAGTCGCCATCGACCGGTATAAACAGGGAATCGGCAACAATGAATGACGAGAGGGAGACGCTGGTTGAATCTATATTGGATGAGAAACTCGCTGTGATTGGTTCGTAAACCGGTACGTCAATTGTGCCGTTACGGGGATCGATCGATGTGACAAGCAGAATTCCGGGAATATCAGCGTATGACGCAGCGGCGCTCGGATTGGATGCCAGCCTTTTTCCACAGCTGACCGTTGTTGCCAGCGATATGAGTATTATTATTATTGATATGATGTTTTTTTTCATAACAATAGTTTCTTCTCGCTTAAAGAATAAAAAAACCTCACAGGTTGTTGGCCTGACAAGAACTACGTGTCTCTTTCCCGGTAACGCGCACTTCAAGTATGAAAGAAACTCAAGCGATCATGTGATATAAAAAAATATATCAGTTGATGAAGAAATAAACAAACATTATGTTTCAAAAAAATAATTAATTTGACACGAACACAAATAAACCGGATGGGGCTCGAAACTGTTTAATGTTATGCTAATCATGTTGCGCGACGGCTGCAGCGCCGACCGCAGTCATGCTGCCGATGGTTAGAGGCGCGGAGCAGGTCGCGGTCCGGTCGCTCAGTGCCGCTATCGGCGGGAGCGCGCTCATTGCACTGCCGATCGCGCTGGCGTACACGGGGGCTGTGGGAGACGATCTTCCTCCTGATAGGCACTGGGTACATGTGGATGCATGACGTTGTCGCCGCGCCCTGCGTGAGCGTCACGTTCTACCGGGCGTTTTATTCGAAGGGGCGATGTGAGGGGACGCCTGGCTGTCATTGCAGTGCCGGCTGTTTCAGGTTTTACCGAGGTCTCGGGTGAACTAAAATCAAACCGTCCGGAATGGTTTCATGGCATACCATTCGGCAGCGTTTCAATTGTTGTAATCACTTTCGGTGAAGTCCCTTGGATAAAAAAGAAAAACCATCAAGACCTGCCCTTCGAGCTCGTGTACCGATAGGTAATTCACCTGCGTGTCCGTGTTGAACGGTATCGAGGTGATTTCCGGATGATCATCTCCCGGAGGGAGGGCTTCCCAGGTAAATCTGTTGGATACCTGGTCGTAGACGATATTAATTGTCCTTCCAACCGTGAGGGCCGTGCATGAGAAACATTCATGAGAGCTGCCGCTGTCCCAATCAGCAGTGTAAATGTACCAGTTAAAACCCTCCGTGCTGAACTTGGGCATGGAAAAAGTGCATCCTATGGGAGGGAAGAATTCCAGCAACCATGTTCCATCGTTGTAGGAATTATACCCGTCCAGGGCGGACGAAGGGTCATTATCGGTGCGCTTTGATATTATGGAACAGGAGGCCCCCACGCATGCCTGTATGTCCCAGTACATTTCGAGAAATTCGTCTTCATCATCATAATCATACAGGGGGCGAATTTGTTTCAGGGATATGCCTACACTAATTTCAGGAACGACACCGGTCCCCAGCACGGTGGCGTGATACACGGGCGAATCAGGATCATTGGTTTCCATGTCAATGCTTGCGGTTTTCTGGCCCGTCGACAGGGGATCGAAGCGCACGGCAAAGGTTGTGCTTTGGCCAGCATCGAGCGATGTTTCAAATCCAGCGGTATTAAGGTCGAAATCGGCCGCGCCTGTACCGCTCAAAACCGGAACGGTGATATTGAGCGGAAGGTCCCCGTCCCCGGAATTTCTCACGGTAAATACCCGGAACGCGCTTGCCTGTTTGCCTGTAACCGTGTTATAATCACCGTCTGCTCCCATGTCGAAGAAATCGTGCCCTTCGGGGGGAGGCTCCACGGTTATGCCGGGCTGCATGGAATGTCCCAAAAGGTCCAGGACATAAGCGGTCTCATCCGGGTCATTGCTGATGATGGTAATGGCCGATTGATGGGTGCCCGCGGTAATCGGATTGTAGTAAACTGTAAAATCGATGCTGTCATCCGGAAGCACAACCATGCCGGTGGGGGGGACCAGGGTAAAATTGTTCCCGTCTGCCAGGATAATGCTCGTTAGCTCCAGAATTCCCGTCCCGGTGTTCGTTATGCTGAAGGTCTTCCCTTCGCCCTGCGTGCCGTAATCCTGGCCTCCGAAATCGTGAATAAAACCGCTTGGCCTGCTCACGCCTGTATCCGCGTCAAGAAGATCGATTTCATAACTATACACTTCTTCAGCATAGCCGCAGAGGTTAAGGTCGAATGTGAGGTCTTCGCCTCCAGGCACATCGTTGTAGGTAATGGTGATCAGGTCAGTATAGGTGCCGGCATCATCCGGTTCAAATGTCACGTCTATGTAAACGCTGCCATTGACCGGTATCACGGTTTCAGAAACCGATCCTGACACCGAAAAGTTGTCCATATCACCGTGGGCAACGCTTTTTATTGAAAGCACTTCGGTGCCGATATTTTTCAGCGTGAACCTGCTCGTTGAGGGCCCCATGTTATAAAGGTAGTCATCGGGAACTGTCAGGAGTCCGAGCCGCACCGCGAGTATTCCGCGCATCACTTCCATTCGTTCACAAGCCACGGTTATGTTAAAGGGAGCATAATCATCACCCTCGTCATCTGCTGTTATGATGGAGACGGTCGCTGCCTTGTACCTGTCATATGGTTCTCCCTGAAAGGTTACCGAAAATGTCGTCGTGTCATTGTTGCTTGCGAGTCTCGTCGGAGTGAAGCCTGCTACCGTGAATCGGTCCGCGTACCAGCCTTTTATCGTTATTGATGTAACGTTCACCGGCACTGTACCGATGTTTGTTATGGTCAATGTTATGGTATTGGTGTCGTCGCTGTACGTGGTTCCCATCTCTATAAGCTCACCCGGTGAGACAGTATGTCCCTCGTACGTTACGGCGACCTCCGGCAAGGGCTTCGGCAGCAACAGGGCAACATACTGCTGCCGTAGTGAGGTAATGCTGGATGCCATCTCGTCCAGCATGCTCTCGCAGGACATAGCGCCGGAAAGAGCCAGGAGGAGGGCCAGTTGGGCCGAGATTTTTACTATGCGTTTCATGAACTGACTCCTTGTAGTCCGGTTGCCGGGGCGTCAGTGGGGGCGTCCTTATCGGATATATTATATTTTAAACCGCAAAGTGAAATTTGCCATCAGTGTAAAGTAATGCTTCGGCTTTTGTTCCAGGATCAGGGCATACGAGGCATCAAGTCCTGCCGAGAACATCTCTATCACCTGGAACTGGGCGCCCAGCCCGACGCCGATCAACGGCTCGATGCTATCGCTTTTCTTTTCGGCGAATGTCGTGTACAGGTCCGGTTTCACGACCTGCGAATTGAGCCAGACCATGCCGATCGAGAGCTTTGGCACCAGAGAAAAGAGGGGCGAGATCTCGAACTGGTACGCCGCGGCCGCCGCCACCGGCAGCATGTTAAGCGCGTAGGAGTTGTCCATCTTGCAGTTCATCCGCATGTACCCGATGTCCAGGCCGACGTACAGGTAATTTATCCAGAAGTTGCTGATCGCCGCGTTCACCGCAACTGCAGCTCCCGGCTCCATCAGGTTGCCGAAAGAGCCCACGGGCAGGATACATCCCAGCTGTGCCGTGATGCTGATCCTTCTCAGAAGCATGCTCACTGTGCGGCTTTCTGATTCAGCGCCGTCATCGTCAACGGCCCGTATCATGAAGTGGTTGTCGCGGTCAATCGGCACCTCCGGAACGATAACTTCGGCCCCGGGGATCTCCTCGATTTTTTCTATCGCGTATTGCTTCCTCTGGTACACGCGGTACCCGGTTATGGTGCCGTCCGGGTCGCTGCTCGGCTTCCATGCCAGCTTGATGTCGGCGCCCTCTTTTTTCTTGCTGATTATGGAATAGCGGGCGCTCGCTGGGACGCGGGGCGGCAGGTTGGTCCGTATCTGGATCTCGTTGCTTGGCACCGATTCGTTCCCGTCCGCGCCGATCGCGGTGACGATGAAGAAATAGGTTTTCTTGGTCGCCAGTCCCTTGGCGGTAAACCTGCGCTGTGTCGTTTTTCCCGCTGGTTTGTACTGGTCCTCCTTGCGCTCTTTTATGTACACCACGTATGAACGGGGAGTCTGGAAAGGCGCGAGCCAGGTAAGCCTGATCTCGCTCAGGTTCGGCCTTGCCTCGAGGCCCGTGGGATTTGTCCGGGTCATGAAGAGCACGTTGGAACGCTTGACCGTGAATTCCTCCGCCTTGTTGAGTTCTCTGCGGAAGGTGTAGGTTTCGCTGTCTTCGTCGACCTGGTAGGCCTCCAGCATCTCCCCGGTATTGAGCCGGATGAAGTGCTTGCCCATGTAAATGTCGGTGTAGAGGATCCGGATTATATTGTTACGGGTGAAGGCTTTCACGGTGCCGTTTTTCAGCTGCATGGTGACGACCGCTGCCGTGTCATTGATGATTTTACCCTGGTGGATCGAGCCGTCCCTGAGGAATACATATTCAGCATGGGCGCAGATGGCCCCGGCGAGGAGAATAATTAGAATAATTGCTGATTTGAAGAACGACATGGTCTGCCTCTTGGTGAACTTCATGCTCCGCATGATAGCGAAGGTTTTTTCCCAAATAGAGGTCCTATGGATAAATTTATTTCTTGATCCCGGTATATTTTATCTTGTTGACCGGGATTTCTATCCGCCCTTCCGGGGTTGAGATGACAAGGAACCTGTCGCCCCGGGAAACAATGATGCCCTCGTAAACCTTGCCGTTGTAGAGACGGATTACGTCTATGCGGTCATAGTTTTCCGATATCTTTTTCAGGCTCTGCGGAAAAAATTCATTTATCCTCTTGTCTATCTGCTTGATCTTCGGCTTTGCTTCCTCCCGGATCTTTTCGATCTTGACCTTGTCCTTTATTGCCGGTTTGGGAATGACCGGCTGGGCCGCAACTTTCTGGATATAGAATGATTCGACGGCGGAAATGGTGCGGGTGACGGGAGGTGCCTTCGGCTCCTCGGTAATTACCAGGGTGTTGTTTTTACGGACAATGGTGGTCTCTGTTTTTTCCTCGATTTTCTCTTTAACTTCGCCTTTCGGCCCGGTTTCGGCGCTGATTTTTTTAACCTCAACCGCTCCCTCGCCTACGGCCACGGTAGCGGCATTATTCTCGTAGAAGACAAGGAAGGTGGTGCCGCGCACCGACGCGGTGGCGGTTTTCGTCAGAATACGGAATTCCCGCTGTGCCTTGAGTTTGCCCAGCTTGTTCAGCAGCTTCCCGCTTTCAAGCTTCAGCTCGATATTCGCTGATTTCACCATGGAGACGAATGTCACACGGCTGTCAGAAAGAATATTTACAATAACGTCGTCACCCATCTGGATAACTGCTTCCGATTCCTTTCCGGTTGTTATTGTGTCGTTTTCGCATAGCACGTCGCCGATGGTGGCGCCTCGGGCAGGCAGACCCGCGCCGATGATCTTGACATCCCCGATGTGAAAGGTCACCAGTGATACCATGCTTCGGCTGTCCTGTAAACATGACAGGGGCGCCATTATTGAAAAAATAAAAATCAATGATAACAGCCTGGATGGGGTTGATTGTTTCGTTTTCATGATTGGTTTACCATATGTTACCGCACTTTAAAACCGGGGCATCAGTTTTCAAATATACAACCGGTACTGATGTCAGTACGAGTATTAACTATATTAGAGTTTGTTATGTGTCAATGATAAATTTATCGAAGGAATTATATGCAATTGATTCATGACCAGCGATTGAGCGACGATCATGCGGAATAAAAGTCCCGGTCGTATCCTTCCTTGCCGTTGTATTTCTCGGCCTGCTGCTTTGAGTAGCCAAGGTAGGCCATCTCGTTCACATCGAAGCCGGCGGACTTGAGAGAAGCAACCACGTCCTCCATGGAGGGCGGGCATCCGGTCACTTCGATCGGCTCTTTCACTGCGGCGTTCCCTTTGTTCGCCTTGATGATGCAGTTTCCCAGCATGATGGTCCTGTCGTAACCGGGCCGCGCCTGCATTTTTTTCCCATTGAGAATCTCGACTTTCGGAAGGGGCTGTCCCTTGAACGCGGACATGACCAGTATGTTCGCCATGTTCGCGAGCGGTGAGCACCCGGAGCAGAGCGTGCTGTCGTATTTCGGCAGGCCGGGGCCGGTGATGCCCATCTTGGCGAATGCGCCCGGACCGGTATTGTCCTCGGTCCAGAGCCAGTCCCACTTGAGCGGTTTCACGTGATCGGCGAGCGTCTCGCCCCGAACCTCGTACCCGTCCGGGTCGAGGGAACGGCCGGTCCTCTTCCCGTAATGGCCAAAGTGAACGATGTCGGCCGGGGCGTACCCTATGGACTGCGCCGCTACAAGGTCGGCACCCAGCGGGTCTGTTGATGCAATGATGACGTCTTTGCGGTACGCGTTGCCGTAATGGAGCGCGCCCTTCTCCAGCGCGTAGATTCCGTCCACGATGGTGAGTGCCGGCTTCACGAAATCTGCGATGAAGGAGAAGCAGTATTCCAGGTCGAGGTCCGCGTGGTGGCAAAGCTTCTTGGACGCAACCTTGAGGCAGCCCTTCAGGTTCTTGAGCCCGAGCGAGACCTTGGTCTGCCCGTGGGTCTTGAGGACAGGGAAATTTATGAAGAAATCGGTCTCGATCGCTTCCTTTGCAATGTGAAGCTTGTGGCCGTCATGGAACTCGAATGCCTCGGATTTGCTTTCATTGAAGTCGACCAGCGTTACGCCGTATTTTCTCTCGAGCGCCTCGTACCCGAGGCCTTTGTACGCGGCGCGGGTCCCGATGCCCTTCTGTATCTCCACCGAGCCTTCGCCGATGGTGATCCTGTCCACGCCATGCTCCTTGAGGATAATGATCATATCTTCAACCAGCCGCGTCGTGGTATACACCCCGAAGGGGGCGAAGGGAAAGAGGTTGTCCCAGCCCACCAGGTTGGGCTTGATAAGCGCGCTCATGCCGGGCCTGAGCCCTGACAGGCCATCGCACAATTCAATCCCTTCACGGAGCGAATCCGGGCTTTTCTCGTATTTAACAAGGGATACGATTGGTTTCATGGCTGGCTCCTCCGGACATTGTGGAATGCATCAGCGCCATTATCGGGGAGGGATATCAGTAGACAAGTAGAATTTTTCTGCCCGGTTTCGGAATTGTGCCGGGCCGGAGCAGTTGCTGTATTCGTATATTTTTTCCGTCCGGCTAAAAAACATTTGAAAAATTTAAGCGGGACGGTACGCTCCCTGCCATGTCGGCAAAAAGGCGCAGGGATCCGGTCCAGGGACTGTTCATGGACGTGCAGAAGAGCGGGGAAATGCTGGTGGCCCGCTTCCGCCTGGCCATCCTTATCTTCTTTATTCCGCTGATTTACGCCCTCCGTTTCCTGCTCGGGTACCTGATCCCCTCCTACTGGCTTATGAGCATCGGCAAGTGGATGGTCATGTCTGCCGTTTCTGCGCTTATATACATGGCGCTCAAAAAAGGCCTGTACCGGCCCTGGCTGGGCTATCTCACTATCTTCCTCGACACCTCGTTTGTGACCATCAGCATCATCACGCTCTCCTTTTACACCTTCAACCATACCGGGGTGTTACAGGACCCGCTGCTCCTGATCTATTACCTGATCAGCGCCAGCGGGGGGATCAGGTATGCCTACCGGTACATAGCTTTCACCGTACCGCTCCTCGCGGGGATGATCGTGTTGCTGTCATGGTTCGATTCCGCGTACCACGCCATTCCGGTCGATTACATCGTGCTTACGGACCGGCTGGCGTTTTTGATCCTCATATCGATCATGGCCCTCTTCTTTTCGCGGATGCTCAGGGACTTCACCTTCGAGCGCTACCGCACCGGCCAGAAGCACATACGGGAGATATCCTCGCTCATGGAGATCGGCAGGACCATTTCGTCCCGTGAGGAGCTGGCGAAGACCCTGGTGAGCATCGTGTCGGAGGCCAAAAAGCTCCTCCAGGCGGACCTTGGCTTCATCAGCGTCAGGACCGGGGAAGACGGGAAGCTGGACATTATCTCGGAAACAGGCCCGGTCCCCTCTCCTGCGCCCCCTGACATTGAATGGCGTATCGGCGCTCATATCGTGGGGTCCGGCAGGGCTCTGGAGATCAAGCCCGGGTCGTCTCCGGCGATTGATGCGGAGGTTGCCGGGGTTTTGAAAAAACGATGGATACAACAGGTGGTCGGGATTCCCGTGTCAGTGGAAGGCGAGATCCTGGGCGCCATCGTTGCGGCCCGCCGCGACACCCGCGCCTTCACCGGGTATGACACCACGCTCCTGGCCGTGCTCTCCCAGCAGGCGGCGATATCGATCAAGAACGCGAACCTCCTGGAAAAGCTGAAAAGCGAAAGCGTGTATCTGGGCAAGGAGACCGATTACTCGGCCGGGTTTCACCAGATCATCGGCCAGAGCGGTAAGATGCGAGAGGTCTTTGCCATCATCGAGAAGGCGGCGAAGTCCGGCATACCGGTCCTCATCAGGGGTGAGAGCGGCACCGGCAAGGAGCTCGTCGCCAACGCGCTCTTCGCGCTGGGCGAGCGGAAGGACCGCCCCTTCATCAAGCTGAACTGTTCGGCGATTCCCGCCGACCTTCTCGAAAGCGAGCTATTCGGGCACGAGAAGGGCGCCTTCACCGGCGCGGACCGCCAGCGCAAGGGCAAGTTCGAGCTGGCGGACGGCGGCACCATGTTCCTGGACGAGATCGGCGACATGAGCCCCGGTCTCCAGACCAAGCTCCTCCGCGTGCTGCAGGAGGGGGAGTTCCACCGCATCGGCGGCGACGTGACGATCAGGTCGGACGTGCGGCTCGTCACCGCGACCAACCAGAACCTGGAGGAGAAGATCCGCAGGGGCGAGTTCCGTGAGGACCTGTTTTACCGGATTAACGCCCTGCCGATCCACGTGCCGCCCCTGAGGGAGCGGCGGGAGGACATACCGCTTCTGGCCCAGCACTTCGTGAGGAAGCATGATTACGTCGGGGGCAGGAACATCGAGTTCACGGTTTCCGCCATTCGCTTCCTTGCCTCGCTCGAGTGGCGTGGCAATGTCCGGGAGCTGGAAAACTTCATCCACCGCATTCTCGTCATGACCGATACGGACACCATATCCGAAAAGGAACTGAAGGCCATGTGCGAGAGAGCTGACTCGACGCGGATGATGGACTACTACTCGACCCTCAAGGCCTACATCAATGAGGCGGTCAACGCCGGCTGTGATGTTGCACAGGAGATGGAGCGGATTGAGCGGGAATTCCTGGCAGAAGCGTTCCGCAAGTCGAGGGGCAACATACGCAAGACGGCGGAGATTACCGGCCTGCCAAAATCGACACTTTTCAACAAACTGCAAAAATATCACATAACCGATTAACGGGCCGGGGAACCGCCTTCCGGAAAAATTCCATATATCACGGTGCTTTCTTTTTGTCCGAAATTCGGGACAGGTGGGCCTGCTTTGGGACATGGGCGGTCCTATGACAGGCCCGCAAACGTGTGCGGGCCTGCGAAGAGTTGAGCCAGGCGAACGGCATATCGTTCAATTTGATTTATTCCATTAAAAAAAGTATGTAGTGCACATGGAGAAAACTGCTTCGTCGTTCTCATGAAAATCGTGGTCTCCCCGCAATGACGATTTTTGCTTTCCCGGACAGAAAAAGTATAATAAACCATAATTTTCAGTAATAATTATTTACATCCACGTTCTGGCATGATACTTGCTTTATAAATAGTGTATGAAATGATTCTATTTCCAGGGCGCCGGGGCCATCCGCCAATGGCGCAACAATCACTACAGGGAGGACGTTATGGTACAGGTTGATGTTGTATGGGCGTACGCGTTTGGCGCTACCTTTGCTGCAGCCGCGGGCCGTCAGCTCGAGAAAGAAGAGAGGCCGTTTGTAAACAGGTGGTATGTGTTTCTGCTTATTTTCCTGTCTGTCTTTTTCGCCCCGTCGGGGCTCTATCTCCTGTGGGAGCACACCCAGTGGGAGACGATGCAGGTGGCCACGACCATGAAAGACATACCCGCGTGGCTGGTCGTCATATTTGCGGTCACCAATGTCACGCAGGGGATCCTGGGTTACTGGACTACGCTGAAACTGGTAAAAAAAGGGAACTACTACGGGGCCCACGCCAACTGGATGGTGGCCTGGATCATATTCTGGTTCATACTGGTGTGCGGTTGGGACTGCACGGGCTACCAGAGGTTCCTGTATGACGCGAGCATGTTTAACGGCGAGCTCTGGGCCGCCGGCAAGCACATGGGAGTCGGGTTCTTCTTTAGCAACGTGTGGTGGACTCTGGTGGTGATGGCGTTGTTTTTTGCGCCCATGCTCAATTACGGTTTTATTAATTTCACCAGGGAAGGCGCGAAGTTGGATCCCTCGATCAAACCGGACCAGATACCGAGCCCGGCCAGGATTCTCTTCTTTAATTTTGCGACCCAGTGGGTCGTGTGCCTCGGCCTGGCGATCCTTGCCGCCCTGTGCGTCATGGGGCTCAGGGACCTGTTCGGGAGTATCCTGCTCGGGTACCTCGTCGGCATACCGGCCTTTTCCGTGGTGGCGTACTTTCTGCTTTTCAGGAGAAAGATGCCCATGTATCTGATCGCAAAGCAATTGTTCGTTAAGGAATCAGGTGATTGAGAATACCTTATGGCGGGCGCGGAGCGCGACTCGTTCCGCGCCTGGATTTTTTTTCCGCACCGTGGCCGGCATACCGCATCCTCAGGGAAAGCCCGGGCGAATGATTGCAGCCTGAATCGCGGAGGGACCTGAATGGCCAGGACGAAGAATGAAACCGCACTCGTGACCGGCGGTGGCGGGGGGATCGGCAGGGAGCTCTGCCGCCGGTTTCACGGAGCCGGATACGACCTGGTGATCGTGAGCCTGCTCGCTGAGGAGCTTGCCATGCTCAACAAAGAGCTCGTGGCCCTCGATCCGGGCAGGAGGATCTTCACCATGCAGTATGACCTGTCCGGGCCGGACGCGGCAGAGGCCGTGTTCCGGTTCTGCAAATCTAATGGTATCGAGGTAGACGTCCTCGTCAACAACGCGGGTTTCGGCCTCGCGGGGGAATTCGCGGAACAGCCCCTGGAGCGGGTGCGGCAGATGCTCGCTCTCAACATGATGACCATGACTGAGCTTTGCCATCTCTTCGGCCGTACAATGAAGGAGCGGGGATCGGGCCGCATCCTCAATGTCTCCTCGACAATTTCATTTCAGCCGCTTCCCCGGTGGGCCGCCTACGCCGCCACCAAGGCATACGTATCAAGCTTCACCCAGGCATTCGCGCGCGAGATGCGGCCCCACGGCGTATCCGTTTCCTGTCTCTACCCGGGCACAACGCGGACAGCGTTCCTTGACACGGCGGGCATCGAACGGTCCGGCAGCAGGTGGTCTGTCGGTTCGCTCATACATGGAGCTGCCATGGACCCGGTGAAAGTTGCCAGGGCCGGTTTCAGGGGGCTCATGCGGGGGAAGGGCCGCATCATACCGGGCGTGTCGAACAGGCTCCACTTCTGGCTTGTTCACTGGGTCCCCAACCGCGTCATCACGGCCGTAGTGCAGGTATTCATGAAGCGATACCGTAAGCCGGAATAGTCCGCCGGCTGGCATGACCGGAAACTCTGTGACGGCCGAATCCGGAAATGAACGTACGTATGGATGGATTAAAAATCAAGGAAGGTTGAACCATGGGAGCAACAACCGGAACGAAGGTTGCCGTAGTCAGAGTTTCCGATTTCCCGGACCTTGCATCAGCGGTGGCTGAAGCGTTGAAGCTGATCAATGCCGACAGGATCATCCAGCCGGGCGAAAGGGTGCTTTTCAAACCCAACCTGCTTATGAAATCGATCAATGCCTGCACGGCTGCGGATTTTGTCGAGGCGGCAGCCCTGGCACTCAGACCCTACAGGGTCACGCTGTCCCTCGGGGATTCACCAGGCCAGATGGGGAAAACGGCGCGGGACATTATAAAGTATACGAACATTGAACAAGTGATGGAGCGGGAAAATATACGATACACGGAATTCGAGAGCTCCACGGTGGCGGTGCGCAATGACAACGGCCGGCACATGAAGAGCTACCATATGTCAAAGGCCGTACATGACGCCGATGTCATCGTGAACCTGCCGCGGCCGAAGTCACATGTCGAAGCGGCCTATACCGGCGCAGTGAAGAATTTCTGGGGCATCATACCGGGCGGTGAAAAGGCGCAGTGTCATCTCTACGGGAAGGACCCGAATGCCTTCGGAAATGTCATCATAGACAACTATGAAACCATGAAAAATCTCGGCAAGAAGAACATCGTCATCATGGATGCCCGTACCGTGATGGAGGGCCTCGGCGGCCCGGCCGCAGGCTCCCTCAGGAAAACGGGGCTCATCATAGCCGGCACCGACGACGTTGCAGTCGACGCGATCATGCTTGCCATTGGCGGCAGAGACGCGTCCCGGGACGTGCCGCACCTGCGTTCATGCCGCGAGCGGGGCATCGGCACTACCGACCTCGGCCTGATAGAGGTTGTCGGGAAAAGCGTGGAGAGCGTCAGGATGAAAGTGAAGTTCAACATCACCAGCCAGGGAATGATGCAGATAGCGACCTTTTTTACCGGGACCTTTATTTACAAGATGGCCCGGAGAATGCCGTTTTTACAAAAAAGGGAATGCACCATGTGCGGCGACTGTTCGAAGATCTGCCCGGCGAAGGCCATAACGTGGGAGAAAAAACAATACCCGAAGACCGACTACAACCAGTGCATCAGTTGTCTCTGCTGTGTGGAGTGCTGCCCCCGGCATACGATCAGGGCAAAATTTATCGGCGTGCGGGGATTGTTTCTCAGGGAGCCGTCAATCAGCCTGCCGAACGCGGATTAGGGTGCGGCAGGATCTATCCCTCGAACGTGCAGCGCATCTCTCCCATGTACATGGTAGCGACGCAGCTGTTGCAGGGGCCGCAGGCCAGGCACTTTGACACGTGCCCCGGCTCGGTCCTTATGCGGTTTATGAAATCGGGCTCTGCCACAAGTGCGCGCGCCAGGGCCACGAACTCGAACCCTTTCGAGAGTACTTCCTCAATCCTCATGCGGGAGATGAGCCCGCCGACGTACACGAGGGGGAGCTTCACCGCCTCCCGCACCCTGAGCGCGTCTTTCAGGAAATAAGCCTCGGTGTAGGGATAATCCTTTATCATGATGCGCGAAAACAGGACCATGCCGATCTTGATGAGGAGGTCCTGCTGGTAGCTGATGAGCTCCCTGTGCGGCGTGAGGCCGCGCATCATGAAGAAGGGTGTCTGGCTCACGAATCCGCCGGAGAGGACAAGCGCGTCCGCTCCCTCTTCCTCTATGATCCTTGCAACTGAAACGCCCTCATCCAGTCCCATGCCGCCGGAAAACCCGTCCTCCAGGTTTGTCTTGACCAGAACCGCGATGTTGCCGGCCGCGGCTTTTCTCACCTCCGCCATGACCATGCGGAGAAAACGCGCGCGGTTTTCCAGGCTTCCGCCGAAGCGGTCGGTGCGCCGGTTGGTGTGGGGCGAAAGGAACTGGCTGATCAGGTACCCGTGGCCCGCATGTATCTCTACCGCGTCAAAGCCGGCCTCGCGGGCCCGCGCCACGGCCCTGCCGTGCGCCCGGGCCATCTCCTCGATATCAAGCTCGGACATTTTACGGGGAAGGGTCAGGCCGAACAGGCAGAGCCTGGATGACGGCGCGATCGCTCGCATGCCTGACACTGAGCTGTCAGCCATGTTGCCCGCGTGGCCGATCTGGACGGATGCGGCCGCTCCCTCGAGGTGCACCGCATCGGTCAGCTTGCGAAAGAGCGGCACGTTTTCCGGGCTCATCCAGGCCTGGTGGCTGAAGGTCCGGCCGCCGTCGACCGCGGCCACGTAGGCCACGGTGGTCATGCCGATTCCTCCGGCCGCGACGGAGCGGTGATAGTTTATCAGGGATTCGCCGGGTGCCCCGTCCGGGCACATGCCTTCGAAACCGGCCGAACGAATCGTCCTGTTGCGCAATTTGAGCGGGCCGATTTTCGCGGGTGAGAAGAGAATGTCCTTTGCCATTGGCTGACGCGTCCTTTCAGGTGATGCTTTTTCCGTTACGTTAATTGCGGTTGAGCGGATGTCAACTTTTTAAGTTCTAATTGTTTGACATTTTTTACACCTGATGCAGAATATGCTTAGGTTACAGCCATGAAAAATCCGTATAATAATAAAACCGTGTTCGTCACAGGCGGCGCGTCGGGCATAGGACGCGCGCTCTGCCTGGCCCTCGCAGGGCGCGGCGCGAGCGTGACGGTCGCCGACGTTAACGGTGATGCTGCCGCGGGCGTCGCGGAGGAGATTGCCGCTACCGGAGGGCATGCGCGCGCCTGCACGCTGGACGTATCGGACGAGGGCGCCGTATACGGGGCAGTGGAAGCGGCGGTCGCGGAAGGCGGGAGGCTCGATTATTACTTCAACAATGCGGGAATCGGCATCTCGGCGGATGCCCTGGACCTGGATATCGGGCAGTGGAGGAAGGTCTTTGACGTGAACCTCTTCGGCGTGCTGTACGGGACCATGGCGGCCTACGCGGCCATGGCGAAGCAGGGCGCGGGCCACATCGTCAACGTGGCCTCCATGGCCGGATTCGCGCCCTTCTCCATGAATACGCCCTATACCGCGGCGAAGTATGGTGTCGTTGGACTGACTGACGCGCTTCGCCACGAGGCCGCGGCCAGGGGCGTGCGCATGACCCTGGTCTGTCCGGGCATCGTGCGAACCTCGTTCTACGATGTCATGGAGGTCGTCGGCACGGACCGGAGCTCGTACACCGGGCGGCTTCCGCGCCGGCTTATAGGCCCCGATCGGGCGGCCGCGATCATCCTCAGGGGCGTGGCGAAGAACAGGCGCCTTATCCTCTTCCCCTTCCACGCGCGCGCCCTCTGGTGGGTGAAGAAGTTCGCCCCCCTGCTGCTTGACTTTATGAACCGTTACGTCGTGCGCGAGTTCCGCGCGCTTCCCAAATGATCAGCGGAAGATGTCCTCTATCCAGTCGATCGTTCTGCCGTACACGGAGATCATGTCGAAGCGGAAGGTATAGGCGGGATCGTTGTACTGCGTGTTCTCCTGTATAAACGCGCGCGCGGCGGTTTTCAGGCTCTGCTTTTTCCTGGCGCTGATGGAATAGAGCGCGCCCCCGAACCGCTCCGAGCTCCGGCTTTTCACCTCGACGAAAATGACAAGCATTCCCCTGCCGGCGATGATGTCTATCTCTCCGTATTTCCCGAAGCGGTAATTTCGCTTGATGATGGTGAATTGCCTGTCCGAGAGGTACGCGGCTGCGCTCTCCTCGCCCCCAGCGCCCAGCTCGCGGTTGCGCGGTACGTTCATTACAGCACGTCGAAGATGTTGATTCCCACGTCAGCCTCGTCGAGGGCCCTGACGATGTAGAGGGAGGTATCGGCGGCCAGATTGAGGATGACCGTGTTCTCGACACGCACCTTGTCATTCGTGAAGATGAGCTTTATCATGGGACGGAGCGGTTTTTCAGGCACGGACCCTATGATAATGCCGATGGACCCGTCGTTCAGTTCCACGATCGATCCGATAGGGTAAACAGACATGCGCGAGAGGAACACGCGGAGGATGACCGGGTCGAACCGGTTTACCCCGCTCGAGAGGAGGTTGCGCATTGCGTGGTAGAAGTAGACCTTTTTCCGGTAGCTCCGGTTGGATATTTGCGCCTCGTAGCTGTCCGCGATCGCGGCGATTCGGGCGAACTCGTCGATGTCGTTGCCCCTGAGCCCGCGGGGGTAGCCCTTGCCGTCGAACTGCTCGTGGTGCTGGAGCGATATGATGGCCGAGCTCTCCTTTATCCTTCCCAGGTCTTTTAAAGCCTTGTAACCGAGGAGGGGGTGCGTTTTTATCTGGTTGTATTCCTGGTCTGTCAGGTTCGACTGCTTGTGGATTATATAGACCGGCAGCTTGATCATGCCAGCGTCGATCAGGAGCGTTCCGAGCCCCAGGTCGTTCAGCTTGACCGGGCTGTATTTCAATGCGATGCCTATAATGAGAGAGTAAAACGTGACGTTGACCGAGTGGGTAAGGGTGTAGTCCTTGCCCTCGTCCAGCCCGTAGAGGAAGAGGAAGATATTGCTGTTTTCCTTTAAAAGCTTAACGATGTTCTGGACCGATTCCTCCAGGTCCCGCGTGTCAAAGACATTGTTGCTGCGGATGGCGCGGTACGCGGCATCCGCAGCGTTACGAGCGCGGTTGTGCACCTCGATGAGGGCCTTGCGCTTTTTCAGAAGATCATTGTATTCCGACAGGATCTTCCGCTCGGCATCGGTGTCGGTATCGGTCGTCTTATCCGGTTCTTTTGTCTCGGCGGGCTCCGGAGCCGGCTCGACGCGCTTGACGAGCACGCCGGCGGTCTCGACCTCGGTAATGCCCCAGGTCATGAGCTTCTTGATATCGGCTTCCTTGATGGGCGAGTTTGCCGTGATGAGCATGTTGTTGCTGTCCACGAAGATGGGCTTGTCGTACACCATCCCCGGCTTCAGGTCTTCAACGGTTATTTTTTTCATTTTCGCCATAGCTTACAGTATGCTCATGCCGTCCAGTTTTGCCTTGAAGCCCGCGTTGACCCGGTAGCAGTACGCCAGGACCTCGGAGACAGCCCTGAAGAGGGCTTCAGGGATCTCTGTCCCCACCGGGACCTGCGAGAGGACCTGCGCCAGGTCCGGGTTCTCGTAAATCGTTATGTCATGGTCTCGTGCTATGCTGATTAAATGCTCGAACAAAACGCCCCTGGCAACTGCCAGGATCGTTGGAACGGTGCCGGAATACTCGAGCGCGACCCCTATTTTATCGTCTTTCATATCAAACTTTTGCGTCAAATACACTATTTAGCGAGTAATGGGAATAAATTTCAACTATTTTATTTATTGCCTTCCGTGTTATATGAAAATTTATATAAATACCGCCCGGAATGTCAGCGAGTTTTTTGATCAGTTCTCTGCTCGACTCCCTCAGTGCCGCAGAAGCTTCCTCTGTTTCGGAAAAGACCGAGATGGAATATCCCTTCGACTCCTTCTTCGCCAGGACGTCGGTCCTGCCGATGTTCGAGAGATCAATGCTGAACACCCAGGACTCGCCGGCGCCCAGGCAGCGTACCGGTGTATATTCCTCTCCGTTCCAGAACGCGAATTCTCCGGAGCGGTACCCGGACTGTGTTCCGCCGGATTCGGCAAACTGCTCGAGCAGGTGGCCGATGATTTCCCGCCTGAGATCGTCATCGGGAAGGGTTTCGATCTCCCGCATCATGTTCGCGATCGAGGACGCGATCTCTTCTTTACCGGCGTTCGCCCATTTTTTCAGAATGTCGTTTTCCGGGCCGGGCAGCGAGAGGAATATCCGCAGCGCGTCCCGGTCGAATCCGGCCCCGAGGAGGACCAGGAGGCCGGAGAGGAGCTGTTTGCTTGCGCCGCGTTTCAGCAGCCGGTTCAGGAGGCGGGCCATGCCGTCCTCTTCTTTTAATTGCTTTGGCTTTATGCCGAGAAGCAGTGCGTTGAGCTCGAGAATTCCCGCCGGCGTGCGAGCGAGCACCGCCCCGATCCCGTGCATCATGCTGCTCCGGATATGCTCAAGCGGGAACACCGTCAGCTCGTGCACCTGTTTGGCCAGCGCGTCCCTTCCGGAGGGGTCCACCATGCTGAACATGAATGTATTGTTCCTGACGTCACTGAGCTTCAGGGTGACCGAGCTCCCCGCGGGAAGCCCTTTCATGAACTCGGCGCGGATGCGCCTGCCGGCAATTTCCAGGATCGCCTCTTTACCGCCGATCCGCTCGATGATGCGGGCCGGCAACTCGGCCCCCTTCTGGATGTCCCTGAAGGCCTCACCGGCCGCGGTTTTTCCCGGGATCCGGATTATATTGACGGGCTCGATTCTCATACTTCGCGGTCAGCTCCCTGCATCATGCCCTTCACCGGCTCGTAGCTTCTCCGGTGGATCGGCGTGATGCCCTGCTCGGCAATGACGCGGAGGTGCAGGGCGGTGCCGTATCCCTTGTTTTTCGTAAAATGGTACGCCGGGTAGAGCCGGTCGAACCTGTCCATGACCCCATCCCTGTGAACCTTGGCGACGATTGATGCCGATGCGATCGATATCGATTGCTCGTCCCCTTTCGGTATAGAACGAACGGGGACCGGCAAATCGAAAGAAAAATTTCCGTCCATGATGATAATTTCGGGTTTTATGGGTATACCTGCGATGAGCCGTGATAGTGCAAATTTCGTCGCGCCGTTTATGTTAAGGCGGTCTATGACCGGGTGGGGCACCAGGATGGAGGTGGCCAGGAGCGCCCGGCTCCGGATGATCTCGAGCCCGGCAAGCCGCTTCATGTGCGTGAGCTTTTTCGAGTCGTCTATGCCCAGTATGCAGCCCTCGTGGGAGGTAATGATGGAGGATTCGTAAATGACAAGGCCGACGCAGAGGGGACCGGCCAGGGCGCCCCGTCCCGCCTCGTCGACGCCGGCGATGAGACGGCTTCCTCCGCACACGAGTTCCTTTTCTATCCGGAACGTGGGCGCAATTAAAAAGGCGGGCTCGTTGCCCGCCTTTTTTCCCGCCGATCTGCCGCCGTTATGAGCTTTGCCGACCAACGATGGACCCCGCACCGGGTATTACGATTCCTGCTGGGGAGTGGTTTCCGCAGCAGCGGGCTCGGCGGCGGTGCCGGGCACGTCGGCCACGGTGACCGAATGTTTCTTCGATCCCTTGACGTTCTTCTCGCGGAGCTTCGCGGACTTACCGGTCCTCTCCCTGAGATAGTAGAGCTTCGAGCGCCGCGACTTGCCCTTCCGTATGACGTCGATCTTGGCTATTCGCGTCGTGTAGAAGGGGAAAATCCGCTCGACTCCCACGTCGAATGAAAGCTTTCGTACAGTAAAGGTCTTGCTCATGCCCTTGTTGTCTATGGCTATGACGATCCCTTCGTAAACCTGTATCCGCTCTTTGTTTCCTTCAACGATCCGGTAATGGACTTTTACCGTGTCCCCGATTTCGAAGTTGATTTCTCTATCAACAGGTTTGATCTTATTCTGGATTTCCTTTAATATTTCCATCGCTCATTCTCCTGATATTTTTCTCGCAAGATATTTTCTATAGAGATCCGGCCGTACCCGTTTCGTTTTATTCACGCTTTCTTCCCGGCGCCACTCTCTGATCAGCCTGTGGTTCCCGCTCATCAGCACCTCGGGCACCCTCATGCCGAAGATATCCTCGGGCCGCGTGTAATGAGGATATTCCAGCAGGTCCATCTCGAAGCTCTCCTCCACCAGGGAGTCGCTGTTCGACATGAAGCCCGGTACGTACCGGGAAACCGCGTCCATGATGACCAGCGCGGCGAACTCTCCCCCGGAGAGGACGTAGTCGCCGATCGAGACTTCATCGTCGACGTAGCGGTCGATGAAGCGCTGGTCCACTCCCTCGTAATGGCCGCACAGGAGGCAGATTTCCTCGTGTGATGCCAGTCTTTTGACCAGGTCCTGCGTCAGCAGTGAACCCGAGGCCGAGGCGAGCACCACCCTGGTACGTTCGGTCCTGATGTTCTCAACCGCTCCCGCAAGGGGCCCCGGCATCAGGACCATTCCCGAGCCGCCGCCGTACGGGTAATCATCGCAGCTCCGGTACCGGTCCGTTGCGAAATCACGTATGTCCGTGATTGTAACGCCGATGGTGCCGGAAGCGATCGCCTTTCCGAGAAGGCCGGACCGCAGGGGAGATTCGAAAAACTCGGGAAACAGTGTTACAATCTTAAATATCAAGCAATCCCTCAACAGGATCCAGATAAAGTTTTTTGTCCCGAATGTCCCTGGTGTCGACCATCGATTCCACGAAGGGGACCATGAAATCGCGCCCCGTTTCGTCCGTTATGATGAGCACCTCTCCCGAACCCGCTTCCATAATGTCGCTTACAATGCCGAGGCGCTGCCCGCGGGTAAAGGCAGCGCATCCGATAATATCAAAATAATAATAGCCCTCTTCACCCAGCGCGCCCCTCGTACGTTCCGCCTCCGACTGTTCTATCAGGAGCTCCGAACCTTTTATCGAGAGGGCGGCGTCACGGTCATTGATGCCTTCGAGCTGGAGAAGTCCCGATCTTTTTCCGCTGTCGCTGAACTGGATTATTCTGTATTCCCGGTACCTGTCGCCGTGCTGTATAAAGACCCTGTTTCCCGCTTCAAACCGTTCGCCGATATCGGAGATTACCAGTATTTTCAGGCGACCCGTAAGCCCGTGGGCGCCGGTAATCACGCCGATGCGAACATATTCTTCTGCCGTCATCAATCGAGAATTTCGAGCACTACCCGTTTTCCGGATTTGGTCGCCGAAGCGTTTATTATCGTCCTGATTGCACGGGCAATCCTCCCGTGCTTTCCAATGACTTTGCCGATATCGTCTTTCGTCACGCGCAATTCAAGGATTGTCGACTTTTCGCCTTCCACTTCCCGAATCTCCACGTCCTCCGGGTGGTCCACCAGGGACCTGACCATGTAATCAACGAGATCCTTGTAATTCATTTCCGCCTCCTACCGACTATTTGGAGCTCTTGACTTTTTGCCAGATCCCCTTTTTCTTGAGCAACTGCATGATCGTATGGGTCGGTTGGGCGCCTTTACCTATCCACTGGGCCAGTTTTTGCTCATCGATAATGAGCTGTTCACCGTCGACGATCGGCTGGTAACGGCCCAGCTGGTCTATGAATTTACCGTCGCGCTTTTCGCGGCCATCAACGGCAACAATGCGGTAAAATGGCTTCTTTTTTGTCCCGATTCTCTGCAAGCGTATCTTTACAGCCACGGATAATCCCTCCTGAAGTGATTAGGAACTTATTTATTTTGACCCCCTCTTTTTTGTCAAGATAAAATATCCGGCACGGCCAATTAACGGGGGCGGGGGACCACGTTGAGTGAGGGGGTAATGATTATGTCACGCGCCGGCGCTTTTCAGCAGGGCCCGTATATTTGCGTGGATATCGCCGCCTTTGAAGGCCGAGTTGCCGGCGACTATAATCCCGGCGCCGGCACGAACGACCCCGGCTATATTCCCGGTGCCGATGCCGCCGTCCACCTCGATCCTGACAGAGGTAATGCCGGCCTGCCTGATATGCTCGGAAAGAGTGCGTATCCTTCCCAGGGCAGGCTCCATGAACGCCTGACCGTAAAATCCGGGATCCACGGACATGACGAGGACCAGGTCGGCGTAGGGAAGCAGGTCAAACACCGCATCAACCGGCGTTGCCGGGTTTATCGAGATTCCCGACAGGATGCCGGCACCGCGGATCTCGGAGAGGAGACGGGCCGGAAACCTTGTACTCTCATAGTGGATGGTCAGTGCCCAGGGCTTGACCTTCATGTACTGTTCCAGGGAAAGCTCCGGTTTCTCGATCATCAGGTGGACGTCGAGAGGAATCTCGGTGTGCTTCTTTAAATCCAGGAGGAAACCGGGACCGAACGTGAGGTTGGGGACGAAGTTCCCGTCCATCACGTCGCAGTGCAGGAGGTCTACGAGCCCGGGATCAAAGCCCCTGACCTGCTCCCCGATGAGTGTCAGGTCGGAAGCTATGATCGAGGGAGAGATCAGTATTTTTTTCGTGTCAGTCGACATTGATGTCAATATCGTCTATCTTGATTTTATCGCGGAGGAACGTGATGGTTGCGTTCCCCTCGCGGCGGAACACGAACACGATCTTCTGGCCGGGGCCCGCGCTCCGCGAGAACCTGATCCGCTTCGAGTGTCCGTCTTCCACGGACGCCTCGTACGTGCCGGCTTTCTCATCGGCAGGGATCTGGAATTCGATTTTCTCATAGCCGGTGTAGGTGTGTTTATCGAGCGGGTACCACCCCACCTGGACGGTGCACGTGCCGCCCTTGCTGACCGGCGTTCCTTTCGCCGGCGTCTGCGACACGATCAGGCCGCTCGCATTGGGATCGTTCACCGCCACGATCTCCTGGTTTATGGTAAGACCTTTCGCGCGGAGCAGGTCGAAGCAGAGCTCGATCGATTGGCCTGTGACTCCGGGCATGAGCGCGTCGGGCGCGAGCTTGCCGGACGAAACCAGCAGGTTGATCATCCGGTCGGGGCTGACCTTTTCTCCCGCGCGGGGGAGCTGGTCGAGTACGATATTGTCCGCGACCGTGTCTGAGGGTATATATGATATGACCCCGGTTCCCAGCGAGAGGGTCTTGTCATGGCGGTGTATATTTTTGAGATTGTTGAGGGCCAGCGGCAGCTCCTTGCCGACAAGGCTCGGGACCTCGAGGGAATAGCGGGATCTGCTGACCAGAAGCTTCATCCTGCTGTTCTCGGGAGCGACCTTCCCCTTTTTCGGGTACTGGGAAAGGACCATGCCGTCATCCAGGTCGGCGATATCCTTGAACCTGATCTCCGGCTTGACTCCCTTGCGAACCAGGTTGTTGTACACTTCGACGAAGCGTTTTCCTTCGACGTCCGGGATGACGACTTCGCGCTCCGGCTTGGTCAATATGATCAGCATGATCGTTGAAACAAGAAGAAGCAGGGAAAACCCGATAAAAAATATGGCCGCGATGCGGCCGATGGTGCCGAAATACCTGAGATTTTCCCGTCTTGTTGCGCCTTTCTTCTTCATCCCGTGTCCCACTTGTCCTGTAAAAGTCGTCTTATGTCATGTTGCAGCCCGATTCGGCCGGACCGGCACAGAGTTGTCTTTTGGGCGTTTAATGACTATTTGTCAATTAAAAAACGTCGGTTATCTCACAGGCATACCGGGGCGTGTTTTTGTGCCGGCCGCCGGCGGAAGGTGCTGGAAAATTTAAAGTATTTATCATTAATAATCGACAATTTAGATAAGGCGCAGCACGCCTCCGCGGCTATCGGCCGTACAGCACACTACACAGGCACCCGGGAACGGACAGATGGAGAGCGAAATCAAGATTTTGTTTATGTCGGACATTCACCTCGGCATGAGAAACAGCGAGATCCATATTCCTGATTACTCGCGTGTAAATACATTCAAGCGCATCGCCGCGATCGCGCGCGAACACGACATATTTCTGATCGGCGGCGATCTTATTGACGGCGGCCTTGTCGGCAGCGAGATCCTCGAGCTGGTAAAGTCGGAGTTCAGGGCTCTCCGGAACGCGAAGACAGAGATCATCTACACCCCGGGGACCGGCGAGCTGGACGCCGGAGGGTCCGCGCACCCGTTCATGCCCGATTTCAATGCTTCCTGCATCTTCTCGAGCGTGACAAACTCTACTCCGTACCTCTACATGAAAAACGGGCAGAAGCTTTACGTGTACGGCGTGCCGGCGACGTCCGGGTACGATATATCGAAGATACGCAAGATATCGGACGAGGGTTACCACATCGGCCTCTTCCATGTCGATTTTGATTTTGACGGCGATCCGAGCGATGTCCCGGTCTACCGCATCCAGAAGAACGAGATCAGGGCGCTGGGGCTTGATTTTTACGCCTTCGGGTTCAATCATAACTTCCGGATGTTCAAGATACTGGACCGCATCATCGGCGTCTGCGCCGGGAGCCCCGAATCCACCTCGTTTGATGAAACCGGAGACCGGTACGTGATATCGATCATCGTCAGGGAGAACCGTCTCTACCAGATCAAGCGCCTTACCGTCAACTCCATGAAGCTGTACGAGGACCGTGTTGATTGTGCCGGCCTCGTCACCATGGGGCCCCTCAAGGAGCTCCTGGAAAACAACAAGTCGAAAAAATCGATCCAGCGGCTCGTCCTTGAAGGCCCGCGTGATTTCGTACTCCGTCTCGATGATCTCCAGAAGTACAGAAACGAATTTTTCAGGATGGACATCATCGACCGGAGCATCCCCACGATCGACGCGCTGATCGAGGAGTTCCAGTACGAGAACACGCTGCGGGGCGAGTTCTTCAAGCTGCTGAAAGAGAGGATTGACGGTGGCGGCATGCCCCATGAAATTGACATGAAGGATCTTGCCGTATCGCTTGCGACCGTAACGCGGAACGGGTTCAACAACCTGGAGGAATGGTTGTGCAATATGTAAGCTGCAAGGTGCACCGGCACGGGCTGTTTGATAATCGCTCCATTGAATTCAGCGACCGCCTGAATATCGTTTATGGAAAAAACGGATCGGGCAAAAGTCTGCTTGCGCGGTGTCTCGTGGACGCGGTGTGGGGAAAATTTTCCGCGCAGAAGCTCCTGGGCGGGGACGCGTGGAACGGGCTGTTCCTTGACGTGTTTTTCTCCCTCTCCGACAGCGGGCTCTACCGGATATGCAGCACCCGCGATACAAGCTACCGCCTGACGTATGCCCGAGATAATGTAGAAAGGACGCTCTTTTCCGAATCCCCGCTCGAGGAGAACGGCGCGGCGAACGCCTGCGGCTCGATCGGGGACGATTTTGAGGGGAGGATATTCCTCGAATTCATCAGGCGCGTCGACGGGAGCGCGTTCATCAATTCATCGTTTGTCCCGTCGTCGGTCGACATGAAGGCCGACTCGCTCATCGATTACACCGTTTTAAAAAAGATCATTCTGGATGACAGCACCGGATTCTACAATTACTATATTAACCTGGACAGGACGTTTCCGGCCGGGTCACCGGCGGACGGGGCCGTCCCTCCCGAAGTGCTCCGGTACGAGGATAAGAGGCGCGAGCTGGATAAGAAGATCCAGATCATCGATATCAGCGGGTCGCGCAACGAGAAACTCAGGAAGGAGCGCACAACCCTCCAGAAGGAGATTGACGAGCTGACAACCTCGTTCGATTCGTTGAGCAGCCAGAAGGAAATTCTGTACAAGATAATCGAGAATTTAAAGAAGGTCGACGATCTCAAAAACGAGTTTGAGAGCATCAAGAGCGAGATACAGGACGAACAGCTGAAGATCAAGTCCATCTCCGATATGAAAACCGAGCTCGACACGATGTTTCCGCATTTCAGCGATATCGACATCAACGACAGCAGCAACCTCGAACTGTTGCAGGAGGTGTTCAATGACATCAGGAACCTCAACGAGCAGATTGACAATTTTTATTTCAGGAGGGAATTGCGGAAGAAGTGGCTCAAAAAGGCGGCGATCATTGCGGGCGCGTGCGGTGCGGCGGTGATTTTATTAATACTTGCGAAGGGCGGCTTCCAGCCCGCGAAGTACCTGTATCTCTGGCTGGGCGCCGGGGCGTTCACCTGTGCCGTTGAGGCTTTTGTCGGGGCGTCCGCCCTCCTGCTGCTGCGGCGTGACCGTGACCTCGACCGGCTGGAGCAGGAAAAAAAGCAGTATAAAGAGCGAATCAGGGTGCTGATGGAGAAAAGCAGGGTGGAGCTCGAGGACTACAAGCTCACGGAGATTTACGAGCTTCTCCTCCAGTATTTCGAGGACTATGTGAATTACACGGAGCGAAAAAAGGACCTCGCCCGCATCAAGAGCTCCCTGAAAGAAGAAGAGTACATGGTCCGGATCCAGAAAAAGCTCGATGCGCTGAAGAAGGAAGAGCTGATTATCAAGGAGGAGATACATACCAGCATAGACACCCTCAACATAGTCGATGACATCGAGAACGAGACCAGCAAGATAGAGGAGCTGATCCGCAACATTGATATGGAAGTCTCCATCATAGGGGAAAAAATTGAGACCAAGGAGAGAATCCTGAAACAGATAGACACCGAATTTGTCCAGAAGTCCGGCAACAGCGATGCGGTAAACGCGATAATTGAAGAAAAAAAGAGCGTGGACCGGGTGCTTAAAAAATGGAAGGCAAACCGCACCTCGATGCTGTTCATCATGGAAAATCTTGCCCGTTCGATCGAGCGGAGCGAGGAGAAACGGATCGGGAAGCTCCTTGACGGTACCATTGAAAAATTCAACCATCTGACGGGGAACCAGTATATCACGAGGATAGACGACGCCATTGTCAGGCAGATGGTTGTCGGGAGCCGGGTTTCGGAAGACCTGCCGCCTCCGGTTATCCATGCCCTCCAGATGTCCCTTAAAATCTCATTGTCCGATTTTATCATTGGAGGGGGCGCCCCGATCCCATTATTGATTGACGAACCGTTCCAGTTCATGGATGATGAACGCTGCAACCGGTTCCGGGACCTGGTGTCATATATATCAAAAAATCGGCAGGTGATTATTTTCACCCATCACAGCGACAAAAAGAACTGGGGTAATTACATAGAGCTGTAAGCGAGATGGATAAAGACGGTCAGCTGACATTTTCGGACGATCCGATACTCAATGGCATGAACGAGGTCTACCAGCTCATCGAGAAGGGGGACTTCGAGCCGGCGGTGGCGAAAATCGACGAACTGATGGACATCGACGCGGACTACCCCGGGCTGATCGAGGCGTACCGCGTGGCCAAATTCTGGTTCAACCGGGACCGGGACATCAAGACCATGGAAGAGGGCAAGGACACGGCTGAGTATCTCATGAAGCAGTGGGACGTGTTCAGCGAGTATGCGGAGAGCAAGGAGCTTCTCTCGTCATCGGCATATAAGGCAGCCATGCGGTACATATTCTTTATGGCGGCAGACCATTACCAGTTCGCGTTCCGCGAGCGGCAGGACACCTCGAACAATTTTCATTTTTTACTGAACCTGGGCGACTGCTTTCTCAGGCTTGAGGAATACCAGAAGGCAATAGAGACGCTTGAGTTTGCACGCGGATCATTCAAGAGTAACGCCCGCCT
Source organism: Spirochaetota bacterium (assembly GCA_029564515.1). GTDB lineage: Bacteria > Spirochaetota > UBA4802 > UBA4802 > UBA5550 > RBG-16-49-21. The sequence continues at coordinate 1,162 of JAKQPV010000105.1, read as the reverse complement.
GATGGCCATACTGGGCGAGGCTTACTTTCACACGGGGGACGTGTCAAAGAGCCTTCTCTGCTTCAGGGAGGCGTTTTTCATAGATCCCTCGGAGATAGACCTCTCCATCCTGAAGGCCAAGCCGATACTGGAGCTGACGGCCATTGTCAAGAAAGAGAGGGCTGACTTCAAGGACGTGAACGAATGGATCCCTGTTTACGGGTTCCTCCATGACATATTCTACGTCAAGCGGAACCTTGGCTCGCATCAGGTTGAAACCATACAGAAGGACATTTACAATCTCGAGGTGACCTACCAGAAGATGAACAAGGTCCAGGTGGAGGGCTCCAATATTCTTCCGCGCCTGATCAACAAGTATCTATGGCTGCTCGATTATTACACGCTGCAGAGCTATAACTTCGATAACGTCACGCAGATACGGGACCGTCTCGTGAACATCGACCGGTCACTCTTCCAGGAATACTTTTCCCGGAAAAAATAGCGCGCCGTAAAGTTTTTTCATTCCCTTTCCGTATCGCGATATCCTCATTTAGAAAAGTCACAATCGACATGGAGAACTGCACATGACTTTTCACGGCATTAATGATCCCTGGTATTAATGCGCCGTTCAGTACCGGCCGATTGCGCGCTTCATGTCCCGGTACGGGCGCGCCAGCAGTTTATCGATATGATTGGCGGCGAGAAAAAAACACAATGTGTTCAGGCATAAGCTATCGTCCGTTGTTTGATCGTAATTATTAAAAAAGCTTCCATTTGTCACTTTATTTGTCATTTTTACCGATTTATTTCTTCGATCTCTGGATTTATCGTTTGTCGCCCGTTAATCGAGCTATTTACTGCTTGATATTATCCTATAAAGCATTTATTATATTTATATAGCAGACTTCGGTGAAATGTTTTTAAAAATGAAAGGAGGCAATGTATGGAAAGTTGGTTACCCTGGGTCATTCAACTGGTTAGCGGGGCGGTCGGCGGAGTCGGTGCAGGCCAGGTTTTGAAAAACCAGTCCCTCGGCACGGTCGGCAACGCGATTTCGGGCGTTGTCGGCGGAGGATTGGGCGGCGTGATTCTCAATGTGCTAACGGGCCTTCAGAGCAGCGGTGCGCTGACGGCGGGCAACGTCGGCACTGATATCGCAGGCGGCGGGATAGGCGGCGCTGTC
>JAKQPV010000073.1:0-2054 GCA_029564515.1 Spirochaetota bacterium | reverse complement strand
GACGGTGTCCTCCCAGGCCGCCTCACCCGGGAGGGGGGCAGCATCCAGGTTCTTGCGTGTCCGGACGACGACACCCCGCTCCATCGCTCCGGCGGTGGCGGCATCGACCTTTGCCCTCCCGACGCCGATACACTCGCCGTTCGCGGTCAGTATGAAGACCTCATCGCCGGCGGCAACGGCGGGGTCGATCGAGATGAGGCCGGGCGCAAGGACGCTTGCCCCCTCGTCGCGGATGGACGGGACTGCGCCATCGTCGACCACGACCCAGCGCCTGGTTGGCCGCATGTATGCCGCCGCCGCCCGCCGCGGCAGGGGTTCCCAGCGCCGCTCTCCCGGCAGGTATCGGACGGCACCCACGACGGCGCCGCCAAGGACGATCTCATCCATCCTGTCCGCCGCAGGAACCTTGTTCAGGAGCGCGATATGCCCTTCCGGTATCAACGGCGCCCCGAAATGATCGCTGAATATCCGGTTGATCCGCTCGATGTCGTCGGGGAAGGCGGGGCGCGCGTCCCCCGGCGGTGTTACGGCTACCTGGCGGGCCTGGCTGCCGCAGGCGCAGACGCTGGATAGCACTGGAACGTGGCAGGTGTCGCACCAGTGAAGCAGGATCTCGCCGAGATAGATGCGTGGCATTCTCATATCTGTTGGAGGGAAATGGATAAAATATTGGTGGTAATCTGCATTTTTCGGGGATAATCTCCTTGTAGGCACCATTTTCCAATCTTTTCAGTCGGGTGCGGATCGGGGGACAGGATTAAATACACCCTGGCTGTCATAGTATTATCATGTTCAATCATGTAGATTTATATCTGCCGGAGCTTCCCGGGGCTTTTGGCAATTCTATGCCGCGGGAGTGGCAATTCAGGATCTGTCTGGATATTCAGTTTCCGGCAGGCGATGGTTACACCTCTACTCAGATGAGGTGTATGGGGTGAGAGCATGCATGAGATTGGAAGTGGAGGGATGGCATCGATGCGGTTTGCGCGAAAACCTCTGCGGAGGATCGAGATTCTGGGGCTGATAATATTCATACTGATGGCGGGGGTCATGCTCGCGGTGGGCGCTCTGCTCTTCTGCGACTGGCTTGACGCACCGGCGTCGGCGCCTGCAGGCAGCCCCGCCGATCCTGGCCCGGTATTGTCTTTCAGGAGTATTGCCGGTGCAATCCCGCTCATTCCTCTAGTTGTAGGTGTCGAGGTCGCAGGAGCTCTCTCCCTGACCGTGCTTTATCTGGTCTCCGCACTCAGGCGCAGGAAGTAGCGCTCCTCCGGTGCGCTCTCCTGCGGTTGTGTTTCCTTGAGCGGGGAAAAATGCCTATTCCTTCTTTGAATCTGGTGTAACACTGTTGGGATACGGTAAATTTTATAACCCGACCGGTATACATCACGTATATCCCTCCCTGGGAAGGAGGTGTGTCATGGCAAAGGACAAGCGGTCACAGGACAAAAAAGCAGAAGAAAAGAAGGTAGAGAAGGGCCCGGAGAAGGCCAAGAAGAACTAAGCCTCCACATACTCACCTCATCTTTTTTTTTGTGCCCGGCGTGGAGGCCACAGACAGGTTATATCGTGCGTAAGGTGTATGGATAACAGCGGTACTAGCAAGATCCAGGCCCACCTCATTAACTCGATACCTGCAGATGGCCTTTACAAAAAACTCCTCAAAGTATGTAATGTCACTGGCGGCGTAACTTTGTGCACTTTCGGCGGTCTAAAAGTGTACACCTGCTAACCCTCAACGACGTACTTGAGGGGCGTAGCAATGTTCACTGTGGAGGAATTTCTCATGATCCGCGACTTGCATCATCAGGGGCTGAACATCAGCCAGATCTCCCGGAAGACGGGATATCATCGAAACACAGTGCGAAAATACGTTGCTGCCCAAACCGTGCCAATACCGGCTTCCCGCAGGGCACGGCCGAGCAAACTCGATCCATACAAGGCGTACATTCAGCAGCGCATCCGCGACTACCCCCTGAGCGCCGCCCGGATCTACCGCGAGATCCAGGAGATGGGATTTAACGGGAAGTACACCATCGTCAAGGACTACATCC
>JAKQPV010000094.1:0-2604 GCA_029564515.1 Spirochaetota bacterium | reverse complement strand
TGGAATGTTGGTCTGTGTAATCAGGCGCGTGCTGTTGGTGTGGAGCGTCCATTCCTCTTCCGGTTCGCCCTCGTCCGCAACATATCGCCACCGGACATTAATCGCCGTCGGCGTGTAGTCGCTTGGATTCTGCCAGCTTGCCCGAATGATCGGGACCCACGTTCCGTCGCCTTCCTGGTGCCCCACATCTTCGAGTGTCAGCGCATACACGTCGTCATACGTGACCGGCGGACTGTCCTGTACTGGACTATCGACGGGCAGTCCGTCATCGGAGTACACCGCCGCATCGTACTCCGCGCACGTCAGCGTGACCGTTCCAGTCTGCCCTTCATCCTGCACGGCCAGCACGCGGAACGGCTTCGCGCTCCAGCCCGTGAAGTCCGGGTAGGTAATCGAGACTATTTCCCCGGCCTCGATGTCAGCGTCTTTAAGCGAGACCTGGAACGCACAGAAGTTCTGCACCCTCCGCGCCGTTTCAAGCAGGTAATTCCCGAGTCTGCCTACCTGCTCAGGGCGGGTGACTCCGAGAAGAGAAATACTTTTTTCAAAAACCCCGCGAGCCTGTATGTCCTCTTGAATCTCAAATGGTGCGCTCGACTGTTCGTAGTGATTATTCGGGTCAATCCATTCAATCACAATACGGTTCGGCGAATCGTCTCCGCTCTTCTGCCACCACGTGAAAGAACCCTTGACAAAGTTATCCGGCCCGAGCGCCTTGTACACGCTCCCGGCCTGTTCCACGTGCAATTCGATCTTGTCGCGGGCGAGGAAATATCCACGGAAGCAGCCCATCATCGCCTGCAAGTGGTCCACGGCAGGGCGTTGAGTATCGATTATGTAATCCAGGGTGAAACGCGGCTCGCCGTCGATGGGATGATCGCAGTAGGTCGCGGCAGCCGTGAAGCTGTCGAGGTCTATCAGGTCTGTTGGAATGCCAACGCCGTAGCGGGTATTCGTCAGGAAGTCGTACACGATCCATGCGGGATTGCGGGTAAACACCGTTCCCGAAGGCGTCCATACCTTGCGCCCTTCGACGATGGAGGAGATGACCGGATTACCAGATAGCCCGTCCTGCGCCTTCAGCGTCAGGGCGATATAGGCAGTATTCGGATAGGCGTTCCCGCCGGGGTCGCGGCTGTCGGCTACCTGGTCCGGCGCGCCGAGATGGAGGTTAATTGAACTGTCAACCAACTCGTGCACCACATCGCCGTTTTCGTCGATCAATACGATGTCGTTTGCATACACGCTTTTTATGCTTTGAATCGGACCTTCCGAGACGCCGACGAACATGTCCATCTTTTGCATGGAGTCGTCATAAAACGTCTGCATGAAAATGTTGCCGCCGACCCTGCACCGCCCGTACACTATCGGGACCGGTAGAAGCTGACTCTTCGTGTTTGATAGCTGTCCGAAGGCGTAGTTAGGCGTGGAGCTGCCTAGGTCTATTTCCTGCGCGTCGAAAAGGCTCCCGATGGAAGCGCCTATCATTACTGCGCCGAGCCATGTTGTCGCCAGCCCCCACCCGATTATCGTTGACGAAAAAGCCGCTCCAAGCAGTGCCCCTATCGCGGCTCCCGGCATGCTCCCACCTCCCTCGCTCTGTAGATTTTGTATATCCGCTTCATTCTGAATTTCACCTTCCGCGAAGTCTTGCCCGGATAGATGTGAAGCAACGCCTCGTTAACGACTGTTCCGATGTGATGCCGTACTACTCCGTCCGCTCCGGGCAGGCGATAAATTACAAGGTCACCTTCACGGGCAGTATTCACCTCATCCGCTATGTCATCCAGCCAGTCGAGCAAAACGCGCTCGTCGCCCGTCTCCGGGTCATAGTCGAACGGGAAGGCATACTCCCGCCCGTAAAGCTCTCTTTGCGCGAGAAGGGCGAGACCTACACAGTCGATGCCGCTACGGTCCCGCCCCTTCGTTTTCCACGGAATACCGATCATTTCAGCGCCAGCGTTCGCGGGTCTTTCGCGCTTGGAAGATGCGGGAAGTCCTTCACCCAGTAGAGCCTGCGAGGAACCCGCGTCGAAAGCGAGAAGTCGGCCTTGACCATGACTTCGACCGCGCTGATTGAAATGGTTGCCCGCTCGATATGTCCCTGAAATATCCACCGCGCTCCCGCCGGAGAGGATAGCGTGTCCGCGAACGTCTCAAGCAGATGGACGCGAGCACCGCGGAGTACGTAGTCCTTCGCCAGCGAGGTAAATGTCCCGCTCACGTTGTCCAACCGCACGTTGACCGTGCCGATCTCATTGTCCGTCGAGGCTGCCACCTGGTCGTACGAGAGGGCACACGCGGTGTAAAGTTGTACCTCATCCTCTTCGTTGAAAAACGTCACGTCAGACTGATTGCCAGTGAGGTAAAGACTGACCTTGACGGATGGATTGTTGACCGCCGGAATATCGAGCGCCCGCACCAATAAAATAGGGGAGACTTCCGAGTTGGAAGCCTCCCCCGTGTAGCTTGCGCCTGCCCTGCTCATTTACAAAACCTCCTCGAATCGGACGGTGAAAATCCCGTTCAGCTTGAACTCCGTCTCGATGTCGAGATTGTCGTCTGCGAATCTGACCGTCTTTGACGTTCCGCTCCAAGGGTCCA
>JAKQPV010000071.1:0-1177 GCA_029564515.1 Spirochaetota bacterium | reverse complement strand
ATGACCGGGCGCCGGACCTCCTGGCTCCGGGTCACCTCGATATGGACCACGGCCGGGATATTGTCCTTGGCTACCCGGATGATGGCGGTGCTGAGATCCGGGGCGACCGTCTTCTGGGCATCGGCTCTCCCCGGGAACAGGCAGGCAAGCAGGATGAGCGCCGGAAGGATGGGGCGCCACCCGCGGATAAGCGTTTCGGCTCGGAGTTTTTTCATGGCGTGTCTCCTCGAAGGTGTTGTTGAGCTCCGGCGAGCGCAGCCGCCCTGCGCCGCGGACGCTTTACGTTAACCGAAAAGCCGCGAGGTTGGCAAGGAGGGAAACGAAAACCCGTCGCCGGGAATCCGGAAGGCAAGGGATCCGGAAAAATCAAGCGTTTTTTGCCCTGGAAAGGCAAAATTGCCCCATTTTTCATTTAACCGATTGATATTACAGATGTTTAACAGATATTGCTCACTTTTTTCTTGCAATCCTCGCCGTCGATTTGTAACATTCGCCAAAACAGAGATTACAAACGGTGCAGGCAGTAAAGGCCGACCTCGTTCAGACAGCCCTTCCGGTATTCTCTTCACGTTCACGCTGATACTTCCCAGCGCAAGTTCCTGTGAAAAAAGCCCCGCGACACGACCAGCCGGAAGGGGGGAGGGACAGGAGAAAGGAGGCAAGAGGCATGAAAGCGATGAAATTCCTGGCCATGCTCGGGTTGATCGTCGGCGTCGTTTCGCTGACCAGTCTGAATTTTTCCGATGAGGCCGCTTCCAGCGGCCTTGGTTTTGAATTGAACTGGGATGAAGAGCGCGCCGTCGAGCTGATCGTTGCCCACCTTGCGGAGAAGAATGCCCTCATCCCGGACGAAGAGCTCCGGGAAGTGGCGCGGACGATGTATGACGCCTCGCGGCGCTACCAGGTCGACTACCGCCTGGTGCTGGCCGTCATGGACGCCGAGAGCAACTTCCGCCATAATGTGGTTTCCGGCGCAGGAGCCGTCGGGATCATGCAGGTCAAACCCGTGGTGGCCCGCGAGTTCTCCGACGAGGTGGGGATCCCCTATCGGCAGAACGTGCTGCGCTGCCCCCACGCCAACGTCCGCTTCGGTGTCTACTACCTCTCGTGGCTTTCACGGTATTACGACAACGAATACGCCGTCCTGTACGCCTATAACGTCGGCTTCACCCGGGCC
>JAKQPV010000079.1:0-3463 GCA_029564515.1 Spirochaetota bacterium | reverse complement strand
CTCCCCTATGATCTTGCTCAGCATACCTCGTTCAACTACCTGGAAAGCCTTTCTGTCAGCGAGTTCTGCCTGAAGCATCTCGGTGAGCGTTATGACATCGATGTTCTCGCTCTCGACGCGCGAAAGGAGGTCCAGAACGGCGACCTTGAGATCGCCGGAGTTCTTCCAATCCGCGGTCACCGTCGCGGGATTAAAGATACAGACCATGATGGCCATGATGCATATCGATCTTTTCAGGTTCATACAATCAGTCCTCCCACACCGCTCGTTTCGGGTCACTATTCTGGCGTCGAGTCCGCTATCCCTTATCGGATTATCGATAGGCGAGTCTTGAAGCGCCTGTATCAAGAATGAAGGGGAATGTCAAAAGGGGGTCTTAACAGGGCGCCACAGGAAGTACATGCGGGCCGCTCCAAACAATCCATTTCGCGATACGGGGAGGTACGATGATCGGAAGCATCGTGCTCGACGGATAAGGTGTTATAAATAGGCTTTATTCTTGAGCGCATGAACCATGAGGAAGGTGTTCCACTCCTGATCCGTCTGGCCCCAGGATCCGTCGACGTTTTGAAAGTCAGGGAGCCGCTGCAGCGCTTTTGCCAAATGGTCGCACGCCGAAGGCAGATCGGAATGGGCCAGGGCGTTGACGGTCTGGAAGAAAGGGATGGGCGCCGGCCAGCATCCTGATGGGTCCTGCATCCTGCCTAGATGATAGATGAGAGATACCGTTGCGGAATGTTCAGCGAAGGATGGATCGACGATGAATGCGCGAAGGGCGTTGCTTTTGTCCGACCAAAGTTCCGTGTTGTCTTCATTTGCGGCAACCCACTGAGCCAGGAACTCATAATTGCGAGTAACCAGGGCTTCCGCGGTTCGATGAAACACGGAAGACAGGAAGAGCGTCGCACTGAACAGGAAGGTCCGAGGTTGTCCCGGCGTGAAGGGCAGACCATGAAGGTGGCTGGAAGAAATCGGCGGCGCTCCTGCCTGGATCAAGGCCTCTTCGTGCAGCGTTTCCGCCATGAGCCAGGTCAGTGCCCTATCGATGTCTTCATTGAGATCACGAACGGTGAGATGCAGGCCGAAGAGACGGCGAATGGTTTCCAGAGGGGAGTGATGCCATGACCCGTCGCCGCATTGTCCCTTCATCAGGGAGAAAACGGTTATCTGAAAATCATCCTGCCATTTGCGGTCGGCCGATTCGCCCAGCCACTTCTGTCGGGCGTAAAGTCCCGCAGGTGTCCTGCTGTCGCGAAAAATGGCAAAAGGATTATATTTTAATGTCATCCATAAATCTCCGCGGCCCGGTTGATGAGTGCATTTTCTGTTCGTGTTGTCGTGTTGTTTTATTTAGCACGCCCTTAAACGAATGTAACGCATCAATACAAACGCAATGACGCATGGATTGTGGCCCGCACTCCCGTCATTCCGGAGGCAATGTCCCGCACCCATGTACGCTTTCGCTTCATGGGGGAATTTCCGGACCATGTCAAGAATCGCACGACGGGGGGATGTACGCCATGCCTGTGTATCGCGCGAGGGAAGAGCGGCTTGGCATTAGCGAAGATTAGAGGATGCGCTCGCCCGTTTCGATGATCTCTTTGATGTAGGGGTCCGTCTCGTCGAAGTCGGTGCGGGCAAAGGAATGGGGCTCGATCCGGAGATCGACGTCGCAGGACAATTTTCTGAGCAGGACATCCTCGTCGAACCCGTCGATGTCATCCCGGTCCCAGAAGACGGCCAGATCGATGTCGCTGTCGGTGTGATAGGTGTCTTTCGCGCAGGACCCGTAAAGATACAGCCGCCAGACAGGAACGTTGCTCTGCTCCAGAGTCCGGACATAATCCCTGATCTTCCGATAGATCAATTGTTTATCTTTTCCAGGAGCCATTGTCTCAATTCCTTTGCCGCGGCAATCTTCTCCTCCGCGAACGGTCGGGTGGCCTTCTTTCGGAAGCGGTTCTTGTAGTCGGGATACCTGCCCCGGAGATTGAACGTGGTCAGCTCCACCAGGGTCCCTTTTGTTCCGTCGAAAGCTCCAGATCAGCCTTGACGGCGATCTCAACGAGGTTATGGATACGGGGGTAGTTGATATCGACACGCTTCACATAGCAGGCCTTCAGAATTTTTTCGATCACCAGGTGACTCAGGAACAAGGCCCAGGCATAATGCCCGTTGTCGAAGAGGCTCTTCATGACCTGGTAATCGTCATCCGATGATTCGAGCCAGTATTTGACGATCTCGTCCCTTTCCATGATCCGAAATCTACATGAATCAGCGAAAATAATCAATCGCTTGTTAATTGATTTCCATGGCCAATTCCCTTCCGATTCATCGGATGGCCCTCGTTTCGTTTGAGGCGTGTTGGGTCCCCGTTGCCTCACATTAAAATGTAACCGAAGGGTTTTGGGACGGGGTCAACGGCACGTCTTGAAATGTCGTCCAAAATGGTTTACAAAATAAATCGTCTATTGGGTGGAGTGACATTGATTTGCTTGTCGTTCCTCCAATTGAGCCGGTTCCATGAAGAATCAAATACATAAAACAGACAGGAGAAGGCGATGAGACTGAAAAAAATCGGTTCCGTTCTGGCGGTCGTCTCCGTGGTGCTGATCGGTTCGATGGGGTTCGCCCGGGCCGAGGTCCCGCCGGTCCCGGCCGGCGGCACGGAGCAGGCGATCCAGGAGCCGGACTTGAATCCGGCGGCCCCGGCTGTCAAAGCGCCGGATGCGTTCGCTTCGGCGGTTCCGAATGTCCAGGCGCCGGAAACATTCGCTTCGGCGGCCCCGGCTGTCAAAGCGCCGGAAACGTATGCTTCCGCGGCCCCGAACGTCGAGGCGGGGGAGACGACCGCTGCGGCGGCTCCGACCGTCAGGGTGGCGGAAACGCCTTCCCGGCCGGCACCCGTCGCCAGCCGCACCTGGACGGTCGGCCCTGAGCTGTACTTTGCCCGCTACCGGGAATCCAGCGGGATTGAGCAGGACGGGATGATGTACGGGATCGCGTCCTCCTTCACCTACCGCAAGGGGCTGATGGCGCGGGGCGAGGTGAGGCTCGCCTACGGGGAGCTGGACTATGACGGCTCCACCTGGGGCGGCCGCCGGCTGTCCATCGATAACATCCCCAACCTCGTGTTCGAGTTCCGGGGGACCGTCGGTTACGACTTCGCGGTTTCCAGGAACGTGACGCTGACGCCCTACCTGGGCTTTGCCTTCCGCTACCTCGACGACAACGCGCAGGAGAAATACTACGGCGGCTACGAACGGGAATCGAGCTACATCTACAGCCCCGTCGGTCTGGAGGCCGCCGCCCGGTTCGGCCGGGGCTGGTCCCGCGTGGCGGTTGCCGAATACGATCTGTTCTGGGTCGGCCGGCAGAAGTCGCATCTGAGCTACTACGACCGCCGGCTGAACGACATCAAAACGAGCAGGACAGCGGCTATGGCCTGCGGGGGTCGGTGTCG
>JAKQPV010000070.1:0-1773 GCA_029564515.1 Spirochaetota bacterium | reverse complement strand
GAAGCCGGCCGATCCTCCTCCGGCCCAGGAAAAGACCCAGGGCCAGGGCGCCGGCGGGACCGAGCCGCCTCCTGGAAAGAGCGACCAGGATCTCGAAATGGCCCCGGGAGAGTGTCCCGATTCGGCCGGAAACACGTTCCTGGCCTCGTACTGCAACAAGCAATGCAAGAAGCGCGAGGGTTGCCCGGCCTGGTCCCCAATCGACGCCGGTGCCGCGAAGAAGTGAGGACAGCCATGAAGCCTGACACCGTAGTCAAGGGAAGGATCGGGAGATTGTCGATTGAGTACCGCCACCGGAGCCCGGAAAATTTTTTTGGCCGGTTCGGAGGAGGTTGGAATTGGAACGCCGGTTTCCAGGCCGCCCTCGAGGCCGAGAAGAACGGCCAGAAGGACGAGGCCGACGAGATCATTTCCGCCCCGGCCTACGTCCCGCCCGTGGTGCTCCCGAAGGCCACCCCGAAGGTGCATGGAATCAGCAGTGAGGCCGGAGATGTGTCGGCGGTGCAAGAAAGATTGTGAGGTGAAACGTGCGAGAGATCAAATTTAGAGCAAAAGTTGAAAACGAGGACGGAATTATCGAACTTAAAATAGTCAGTAGGTTGACAATGTTCAGTGGCGGCGGCCTGTACTATGCGTACTGTGAAAATGACGATTATGAATATCGACTCGATCCATCAGATTTGATGCAATTCACCGGCTTGAAGGACCGAAACGGCAAGGAAATCTACGAGGGGGATATAATCAAGTACCACTATTTCTATTTTGCCGACGGCAGCGAAATTGAAAAAGAGCATGTCTGTTCGGTTAAGTACGACGACTCTTTTGCTAACTTCGACGCTATGGACAAAGAGGGCTTCGCTCATTTTTTAGGTAACGCATCAGACGATGGCATCGAAGTCATCGGCAACATCTACGAGAACCCGGAGCTTTTGAAATAATGCCAGAACAGGCCAGCATAAAGGAGAGGGAAATGACAAGGGAAGATTTGCAGCCGTGGTGTTATGACGATCCAGAATACCGACAGGGAATGATCTCCACCCCTTACTCGCAGGACGGATACACCATCGCCACGAACGGCCATGTCCTGATCCGCATCCCGAGGATGAATGATGTTGCGCGGAACGGAGGGCCTGACATCGTCCCGCTTTTCGAGAACGCTCCTGAGCCGGAAACCTATTTCCCCGTGCCAGAACCGCAACCGCCCACAATCAGGGAATGCACGGCTTGCTTCGGTAAGAAGGTGTGCCCCGAGTGCGAGAACGAGGGCACCATTGAAATTCACAGCCGTGGCCGATGGTACGAGGTTGAGTGCAGGTCCTGCAATGGCCACGGAAAATTCGTGTCCTGTGACGAATGCGACAGCACGGGCGAGATCGTAACGTGGGGACGGTCTAAGGTAGGAAGTCAGTCATTTTCGGACAAATACCTGACCCTCTTAAAAACCCTTCCCGGCGTGGAGATTGGCCCGACGTATGACCTGAAACCGGCCCGGTTCCGCTTCGATGGCGGTGACGGGCTGATAATGCCGATGCACCTATAATGGACCAGACCGCCTTCAACTTTGACTCCATTCCCCCCTCCGACGAGGCTGCGGTCCTTGCGTTGCTCCGAGAAGGGCGCAGGGCCGCCGTTTCGTCAACGGAAATCGAGCGAGTGACGGGGTTGAAGCCGAGGCGGGTGCAGGCTATCATCAGGAAGTTGAGGTTAGAGGGGCACAACATAGGGTCGGCAACGGAACACCCGATGGGCTACTACATCACATCGGCGCAGGAC
>JAKQPV010000043.1:0-1642 GCA_029564515.1 Spirochaetota bacterium | reverse complement strand
AAATGTCCATCGAAGAAAAGAAGCCGTATGCAAGCCATATCATCGACAACAGCGGAACCCGTGAGAATACAGCGAAAATAACTCTCGAGGTCTACCGGAGCCTGGAAGAACGATCCAGGCGGTGCGGTCCGTGCAGGCATGCCTGAGCGAGTGTCGCCTTTGAAGGGCATAGTGTTTTCCGCAGGATATCGTGGCGTCGGAGAGGATTTTTTCAGGAGAGCTTTGGTGAAGACCGCCTCAGGGATAGATCATCGTCCTGTGCATTTCTGCCGCCCGGACTCCCCTGTTCGAGCATTTCCTTGCGGATGATTGACTCGAACTGCCGGGCATCACGGGAGTTCGGATTGATGGAAAGGGATCTTTCTATCCATTTCAACGCGTTCGCCCAGTCTTTCCTGTCATAATACAGGCGAGCCACGTTGAAGTAGAGATTCTCGTCCGTCGGAGAGATCTCGATGGCTTTCATGTAGTTCGCCAGGGCCTCCTCGGTCATGTTTGCCTTCCGCAGCTCGATCCCGAACTCATTGAAGATGTGCTTGTTCTCCTCTTCGAAGATGGCCTCGACCTGGGAGAGCTTCCTGAAGACGTCTCTTGCCTTGTCGGTCTGGCCCATTTCCATATACAGGGTGCCCACCCCGAAGTTCGCCCTGATGCTGTCCGGGTCTATCCTCAGTGCGGAGTGATACTCCCATTCGGCGGAGTTGAATTCCTTGCGGGAGCGATGTTTCTCCGCCAGCGCGATATGCTTGTCGGTTTCCCGCTCTTCCTTCGTCTTTACCTTGAAGTCCGGCTCGAAGATATATTTGTTCATGAACTCGTCATACGGCATCTTGATCACGATGCCTGTGGGCTGACCTTCGTTGCCGAGATAGCTCACCTGTACGGTCTCGTCGTCCAGCTGCTCCGCAAGACAGTAATTCTTGACACGCTGGGTTTTCTTCGTATGCCCGGTGCCGAGGGTAATGGTTGTCTCTTCGAAGAAAACGCCTTTGATCCTCTTGCAAGCCGTATCCATAGCTGTTCTATCGGAATATGGAAAACTTATGTTTAGAATATTTTCCAGAAAATGGGTATAATAGAAAATAGGGACGGCGAAAAACAATCGGTGTAATAAGGTCTTGGATACGAGAGGAGGAGACAATGGCTGCTGTCGGATTCGTCGGCGCAGGGAACATGGCCGGAGCTATAATCGGTGGCGTGCTGAAGAAAGGAGTGTACCGCCCCGTTGATATCGTGATTTACGACATTCTTCCGCAGCGTGTACTGGAGATGCACGCGACGTACGGTGTCGAGACAGCCGTCAGCGCGCAGGAGGTCGCTCAAAAGAGCCGCGTGCTTATCCTCGCCGTCAAGCCCGATAAGGTTGCTGCGGTCCTGAGCCGGGTGAAGGATGACGCATCGAGAAGGCTTGTAATCAGTATTGCGGCAGGGGTATCCATCGAGTCCATCCAGGCGGTTATCGGCGGGCAGTCCCGGGTAGTCAGGGTCATGCCCAACACTCCGGCTCTGGTCCTTGAGGGCGCGTCCGCCCTCTGTGCTTCACCCTCGTGCACAGAAGAGGACGTCAGGACAGCTCTCGAGATATTCTCTTCGGTAGGCAGATGTATGCAGGTGGAGGAGAGGCTGATGAATGCAGTCACGG
>JAKQPV010000002.1:0-1228 GCA_029564515.1 Spirochaetota bacterium | reverse complement strand
CTGCAGCTGGTCTGCGACCAGATCATCACCTTGAAATGAGAAGGACCAAGGCGAAGGGCAGGGCGCAGGGCTCGGAGCGAAGCATCGTAAATAACGCTCCGGCCCCGCGGACCGCATCGGTGGACCGAATTTATTATGATCTCGGCATAGATAATTATTTATCCTGAGAAGTGCAAACAGAAGCTGGTAGGGAAACCTACCAGGAGACTGAAAGCATATGATGAAGAAGATGTGGAAGAAGAACACGAAGGCCGTGTCCCCGGTCATCGCCACCATCCTGATGGTCGCGATCACCGTCGTCCTGGCTGCCGTGCTGTACGTGATGGTCATGGGCTTCGGCGGGGAGGAACAAACCGCGCCGAATGGTGCACTCGGCGTTCCCCAAATAACTAGAAATGGAACAGCCAATAATTATAATGTTACAATAACCATCGTATCGATTAACCCTTCAACGCCCATAGCGGATTTAGATTATAAGCTCGGGGATAAGCCGGCCGCGGATCTTACGCTTACAGCAGACACTAACCACGTCAAGATAAATGATATTGCGAATGATGGCCAGGCATCAAGTGGCGATCAAATTGTAATCACCGGTATTACCGTAGATACAACATTCTATCTAATTTATGAACCTACCGGCGATGTCATCGACAGCGTAGCCATTGATGTATAAACGAATCGAAACGCATTTTATTTTTTTTATTTTTTTATTATTACTGTATTAGCTACGCAATCTGCCCATCTCTGCCTCGGATCTTCGGTCATCGCCAATCCGATCAGGACGTCTAATGGCAGGAACAAATACCAGAACATCTTCGGGACGTTCCTGACGATCCCCTTCGACAGCGTCATCGGCCCGTCCTTGGAGACGACCACAAGTCCTACGATCCTCTTGCCGAGCGTGGTCCCGGTGCGCGCCTCCGCCACCGCGGAGTAGAGGAACCAGACGAAGCCGGAGAGCACCCCGGCCAGCAGCTCCTTCGGCTCCAGGTCCAAGAGGTAGATCGCCACGGTGACCGGCACGAACACCACCGCCACGTCCACCATGCAGGCCGCCAGCCGCTTGAGCAGATGCATGCGGAAATCGTGGCTGTGCCCTATCAGATCGTACCCGGTCGGCATCTCCATCCCTGAGGTATATATGGCTCGCGCTATTTTATTTTTATGCAGAAAAATTAATTTCACCACTCAGCTCGCCCGTCTCTCATCACCTGTCAGAGCTGGGTCT
>JAKQPV010000160.1:0-1146 GCA_029564515.1 Spirochaetota bacterium | reverse complement strand
AATGGCGAGATTTACAGCGCGGCGAATGACCGGGACCAGGCCGCGATCGTGTTCAAATATGCGGCGCAGATAGTTCGCGGCACTCCTGAGCTGCTTGAATACGTCAAAATCGTTGACAGCACAAAGACGATGGTCTGCTTCATGAACGGGTCAATATACCGTGCCGTATCCGCCGAAGCAGGAACAAAGTTCGGCCTTAACCCCACGGTCGTAATCTATGATGAGCTTGCACAGGCAAAGAACCGGGAGCTATACGACGCCCTCGATACCTCAATGGCGGCCCGCGAGGAACCGCTTTTCATTGTCATATCCACACAGAGCAACGACCCGCAGCACATTTTGTCTCAACTCATCGATGACGGCATATCCGGGCGCGACCCGTCAACCGTGTGTCATTTGTACGAGATCCCCGAAGACGTCGACGTGTTCGACGAGAAGAACTGGAAGAAGGCGAACCCGGCGCTGGGTGATTTCCGGTCCCTGTCAGAGATGCGGACGGCTGCGAAACGGGCAAAGCGTATGCCCTCCTTTGAGGCCGCTTTCAGGAATCTTTACTGCAACCAGCGGGTAGATGCCAAGTCGCCATTGATAGCCCGCGCCGAGTGGGAAGGATGCAAGGGAGAGGCGGCGATTGAACCGGGAGCAAGTATTTACCTTGCCCTTGACCTGTCGGGAAAAATAGACCTTACTGCGCTTGTGGGTGTGTCAGACGGAGACAGCGACGCTATCAAGGCGTGGTTCTGGAAGCCAGGCGATACCATCCGCGAACACGAGAACCGCGACCGAGTGCCCTACTGGACATGGAAACGGCAGGGCTACATCGAGGCCACACCGGGCCGGGCCGTGAACTATGATTTCGTGGCCGAACGCCTGGCAGGGATAATGAAAGAGTACAACGTCCTCGGAATGGCCTATGACCGATGGAGTGTTGACGACTTTCTGAATGCTTGCAATCGTATCGGCCTCGATGCCTATGTTGACGGGAAGGATGAGCCGCGGGCAGGGGCTTTGCGTCTTGTACCCTGGGGGCAGGGATTCAAGGATATGGCGCCGGCTATCGATGCGATGGAGGTGTCCATCCTGGAACGCAAATTATCCCACGATGGCAACCCGGTATTGACATGGAACATATCGAACGCAATGAGC
>JAKQPV010000152.1:0-1421 GCA_029564515.1 Spirochaetota bacterium | reverse complement strand
CACCGCATACGGCTTCCGGAACACCTTGTCCCGGGCCGGCTCATACGTCCTGTCGAAAAAATCCTTGAGGGCACCCGAGAAATAGCCGAAGTACTCCGGCGAGCCGATCGCGATCCCGTCGCACGCGAGCAGGTCGTCGAGGCCGGCATCGAGGGCGTCTTTGAGGTTCGCCGCGGCCCCTTCGATTGAATTGACGCCGTCGGCGACCGCTTCGGCCATTTTCCTGTTGTTCCCTCCTTGTGAATGGTACAGAACGAGTATGGTCGTCATTTCGTCACTTCCGCCCTCGTATTTTTCATAGTAATCCGGATAATCCGGAATGGAAAGTATCACACGATTATTGCCGAAAAATCAATTCCGCCTTCGTGCGGCTTTCCTCGTATGCATACTATGCTCAAGCATCTCTGCGCACGCCTTCCTTGACGTGACCCTGGCCGGAGGGAAAATCCTTCGAGGAAAATCTCCACTCTGAAATTCTTTCCCGGAGAGCGCTTTTCCTGTAGTATGCCTGACTTGATGCATGAGTTGTGAGTGATTCAGGAGAGCCAGTGTATGAGAGTAGTTTTCGCGAGCGACCTCCACGGCAGAGCTGATCTCTATTGCGATCTGGAGACCTACGCCCTCAAGCAGGGGGCGCAGTGCATCGTCATCGGGGGAGACCTCCTTCCCACGCGGGTCGGGAGCGTGAGCAAGCTCCTTTTGGGACAGGCCGATTTCTCGTATGCCCTGCAGGCCCAACTCTCATTCATCGACTCGTTCCTGGCCCCTTTCTTCGCCGGGATTGTCGGCCGGAGCCCCGGCGTTTCGATACTGTATGTTCCCGGAAACCACGACTGGATCCGTGCGATCGAGTATCTGCAGGAGAAGGCGCCTCAAGCGGCGTGCATTCACTGCAGGACAGTGACGCTGAACGGAGTCCTTTTCTCAGGGTACGGCTGCACTACCGACTCGGCATTCTGGGTCAAGGACTTCGTGCGCCGAGATCTCCGCGACAGCGGCTTCGTGAGGAGCAGATTTTCCATGGTGAGCACGGAAAAAGGCATCGAGCCCAGCCCGGACGGGGAATACGCGCTGAAAAGGCCGAGTATGGAAGAAGAGCTCGCCGGCCTTCTGCCCTGCGGAAAGGATCGAGCGGTGTGTATATTCCACTGTCCGCCGTTTGGAAGCGGCCTCGACACCCTCTATACCGGCAGACCCATCGGCTCGCGGGCCATCGAGCGGTTCATTCTGGAGCACAGGCCTTCGGTAAGCCTTCACGGCCACATTCATGAAGCACCCTATCTGAGCGGGTTCTATCGCTGCACGATCGGCCATACCCTTGCCGTCAATCCCGGGCATCAGGCAGGGAAGCTCCATGCCGTGGCATTCGACACCGACGACCCTTCTGTGAGCCTTCGGCACAGCATTTTCGGGCAGGGTCC
>JAKQPV010000065.1:0-22972 GCA_029564515.1 Spirochaetota bacterium | reverse complement strand
TTCAGCCCATGCCCGGTGATGAGCAGGACGATCTGAGCCGCCGGATCGATGCGGGGATCATCCTGCAGTTTCAGCAGGGCCGCCGCGGTTGCGGCCGCCGCCGGCTCGGCAAAGATGCCTGTGCTCTCCGCAAGTTTTTTCTGCCCCCCCAGGATCTCTTCATCAGAGACCGTGATCGAAAATCCGCCTGAATCCAGCACCGCCTGCCGCGCCATCGCCGCATTGCTCGGCGCCGAGACCGAGATCGAATCGGCGATCGTGTCCGGCTTTTCCGCGTTGCGGTAGACGCCGGTCTGGAGGTAGCGGTGGATGGCGTCCGATCCCTCCGCCTGCACGGCCACCAGCCGCGGCAGCCGGTCGATCATTCCCGAGGCCTTCAGATCATGGAACGCCTTGTGCACGCCGCTGATGATCACCCCGTCGCCCGCAGGCACGAGGATCAC
Organism: Spirochaetota bacterium; assembly: GCA_029564515.1. Classification (GTDB taxonomy): domain Bacteria; phylum Spirochaetota; class UBA4802; order UBA4802; family UBA5550; genus RBG-16-49-21. Next base: position 22,529 of record JAKQPV010000065.1, on the reverse strand, counting down.
CTCCGGTACACGGCCGCCGTTCTGCTGATATATCTCCAATCCGGCGCTTTTTTTGCCCTCGATGGTGAGGGGATGGTAGGCGGTGTTGCGGTTGAGTCCGCCGTATTTCTGCGTCCAGGCGATCGAGAGCCGGAAGGCATCGTCATAACTGCCGTTGACGGGGATAACCCTCGCCCCGTGCAGAAGCATCTGGACCAGTTTTGCTTTCGGAGCGGATGCCGGCACAAAGATGATCGCAGATAGCCCCGCCGCGGCGCAGACGGCCGCCAGCGAACTGGCGGCATTGCCGGTCGAGGCGGTGACGATGGTGCGGGCGCCGGTGCGCAAGGCCTCGGCCGCGACCAGAAAGGAGGCGCGGTCCTTGAGCGAGCCGCTCGGGAGCAGGCCGTCGTTCTTGGCCCAGAGGTTGGCAAAGCCGGCGGATCGGCCGAAGCGGACGATCGGTGTGAAGGGGGTTCCGCCTGCGGCGAAGGAGGGAAAATATTTTTCATCCACCGGATTCCAGAGCGACCAGTCGATAGCTTTCCGGTCGACCTTGCGCCGGATGCTTTCATAATCGTACTCAACCCGGAGGACGCCCCGCAGCGGCATCCCCGGCTGCCAGGCGGCCGAACAGGCCGGACAGAGATAGGTCACGGCATCACGGTCATAGCGGCGGCCGCACTCGCTGCAGCAGTAAACGAACGGCGTGCTCATAGATTGCGCTTCTCACGGGCAGAGCGGCCGGTCTTTTCATTCAGTACGGCCACCAGGGCGGCGTAAAAGGCCGCGGCACCGCTGAGGTGCTCGACGGAACAGGCTTCATTGGCGGCGTGGGCATGGATCTCATTGCCCGGCCCGAGTCCGAGGCAGGGAATGTGGTTCATCCCGGCGATGGCGATGCCGTTGGTGCTGAAGGTCCATTTGTCGATCAACGGAGCCCTGCCGAAAAGTCCCTCATAGGCCGCGGCTGCCTGCTGCAGCCAGGGTGAGCTTTCCGCGAGCGCCCAGGTGGGATAGTACTTTTCCGTCGGGTAGATTTTCCCGGTATAGGCCGGCTCGGCGTAGGTCAGCACCGTCACTTTGGCATCGGTCACCCCCGCGCGCAGGGCGGCTTCCCGGACCTCCGCAACCGCGCTCTCTTTGGTCTCGCCCTGGGTGAGCCTGCGGTCGAGGTGGAGGGCCGCGCCATCGGGAACGGCGCAGAGCGACGGGGAGGAGGAGCGCGCCTCGGTGACGGTGATGCTGCCCTTGCCGAGGAAGGGATCGCTGCGCAGCCCTCCGTTGAGCTTTTCAATTTCCAGGGCGATGTGGGCGGCCTTGTAGATGGCGTTGTCGCCGCGCTCCGGGGCGGAGCCGTGACAGCTCACGCCGCGGACCTCCACCTCCATCTCCATGCGGCCGCGATGGCCGCGGTAGATGTTCATGTTGGTCGGCTCGGTGATCACCACCAGCTCGGGCCGGATCTTTTCCTCGGCGATCAGATACTGCCAGCACAGACCGTCGCAGTCCTCTTCCATCACCGTGCCGGTGAAGAGGATGGTGAACTGCTCATTCAGCCCCATCTCCTTGATCATTTTTGCCGCATAGACCATGGCGGCCATCCCGCCTTTCTGGTCGACCGTACCGCGGCCCCAGACCTTGCCCTCCCGGACAAAAGGCGTGAAGGGATCAAATGTCCACTGCGCCAGATCGCCGGGATAGACGGTGTCGATATGGGCGTCGAAGGCGATGAGCCGCGGCCCGCTGCCGATGCGGCCGATGATGCTGCCCAGGCCGTCGATGCGCACCTCGTCAAACCCGGTTCTCTCCATCTCCTTTTTGATCACCTGGATGACCTGCTCCTCTTTTCCCGAGTGGGAGGGGGTGCGCACCAGCTCCATCAGAAAGGCGGTGATTTCGCTTTCCAGCTCTTTGGCCCTGGATCCGATTTTTTGATAAATCGCATTCATCTTTTTATTCTCCCGCACTCTTTACTTGCATGGACCGTACAAATCTGCCGTTGACACGGAAAAGCGGGGATCTTCACCTCCCTGCCAACGATGTCATCGATTTAATATAGCCTTTTGCAGATTGGCGAGCAAACGATTTATCCGCCTTGCTGCCTGGAGAATCACCACTCCGATGGTCTTGCGCAGCTTGATGAAGCGGCTGCTGCGAAATGACCCCTGAGGAACATGAATGGCGTTTACGCGCAACGGTGTATTAAAAAGATGATATTCAGTGTTTTTCTGTTTATATTAATGCAGGAAATCTGTCGTCATTTCGGAGAGTGCCATGTTGAACATTGTACTGCTTGCTGCAGCCTTGCTCCTCCCGGCCGGTGATGATCTGCCGGTTGACCGCAATGCCACGCCGGAGACCCGGGCGCTCTATCTTAATCTGAAAAAGCTCTCCGGAAAGGGGATCCTCTTCGGCCAGCAGGATGCCCTGGCCTATGGGGTCGGGCGCGCCCACCCCGACAGCGATTACTGCGACGTCAAGGATGTCTGTGGCTCCTGCCCCGCCGTCTACGGCTGGGATATCGGCAACATCTCCGCCTCGGCCAATGTCGACAATGTCCATTTCAACAAGATCAAGCGGCTGATAAAGGAGGGCTATGCCCGCGGCGGCATCATCACCATCAGCTGGCACGAGGGCAATCCGGCCACCGGCAGCGGGGTCAACGACACCCGGCCTTCAGGAGCGCGGCTGCTCCCGGGCGGCGACGCCCACGCCGAGCTCGTCCGCCGTCTCACCCTGGTCGGCGGCTTTTTCAGGGAGCTGGTGGATGAAACTGGCAGGCCGATCCCGGTCATCTTCCGCCCCTATCACGAGCATAACGGCGACTGGTTCTGGTGGGGCACTAAAGGCTGCAGCGAGGAGGAGTACCGGGCGCTCTTCCGCTTCACGGTCTCCTTCCTGCGCGATTCGCTCGACATCCATCAGCTGCTCTATGCCATCTCGCCGGACAAGAGCCGGATGAATCCGGCCGAGCTCGAGCGCGACATGCTCTACGCCTGGCCGGGCGATGACTGCATCGACATTTTCGGCTTTGACAATTACTGGGATGTCGGCAATGTCGCCAACTATGATGCCTCGGTCTCCCGTGCGCGGCAAGACACCCTTTTTGTCGAAAGCCTGCGCACGCTCGTCGATCTCGCCGGCCGCAAAAACAAGATTCCGGCTCTGACCGAGACCGGCTGCAACGCCCTCACCGAAGTGAACTGGTACACGGACCGCATCCTCAAGCCGCTGCGGCTCCATCCGGAGCTGCGCAGGATCGCCTGGATCCTGGTCTGGCGCAATGCCTATCCCGGTCATTTCTATGCGCCCTATCCCGGCCATCCCGCCAGTGAGGATTTCATTCAATTTAAAAATGATGAGCTGATCATCTTTGAAGATGAGATGGAGCCGATGTACAGGCTGTGACAGAAAATGAGGAGACCTCAACCGCGGCCGCACTGTTATTCAACCTGTTGCCGGGAGCAGCTCTCTCGCTCGCGCTGCAGATCGGCCGACGTCAACCACCCGGACCAGGATTATGAGCACTCATTACTCACATTCGCATGACGCCAGTGTCAGCATAGGAACGGCATTCTTCCTGAATCTCGCCTTCACGATCATCGAGGTGATCGGCGGGTTTCTCACCAACAGCCTGGCGATCCTGTCGGACTCGCTGCATGACCTGGGGGACTCGTTTTCGATCGGCCTCTCCTGGTATATGGAGGGCCGCGCCCGCAGGCCCGGCAAGGGCCCCTATTCCTACGGCTACCGGCGTTTGTCGCTTCTGGCCGCGTTGATCAACGCCGTCGTCCTCCTGGCCGGATCCATCTTCATCCTCTCCCGGGCCATCCCCCGGCTGATCGAGCCGGAGCACGCCGACCCCGGCGGTATGCTGGCCCTGGCAATTCTGGGCATTCTTGTCAACGGCGCGGCTGTCCTGCGCCTGCGCGGCGGCAAGACCATGAACGCCCGAATGATCGCGTGGCATCTGCTCGAGGATGTTCTCGGATGGGTCGCAGTTCTGATTGTGAGTATCTCGCTGCTCATCACCGATTTCCACATCCTCGACCCGCTGCTCTCCATTCTAATCACCTGCTACATTCTCTACAACGTGGTCCGTAATCTGCGCAAGACGCTGGCGATCTTTCTGCAGGCCGCCCCGCCGGAGCTCGATCTCCATGCGCTTGACCATGCGCTCGGCTCCATTGACGGTGTGCTCTCAACCCACCATACGCATGCGTGGTCTCTCGATGGCGAGCACCACGTCCTCACCACCCACCTCGTCGTCCCCGCCGGGGCCACCAAGGCGCAGGTGATCAGCGTCAAGAAGGCCGCGCTGGGGCTGCTGGCGCAGGCCGACCTCGAGCATACAACGGTCGAGATCGAATATGAGGATGAGGATTGCCGGATGCGAAAAGGATAACTCCGCACGGCCGGTTTGCCGGCAGGATTTTAAGCGTCAGGCGCAGAGATCAAATCTTTTTCCCGATATAGAAAACATAGCCATAGAATTCTTTATACTTGAGATATAATTCCGCCTCATGCCTTTCGTTGGCCACGAGTTCTTCAGCCGTTTTGTTGCCGGCATGTTTCTTCAGAAAGCTTTCCTGGGCAGGGATTTGCGGTTCATAAAAATGTTCTGTCCAGCAGTTTTCGGGCAGAACAAAAGTGGCGACAGGAATGTATCCGGCTTTTTGCATTTGTGCGACCTTGACCGGAATGGTATCGATCTCCGGATAGGCATTCTTCCAGAATTGGTCGATTTCAGCCGGCCGCTCGTCGGTGAACCACGAGGCCTCGGAGACAGCGATAAAGCCTCCGGGTTTTAAAAAACCGCGCCATTCATTGAGGCCGCGTTCAAATCCGATATTATAGATCGCTCCCTCCGACCAGATCAGGTCCAGTTCTTCCGCCTCAAAAGCAAGTTTTTCCATCGAACCGACTCTGCCGGTCACTCTTTCCTGAAGATTCAATTTACGAGCATTGCTGTTGAACAGCTCTATGAAAGCGGGAAAGAGATCGATGCCGGTGATGTGCCCGGGCGAGTGACGAGCCATGACCATGGTCTGACCGCCGGATCCACAACCGATATCGGCGATACGGGATGCAGGGGTCAGATGGTCAATAAAACTCAAGGCCTTGATGGTCACTTCCGGGCTGCCGGGCCCCTGGCGTTCAATCGATGAAAAATATTCGCAGATCAGTCCAAAATCGAATTCGTGAATTGATTTGGTTTCTTCACTCATGGTCCTGCTCCATATTTGCGAAAGAGCGCATTAATTATCCAGCATAAAAGTCATTTTTACTGGCGGATGGATCAGCGTTTGGTTATGAATCCCTGATCGTCTTTATCATGGTGTATGAATCGCCCACGCTGCCCACGATCTCGAAACCGAATCTCTGGTACAGCCGCAGCGCAGGATTAGCCATCGAGACACTTAATGAAACCTTTGCATACCCGCAGCCGGACTCTAACAGACGGACAAGCAGCTGCGTCCCTATGCCTCGTCCGCGGTGCCCCGGCAAGACAGCAATGCACAACTCGGGCGTGGCGTCATTCACATAGCCAAAACCCCGGTTCGTGCCCGTCAACAGTCGCAGCCAGGCGGCACCTACCGCTTGGCCCGTCCCGCTGTCGCCGGCGAGGAATCCATAACCGCCCTCAGCCGCCCACTCCTGGACGTAGCGGGCGATCTCCGGAAGGCGAACGATCTTGCGCGGCGGACGCGGTTCCCCTTCGGGAACATAGACCGCTTCATAGAGCATCTCCCAAAGAAAGGGTTCATCTTCCGGGGTCAAAGGTCGAATAAAACAGTTCATTTCCTGCTTTCAATTAGTGGGGCTTGCGCGATTCAGCGGCTGCCGCATTGCGTGGTCGTTATTAATCCTCTTCGTCTACCTCATCCAAAGTGCAGGGCAAACCGGCCGGCCTGGTTCCCGATGCCGCGGTTGGCCATGCCCTTGCTGTTACTCCTGCGTCACGAATTCTTTGAACTCTTGCATGCATGTATCGAACTCGATGCCATAAATCTCTTCGAAGACCTTGTCATGACCGCCGTCGCTGATGAGTCCTTTCATATACGAGATCAATTTATCCCTGCCATAGTGTTCCACAAGGTAATCGACAATGCAGGCAAACTCTGAATAAATGAAAGTGATTCTGCGTCCCACGTCGAGCCTGATCTGATCTTCCTTCCTGGTCTTGTAATATTTTGGGGAGAGAAAATTGCCTTTTCTGATGCAGCTCCAGGTCTCGGCCTTCGAAGGATACCATGATGTGCCCATCTGGTTTGAGCTGTACATGGCGATGCCTTCAAGCAGCCAATGCGGATAGCGAAAAGCCCTTATCAATCCGGTGTGCTGAAAAATCAATGAATGGGACAGCTCATGCTTGAGATAAATATCCAGCGAGATCTCGCCCTTTTCAGCTTCCTTCAATGCCCATGGCGAGATGACCAGGTCACCGTTATAAAAGGCGCAGAAGCGGGCTTGGGATAATGAACGCTGATGATAGTCCTTATTATCTTTAAAAATGAATATCCGGGGTTTGTGCAAAAATTTCAGTTCATGGAAAGCTTCGACGTCGGGGGTTAACTGGTCAATTTCTTCCAGACCGGTATAGTCGGTGCCCTTTTGAATGTAAACGATCGTGTTCTCCAGTTCATGTTCAACGAAGCCGATGATGACCGGGGAGTAGGGAAACAGCTTGCCGAACAGCAGGCAGTATATCAACAGCACCGCAATCACCAGTGCGCCTGCTGCAGCCGCAAACCTGACTTTTCTAATCACTCTGTTTGGCCCCTTTCCATCCGGTTATCATCATCGATGTTTCCTGCCCGCTTTATCCTGCACCTTGTCCAGACAAACAGCCATTTCTTGCTCTGACGGTCAAGCACCGCTGATCGGGATTAATCCTGCGACTTGTCCGCGCATTCCGGCCGCAGCAGGGAGAGCTGCAGAATGACCGCCAGGGCGACCGGTATGGCGAGGAGCGCCATGTCGCGGCCGAGATGGCCGGCGTCACTGGATTTGCCGAGCAGGCTGGTGATCAGGGCGCCGGCGAAGACGCCGGTCATGTTCATCAAACCGTAGCCGGCTGCGCGGTGGCGCGGCGAAATAAACTGGCAGAGAATGGGCATGTTGTTGGCATCGAAAAACCCGTAGCCGATCCCGAACAGGATGGCGCCGGTCATGATGCCGGACAAGCCATGGCTCATGCCGAGGAGAAAGAGCGCCGGAATGGTCAGGCTCAAGCCCATGGCACCGGTGTAGATCCGCCCGCGGAGATTTTTCTGGATCCAGCGGTCCGCCAACAGGCCTCCGCAAATGACCCCGATGAACGACGCTGCGGCGATGGTGATGGTGGAGAGGGGGCCCGCCCGGGTGATGTCGATGCCGAGGCTTGAAGCGAAGAGTGTGGGGAGCCAGTTCTTCGTCGCCCAGCCGGGAAAACTGGGCGCCGAGAAGTAGAAGAGGATCACCCAGAAACTCACGGTCCCCAGCAAAAGGCCCAGACTCCGCCGCATGGATGACAAGCCGGCCGCTGCTGTTTTTATGGCCGGGTGCCTCAGCCCGCGATGCGCAGTTTGTACGGACTGGCCGGAAGAGAGTCCGGCCCCGGCATTTTCTGCAGCGGGCAGCGGCGCTCTCTTTTCCCGCAGCAGGAATACGAGCACCAGGCTGTAAAGGACGCCAATGCCGCCGAAAAGCTGGAAGGTCCATTGCCACGACCATTGATGGGCGACGGTGGCGCCGAATCCCCCCAGCGCCTGACCGAAATAGAGTCCCGTCATATGGATGCCGATGGCCAGAGAACGCGTGGAGCCGCGGTGATAGTCGGCGATCAACGCCAGTCCGGCCGGGATATAGAGCGCCTCGCTCACACCCATGATGGCGCGCAAAACATAGAGCTGATCAAAGCTGGTGGCATGGCCCATGGCCAGGGTTACCCCGGACCAGACGGCCAGGCTGCCGACGATCAGCCATTTGCGGCTGATGCGGTCGGCGATGAGTCCCGCCACAGGACTCATCAATCCGTAAATCCAGAGAAAGACCGCCATGAGGCGGCCGAAATTCTCCGCTGTCTCCAGCTCGCGGATGTCGCCCATCATGGCGATTTTCATGGTCGACAGCATCTGCCGGTCCATGTAATTGAGCAGCGCCACGACCCATAACAGCGCGACGACAAGCCAGGGATAGATTTTTTTCATGTTTTCATCCGTATTGCGTGTTCTGTAGCGGCCCGGCGATTCCTGCAGTGTGCTTCAGCCGCTGACTTGATTCAGCCTCCTGCTATGCGTCTGTTCTGTTACAGCCCGGCGATTCCTGCTGTGTGCTTCAGCCGCTGACTTGATCCGGCTGCCTGGGTTGTGCCCGATCAATACCGTCAAGGTCGGCCGGCATCCACATCGAGGTGCTGGTCGATCGTTTTCCACACCTGCAGCAGGCCGCGCGGCACATGAAAACAGCCTTTCCATTTTCCGCCTTTGAGGGGCAGCAGCACCTCGCCGCGGCGGTTCAAATAGCCGAACCACTCGCCATATTGCAGATCCGGGAATTTCGCCCAGGTGTATTCATGCACTCTGGCAAACCATGCCGCACACTCCGGATCGCCGGTCAGAGCCAGGCCTTTGATCAGGCTGATCAGGGTCTCGATATGCACCCACCACAGTTTCTGATCCCACTCGAGCTGCTGCGGCGGGTGACCCTGGCAGTCGAGAAAGTAGTAGATGCCGCCGAACTCGCCATCCCAGCCGAAGTTGAGGGTTCGCAGCATGATCTCGACCGCTCTCTTGGCCAGGGCGGGCTGGCCCAGCCGCACCGACAGGTCCATGATGAACCACATCGCTTCGATAGCGTGGCCCGGATTGAGCAGGCGGCCTTCGAAAGAGTCGCTGCCCGATCCGTCCGGCTGCACATTTTCGCGGATGAGGCCCGATTCCTGATCGTAAAATAGATCCATCACTTCGTGAATGCAATCGGAGATCGTTCGCTCCACCAGTTCGCGCTCGAGGAGGTGTTCCAGCTCCAGAGAGAGGTTGCACAGGATCATGGGCAGAGAGAAGCCCTTGAGCGGCCGCGTTCCCGGATAGGCCTTGTTCCAGATCCCTTTGGGGTTGCCAGCCCGCCGGATGATGTTTTCAAAAGTCTTGCGGGCAATGTCCGCCAGCTGCTCATCCCCGGTCGCCGCAAAGAGCTGCCCGAACGCCATGGCGGCAAAGCAGTCGGAAAAAATATTACAGGGCTGAATGAGCGGCCGGCCCTCACGGGTGAGGGAGAAGTACCAGTTGAACCGGCCGTCGTGGCCGTGTTTGTGCAGATAGCGCGCGCCGTGCCAGGCCATATCCAGCCATTGCGGCCTTTTCTCCACCCGGTTGTAGAGCGTCGCGAACATCCATACCTGGCGCCCCTGCAGCCAGACAAATTTGTCGGTGTCATACACCACCCCCCGGCGATCAAGGCAGGTAAAATAGCCGCCATACGCTTCATCGCGGGAATAGTTCTCCCAGAAGGGGATGACCTGGTCCAGCAGTCCGGTTTTATATTTCTGCGCTGTGCTGCTCCAATCCATGATCAATCCTCTATTCTGAGGCCGGCAACGTGCGGTGTGCGGATTCCCGGCCGCACTTCACCGGAGGGGATGACGATGGTCCTCCCCAGGTAAAATACCGGGGTGGTAACCTGAGCAGCTTCGGGGGTTTCGCCGAGGGTGCTCCAGGTACGCTGAATGGTATCGTAACCCAGGATTTTGCGTGAAAAGCCGGGATGGCCGGTGAGGTGCGCCGTTTTTCTGCGCGACAGCTCCGCACGTTCAGCTTCACTGGCCGCCTGTTCGATTTCGTTGTTGAAGCGTTCGGTTTTGTTGAAGAGATCGCCGCGATCACCGCCAATGAGGAGGATATAGCGCTCCCCGACGGCAATGCCCGTACCGGCTGACAGCGCACAGGTCCGGCCGTCGCAGAGGATGGAACCTTCGCGCTGCCAGGTTCTCTTTGAAGGCGTGTACTTCCAGATATCGGAAGAAAAGGTGGATACCTCCCCGTCTCGAAACCGGCCGCCCAGCACATAGACGCACATCTCGACGCCGTCATGCTGGCTGACGATCACCAGGTGCGACAGGGGTTGCGGCAGGGGGGGCAGTATCATCCATCCTTTTTCCGGATGGTTCATCTCCAGGAGGTAAAAGCCGGCGCAGGCGCCGCCGGCATCCATGCCGCCGCCGAGATAGACCTGATTGCCGGCAATCACGGCAGCACCTGCCGCCGAGACCGGCCCGGGCAGGGGGGGCAGCGAGGTGGTTTGCAGGTTCCCTCCGACAAAAGCGAAGAGAAATACTTCGCCGGTCTGACCTCCCTCGATGTCGCCTCCGGCAGCCAGGACGCCCTGCGGCAGGGAGACGCAGGCCGCATAGGCCGTGGGACGGGGCAGAACCTCTTTCAGCTGCCGCCAGCCGCCCTGGCCGGACAAGAGAAAGATGGTGTCCTGGAGGAGCTTGGGGCCTCCTTCCCAGGGCATGCCTTTTTCAAAATTGGCTCCGCCCGCGACCATCATGTACGCTCCGTGAGCGCCTGCAAGGGCGCCGGCCACGCCGGGCTGAACCTCTTTGCCGGCCTCCGGCGGCAGCGGCGGAATGGACTGCCAGTGCAATTTCAGGGTGTTTTCTCCCGGTTTGCTGCACATCAGCGTCAACACGATCGGCAGCATGCTACAGCTTTGAAAAAAGCGCCTCCATCTCGAGCGCGCGCACATCCGCCGCAAAGTTTTCATAGTTATCCGCACCCATGTTTTTAACCGGCAGGCGGAACCCGCCGCAGTCAAATCCCACGTAGCGCATGTAGGCCTTGCCCGTGGCAATGCCGCCGTACTTGCCCAGCAGCATGATCATGTCGATTGACTGCTGCTGCAGTTTCCGCGCGAGCGGGAGGTTGCCGCGATCAAAGGCCGCGATCAGCTGATAATAGAGCGGCGCCGCATAATTAAAGGTGCTGCCGACCCCGGCGCGCGTGCCCAGCACCAGGGCGGATAGAAGATTCTCGTCCCGGCCCCAGAGCATGTCGAACTTGCCATCCATAAAATGGATGCAGCTGAGGAAATCCATAAAATCCTCATGGGTGTATTTGATCCCGGTGAGGTTGGGAATGATGGGGGCGGCTTCCTGTAAAAACGGCAGCATCGGGATAAAACAGCCGGTCAGAACCGGGATGTGGTAATAAAAGAGCGGCAGATCGGGCACCGCTTCGGCGATGCGCGCGCAGTATTCCGCCAGCTGCCTGGCCGTGGGTGGTTTGAAATAATAGGGCGCCAGCAGCGCGATGGCATCCACGCCGCTCTCACGGGCATGGAGGGCATTTTCAGCGCATTCGACGTAGGAAGTTCCGGCGATCAAGGTGATGACCTTGACGCCTCCCTGCGTCCTGGCCGCTGCGCACCAGGATTCCACCATTTTCTGCTTCTCTTTTTGAGACAGCGAAACGCCCTCGCCCGAGGAGCCGTTGATGAAGGCCCCCACGACGCCGTTTTTCTGCAGAAAAGCATAGTAAGCCCCGACCTTGTCGTACATCAGATCGCCCCGGTCGTTCATGGGTGCAAAAGGAGCAGCGATAAGTCCGGAAAATTTTTCCATGCAGTATCTCCGCCGTAAGTAATTCTTTGTATTTTTATTGAATTCGAATCAAAGATTGCGTGCAGCTCCCTTAAAGCAGGGCCGAGGCAGCCGCTTCGGAATATCAACTCGATGGTGAAAATAGTGTATCGGTTTTGTTAAATATAGCCTTTTACTCAATCGAGGTCAAGCCATTTATGAACGTACCAGTGATCTTGACTTTTGGTGAGCGTGCAGAGCTGCCAAAATGCTTTCAGCCAGGTGCATTTTTCACGCACAGAATCTGCTTGAATCTCACTTCCAGGTTGGCTATATTGCCGCCATAACTCTTTCATTTACTCATTCCGGATGAATCCGCATGTCACATCAGGACGCTTCAATCAAATCCATTCTCTTCGCCTTGCTGGCCAACCTCGGCATCGCCATCACCAAAACCGTCGCGGCGGTAATGACCGGCTCCGGCGCCATGCTCGCTGAAGCGGTCCACTCCTACGCCGACTGCGGCAACCAGGGGCTGCTCTTCTGGGGGCTGAAGGCGGCGAAGAAAAAACGCGATATCGAACACCCCCTCGGTTATGGCAAGGAGATCTATTTCTGGTCTTTCATCGTCGCCCTGATCCTCTTCAGCATGGGCGGCCTCTTTTCGATCTATGAGGGGGTGCACAAGCTCCACTCCCATGAAGGGCTGAAGAGCCCGATGATCGCCATCCTGGTGCTCTCCGTGAGCATCCTCTTCGAGGCGGCCTCGCTTTATGGATGCGTCAGCCAGATCAACAAGACACGGCGCAAGGTCAGCCTGTGGACGTGGGCGAGAAACAGCCGCCAGAGCGAGCTGGTGGTAGTCCTTGGCGAGGACACCGCCGCCCTGGCGGGCCTGGCCTTTGCGCTCACGGCGATCCTGCTCGCCGTCCTCACCGGCAATCCCGTTTTTGATGCTGTCGGCAGCATCGGCATCGGTATCCTGCTGATCATCATCTCTTTCGCACTCGGGGCAAAGGTCAAAAGTCTGCTGATCGGGCAGAGCACAGACGAGGAGACCCATGCCCACATCGAGGGGATGCTCACCGCCATGCCGGAGATTGAACGCGTTCTCAACCTGATCACCCTGCAGTTGGGTCCGCAGATCATGGTCGCGGTGAAAGCCAGAATGAAACCGGTCGATTCCGTGGATGAGCTGATCAGGAATATCAACCGGTGCGAGGCGGTGCTGAAAAAGCGGAATGGGGATATTCAGTGGGTATTTTTCGAGCCGGATTTCCGGGCATAGCCGGAGAATCAGTCAATTGCGGAGATGAGAGGAATCTAACGACAAGCAGCAAATGTTTTACAGCGTCTCCCTGTCCGGCCCCTCGTCCAAGCGAGATGTGGAGCTAAAACACGAACGGGATGAACCTTTTCGTGTATCCCATATACTGCCGGTATGGGTCTCCAAAGTATCGGATGCACTCCTTTTCGTCCGCTCCAGCCGTCGCAAGGAGGCATGCGCTGGCTGAAAGCCCAAGAATGAAGGAGACCCACGAGATATCCTTGAGAAATGCCCCCCAGGTGAGATAGAACAGGGAGGCGTAGAGCGGATGGCGTATGTAGCGGTAAATTCCCGAGGTGACGAGTTCGGATGTGCGCTCGAAGGCATACAACTCGCTCTCGCTGCGGCTGCCGGATCGGTTCGCCCTGCGGAGTTGTGATACTCCCTGCCAAAGCGGGTAGAGAGAGCCGAACAGGAGCAGCCAGGAGAGCAACTGGCGGGCGGAGAAAGGTTCAGTGAACCAGTGCGGCAGATTCCAGAGGATGAGAGCAGCGATTGCGATCCAGGCGAAGAAGCGAAAAAAACCATGGGAACGGAAATTACGCATCGTCCTCCACGAAATGGCTGCGATCCCTGCAGTCGCTGCGATGAACAGCATGAGGCGTATTTCATCGAAGAATGTCACAGATCCTCCTTATGGCAAACGGGCTATTGACGCAGAATTTTGTCCATCGCCTTTCCCTTTGCGAGTTCATCGATCAGCTTGTCCAGGTGGCGGATTTTCTGCATCAACGGATCAGCCACTTCCTCCACGCGAACGCCGCACACTACACCCGTTATGAGCGAGCTGTTCGGATGGATGGCCGGGGCTTGTGCAAAAAAAGTCTCAAAATCGTTTTCTAGGTCGATTTGGCTTTGTAACCCGGTCTGGTCGTAGCCCGTTAGCCAGCAGATTATCTGGTCGACCTCTTCCTTCGTGCGGTTTTTGCGCTCCGCTTTCGCAACGTAGAACGGATAAACCTTGGCAAATTTCATCAGGAAAACCGGATGCTTGGGCATAAATCTCTCCAGTTTGTGGGGACCGATTCGCGTACTTTTATCAGCGCACCGACGCGTCGACATCGTCTGACCAGTCGGCTTTCCTGGTTGCTGAATAACCCTTCTGAGGACCGGCTGCCCGGTACGAAATATAATCACGCATACACAACTTGTAGTGTGGAGCGGCCCATTTCATTCTGTTGAATATTGCTTCGCGTCGGTGAAAACGGTGTGATCAGGAGCCACCACGTTCGGCCAGAATGACATGAATCCGTTCGATGTGATGGGAAACATGATCTGCCTGCATCTGCACCACAAAACCAACCGGAATCCGCTCCACTTCACCCTTCGGTGTACGCACCAGGAACGTACGTTTCCACACTTCAGGCGCACTTTCGAGCAGTTGAACAACATGCGCCCTTTCCGCCCTTAAAAGAGACAGGGATACGTCCAGTGAGCGTTTGGCATAGGCCCAGCGCTCTGCCCACGTTTGCTGCGGCAGCGCCCAGTACCATCCCAATGCAAATTCTCCCTCTTCGGTCCCCATCGCCATCTTGATTGCCATCTTCCAGATGTCGTCTCCATCGACGATATGATGGACTATCTGCCGGATGGTCCAGCCGCCCTGTGCAGGCTTGGCGTCCAGGTCAGCATCCATTAAATTCATCAGCACCTCTTCGAGCTGCTGCGGACCTTCCCGGTAGCGGGAGAGCGTACCTGTGCGATCCTCTGGTGCATTCATATCACTGTCCTCTCATCCACCTGGATGGGTGGAAGTTGAGCTGCCCTCGAACTGCAATCCGGGCCTGACGCTGTTCGTGAGCCAATTATGATGCATGAATCGTGACTGACCGGATGGTCTGTTCGAAGCGGCTGTTTGGCGAATCATCCGATATATTTTTTGCCAATGACCGAATCGATTTCCATTCGTAATATGGTTACGCCATCGTATGAACGATCATCCTTGATATTCCGTTCAAAGATGGGTCTCGGATCCTTTTCCAGGTGAGTCAGCAATACCTGCAGTCCGTGCTTTTTCTCGGCAAGATCACTGACCACATAGATCTTTCCACGTATAACCAGTGTTTCATAGTCGTGATCACATCTTGTTTCTATATACCCGTTGTCCCTGATTATTGTTGCACACACCAGCGGATTTTTCCGGATGAATTCCAGCTTATCACCCTTGTTTGCGCAATGGAAGTAGAGGCAATGCTTCACTCGGTCAAATCCATAACTCAATGTCACTATATAGGGCAGGTTATTATCGCACAGAGCGATGGTGATATGGTTTCCCTGAACAAGCAATTGAGTTTTTTCGTGATCATCGGTTATTTCATTTCTTTGTCTTCTAGGATGGTATGGTTCCATGGATCTTTACGCTCCTTATCTCCCCGGTCTGGATTCGGCCAGGGTATTGCGATCCATATCTGCTCTTTGCCGTTAATTTACCTGTCGCGCAGATTCCTTCTGAATAACACAGCAAGGGAGATGGCAGCGCCTGGCAGCGTCACAGCCCGCAAAGAAGCGCCCCATATCAAAGAATGATAGAAAGTCTGTAATGCGATATATGGCATAATCAGGCTATTCGCTATCAGAAACCATCGCACCGTCTTTTAGTGGCAGTGGCTATCCGATTACGTACCACCGCACGTCGTCAATGCTGCTCACCACCTGATAGGCGTGGACGGCCACACCTACCAACTCGCAGTCCGGCGAGCTCAGGAATCTCTCAAGTTCAGGGTGCCGCGCGAGGTGTGCCGCGATGTGAGCCTGTTGATCCTCCTCCGGCATCCTGATCGCTTCACCAACCGCTGTGACGACGAGCCGCCGATCTGACCGCCTGTCGTCGTCCTCTCTGTCCTCGATGAGAATCGCCACCCGTTGATCCTCCCGGATGCTCGCATACTTGAGTGTATCACGATAGGTCGCGAACGCGAGGAACCGCAGGCCCTCCAGTGGCGTGAAGGCTATGAGGCTGGCGTGAGGCTGACCGTTACGCTGGGTAGCCAGCACAGCGAACAGGTTCCGCTCAAGCACGGACCGGATGGTCTCCTGAATCTCGCTGGGGTCCTGTGCCATGCGATCGCTCATACAGTCTTTTTCTCCTTGCCTCAAGGCTCCACGCCACGACTACGGCCCACCGGGGCGGAGCATAAGCGGAAGGAACCGTTCATAATATTTTTACTAATTAGCCATACCGCTCTTCAATCACCGCAGGAGGCCCTGAGTCCGGTGCGGACGATTGTTCGCCGTCGTCTGTGGGGCAAAACAAAAAGCCCTCTGGAACAGCGGGTCGTCATGCAACGAATCTTAAAGCGTAATAACTCATGGTCTAGTAGTTCACCGCCAGTCTTAACATATCTTTGAGCTGAATGCCGTTTTCGTAGATCGGCTCTTTATAGTTGACCAGGAAGAAATCTTTCTCTATGGCAAATACTCTGAATCCTTCACGCTGATAATAGGCAAGCTGATACCCAAAAGTCCCGGTTCCTACCTCAAGGCGGTGCGCTCCCATGTTGCGGACAGTGGTAACGGCATGCTTGAGCAGTTCCGACCCAATGCCCTTTCGTTGATGTTCAGACAAAACCGCGATACTCATCAACTCATAAACTCCGGGAGCAATGCACTGCACAACATACGCACCGACTGGTTCGCCCTGAAGCATTGCTACGAAACATTTTGACCGTGGCAAGTACGCCTTAATTTTCTCAACTGACGGATCCGCTTCCAAGAGTAGCTCTATTGGCGCCTTCGTGTACGGAACTTCCATAATTTCCACTGCTCATTCTCCGGTTGATGCATCACATTTGTTCCTTTGGTCGACAGCATCTTTGCAGCATATCTCATATTTTACATATTGATGCGTGATATGAGAAGTGCCAGCTATTTCTTCCTTTTGCTGGAATTCCACTCTCGGTCTGGAGAAAGAAAGAAGCGCTAGCGACACGGTCAACCGGAGTAGGGTATACGCGGAAGGAACTGCCAGAATCATTTTCACCTAAACGCTGGTCTTTTTTCAACCACCGCAGGATGCCCTGCGTCCGGTGCGGCCGGCGGTTAGCTCGACTATTCTCTTGGTCTATATCTGTTGAGCCTTCACATACTCGCTTGTGCTCTTTTCTCAAAAAATTGAGCAGGTATGTCGATGAATCTAATGTACGAATTCTCCAGCAGTTTGTATCGTAACTGAGACAACGCATCACTGTTTCTCTTATGAGACCTGCGGTAAAGATGCCATCAGAGCATAAAAATACCTGGCTTCGTGCGTCTGGTATAATTTATACCATGCCTCAAGGGTCGCTGGGAAAAAGACCTCAAGCTTGTTCAGGATCGTATAGGCAAAATCAAGCGGCGCAACCCCTGATGCAGTAATCAGATCTCCGTCAATGACTGCCGGTTCGTGGAGATAGAACGACTCTCCTTCATAAGTTGGACAGATTGCTTTGAGATAGTCACGATCATTACTGGTGTGTTGACGATTGTTTAGAAACCCATGTGCTGCTAAACCGAACGTTGCCCCACAAACCGCAGCAACGGGAATGTGCGCCTGTAAAAACTCGCTCACGCAGCTAAAAATAGGAGCATGGAGAGGTTCTAACCAGGTATCGCCCCCAGGCAAGATCAATACACCAGCCTCATGAGCCGTCATTTGGTGAATAATCAAATCTGGGAGTATTGTCATGCCACCCATTGTCGTAATCGGCTCCTGTGTTAAACTAACTGTCTTCACGTCATATTTCAACGTTTTATCCTTAAAATAACGTCCTGAATGAAGTTCTGCTATAGCATAGCCTGGTTCCCAATCTGCCATCGAATCAAACACATAAAGATATGCAATCTTTCTCATTTTTTCTCCTTTTTTCGCAGGTTTAAACAACGTAACACTCTCTTATAGATATACAAGAGCTAACGGTACGCATCAGCCGCTTTGCGAGGAGCGTAGCGAGAAGCAAAGTCGGGTGCATGCGGCTGTTAGCCCGCTGCTCCGGCGGGTATTATACAGAACTAGCGTGTCTGGTCTGCCAACTCCCACCACAGAAATGTACCGACTAATCCAATAGCGCCGGTCATAATTACGATTACGTAGCTGATCACCCCCAGATTTTCGCCCTGGACATACAAAGCAGGTACAGCCCAGGGGAAATACTCTCCCCATCCGGCGGCGTTTGTGAATTGCGCCACTATCATCACAAGAAATATCATACCGATCGGCGGTAGATAACCGTGCCATGCACTTGCCGCGAAAGCGATAGGTGTCGTGAGTGCAATGGTTAAGCAGGCGGCTACTGTCAGGGTGATCCCGCTTTGCCAAAAAACTTGTGGAGTTACTTGCGGCAGGCCAAGCGCTGCTCCAACACACAGAGTGATGAGACAGATCACTATAGTCAATGCGGCTGACCACACCGCAATCACGATGCACTTGCTCAGCACAATCGCAGAACGTGATGTGGGCAAAGCGAGCAAATCTTTCACTGTGCGATCGGAGTACTCGCGACCGAAGACCCAACTGGCGATGAGCCCGAAAAGGACGATGCCACCTGCGCCCACAGCCAAGTCAAGGAAACGCAGGTAGGCGGGCCAATCAGCGGCGCCCATTGTGAGTTGAGCCTTGGTGCTAATCAAGCCAACCCGGCGTGCCATTTCGGGATCTTTTAGGACAATCATAAAGAAAGCGCCACCCAGCGGAACCATTGCAAATCCAAGCAAGGTGAGCAGAGGCATTTTGGACCGGCGCACTTTGAGAAATTCAACCCAGATAGCTTGAGCCAGGTTGTTCATTCTGTGTTTCCTTCATCCATGCCGACGAGACGCAGGAAGTACTGTTCCAGGTCTTCTTCTTCGACATTAAGCATGGTCGGCGCGTGACCTGCATGGACCAGTCGAGCTGCAATATCATCGGGGCGCTCGATGGCTGCGCGGTCCTTAATGTTGATGGTGCTGTTTGATGTGATCTCGGCAGAGTATCCTGCGCTGAGAAGCAAGTAGCAAGCCGCCTGACAATCTCGCGTACGTACCACGAGGCGAAGCCGTCTATTGCGCTCGAGTTCGTCCAAGTCGAGTTCTTGAAGCAAGCGCCCTTGGTGGATGATGCCGATGCGTTGGGCAAGTCTCGATACTTCGGCCAGGATGTGACTTGACATAAAGACGGTGACGCCTTGCTCACGCGCCAATTCGATAAGGAGGTTGCGGACGTCAACAATCCCTGCCGGGTCCAATCCGTTGGCCGGCTCGTCAAGGATGAGAAGCTCGGGCTCATGCAACAATGCCTTGGCAAGTCCCAGCCGTTGCGCATTACCGTGTGATAATATGCTGGCTCGCCGATCCGCATAAGCGCTCAAGCCCAGCCGTTCAATGGCGCGATCAACGGCTTGCGGCTTGGTGCCAGGCCGAAGACGGCGCATGGCTTCCAGATTTTCGCGCACTGTCAGTTCTGGATATGCGTCAGCTGTCTCAACCAAGTATCCGACCGAATCCCAAGGTTTCTTGCCAGCCACGTGAATTTCCGTTCCCAGCACACGCGCTTTTCCAGAGGTCGGTTTAACCATCCCTAGCAGCAGGCGAATGGTCGTGGTCTTGCCTGCGCCATTTAAACCCAGGAACGCATAGATTTCGCCTTTGGCAACGCGCAAAGACAAACCGTTAACGGCTGTGATATTATCGTAGCGTTTTACCAAGCTATCAGTTTCTATGACTGTGTTCATTCTATTCCTGAATGGTAGCAGTTAATCCATGAATGCCCACTGTATTTACGGGCTAACGATGTGCGTTACCTGCTGGCGGGAGGGACGAGGTAACGCCCAAGATCATGATTCCGCCAAAGCCAGAAAAATGCTCCTAAATCGCGGCACATTCCCGCCAGTCAGATGCACGCTGTGTTGGGTGGCGTGTTCCTTTTTAAGATTCTTCGCTATCAGAAGAATAGAACAATCGAATGATATTGAAGCCGCCGAGGATCGGTTGCAGAGCTTTGAACTGAACTGCCATCACTGTTTCCGCCAAGAAGAGCCCGACGATACTTGGGAGGAGAGTTCCCATCAGAAATGCGGACCGATGTTTGCGAATGATGTCCCAGACCCGCACCAGTGTTTTCTTTATCATGTATCCAGCCTTTGCACTTCGACATTCTTTCTGCTTTTGCAGTTTATGAAACCAGCACCCAACGTTCCGATTCAGCGGCGACGCGCAGCGCCGTCCGCTATAACCGGTGGTTAGGATGTGCCACGCAATCCTGATTTTCCCCATGAGTCTCCGTTCCGGAGAAAGCATCGTGATAGCACCAGTGCCGCCCAAGGAAGTCCGACACCGTAGCCGAGTATGCCAATCCGCTGAAGTGTCATGTCGCCGACGATGGGGCCAACGGCGCCAAACAGCGATAGTACACCTGCTGCAACGAGAGACCATCGGGTAACGGCTAGGATTCCGGAACCGATGAAGACAAGGGCGGCGCAGAGGAGGGACAGCCCAAGGAAGATGTCCCATGCGAGGAGCTCAACGGCATATAGTGTCGATGGCCAATCGAGAACGGTGAAATCAGTTTGTCGCCCGGCCGTCAGTGCTACGAAGTGAACAGCGCTGGTAAGTCCCGCCATAATCCCAGCGAAAACCAGCGCCATAACAGCATATATCTTACGATCCCGGCTTGCGGTTTCGGTGATCGATGCCATTACTGCAACGATGAGAGGAGCCGACAGTAATGTTAGCGCCTCCATCACGGCGAGAGTCGGATCCACGATCGGATGGTCGAGACCCGCATGGGCAATGCCGAACGCAACAACCACCGCGTACGCTACCCCCAAAACGAAAAGGCCGATCGATGAGAAATACCCGATTCTGTTAGCCGAACTCATGCGCGGTCTCCAGTATGTCGCATCTTAACGGGCCGGCGGATCAGCTGCGGGCTGGAGCGCGAGTTTGCTCGTGCGCAAGCCCGTCAGCTGCAGCTGCTTGATGGACGGCGTACAGCGCCGGACAGAAAGCGGATGATAATCCGCCGGCCCGATGGCGCGGCGTGTAGCGTCCACGCCATCGAAAAGCCTTAACGGTGCGCACCGAAAGAAAATTTATGCGCGCTTCTTACTTTGAACGGAAACCAACTATAAATTAAGCGCGGCACTAAAGTGCGCATCCGTTACCGGCGGTTGTTATAAGCAATACTTGAAAAATGACTTGTAATAATGAATTGAAATACGTATAATAAATAAAGAGAATACGTACAATGAGGTAATGCTATGAACTCAAAACTAACGCTTAAGCTGGACAAGAAAATTATTGAAAAGGCTAAAACGTTCGCGAAAATTAACAACACCAGCCTTTCATTTCTTGTTGAAGGTTTTTTTGAGAGACTCATTGAAAAAGAAAGAAATGACCAAGCCAAGCTGTCTCCGACCGTTAAAGAGCTTGCTGGCGTACTCAGAATGAAAAATGAGTCCGATCCTGATGTTTACAAAGAACAATATTTGTTGGAGAAATACTTACATGAATAAGGTATTCATTGATGCAGATATTATTCTTGATTTGCTACTCAATCGTGAGCCTTACTTCATATCTTCATCAAAACTTTTTACAATAATTGAAGAAAAGGAAGTGATTGCTTTTACGACTCCGGTGATTTTGGCTAACATTTACTATATATCATCAAGGATAATTAACAAAAAAAGTGCGCTTGAATTTATTCGAAAGCTGTTAACACTACTAAGAGTGACGGCTGTTGATGAAAAAATAATGCTTTTAGCAGCGAATTCTGATTTTAAAGATTTTAAAGATTCGATTCAGTATTATGCCGCTAAAAATGAAGCAGTTGATTTTTTGATAACCAGAAATAAGATTGATTATAAAATTACTGATTTGACTGTTTGCACTCCCGATGAATATTTGAGCGTCTATCACAAACCCTCAACAAATTAATCCCGCCGTCATTTCTTCCGTCAACACTAGATCTCAGGGCTTATAACGCCGCACATAACCGGTGCGAATGGAGCGTAGCGGAATTTGCATGCGTGTTAATTTGCGTTGTTATGCACTACTCCACAAATACTTCATATTCTAATCTAAAACTTGGCGTATGAACTAAAATCAATACAGCCTCAGTCGAACCGGTATTTGTGTAACTGAAACGATGTCCTTTTGGGATGATGCATACATCACCGGGTGAAAGGTAGTATGATTCTTCATTTACGATGAAATTTACATTTCCCTTGCTAATATAGTAGTATTTGTCTGAACGATTCGACCAAGAAATTTTATGACTAACACCTATCGGGACTGTAATCTCAGCAAACGAGGAGCTGTTGTCTTGCCCTACTGTATAATCGATAATTTTAAGTTTATCAAATTCGATTGGTTCTATTTCTTCGTGCTTAATGATCATATGTTCTCCAGTGCATAACAATAAGTGTCACCTGCCGGCACCGCTAAAAATTCGCTCTAAAACGACAATGCCTTTCTTTTTGTGCAAAAATTTGAACAAATGAAAGGCGGTGCCGGTCAGGTGAACACATGGGTTGGGCGAAGTGATGATCACGAAAACTCAAAAACTGGAGTCTTTATAGTTCTTTGGGGCTTCGGATTTCCGAGAATAAGTTTTTGAATTTTTTCTACAGTTTTGGGAGAAAAAAATTGCTCACCTGTTTCTTGATTAACCCTTGCTGGAACATTTTCAATGATGATAAATTTACC
>JAKQPV010000132.1:0-1048 GCA_029564515.1 Spirochaetota bacterium | reverse complement strand
CCCCAGGATCCGGTTCCTCGCGGCCGGCGCACGACGTCGATACACCCGCAAGCGCGGCCAATGCGGGAATCGCCGGGCAGCGGAACAGAATCCCGCTCTTTTCAGGTTTCATCCTCCATCCTCGTTCTCGGGCACGAACGGAGATGGAGGATGAAACCTGAAAAGAGCGGGATTCTGTTCCGCTGCCCGGCGATTCCCGCATTGGCCGCGCTTGTGAGTGTATCGACGTCGTGCGCCGGCCGCGAGGAACCGGATCCTGGGGAGATGATGGCCGTCCCGGGCGGGTACTTTCAGGTGGGCGATCCCTATGCGGAAGGCGATGACGATGAGTAACAACGTCTCCGAATGGTGCAGCGATCAGGCATTGCGCGAGTATCCGGAAGAGCCCGTTACAACCCCGTTCCACAACACTTGCGACGAGTTTTTCCGGCACGTAATTCGCGGGGGAAGCCACGCATTTCCGTCCATTTACTCCCGCGTTGCCGACCGGGAGATGCACAAAGGGACATTTGGTTCTACCGAATGCGGATTCCGTATTGTCCGCGACCACTGGGAATAGGCCACGTGGGATGATCATACGGGCGCCGGACCAGGTGATATCGGTCATGGGTGGCGCTTGAAACAAGGGCGGGAATCGCCAGACGGAGTTGAACAGATGAAGACGCCGGAAAAGACTACTGCTTCCCCTACTGTGACGGCTGCGGCTCTGCGCGAACAATATAGTTGCGGGCCGGTAAGGTTTTCGGGCCGGGACGATGCGCTGTACGACCGCCATTTGATCTTCGATCGGGTCGTGACCCGGGAGAAGGCTTCGCCGCGGGACAAGTTTGAAGCGGCCGCGCGCGCCGTGCGCGACGTATTTTCGCAACGCTGGCTCAAAACGGAGCAGACCTACCAGCAGTGCAATGCGAAGCGGATCTATTATCTCTCGATGGAATACCTCACGGGCCGGGCGCTCGCGAATAATTGCGTGAACCTGCTACTGGCTCCCATCCTCAAGCCCTTTATTGAACAACATGAGAACGAAATGCGCGAGATCATCGAGCAG
>JAKQPV010000057.1:0-1108 GCA_029564515.1 Spirochaetota bacterium | reverse complement strand
GGTTCCCTCTCCCTGACCGATGAGCGCACCCGCCTGACCCGGATCAATGCCGACCGGAAGCAACTGGAGCTGGAGAAGATGCGTGGGGAGACGATCGACACGGAAAGGGCGCAGCAGGTATGGGCGGCGGTCATGCAGAATGTGGTGAACAAGCTCGAGCTGCTGCCGGCGAAGCTGCCCCCGATGGCTTATGGATTGACGATCCCGGAGATCAAGGCGTTGGTGGAGAAAATGCTTTACGAGGTGAGAAACGAAATTGCAAATCCAGACCTTAAAGACCTCGCGCGAATGGCAAGCGGTAAGCGAGCTTCTAAGCATGGTTCGCCCAAAGCCGCTCCTCACGGTAAGCGCCTGGGCCGATCAAAACCGGGTGCTAAGTCCGGAGGCAAGCGCGGAGCCCGGAAGGTGGTACACGGCGAGGGCTGAATATCAGCGGGGCATCATGGACGCCTTCAGCGATCCGAGCGTGGAGAGAGTGGTGGTCATGTCATCGGCCCAAGTTGGAAAAACGTCGGTCCTGGAAAACGTCATCGGCTTTTTCATTGACTACGATCCATCGCCGATCATGGTGGTTGAGCCTACCATTGAAGTCGGCAAATCGTTCAGCAAGGACCGCCTCGCGCCGATGCTCCGGGACACACCATGCCTGATGCGCAAAGTCGCGGACGTAAAAAGTCGGGATTCGGGAAATACAGTCAATCACAAAGTCTTTTATGGAGGCCATATCACCATTGCCGGGGCGAATAGTGCCGCCTCTTTGCGCGGCAGGTCAATCAGAATTGCCCTTGCCGATGACATCGACGCCTTCCCATCCTCTGCCGGGACCGAAGGGGACCCCGTCAGCCTCATCGGAAAGCGCACCACGACGTTCTGGAACAGGAAAATTGGCCTGTTTTCAACGCCGACGGATGAGGGATTGAGCAAGATCGAGGCCGAATATCTCAAATCCGACCGCCGGAAGTATTACGTCCCCTGCGTCCATTGCGGAGAGTTCCAGATTTTCACCTTCGACAACGTCAAGTGGCCGAAGTCCGAGCCGTCGAAAGCGCAATATGAATGCCCTTTCTGTAAGGGGATGATCACGGACAATGACAAGGCCCGGATGATC
>JAKQPV010000092.1:0-1036 GCA_029564515.1 Spirochaetota bacterium | reverse complement strand
GGGAGCGCGGCAATCTGCAATCCCATGAATGGATTGAGATTGCTTCGCTGCCCCCCACGCGTCGCTCGGGGCTTCGGCTCACCGCAATGACATTGCGACACCGTCTCCGAAGGGAGAGGGAGAATAAGGAGTCGAATGCGGATCTACATCGACGCCGACGCCTTCACGAACGTCATCACGGACGTGTTGATCAGGGCCTCGGTGCGCCTGAACGTTCCCCTGTGCTTCGTGGCCAACAAACCCGTGAAGGTCGAGTGGCCGGCTTCCATTTCCGTCATCCAGGTCCCGGAGGGCCCCGACGTGGCCGACGATCGCATCGCCTAGCTTGTGCAGCCGGGCGACCTCGTGATCACGGCCGACATCCTGCTCGCCGACCGCGTTGTCACCCGGGGGGCCTTTGCGCTCGATCCCAGGGGCAAGCTCTACATGCAGGAAAACATCAAGGACAGCCTGGCCCTGCGCGGGCTGTTCAAGGAGTTGAGGGACGGCGGCATGATGTCTAGCAGCCCGGCGGCATTCGGGAGGCTGGACCGTTTCCTGACCAGGCAGCTGAAACGTGAACAGGACAAGCCGTAAGCGATGCGGGGCCTGCGGGCGCGAAGGCATCCGCACCCGGCATAAAAAAGCCCCCCCGGCTTCGGGGAGGCTTTTTTCAGTTGCTATGGCCTTCAGACGTTAGATCTTGCGGACGTTCGCCGCAGCGGGGCCCTTTGGCCCGGCGACCACGTCGAAGCTTACCCGCTCACCCTCGGCCAGGGACTTGAAGCCCTCTGCCTGGATAGCGGAATGATGAACGAACACGTCCTCGCCCCCGTCCTGCCGGATAAAGCCAAAACCCTTCGAATCATTGAACCACTTCACTGTACCTTCAGACATCTTCACTGCTCCTTTTTGGTGGGTTCCTCTCGGGAACCTGTAAATTAGGCCGGATAACCCGGCCGACAGCCCGTTTTCGTGCACAAAAAAACCGCACTTGCCTTGATTGGTTTGTGCGGTTAACTTTTCTGTACTTTGCCGGTAACAAAAACGTACTGCA
>JAKQPV010000048.1:0-107275 GCA_029564515.1 Spirochaetota bacterium | reverse complement strand
TCACGTGGCATCATCGACCTGGAGCTCAAGAAAGTATTTGAATATGACTTTATTGAATGATATCGATATAGATTCTGTTGCTTAGGGTATTAGGTCGGATGATCGAGGACTTTGAATGTGCGAAAAATTATTGACGTTACCTTAGACGAAGTTCGGCCCCCTGAGGGAGCTGAAGCTGCCGCAGACAGGATGTCTGCGGCCTACAATAGATTATATAATAAATTAATTCTACTCAATATATTTTCTAATATTTTTCATAAATTGATATTGTGAAATAAAACATATAATAAATGTTATTACAATTGCAATTAGCGACCAAAATCCATGAATTATATATAAATAAAATTTAGGAATTATAATAGTAAAAAAGAAAATATAAAGGAAAGGTGATGCAAGTAATTTATCTTTAATAATTATAACATTATCTTTGCCATGTTTTTGTAAAGGTATTTTATATAACAAAGAATAGATTGCATAGAAAAAAACAAATAAAACTATAATAGAAATACCACGGGCTCGAATACCATCAATTTGAAAACCAGTCATGAGATGACGAATGTTTCCATAAATGAGAATTAATAAAGAATTGGCAATAAAATATGGTGCCATATAAAAGGATAAAATAAGACCTTGAATTTCGATATTGTTATTCATAAATAAACCTTTCTATACTGAAATTAAAATTTATAGCTGTTGGCGGCAGGAAGCCGTCCCACATTGCAGCCCCAAAATTTAAAGGGCCGAATTTCGTCTAACAAAAAATGGGCAAATTTCGAATAAACTGATAATTTTTAATCATATCGCACCATAAAGTCAATAAGAAAAATATAGCTCGCATATCACGCCGAATAACATATTTAGCGAAGAAATTAACATATCAACATTGAATTTGTTATTAGAAACAGGCCCCGAAAAGCTACGGCAAGGAAATCTCGATCAAGATTTCCGCAGCCCACCGGTAAAAAGATCATTCTTCTCGTACTGAGCAGCCCCCGGCTGGAAAAGAATTCCTTGCGCTTAACGCTTCCTGACACGGCAGGCCATTAAACCGTCCATTTGAAGGCGGGGATGAGCATCCCCGCCTTCAAATGGACAAACCGTATAAGGGCGATGAGCCGATTTCGGCGAAGCCGAATCGGGGAATTCGCCCGTGGGGTCCAGGGGCGCAGCCCCTGGCGCGGGGGTGGGGAGTATGAGGGGAGGGGCGGCCGCGCTGCCGCCCTTCCCCTCATAACACCGCACGGTTACGGTCCCTGCGCGGGCGGCGCGTAATGCAGCATGCTGCTAATTCCAACTATTACAATTTATCCTTATAATCCCTGGAATATATTTTCTGAATTTTACTTATCTTTTTCCAACGCTCTTTTTCAATTGCGCTGGCTTTCATGGTTTGACGATCTGCTACATAAGAAAATTCTTTTTTCAGCTTATAAAAACTTTCTAAACGACCGGGGTCAAGGGTCCCATTGTTTAAAGCCTCCACTATGGCGCAGCCCGGTTCGTTTTCATGGCTGCAATTTTTAAAACGACAGTTTGAAGCCAGTTCTTCGATATCATCAAATACCTGCTTTAATCCTTCTTCATCACCCCATACCTGCAATTCCCGCATGCCCGGAGTATCTATAACAATACCTCCATTGGGAAGCACTAGTAATTCGCGGTGTGTTGTCGTATGCCGGCCGCGGCTTCCCAGATCGCTCACTTCATTTACCTTGAGCTTATTCGTGCCAATAAGCGAATTTATTATTGTGGACTTTCCAACACCAGATGACCCCAGGAAAGCCACCGTTGCGCCAGGACTTATATAGTTATTCAGAAATTCCAGGCCAATATTTTGTGCAGCGCTCAAGGTACAGATATCGACTCCGAAAGCAATAGATTCGACTTCTCTTTTTCTCGTTTCGGCGTCCGGACACAAATCGGATTTATTTAAAATAATGACAGGCGTGGCACCGCTGTTCCATGCCATAGCCAGATACCTCTCAATGCGCCTAAGGTTATAATTCAAATCCAGACCGGTAACAATAAAAATTGTATCAATATTGGCCGCTACAACCTGTTCGTCAGTAATCTGACCCGCGACTTTACGGCTGAAGGCGCTTTTTCTGGATAAAAGCGCGTGGATAGTAGCTTTCATTTCCCCGGGACGAACGGTACCCGCGACCCAATCGCCCACAGCGGGAAAATTTGCTTTACCGGTAGTGTCAAATCGATACTTGCCTGAAATTTCACATCTTAATTCTCCGGCTTCACTGCAGGCTATATATTTCTCCCGGTTTTCGCGGATTATCCGCATCGGAGAATAATTTTGATTCCGGTATCGTTCAAACTGGTTTTCAAAAAAAGCATTCCAACCTAACTCGCGTAATTGCATTTAAAACCTCGTTATACTTGCCTCATTGCAGCCAGGCAAAGCGGCGTTTTCAATAATGTGGCGAGGCGTTTCACCTGACATCCCCGGGGTTAGCGACATTTTGCCGCAGCGCAGCCCGCGAAGTGGGCGAGGAGCTGAGCGGCTGTTATTTGTTCAATAAAGTTTCAAAGAATTCGAACACTATTTAAAATCGGATATTTTGTAAATCATATGGTACTGACTCCCTGACCAATACAGGCCAATATTAAATCCATAATTATAATTTATCCTCATGGTATCAAATTCATTAAATAATTTATAAATCCTTAATGATAACAATTTTGAATGATCTTTGTAATTATCTATTTTATTATTCGGAAAAGTGTGGATAATTAATATTTTTTCGTTATCTGTTTGCAATAATGTAGCCCGGACATCATGAAATTCATTTGATTTTAAAATTTCTTTTTCAAGTAACGGCAATTCTTTTAATACCGAGTTGGAAGCAGAATTGAATTCAATTAACGAAAATAGTATCAACAATATAACGAAATAAATTGAACAAAATATATAATGAAATAGTGAAATAGATTTTGATTCATTTGATACGTTATTGTTTAAATCAACAACATATGTATTAACAATAATATCATGCAAAGACTGGTGAGTTTTCCAATTAAAAATGAATAAATAAATAATAATACCGCCGATCCCAAATGGAATTAAATTTTCAAGCACCCTGAGCAGGTATGGTACATTTGATGATTGAGAAAAAATAAATAATACAAAATACGGAATAATATAAATCAAGGATCTAAGAATCGACTTGATGATAGAAATATATTTTCCTTCACTATCTACAACTTTAATTCTGACTATTAATTTACCGATAGTATGTCCATATAATATATTGCTATTGAAAATTCCAAAATATAATACAGCGATTATTAAACCTATCAATCTTCCCCACAATTTCAATTCAGAAAATATGTCAGACAGGAATAATGATAATACATAGCCAATCGAAAACAAAATTGCCGCATCAATAACAAAAGCGATGATTCGTCTTAATAAGAGTATAATTGCTTTTGAATTAGTGTTCATAATTATTTCCTCAATAATATTAAATAAATATTCATGCTTTAAAATTACGCATCACGTTCCTTGGCTAAACGAAGTTTCGCGTAGCATATCCGCGAAGCAAATTTTGGTGCAGTCCGGAACGCAGCGGAGCGCTTAGCCAATGATATGTGTAGTTTTTGGTATTTATACAATTGTTTATGTTTTAACAAATATTTTTCCGTAACCGCCCACTCCATTTTTCTGCGACTTACTATTTAGATTATTGATAGTTTTTATAATAATATTATAAACTGCTATTTCAGAATCAAAATTATACCGACCTTCATGTCTAACATCAAATTCTATAATGGATTTATTATATTTACATGTTTCATCCTCAATTATTCCAATTCCACCACGTCTTAAATTATTTTGAAATATTTTAAATTCTTGTAATCGAAATTGAAAATTAGGTATTGGCTCCATTTCAATATTAGTTATTTTCTTGTTTATATTTTCTGGATAATCCCATCCATAACCATATTGAGTCTCTACAAAAAGTAATTCACCAATATATTTTTCACACGTATCATCTAAAGAAGTCATTTCATATTCCTTTCTTAAAATAATTTGAGAGCCAAAATTTATACATAACTAAAAATGGACGAATCCGCAACAAGCAATAGATCCTACCCATATCCAAACATAAAGTCAATAAGAAAAATATAGCTCGCATATC
Source organism: Spirochaetota bacterium (assembly GCA_029564515.1). Taxonomy (GTDB): domain Bacteria; phylum Spirochaetota; class UBA4802; order UBA4802; family UBA5550; genus RBG-16-49-21. The sequence goes on along the minus strand of JAKQPV010000048.1, from coordinate 103,121 downwards.
ACGCCGAATAACATATTTGGCGAAGAAATTATCATATCAACATTGAATTTAATATTAGAAACAGGCCCCGTGAAGCTACGGCAAGGAAATCTCGATCAAGATTTCCGCAGCCCACCGATAAAAAGATCATTCTTCACTTACTGAGCAGCCACCGGCTGGAAAAGAATTCTTTACGCTTAACACTTCCAAACACGGCAGGCCATTACATCGTCCATTTGAAGGCGGGGATGAACACCAGGAGCACGACCAGGCCCACAATGAGCAGGACCGACGCGGGCCATCTCCTTTGCCTTTGACGCCAGCAGGGGCAGCCGGTCCCGGCCGCCGATCATGGCCATCATGAACCCGAGCGGGATTGTGGCCAGGCACACGAACATGAGCATGCGCGTGTACCCGGTGTTGCCGCCGGGAGCGATCATGTGCATCACGATCGTGACGATATAGTACCCGCTGATCAGGAGGCCCGCGCCCGCAGCAATACTCTTCATCGACCACCTCTCGCGGCACGCCTTTTTTCTTTCATGTTCATCGAATCGAGCGCGCCTTTCATGCCGCTTAATATTTCAAAACGCCCGTGTGCATGGTCATCTTCCATTCGCCACGGACCTTCGCGTACACCTTGCACACCCTGCCGAGCCAGTGGTTCTTCACCCCTGTCGCAACGTGCTCCCACAGGGTGTCTATGTCCACAACGGCAAAGGCGCCGTCGCGCTGCTCGGACACTATGATCGAGACAATATTCCTTTTATTGTGGACCAGCCTGTGGTCCTCGAAGAACTTCGTGTAAACTCCCTTCCACCGGTCATGGTCGAATTTTCCCAGGAAGAGCTCCCATTTCACCGGGTCATGGTCGGTATTCGCGGGAGGCCAGGGCCAGACCATGTCAGGGTGAAAAATCGACAGGAAGAGATCCACGTCCCGCGTGTCCCATGCCCTGGTCTCGCGGTTGACGATCTCGATGATTTCATCTTCTATTCGCATACGGCCGTCTCCGGATCAGCCTGATCGGCTTCAATGTGCTCGATCCTATTTTTTCCGCTCTTCTTTACGCCTTCTTCCATAGCGCCTGCACCTTCGCCCGGTGCTCCGGGCGTTCAGCGCCCCCGCTTCACCTGCTCCGCTTTCCCGAGCCACTGCTCCGCCTCCCCGGTCCGGCCGAGCGCCTTCATCACCAGCCCGATGCTGTAATAGGGAACGTAATTGCGCGGGTCGAGAGCGATGCTGGCCTTGTACCGCTCAACCGCTTTCTCGTATTGCTTCAAATCGAAGCAGACGTCGCCCAGCGTATTCTGCGTCTCCGGCCTCCGGGGGTCAAGATCGGCGGCCTTCAGCAGATCGTCAAGCGCGCCGTCAAGCTTCGCGGCCGCGTACAGGGCCGTGCCCCGGTTGTGGTACGCGGACGAGAACGCGGGGTAGAGCCGTACCGCCATGCTGAAGTACGAAGCCGCTTCCCCGAACTTTTTCTGCGTCATCAGGTGCGCGCCGATGTTGTTGTATTCCACGCCCAGGAATTCATTGCGGGACAGCTCCTTCAGGTACACGCCCTTCCGGACCGAAGGCTCCGCTATGCCGAGCGTTTTTTTATAGTACGAGTCGGGCAGCGACCGGCCCTGGATCGGCTCCCAGTTGACGTACGAGCCGTCTTCATCGAACAGGAAGCGGACGAAGCTGTGGTTGGGCGCATACACCGGTTTTATAGGCACCTTCACCGTCTCCGCGATCGCGGTGTAGAGCGCGCTGTAGTTGTCGCAGTCGATCTTCCCGGACTGCAGGCCCGCGCAGAGCAGGAGATTGTTTTTAAACGTGAAGCCCTCCTTCTTTAGTAACGCGTCAATGCTTTTCAGCACCGCGATGGCCTCCTCCGTGGAATAGGTCTCCCTCGTGGCGATCTCGGCCTTTGCCCGCGCGAGCAGGCGCTCCAGACGGTCATACGCGGCCCGGTCGGGGCAGAAGCTTTTTTCCATGTCAAGAAACTCGACCGCGATATTCGGCGGCGCCTGCGGATTCGCACCGTCCCGATTAACCGGGGCCGCTCCCGCGCACGCGGCAAACGCGGTTATCATCAGGATGATGGATATGAGCTTCCAGTTTCTATAGTATAGCGTTCCCATGATCAACCTCCCATACTACGGTTTCTTACCAAAAATAAGGACTCACCACGGAGACACAGAAGCACGGAGAGTCGGTTGTAAATCTATTCAATGGAGCATATTCATGTTTTCTGATAAAGGGTATGGCCTTCACCATGAATATGTTTAAAGTTTAAGCCAACCCTCTTTTTTTCTCTGTGTCTCTGTGGTTATCTTTTTCTTTTCTTTGTCGAAAATTTTATCCGTTCCGAAGGAACGGATAAAATAATCCGAAACTGTTCACTATTCACTATTCACTATTCACTGTATTTACAGCTCCAGCACTGAAAGCGCCGTGTCCACGTTGCCGCCGGGCGCGCTTACCTGGAAGCCCTGCACGTACGGCCGTATCTTTTCCTTTATCTCCAGCGCTATGTCGATTCCCGCCCTGCGGCTGTCCTCGCCTGTCGTACAGCAGCTCATGCGGTCGAGAACGGCAGGCGGCACGGACACGCCGGGCACCTCGGTCGCCATGAAGACCGCGTTCCGGTAGCTCGCCAAAGGCCATACGCCCGCCACGACCGGTATGGTGCGGCCGTGCGCGCGCACCGTGTCGAGGAAGCGGATCAGCGCGTCGGGGTCAAACACCGGCTGGGTGATGGCGTACTCGGCTCCCGCGTCGATCTTTTTATAGAAGCGGTCTATCTCCCGCGCCAGGTCCACGGCGCAGGGATTGGCCGCCACGCCGATGACGAGCGCGGACGGCGCGCCCACCGGGTGTCCCGCGAGGTCGTGGCCCCGGTTCAGGTTCACGGCCATCTGCACCAGGCCGATCGAGTCCATGTCGAACACGCCGGTCATGTCCGGGTAGTCGCCGATCTTCGGCGGGTCCCCGGTCACGAAGAGAAAGTTTTTAAGGCCCGCGGCCCATCCTCCCATCAGGTCGCCCTGGAGCGCGAGCAGGTTCCGGTCGCGGCTGCAGAAGTGGGGGATCGCCTCGATCCCGGTTGTCTCCTGTATGCGCACCGCCGCGATCAGGTTGTTGATGCGCGCGGACGCGCGCGGACCGTCCGGGATGTTGATCGCGTCCGCGCCGCGCTCTTTGCACTTCGCCGCCTTCCCGAGCATGGCCGTGAGGTCCATGGACCGCGGCGGCACGATCTCCACCGAGGTGACCGGTTCTCCCTTCGCGAGCCTGGCCGCGAAACGGGACTTTTCCGCGAAGGGCGTCTCGGCCACGCCTGCGGGCGCAGCCACGGCCTTCACCGCGCGGTAGACTTTCACTTCCGCCAGGTTCTTTATCACCGCGACCGCGGCTGCGATGTGGCCGGGCGTGGTGCCGCAGCACCCGCCCACGCCGCGCGCGCCCGCCTGGATAAAGCGGCGCGAGTAGGTCGCGAAGTAGTCCGGGCTGGTGAGGTACATGGTGCGGCCCCCCACGTCCTGGGGATAGCCGGCATTGGGCATCACCACCACCGGCTTGGAGCAGGTGTGAGCGATGCGCTCGAGCGCCTGGAGCGCGCCGGCGGGCCCCATGCCGCAGTTGATGCCGATGACGTCGACGCTGCCGTCCATGCACAGCGCCCCGGCGATCGTCTCGATCGTGTTCCCGTCCGAGGCCACGCCCTCCTCGTTCACGGTGAAGCAGGCGGACACGGGCAGTCCGCACCGGCGCGCGGCGGCCACGGCCAGCCGGAGCTCTGCCAGGTGCGTGAAGGTCTCGAGCTGTATGAAGTCGGCCCCCGCACCGGCGAGGGCCGCGCACTGCTCGTCAAACGCGTCCGCGAACTCGCGGGAGCGCGACCCGTCGAACGCCTCGTAAGCGTACAGGCACGGGCCCACGGACCCGGCCACGTACCGGTCGCTCCCGGCGACGCCGCGCGCTATCGCGACCGCGGCGCGGTTGATCTCGACCGCCTTCTCCCCCATGCCGAAGGCCGCGAGCTTCACCCGGTTCGCTCCGAATGAATTTGTCTCCAGCACCTCCGCGCCCGCGTCCCGGTACTCGGCATGGATTTCCGCGATCAGCTTCCCGTTTGAAAGGGACAGCTCGTCGTAGCAGGTGTTTATGAATACGCCCTTCTGGTATATCATGGTGCCCATGGCGCCGTCGAAGATGACGGGCCTGGCGCGCATGCGTTCGTGGATCGGTTCCATGTGTGCATTCCTCATTGTATCGATTGCAATTTATGAGGAATGACACATAAATTGTGAATGTCAATTCAAATTTCACCTGTCATTACCCCCCTGCCACATGTCATTCCCGCTTATCTCTCATGTCATTCCCGCGAAAGCGAGAATCCATTGGTGAACATGATTATTTTCATGTAAGGGATTCAAGGTTGGTGCGCCGCCCGGCGCAGACAAAGGTAATCGCAATAACATTCATTTGTCGTAACATTTCCCTCGTGCCGGTCTCCAATCCTGTATTGTTAATTTATCATTATTAATTATTGTCAACGGGGGTATCGCATGAAAAGGTTTCTCGTAGGCTTATCCGGTATTGCTCTTCTGGTCTGTCTTGCCATTCTCGCCTATGCCCAACCGAAGGAGGACAGGGGCAGACCGATGCATAAGGGCCCCATGGGCCGCTGCCCCATGATGGGCCACTTCAAGATGATGGACACGGATAAAGACGGCAAGGTCTCCCTTGAAGAATGGAAAAACTTTCACGAGAAAATGTTCAAGGATATGGACAAGAACGGAGACGGATTCCTGTCAGATGACGAAATGAAGCCGCCGAAGGGGCCAAAACCCGAGAAATAACTGCATATTGAGTATTTGAATAAGGTATCAAGGCGGGACCGAAAGATCCCGCCTTTATTAACTGCTGCTAATTATCATCCTACCTCCCCCTGCCCGGCAGGAGACATCATCACCCCCACTGCCCCATCCGCGGGGAAAGAGGGGGGCAAGGGGTTATGGGGCGCCCAAGCTGAAATTCGATGCTTTTCCCATAATGTTTGTTTTTTATACATTAGCATCGCATAAAATAGATTAAGTTTCACTAAAAAACATAAAATAAGTATTTACACAGGAATAGAAACCGCCAGAACTGTACCCGGGTGCCGGGATTATGTTCCCTGCCCCTCATCATAAAACCAGCACCGGGGTATCCATCATGGGCGGCTTTTTCGGCGTAGTTTCCAAAGACGATTGCGTGAACGACCTCTATTTCGGGACCGACTACCATTCCCACCTCGGCACCAAGCGCGGCGGCATGGCCGTCCTGGGCGAGGGCGGCTTCAAGCGGAGCATCCACGACATATCCAACGCGCAATTCCGCTCGAAATTCGACGGAGACCTGCCCAAGTTCAGGGGCAAAAAGGGGATCGGGGTCATCAGCGATTACGAGGACCAGCCGCTCTTCATCTCGTCCCACCTGGGCACCTACTCGATCATAACCGTGGGCGTCATAAAAAACATGGAAGACCTCGTGAAAGAGGCGTTCGGGAAGCACACCACCCATTTCTCGGAAATGAGCGGGGGCGAGATCAATCCCACGGAGCTGGTCGCCACGCTCATCAACAAGGGATCGAGCTTCGTCGAGGGGATCACGTGCGCGCAGGAGATGATCGAGGGGTCCTGCTCCATCCTGCTCCTGACGAGGGACGGGATCTACGTGGCCCGCGACCGGCTGGGGCGCACGCCCGTGATCATCGGGAAAAAGCCGGGCGCGTACGCGGCCGCGTTCGAGACCTGCGCCTTCCCCAACCTGGGCTACGAGATCGACAGGTACCTGGGGCCCGGGGAGATCGTGTTCATGACCGAGGACGGCGCGGAGACGGTCAAAAAGCCGGGGGAACGGATGCAGATCTGCGCGTTCCTCTGGGTCTACTACGGGTACCCGCCCTCCTGCTACGAGAAGATCAACGTCGAGGAAGTGCGGAACCGGTGCGGGGCCGCGCTCGCGCGCAACGACAAGACCAGGGTCGACGTGGTCGCCGGCATTCCCGACTCCGGCGTGGCCCACGCCATCGGCTACGCGAACGAGTCGAAGGTGCCGTACCAGCGCCCGTTCGTGAAATACACGCCCACCTGGCCACGGAGCTTCATGCCCCAGGACCAGACCATCCGGGACCTGGTTGCGCGCATGAAGCTGATCCCGGTACGGGAGCTGATCCACGGGCGAAGCATCCTGTTCTGCGACGACTCCATCGTGCGCGGCACGCAGCTGAAGGACACGATCCAGCGCCTCTACGACTACGGGGCGCGGGAAGTGCACATGCGGCCGGCCTGCCCGCCGCTCGTGTACGGGTGCAAGTTCCTGAACTTCTCGCGCTCCCGGTCCGCGCTCGACCTGGCCGGCCGCCTGGCCATCAAGGAGCTGGAAGGCACCGAGGAGGCGCACCTCGGAGAATACGCGTCCGGCCGCGGGGAGCGCTACACCGCAATGGTCGAGAGGATCCGCCTCCGCCTGGGGCTCTCGACCCTCCAGTACCAGAAGCTCGAGGACCTGATCGAGGCCATCGGCCTGCCAAAAGAAAAGGTCTGCACCTACTGCTGGGATGGGGCGGAATAAAAGCAGTGAATAGCGAATAGTTAATAGTGAATAGTTAATGAGAAAATTCCGCCGAAAGGCGGATTTTTCCGTTTAAGATACCGGTGAAACGGAAATCGGGAATCAGTCATATTTTTTTAACAACTGCGTTTTACCGGTGTATGAGCTGAATGCAAATGATCGAGTGCTGACCGGCACCAGTGTCGGAGAAGCATGCGGCCATGAAGGCAAACGTAGTGGTCGACAGTGCGAAAAACCCTTACATTGAGATCAGGAATGTTCATCATAATCGATTCGGAAGTCCGCATCTCCAATAAATTTCAATAAAATATAAACAAAGTCGTTATTATGACTATTGTCTTATCGATCCACAACTATGTAATATTAATGAGGATGGGCTGAGTAACGGCAGAGGGTCAAGAAAACGCGATCGATACATGCGGCAGACCCCATGGTACGCGGCCTGCAAGGAGGCGCGCTGATGAAACTGTCATGGAAAAACATATCGATATCATACAAGATCTTCGGTGTCCTGCTCGCGGCGGTCCTCATCTTCACCCTGACCATCGCGTTTTTCATCATTCCGACCCTGGAGCGGAAAATCATCAACGAGCGAAAGGAGACACTGAAGGGCATTGTGGCCATTGCGACCGGCTATTGCTCCAGCATCTACAACGATTACGAAAAAGGCCTTGTCGACAGAGAGGAGATGGAGAAGCGGATCAGGGAGCGCATCAGGAGCATGAAGTACGGCCCCGAGGGCAAGGACTACCTCTGGATCAATGACATGACGCCGCGCATGATCATGCACCCGTTCAACCAGGCGCTCGAGGGAAAAGACCTCAATGATTACGCCGACCCCACGGGTAAAAAGCTGTTTGTTGAAATGGTATCGTTATGCACGCGCTACGGAAAAGGCTTCGTCGATTACCAGTGGCAATACAAGGACGAGAAAGACAGGATCGTGCCCAAGATTTCATACGTGCAGCTGTTCAATCCCCTGGGCTATATTATCGGCACCGGGGTCTACATTGAAGATATCCGCGAGACCGTGCTGGATTTCACGCTTAAAATTGCCGCCATACTGGTCGCGGCCGCCGCGCTCATCGCGGCCCTGATATTCCCCATTACCCGGTCCATTACCGGGCCGATCAAGCGCATCATGGCCTTTGCCGGAAAGCTGGCCGACGGGGACTTCACCGGGAGGCTCAATGAATCGCGCGGAGACGAGATGGGGCATCTCGCGAAGGCGCTGAACCGGGCCACGGAGGGCCTTGCGGCGCTCATCGGGAGCGTCGTCGGTTCGGCGCAGAGCCTTGTCCAGTCCGTGAACCAGATTTCAAGCGGGAACCAGAACCTGTCCCAGCGCACCGTGGAACAGGCTTCGAGCCTCGAAGAGATAGCCTCGACCATCGAGGAAACCATGGCCGCGATAAACCGGAACGCGGAGAACGCCGCACGCGCGCGCGACCTGACCACCGAAGGCATGGATAAATCCAGGGATGGCAACAGGATCGCCATCGAGGCGGTTACCTCCATCATCGAGATGAATGAATCGAGCAACAAGGTCGCCAGAATCATCGAGGTGATCAACGAGATCGCCTTCCAGACCAACCTGCTGGCGCTTAATGCCGCGGTCGAAGCGGCGCGCGCCGGCGAGCAGGGCCGCGGATTCGCGGTCGTGGCCGGCGAGGTGCGCAACCTGGCCCAGCGCTCCCGGAGCGCCGCCAGGGAAATCGAAGACCTCATCAGGGACACCATCGAGAAAGTGGACATGAGCAGCACCATGGTGAACAAAACCGGGAACGCCCTTACGGAAATCGCCCAGGCGGCAACGGTTTCGGCGCAGATTATCTCCGAAATCAGCGTGGCGAGCCAGGAGCAGAAGCAGGGAATCGGCCAGATCAACACCGCCATCGCCGAGCTGGACACCATGACGCAGCAGAACGCCTCGCTGGTGGAGGAGACGGCGTCCGCAAGCGAGGAGATGGCGGGCCAGGCCAACGAGCTGCTGGGAATGGTGCGGAAATTCAGGATCGGAAGCGCCGCGGAGGCCGGGTCGTAGCTTCTCCGGGGCCGCTCCGGCAGGACGCCGCCGCCGGGCGGAAACAGCCACATATCCGCATCCCCCTAATTCTTATTGACAACCTGTTTGAATACGGTACACTCCCTTCTGTCCGGCAGAAATGCCCGTATAACCGAAGGAGCGTGCGCCCATGAAGGTAACCGCATTCGTCGGCAGCGCGAGAAAAAAGCACACCTACCATGCCACCGAGCAATTCCTGAAAAAATTGCAGTCGCTCGGGGATGTCGACTATGAGATAGTCATGCTCAGCGATTACGATGTGCGGGTCTGTAAGGGCTGCCTGTCATGCCTGAACAGGGGCGAGGAGCTCTGCCCGCTGAAGGACGACAGGGACCTGCTAATAAAGAAAATCAGCGATTCCGACGGCGTGGTCTTTGCCTCCCCCAACTACTCCTTCCAGGTATCAGCGATAATGAAAATTTTCCTCGACCGGCTGGGCTTCATGTTTCACCGCCCGCGCTATTTCGGAAAAGCGTTCACCGGCATAGTGGCGCAGGGAATATACGGGGGAGGAGAAATCGTCAAATACCTGGATTTCGCCGGCACCGGGATGGGATTCAATACAGTCAAGGGGTGCTGTATCGTATCGCGCGAACCCGTCCCGGAAAAAACAGGGATGGCGAACGACCGGAAGCTGGACCGGCTGGCCAGGAAGTTCCATTCCCGGCTGGTCAGGAACGCATGCCCGGCCCCGTCCCTGTTGTGGCTCATGATCTTCAGGATGTCCCGGACCAGCATCGGGCGCCTCCTTGACGAAAACTGGCGGGACTTCAGCTACTTCCGGGAAAAGGGGTGGTTCGAATCGGACTACTATTACCCTGTTGTGCTGAACCCGTTAAAAAAACTGGCGGGGATGCTGTTCGACATGCTCGCGGCCCGGATGTCCAGGGGAGAAAACAAGTCGGCGCCGCGCGCTGCGCGGCTCGACACGACACCATAACGGAGGAAACATGATAACCGGCAACATCACTGCAATCCTTTACGTGACGGGAATAATAACCTGCTCGATGCTCCTGCTCTTCTTCGCGCCGAAGCTGGTCATGGAGAAAATGCTCCGGCTCAAGGCGGACGACGGGGTCGCCGGCCTGATCGAGCGGCACTGGGGCATGGGAATATTCGTCACCGGCCTTCTGCTGATCTGGGCCGGTTATGACCCGGGCATCCGCACCCCGGTGATCGCGTGCGTGGCGCTGAACAAGGCGACATTCGTGGGCCTGATGCTGGCACACTACAGGAAAGGCTACGTGAATAATTTCGCGCTCATTCTCGCGTTCGACACGGCCTGCGTCGTCGCTTTTGCCGTCTATCTCCTGGGCTGGGCGTAGCGTACCCGGCCCGGGGCCTACTTCCTGATATGATGCAGCAATGACGCCGCCGTGTCGTTGTTCAGTGTTTCCAGGAAACGGTAGAGATTGTAACTGATGCTGTTTTTTTGCAAAAAGAACTCTTTCTCTTTCCTGATATATGCCTTGTTGTTAATGATGCGGCAGTATATGAACTGAATGGCCGACCGCGGCAGCCCCTTGTTCCAGTAGGCCGGGTTGACGCGCACCAGCGGCAGTCCTGTTGCGTCAGCGCTCAGTTTTCCCAGGATTCGCGGCATGTTTTCGTTCGTTCCCACCGTGTACGCGGGCCTGCTCCTGTCCGCTTCCGAAAACGCCGCCCATTCCTTCTCCATGAAATTCAGCATGAACTGGCGAGTGTACGCGTCTTTGTCCTTTTTCGCGTCTTCGACCATTGCGGCATATGCTTCCTTCACCGTCACGGGGAGCCAGTACGCCGGGCGGTCGGGATTATACATGATGTAACATTCATGATCGTACACGTCGATGCCCGGCCTGATGGTCTCCTTTTTCGCGGGTACGCTGAAAAAGACCCGGCCTTCCGCGGACGAAAGCGGTGTGACCCAGCCGGGGACCATATCGTTGACCATGACGCTCCACTCTGGCGGCTCCATCGTGATCCTGACCGGCCCTTTGCCGTCGCACTGGAACCAGGAGCATAATCCGAAGCTGACCCGCACGGGTATGCCGTATGCGGCCGTGCCCCCGCAGTCGGAGATGGTATACAGCTGCACCCTGGCGTCAAAGCCCTTCAGCCCGGCCAGGACCGGGTTCTTCCGGACCGTGGCCACGAGCGCTGCGAGCTCCTTCAGGTTGTCATTGACCTCGGCCTTCGTAAACCCGCATTGATACCAGGCATAATCGGTCCGTGTCAGGAACTCGAAGGTGCCCTGCTTTTCGGGCAGCAGCGGGCACTCCTTTGAATGTGCCGGATGCGGGAACATGAGAGTTACGGCAATAATCGCCGCAAGCGGCATGATGGTCTTCTGTTTCATCTCCTGTGCCTCACGATGCTGGAATTTTTTCGGGTTGCATCTCCGGCGGTCCGGAGCATGGCGTCGGCCCCGCGATTTCATGGACGAGGCGTAAAGCCGATGGCGCATCGCCCGCCCTGTCGGCGGGATTGATGCCGGGACCCCTTTTCATAAGAAGAATTTCATGGTCGATGTCCAGCATTTTTTCTTTTGGATGCAGTGCATAAAAAAGGGGCGCCGCCAGGCGCCCCTTTCACTTGTTCGATGCCGGTTACCGCTACTTTCCGAGCATCCCGTTCCGGAGGGCCTCCTGGATGCCGTTGGGGCCTATCCAGATACCATACAGGATCTTCTTGAACGCCAGTCCCTGGACCGTGGTTTTGAGCACGCCATTCTTGTATACCTGCACGCCCTTGCCGGGCACGTACGTGATATCGAATTTGTCGCCGACCTTGATCCCGTCCTTGAAGGTATTGATAAAGGTCTCCATGCCGGCCTTGTACGGCCCCACGTTGCCGCCCGCTGATTTCGTGAACCCTTCCCTCGTGTTCTCCGCCATGCGATCAGGCGTGATCAGGCTGGACACAATGTGGAGCCGCACGTTCATCGGCTCGTCGGCCGCGGCGACGGCAGCGCCGTCGCTTCCCTTTGCCTTCAGGTACAGGGCGCCGATGTAGATGTTCATCATGAACTTTGTCCTGATGCCGGTGCCGTTCAGCAGGAGGGTCGTCCCGCCCGCACTATACGTGTCGGGAATGGCAACCCCATTTACGACCTTCGCGTCGGCGGAGACAAAACCCGCCGCCAGAATGAGCGCTACAACCAGAAGCTTCTTCATGTACTTGAACCTCGCATTATGATAGTGGCCGGCCGCAGTGACGGGCAGGCCCGTTTGCGACCGGCTGAAGCACCATCCATATAATCACTGAATCGGGAGGCCCGCCTTTATATGTTTGACCGGGATTCCTGTAAGAAGTTCCCCGGGTTTATGCGGGAGATTCATACGCGCCCTGAAAAAGGCGGGGCCGCGCGGCCCCGCCTTCCGTTTCGCCTTATTTGACTTTTTCTACCAGCAGCGCCGCCGCGTTTCCAAACGCGCCGCAGAGGGACGCGAGGCCGTACTTCTCGTTCGGAAATTCGGTCTTGAGAACGTTAAGCAGCGTGACGATGATACGCGCGCCGGACTGTCCCAGCGGGTGGCCGAGCGCGAGCGCGCCGCCCCATACGTTAACCTTGTTGAAGGGTGCGTTGTCGTTGTCAAGCTTCAGCTCGCGGATGCAGGCGAGCGACTGGCTCGCGAAGGCCTCGTTCAGCTCGATCGCGCCGATGTCCTTGGCGGAGAGGCCGGTCTTCGCGAACAGCTTCTGGCAGGCCGGTATGGGGCCGATCCCCATGACCGTCGGGTCGCAGCCCGCGAGCACGCCGTAGCTGAACTTGTAGTGGTACTCCAGCCCAAGCTGGTCGGCTTTTTTGCGGCTCATCAGCAGGAGCGCCGCCGCGCCCTGCGTGAGCGGCGAAGAGGTCGCCGCGGTCACCACGCCGCCGTTCGGCCTGAACGACGAGGTCATGGCCTTCATCTTTTCCGGTTCGGACTTGCTGCGGACCCACTGGTCCTTGTCCACGAGCATCTCGTTGCCGTTATCATCAACACCCTTCACCGGAATGATCTCGTTTTTAAACTTGCCCGCCTGCTGGGCCTCATACGCTTTTTTATTCGACCATATGGCCATGTTTTCCATGTCGTCCCGGGCGATTTTATACACTTCGGCCACTTTCTCGGCCGTGGGGCCCATGGGGAGGTCGGCGCCGTTCCAGTACTTGAGGATCCTCGGCGGGAAATTCATGTTCGCGCCCATCGGGATCTTTTCCATGTCCTCGACGCCGGCCGCGAGCATCATGTCAGCCTGGCCCGTCATGATCGCGCGGGCCGCGTGCATGGTGGCTGACATGCCGGAGGGGCACTGGTTCGTTATCGTGTTGGTGCCCACAGTCACCGGCATTCCGGAAGCGAGCCATCCCAGCCGTCCGATATCGTTCTGCATGCCGGATATGTTCGCGCATCCCACCAGTACGCCGTCAAGATCTTCGGGCTTGACTTTCTTGTTTCTCTCAAAGATACCCTCGTAAACGTAGGAGAGCAATTCATCGGGCCGGAGGTTCCGGAACCAGCCCTTGTCCTTGTGGGCCCTGCCGTTAGGGGTGCGTACGCCGTCAATAAATACCGCTTCTTCCATAATGTATTCTCCTCTCAATTTTGTATATTAGACTTGTTGTACAACTCAGCTGTCATCCCGGCCGAAGCGCAGCGAAAAGCCGGAACCCATATTTTTCCGCATGGATTCCCGCTTTCGCGGGAATGACGGGCATCGTTGTTATATGCCAACCACGTGTCGTCCTGCCGCGCGCAGGCATTACGCCTTAACTTTCTTCGCCGCCTTCTTTTTGCCGGCCTTACCGCCGGCCGTGGGCTCCTTTGCCGCCATTTCACGGAGGAGCTTCTTGTTCACCTTGTGCACCTCGGTCAGCGGCATCTCGTCGATCACGTGGACCGTCTTCGGGACAGCGTACCTGGCCACATGCTTCTTGAGATAGTCGATGATCTCCGCCTCGCTGACCTGGCCCCTGAATTTCTCCTTGGGCTGGACATAGACCGTGATCCGCTCGCTCCCTTCCCGCTCCGGGTCGGGTATGCCGATGGTCGCCGCCATTTCCACCTTGGGATGGCGGTACAGAACGTCGTCGACCTCGCGGGAGTAGACCTTGTACCCGGACACGATGATCATGTCCTTGGTCCGGTCAACGATGTAGAAGAAGCCGTTCTCGTCGATCCGTACCACGTCGCTGGTGTGAATGAAGCCGTCCTCGTCAATGCCATTCCCCGGCACCGGCCAGTAGCCCAGCATCCGCTGGGGGCCCTTGAGCAGCATTTCGCCGCGCGCGCCGGCCAGCATCTCTTCGATAGAAAGCTCCTTCCCGGTCTCGACCGACAGGAACTTTATCTCCGTGTCAGGGAACGGGACGCCGGTGGTCCCCCTCTTCTCGACCGCCTTGCCCGCACCGGCGGTCGGGGACTTTTTCTTCGTGAGCTTCGCCAGATAATAGAACAGCTTGGTGAGCACCCGGCCCACGTTCTTCGCTCCGAGCAGGCGCAGCAGCGCATTCAGAAGCGCCAGGTTGCCGGGGATGCTCAGGAAAAGCGTGTTCAGCCTCATTGAGAAGCGGCCGCCGAACACCCGGACCAGGAAGGTCGTGTTCAGGTGCGTGCAGGGGGACATCTCGGAGAGGCCGAACCCTTCCATGATGCCGCCCCCGGCCTTGCTCTCGAACTGCTCCTGCGTCTTCTGGGGAAGGGGCGCGGAGCCGGACACGCCCAGCATGCCGTACTTCTCGAGCTCCTCGGAGAGCTTCATGAACTGAGTGGGCACGCCTATCTGGATGACCGGCAGGTGCTCCTTGATGGTCGCTATCATGCCGGCCGTGTCCCGGGGATCGGGGACCAGTATCTGGTTGTGCCCGAACAGGGTCATGGTGTGCAGTATCACGTGGCCGTACGAGTGGAAGAACGGCAGGCCGAGGAGCGCGGTTGCGGCACCCTTGAGCAGGGCTCCCGCCTTACCCAGTGAATACATGTTCTGAAGCGCGTTCGCGTAGATATTGCGGTGCGTCAGCATACACCCCTTGGCAAGGCCGGTCGTACCGCCGGTGAAGATGAGGGTCTCGATGTCCTTCTCCACGTCATACGTGATTTCAGGCGGATTCGGCGCGGTCTTCTCGATCATGTCGGCCATCCAGAGCGCGTCCTTTGGCGCTCCGGCCGCATGCTGCGCCGGGGGATTATTCGCATAATCATTAATAGTGCAGAGTATCAGGTACTCGATTTTGCATTTCTTCACGACCTGCGCCGCTATATCGATGTGCTCGTCCAGGGTGATCAGGGCGCGGGGCTTCCCCTCCCCGAACTTGTGCTCCAGCGTAGGTATCGGCTCGAGCGAGCTGCTCGGGATGTGCACCAGCCCGGCCCGCGAAATGGAGTAGTCGGCCAGTACGAACTGGATCGAGGTGGGCAGTATGGTCGCCACGCGATCACCCTTCCGGAGCCCCAGGTTGAAGAGCGCCGTCGCCAGCCGGTCCACCCTGTCTTTCACTTCAGGGTAGGTCATTTTATAATTGTTTTGTATGAGGCCGTTTTTCTTGTATTTTTTTGCCGCGATGCTGAGGATGTCCCACACGGGGCGGTCAGGATAGGGTTTCAGGGTCCGGGGTATTCCGGTTACGGAGTATTCTTTGAACCAGGGCAGCGAGTCTTGTCTCATGGCGATCTCCCGTTCGTGATGGATGCGGAAAAAAATATTCTGGGGGACCGGGATTGCGACACAACCCTCGTCGGGCTCTGCATGTGTGATCGGTCCGCTGGTCCCCCAGCTAGTGTCAGACTTAAACAGACATTTGTTTGATGGTTACCGGATCAGCGCAGGGCGCCGCCCTGCTTCGCGTCCTATGAAAAGAGCGGCTGCGTTCCCATCGCGAAGGCCATGTCGCCTTCTATCTTCATCGCGCCGGACATGAACAGGTTGACCGGGTTCGTCTCTTTCCTCATCAGGGCGCCGGTGTCCTTCGCGGTCATCTTGAATACGGACGCGGGATCGGTCGCGTTGTTCAGGATTGCCAGTAGCTTGACTGAGCTGCCGTCATCCATCGAGATTTCCGCCACGAAGCTGCCCTTGAGGGAATTCAGCGCGTTGTATTTAGCCTTGTTCAGGTCGTTCATGATTCCAAGGATCATGTCAAGATTCTGCGTCTTGATCATTTTCTCCATGTCACCCTTGCTGACCTTCAGCCGGAGCTTCGGCGATGCCGTATCGCCTTTAGTGTAGCTGACTTCGGCGCCGTTTTTCAGTGCATAGCTGTACATATCGCCGTCGACATCCACGACCATGGTGATTTCGGTGCCGGCGAGGTCCGCCGCCGCGCTCGAGCTGGCAAGCTGTTCCTTCGCAACGTTCAGCATGATCTCGGACAGAAGCTTGTCCACGCTGGTATCAGCCGGGATGGTGGGTAATGAAGCCATAGGGAGTCCTCCTTTTTTGTTCGTTTAATAAATTAGACTGACGTGTCAGTTTTCATATGCAGCTTGAATCGTCAACGGAAATTTTTTTACCGATTTAATAAAAAGTAAAAAATTCCATTGACAAAAACAATCGGGTGCATTTTATTTAGACTGACATGTCAGTTTTAGCAGCGCAGGAATTTATGTCAACATAATTTTTTCACGCCTCCCGCAAAAATGGCGGAACGGGCGTGAAGCGCGGGCGGGGACTGACGTGACGCCGGATCCGGCAACATCCATACCGAGGATAAACATCATCATGAAGGCTGATGAGCGTAAGAGGCTGATACTGGAACACGCAAAAAGGCTTTTTTCCCGCAAGGGGTACTACAACACCCAGATCTCCGACATAGTCGACGAGGCCAAAATCGCGCGCGGCACGGTCTACCAGTACTTCAAGAACAAGGACGACATCTTCATAACCCTGATCCGCGACTTTTACAACGACTGGGAGAAAAAAGTCTCCTTTGAAATGAATAGGATCAACCTGGGGCAGATATCCCCCCAGGAATACTTCTATTTCAGGGTGAAAAACACCCTCGAGTTCCTCGCGGACGATCCGGACCTCTGCAACATCGTGCTCAGGATGGGGATCGGGCTCAGCGGCGAGCTCGAGTCGACCATAAAGCGCTTCGAGAAAAAAATCCACAACCTCATTGTCAGCGACCTTGAGCTCGGGATACGGAACAACCACATACGGAAGGACCTGGGCGTGGAAATGGCGTCAAACCTTATCACCGGCGCGCTCCTTAAAACCGCCCTGTACGATTTCGGCGCAAAAAAGAGAAAGAAAGACAGCGAAGAGATAGAACAGATGGCGCGGGAGATTCTCAATATCTTCGCTCCCGCGATTTTCATAAAAAAATAACCGGCGGGAAGGACCCGCCACCGTAAGCCGCCTGGTTCGGCTTACCAATACGATTCACATGTGAGGAGTAGGCTATGGAAGAAAGAGATTTCAGTTTCGGCATGTCCGAAGAGCAGCGCACCATGAAGGAAACCGTGGCGCGCCTGATGAAAGGCCTCGTCGCCAACAACGCGCACGACATGGATGAGAAAAAGGAGATCCCGTCGGACTACGTGCAGAAAGTGTGGGAGCTGGGCGCGACCATCTCGGTCATCCCGGAAGAATTCGGAGGGTACGGGATGGAGTATTCGCCCGTGATGAACGCAATCATACTCGAAGAGCTGGCATACGGCGACATGGCGCTCGCCATCGCGGCCACGACCCCGTCCATGTTCCTTTACCCCATTCTCGAAATGGGGACGGACGAGCAGAAGAAAAAATACATCCCCCCGTACTGCGACGCCGCGTTCAAGCCCTGCACCATCGCGATCAACGAGCCGCGGTTCAGGTTTGACCCTGTTGCGCTCGAGACGAAAGCGGTGAAAAAGGGCGGCTCGTATGTTATTAACGGAAAAAAATGCTTTGTCCCGATGGCCGGTGACGCGAGGCACCTGCTCGTCGCCGCCGACCTCGACGGCACAAGCGAGCTCTTCATCGTCGCGGCCGGCAACCCCGGCATGAAAGTGGGAGAGCGCGAGCGCAACCTGGGCCTCTACGCCCTGGCGACATACCCGGTCACGTTCGAGAACTGCGAGGTCCCGGCCGCCGACCGTCTCGGCGGAGACAAGGGATGCAATTTCGACGCGTTGCTGCAGAAGTCCCGGGTGGCGCTGGCCGCCATCGGCGCCGGCGTATCGCGCGCCTCGTTCGAATACGCGCGGGACTACTCGAAGGAGCGCGTTCAGTTCGGCGAGCCTATCGCGAGCCGGCAGTCGGTCGCCTTCATGATCGCGGAGATGGCTTACGAGGTCGACGCGATGAGGCTCATGTCTCTGAAGGCCGCCTCGACGGTCGAAGCCGGTCTCGACGCCCGCCGCGAGTCATACCTTGCAAAGCTGTACGCGGGCGACATGACCATGAAAGTGACGGACTTCGGCGTCCAGGTCCTGGGCGGACACGGGTACGTGCGCGATCATCCGGTCGAGCGGTTTTACCGCAACGGCAGGGGCATCGCCATACTCGAAGGCATGACAACGGTATAAGGAGGCAACACAATGATCAATCTCGTAACAAGCGAAAAGATGACGCAGATACGGAACAGCATGAACGGCATGGCCAAGGGGATGCTCCGGCCTATCGCCCGCAAATATGACGTGAACGAGCATGAATACCCGAAAGAGCTCGACATGTTCCGCTCGATAAAAATCATGGGCGGCGCCAAGAAAAAGAAAACGGGCGAAGAGCCCAGGAAGGACGACAAGCCGGCCCCCAAGAAGCTGGGCACCAACCTCTCCACCGTCATCAGCATCGAGGAGATGTGCTGGGGCGACGCGGGCCTGCTCCTCTCCCTGCCGAACGCGGGCCTGGGGAACGCCGCCATCGCGGCCGTGGCCACGGACGAGCAGATGGAGCGGTTCGGGAACAAGTGGGCGGCCATGGCCATCACCGAGCCCGGGTCCGGGTCGGACTCCGGGTCTATTACCGCGACGGCCGTCCTTGACGGCGACGAGTGGGTTCTGAACGGCGAGAAGATATTCGTGACCTGCGCCGACCGCTGCGACGTGGTCGTGGTGTGGGCCACCGTCGACAAAAAGGCCGGGAAATCCGGCATAAAGTCGTTCATCGTGGAAAAAGACCGCCCGGGCTTCAAGCTGGAGAAGCTCGAGCACAAGCTGGGCATCCGGGCTTCGGACACCGGCACGTTTGTCCTTGACAATTGCCGCATTCCGAAGGATAATCTCCTGGGGAGCGCCGAGGTCAAGACGGCCACCGAGGGATTCAAGGGCGTCATGAAGACCTTCGACAACACCCGGCCGATGGTCGCATCGATGGCGCTGGGCATCGCCCGGGCGGCCCTGGATTTCACCCGGGAAAAGCTCGAGGAGAGCGGCATCAAGCTGGATTACAACAGGAACCCGAACAACATCAGCAGCCTGGAAAAAGAGTTCTATATAATGGAATCGAACCTGGAAGCCATGCGCCTCCTGACCTGGCGGGCCGCCTGGATGGCGGACAACCAGGAGCACAACAACCTGGAAGCGTCCATGTCCAAGGCGAAGGCCGGTCGGTACGGCACCCTGATCACGCAGAAGTGCTGCGAGCTCCTGGGGCCGCTGGGCTACACCCAGGAATACCTGGCTGAAAAGTGGATGCGGGACAGCAAGATCATGGACATCTTCGAGGGGACCGGCCAGATCCAGCACCTCATCGTGGCGCGCAACGTGCTCGAGTTCTCGAGCAAGCAGCTCAAGTAAGCATTTTGCGGCCCCCGGCCCCGGCCGGGGGTCGCGCGAACATCATACACTATAATCAAAAAGGAGTGATCGAATGAACATCAATGACGTAAAGAAAATCGCGGTTCTCGGATCAGGCGCAATGGGGCACGGCATCGCCCAGGTCTGCATCCAGGCCGGCGTCGCCGTCGTTATGCGGGACATCAAGCAGGAATTCATCAATAACGGCGTGGCAAAGATCAAGGAAAGCTTCGACTTCCTGGTCGGCAAGGGCAAGATGGCCGCGGCGGACATGGAAAAGGCGATGTCCCTCCTGACAACGACCCTCGACACGAAGGAAGCGGTCGCCGACGCCCAGATCATCATCGAGGCGGTACCCGAGATAATGGACCTGAAAAAGTCCGTGTTCAAGGAAGTGTCCGATGCCTGCAAGCCGGACGCCATCCTGGCGACCAATACCTCAACGATGAGCATCTCAGAAATCGGCAGCGTGGTCAAGAATCCCGAGCGCTTCGTCGGCCTTCACTTCTTCAACCCGGTCAACCGGATGAAACTTGTCGAGGTCATCTACGGGAACAAGACAAACGACGCGACGGCGGACCTGATGTGCGAGCTTTCCAAAAAAATTGGGAAGATCCCGGTCAAGGTCCTCAAGGACCGCCCCGGCTTCATCGTCAACCGCATCAGCGCGCCGAACCAGGCCCTCCTCTCGGCCATACTTGACGAAGGGAAGGTCCCGCCCCAGCAGCTGGACGCCACGATGAAAAAGATGGGCGCCAAGATGGCCCCCTTCGAGACGGCGGACTTCGTCGGCCTTGACGTGTTCTGCCATACCCTGGACTACTACGCCAAGACCCTGTCCCCGCAGTACAAGCCGGGCAAGTACCTTACCGACAAGGTCGCCAAGAAAGAGCTCGGCATGAAGTCCGGCAAGGGCATCTACGAATGGAAGGAAGGGAAAGCGGTCATCGACATTTCGACGGCATCGACCGACCTCAGCCCCATACACCTGCTCGCGGTCCAGGTCAACGAAGCGGTAAAGGTATGGAAGGAAGGCCTTGCGAAATCGATACAGGACATCGATGACGGCGTGAAGTTCGGCATGAACGCCTTCGCCGGCCCCTTCGCGCTCGCGGCCGGCATGCAACCGCAGCAGCTGACTGACGCGCTGAACATGCTCGCCTCCCGTTTCAAACTCGATATCCTGAAGCCCGAGCCCGAAATTATCGACGGCTCGTTTAAAACCATCGGAAGATAATTCATTCGTCCGCCCGGCCCCGGCCGGGCGGACACAATTAATACCACAGAAAAGGAGGACTATACCATGGGGGACGCAGTAACAAAAGAGCAGCGGGACAGGGTAGCTATTTTAACCATAGACAAGCCGAAGATGAACCAGCTGAGCGCGGAGGTGTTCGAGACCATGCGGAAGCAGCTCGACTCCATCGAGAATGACAAAACGGTCCTGTGCGTTATCATCACCGGGGCCGGAGAAAAAGCCTTCAGCGCCGGCGCCGACCTTTCGAGCGGGTTTGGCGATTTCAGCGCCGTGGACTTCCTCAAGCGCGGCCAGGACGTGTGGAACAAGGTCGAGTATTTCCCGAAGCCGGTCATAGCGGCGATCAACGGACACGCCCTGGGCGGCGGGTGCGAGCTTGCAATGGCCTGCCACATTCGGTTCATGAAGAAGGGCGCCCGGATCGGCCTGACCGAAACGAACCTGGGGATCATGCCCGGGTACGGCGGAAGCCTGAGGCTGCCGCGGCTCGTCGGCAAAGCACGGGCCCTGGAAATGATGTACCTGGGCAGGCAGTGCGAAGCCGATGAGGCGCTCGCAATCGGCCTTGTCGACCACATCAGCGAAGGCAATGTTCTGGACGACGCGCTCGAGCTGGCGAACAAGATCGCCAAGCGGCCGCCGCTCTCCATCGCGGCGATAACGAGGCTCTGCAATATCAGCCAGAACATCACCCCGGACATGCACCTGAAGATCGAGCGGGAAGAACTCGGACGTCTCTTCACCACCAAGGACATGCAGGAAGGCATGACCTCCTTCTTCCAGAAGAGAGAGCCGAACTTCAAGGGAGAATAACTACATCCTCCCGGCAGGTCCGCGGACGTCAGCGGGCCTTCCGGGAGAGCTCACACCACCCGAAGCAGGAAGGCCGATATGAAACGAAACACGATGATCCGCGCGCTCCTGGCCTGCCTGGCACTCGCGCTGGCACTGCCGGTCAGCTCGCATGCCGCCGCGCTCACCCTGGCCGCCGAGGATACCTACCCCGTGCAGTTCGAAGTGCTGAGGGACCCGACGGGAGCGGTCCCCTTCGACAGGGTGCGGGAATCGGGCGGCTTCAGGCCGGCGGAAACCGACTCGTACGGGTTCATCAGCGACGTGATCTGGGCTCGCTTCAGCGTCGATGTGCCGGCGGAAACACAGAAGGAGTGGTTCCTGGAAATCGGGTATCCCCTGCTCAACGACATCATCGTGTATACGCCGGACCGGGACGGCAACTACTCGCTCAAACGCTATGGCAACAAGTTCCCCTTCTCGAAACGTGACATCGACCACCACAATTTCCTGATACGCCTCAACGACGCGCCCGGATCCTATACCTATTACCTTCGCTTCGAGACTGCCAGCTCCATGAACATACCCATGAAAATACTCTCCCTCCCGGCAGTTATCTCGGAGATCAACGTTCAGAAGACGATCTTCGGGATGTTCTACGGGGCGCTTTTTATCATACTCATGTACAACTTCCTCCTCGCCATATACATGCGTGACCTGACGTACCTGTCATATGCGGTATTCATCATATCCCTTGCCATGGTGTCCCTGTGCCTCAACGGGTACGGGTTCCAGTACCTCTGGCCAAACCTGATCTGGATGAACGACACCGTGCCCTTTTTCCTGTTCCTGGCCCAATTGACCATGGCGATTTTCTCTTTCCTGTACATGGGCATCAACGACATACCCCGGCCCATCAGGAGAACAATCTTCACCTACCTCGGCCTGATAGCCCTTCTGGGCATCGCGTCCATTTTTCTCCCCTACAGCCTGATGATAGCGGTGGGCGCCGGCTCATACCTTCCGGGAATCGCGATAATCGCTTTCACCGGCATATTCATGATGCGGAGAAAAAAAAGGGAATCCTATTTCTACGCGCTTGCTTTTTCATTGCTGCTCCTCGGCGTCATTTTCACCGTGCTTAACAGGTTCGGCGTTCTCGGCACCAACCCGCTGACCTTGTGGGGCTTCCAGATCGGAACGATCTTCGCCATCGCCCTTTTCTCTCTCGGTCTCGCTGACAAGGTGACAGTTCTCACGGACGACCTGCAGGAGATAAACCTGAACCTCGAAAACAAGGTTACCGAGCGGACTAAACAGCTGTCCGACGCGAAGGAGGAGATAGAGGCGACAATGGAGGAGATGGAAGCCATCAACGAGCGGCTCACCGCGAGCAACCGGAACCTGGAAGAATCCCAGAACGTATACCGCCGCGACATGAACATGGCGGCGCACCTCCAGTCCACCCTGCTCCCGCGGCGCATGCCGGAATCGCCCGCGTACGATATCGCGGTGATGTACCTGCCCAAGTCCCTGGTCTCCGGCGACTTTTACGACTTTTACCTGGACGGGGACGCGCTTATCGGCGCCGGGATCTTCGATGTGTCCGGGCACGGCATCGGGCCGGGGCTGCTCACCCTCATGGCGAAATCGATCGTCTCCGGCACCTTCCTGGAGATGAAGGACGCGCCGCTCGGCTCGGTGATCGAGACCGTCAACGCCAAGCTCCTGGCCGAGTTCAAGGACATCGACAATTACCTGACCGGCGTGCTCCTCCGCTTCAGGGACGACCGGATCGAATACATCAACTGCGCGCACCCGGACATCATCTGCAAGAAGGTCGGCATGAACAGGACCGGCAAGATCCTCGACAAGAGCGGCAAGCGGGTGTGCGCCCCCTTCCTGGGCATAGACACGCAGATGTCGAAGGACGTGTATTCCTACCAGGAGATAACCTTCAGGATGAACAGGGGAGACTGCGTGCTCATGTTCACCGATTCACTCATCGAGACCCACGGCCAGAACAAGTCGGAGTACGGGGAGAACGGCATCATAACGTCGCTGCAGAATGCGCCCGCCGGCAGCGCGCAGGAAATCATGAACAGGATCATGGGGGATTTCTTTGCTTTTGTCGGGAACCGCGAGCTGAACGACGACCTGACGGTCATCCTCATTTTGAAGAAGTAGTCCCGCCCATCGAGCCTATGAAGTCCCGGAGCCTCTTCAGCTCCGGGCCGCCCTCGCGCCACACGTGGCAGGTGTTGACGATCGTATCCATGAAAAACTTCACGCGTACCGGGTCCGCGACCATCGAGGCCAGGTCCATCGGCTTCCGGGCGCGGCTCGAGAAGATGCCCTGCAGGGCCGCGGGGCCCATCGCGATAAGGAGGGTCACCAGGTGGGTACAGCTCTTCACGCCGCCAAGGAGCTCCTTCATCCGGTCCGAGTATCCCCGGACGATCCGCTCGCCCTTTATGACCGCGAGGCTGTCGCGGACCGCAGCGCACTCCCCGCGTGGAACGGACACCAGCTCGACCTCGACGTCTTCTATGGCCAGGGTGCCGGTGTTTACCAGGAGCCGTATCACCATGTGGTGTATCTCGCCGGCCTCCCTCTTCTCCCCGGTAACCAGGTAGTAATCGCCCAGCCGCCGGTCGACCAGGCGCCCCTCGACCACCACCCGTCCCTCACCGGCCGGATAGGTGGCCATGGTTATCGTCCGCTCGTGGGCCTTCATCTTTGCCCTGTCCATCATGCCGCTCATAGTATGTCCTTCAGCGGTTCGTACTTTTTCTCACTCAGCTCGAACTCGAGGCGGCGGCGGGTTCCCCCCTCGTCGATGAAGCACTCCTTGAACGTATCCGATATCGTCGCGCCGTCCTCAAGCCTGATGATGCCGTAGTCGCGCAGCTGCATCAGGTAGGTGCGGATGATGCCGAAAGCCATTTTCTGGAGATCGATGTCGCCATGGTGCTCGTGGTCGTACAGGCCCAGGTTCACGTCCGCCACCCGGTGCCCGTTCAGGCAGGTGTCGACGTTGATGCCGGTCTCGACCCCGTACCGCTGCCAGAAATGCACGGCGTTGAAAAACGCCAGCGTCCCGGCGACCTCGCCCGAGAGCGGGTAATGGTAATCGGTCATCCCCTTCAGGGCGGGATGGTCTATGACCGAGAAGAGCGGCTGGGCCACGAACTTCTTGACGCGGCCCAGGGCCCTCCAGAAGCTCGCGCGGGCGAAATCGTTGCCGTCGAACACCGCCCCGCTCAGGGCCATGACGAAATGCGCGCCGAAGTACCGCGGCACCACGTCCGCGTCGAGGAACACCACGACCACGTCGCGGGCGGAGGCCCCCTGCTTCCAGGAGGTGTTGATATGGTACAGGGCGCGCCGCATGTCCGCGCCCTTGCCCCGCTCGTCGCCCATGTCCGGGACGGCGTAGCCGTTGCACACCAGGACCTCGACGCGGTCCCAGGCGTCGCGCGCCCTGCGCTCGGTCTGCTCCTCGGTGTCCCCGGCGCGCCGGTGCGATACGAGTATCCCGTCGATGTAACCGGCCAGCTCCTTTTTCAGGACGGCGATCTTGTCATGGATGAGGCCCGCCTCGCGTTCGCCGAAGGTGGAGAACACGACGAACACCCTTCGCCCGCCCTTGGCGCGGAGGAGGTCCTTCCTGTTAAAGTCGGCGGCTTCGTAATGTACCATTCGTTCCATGATGTCCGTTCCTGAAGCATCGGTATATTTCATGATGAGAATATTGTCAAGTGCTAATGTTTTAAGGGTTTAATTCGCGGATATCACGGGATGAATTGACTCCGGCAGCATGTCCCGGGCGCCATGCCGGAAAATAAATCTTGAAATTTTACGCCAGAGGCTCCCGAATGTTAGCACAATCAGGAGGTGGGTCATGAAGGTCCTTGGCATTATGGGAAGCCCGCGGGTCGGCGGCAACAGCGATGTTCTCCTTGACGATGCCCTGGCCGGGGCCGAAAAGGCGGGCGCGCAGGTGGAAAAAATAATCCTGGATAAAATGAAAATTTCCGGATGCAAAGACTGCAAGAAATGCAACGAGACCGGCCTGTGCGTCATCAGGGACGACATGCCCGGGATCCACGAAAAAATAGTGGAAGCGGATGCCATCATCCACAGCGTGCCGGTCTACTTCTGGTCCATGACCGCGCAGATGAAAGCCTACCTGGACCGGTGGTGCGCCCTGTTTGACGCGGAATGGAAATGGCAGAAGCAGTACTACCCGAAGATGAAAGGCAAGCCCATAGGCCTGATCACGGTATGCGGGGATCCGGACGTGCATACGGCCGACCCGATAGTGCACAGCTTCAGGTCAACGGTGGACATGACGAAGATGAGGTGGCTTGGCGCGGTCATGGCCTCCGCAAGTGAAAAGGGCGAGATCAGCATGGACGAAACCGCGAGGAAGAAGGCGCGCGAGCTGGGGGTGAAAGCGGCGGGGGCCTGATCACTTGCTCCCGGGCGTTTTCCTGAACCGCACCACGATCCGTACGATCTCCGAGTCGGTACCCACCCGGACGGGAGGTCCCCAGGTGCCGAAACCCTGCGAAACGAAAAAGTGGGTCGCACCGATCATCCGGTGCCCGCGGCTGATCTCGTAGACGCGCCGGGTGATGAGGCCGATCGGCCACAGCTGCCCGTCGTGCGTATGGCCGGACAGCGACAGGTCCACCGGGCTCCCCCTGGTTTCCCGTATCCTGGCAGGGTTGTGGTCCATGAGTATCACCGGGAGCCGCGTATCGACGCCGCGCAGGATATCCGGGAGGGGAAGACAGCGGCCGCCTGTTTGCGTCTCCTTCGTGGCTTCATCACGACCGGCGAGGTAGAAGAAATCCCCTATCCTCACCGCCCTGTCCCTCAGCATGGTGACGCCGCTCCGTTCCAGGTAGCGGCAGGTCTCCTCCACGTCGCCATAGTACTCATGGTTTCCCGTCACAGCGTAGGTGCCGAACCGGGAGCGGAGATTTTTTAGCAGTTCGCCCATATTCTTCTCCAATACGGGGGCGACGTCTTCGTCGACCATGTCGCCGGCAAGAAGGACGATATCCGGCTCTAGGCGGTTGACTTTCTCCACCATGACGGCAAGCCGCCCGTTGGATATGATGGTCCCCAGATGGATGTCCGTGACAAGCGCGATGGTGAGGGCCTCCATGCCGCCGGCCCATTTGGGGATATCGAGCTCAAGCCCGGTAACGCGGGTCTCCCGCGCATGGAAGAAACCCGCCGACTGGACGGCAAGCGTGATAACGACGGCGCCGGCCGCAGCGGCACGCTTTACCCTGGCGTACCCCGCCGTTCCCTTCTCCGGCAGGAACGGCAGAAACCTGTTCAGCAGGCGCACCGCGTCGACGAGCAGCGCGGCAATGAAGAGGTAGAGCATGATGCCGAACCAGAACGAGCCGGTCCAGAAAAGCGCATCGCTGGCTGCGCAGATCGACACCTTTTCAATGGCCCTTCCAACAAAGTACGAGAGTGACAGGAAAAGATACAGGCCCGCATAGGGCCAGCGAAAGACCCGCTTCTCCGGAAGGGTCTGCCATCCGCGCATGAAGATATATCCATTGACCGGCAGGAGCACCCCGGCGAACAGCACATACCAGATGACAAGGCTTTTTAATTCAGGTTCCATGGCCTGGCATATCCCGTCAACCATGCGGAGTCAAGTTGTTCTTCTCCACACCGCTTACCGCACCCCGGCGATCTCCCGAAAGTTGTCGCCGAGGAGCCTCCGCCTTGTCCCGGCGTCCGGGAAGGCCGCCTCGATCCTCCGCTTGATGAGGCCGTAATCGAACTTACCGTCTTTACCGCGGAACCCGAAGGGGCCGTCCGTGCCGAAGAGACAGCGCTGCACGCCGAGATATTTCACCGCCGCCCGAAGGGTGCCGGGACTCACGTAGCTGGTCTGCGACAGGTCCACGAACACATTCTTGCGGCCCTTGATCTCGCGCCAGGTGTCCGAGTAGCCGGGAAACCCGGTGTGCGCCATGATCAGCTTCAGCTCCGGCACCGCTTTAAGGAGCGACCCGTAGTCGCCTTCCGGCCCGTAACCGAGGTGTACGATGAGGGGAAGGCCTGCGGACGCGAGCCTCTCCGCCACCGGCTTCAGCTCAATCGGGGTGTGGTGGTTCCAGAAGCAGTGGGCCTTCACGCCGGCAACTCCCTTTATCTTTCTCCACTTCTCGAATTCGACGACCTGGTCCTTTTTGCCATGCGGGTTCACGAAGATCCACCCCAGGAACCGGTCCGGGTGCTTTTTCACCGCGTCGAATACCGGGCCGTTGTCCGGGTCGATATAAAGAGGATACTCCTTGCCCATGAGCTTGATGCCGTTCTGTGTGAAATTGGCGATAAACATCTTCCCGACAGGACGCAGGGCGCGGATGGTGAGCATCGGGAGGAGCAGCGATATCAGGAACCGCGACGGCTCCGGGTAGGGGTCAATCTGCGCTCCCATGAGCGCGGTCTTTTCCACCCCGGCTTCATCCATCTTTTTTATCAGCTCGTCGATAGCAAGATAACGCTCATCCAGGTGGTAATGGCAGTCGATGACCATAGTGTTTTCCTCCCATTTCACGGAGATAGAAGCCTTTGCATTGAGTGTAGGCACGGAAACCGGGGGTTGTCAAGCCGGTATTGGACACTGAGGCCCTCCCTGCGATTTACACGTAGTTGTTTCAAAAAAATATTTTTGACAACCGTACGGTAATTTAGTATATTTTAAATAACTATACTATCGGAGGCGCTGGCTCCGGGAGTTCACAGGGAGGAATAAAATGAACGATAGTACATCCACATATAGCACGACATGTTCAAACAGGAAGAGCGGAGAGATTTTACTGGAAACCGAATTGAAGGCTTCCAGCCTGGAAGAGGCCGAAGACCGGGCTTTTGCGACCTGTATCAGGGCCGGGAACAACTACGATGAAGTACGAGTAGCTGCAAAAAAAATCAGTACCGGTCCCACGATTCATTAAGCGGAAGCGGTACCGCACCGCCAGGCGTCAGGAGACTCGGCGCAGCATGGGCCAAGACAGGGCCCTCTTCCGTCCTGAATCGAATCGGCATCCGGGATATATACTCTGGTCGGGCACGTGAAAATTTCCGGTTTGATTATCACCAAACACACATTCAGTGCTATTTCATGGCGAAAGCCTGTATCCCCGGCACACTACAATCCATTCATCAAATACCAGGGTCGATTGGAACGAAATGGTATAATTTCATAAGACGCGCAGCCGGCCCTGTCACTACCCCTCCGACTTACGAAATTCGCCGTTTCCATCTGAAAGCTGCGGCACCGTCCGTTTCTCCCCTCCGGAAGACCGTTGAATAATACAACAATAATAATTGACTTCCATGAATGAAGAATGTATGCTCGCGGGTGTTTTTCCCGAACCCGGTAATTCCCGGAATCGAAGGTTACGGACACATGTCAATGAAATCGATTTTTCTGGAGTTGTCAATCACCTGCTCCCGGTGCGAGCGGCCCCTGCCGGTAAACCGGGCCGCAGAGAGCGTCCTCTGCCCGCACTGCAACTCTACTGCCGAAATGCCGGTGGGAATCTGGCAGACGGTGGCGACGCCCCGCCTCCTGGAAGCAGCCAGCATGAAACCGGGTTCGGATTCCTGGGCGACCGGCATCATGGCCGGTATGGGCAGCTATCGTTCGAGTTTCGGGCAGCAAGCCCCGCGCTGCCGGACATGCAATGGAGCCCGGGACATCGGTGATTTGATTAAAATCGTCGACGAGGGCGATACCGTTTCCACCTGCACTGGGTGCGGAACGATATCGAGCGTTCGCAGGCCGCCCCAATGGTTCGACAGGGTCCTGCCCTTCGCGCGGCTCCTTGTGGATGAGATTGCGCCCGAAGAGGACGAAGAGGATCTCCGGGGCGCGGTATCCATCTCCATCTTCTGCTATCACTGCGGCAGTCCGCTGCCCCTGGACGGATCCAGGCGCACCGTACGGTGCGCCTATTGCAACGGTGATTTCCTGGTACCGGACGACATATGGATGCGCCTCCATCCGGTAAAGACCGCACGCCCATGGTACGTTATCATCGACCTCGGGGACGCCGAAGCCATGCTGCCCCTCGACATCAACGAGTTCGTGGACCTGGCCGGAATGCCCGATGACACCACGGCCCTGCTGTGGGAAGAGGAGAGCGAATACCGTCTCGGACGCGTCGAGAAGACCGGGCTTATGCGGTGGATCGTGCGCGGTATCCCCTGCACGGGATATGCCCGCCTTTTCTATGTCGGCGCATCGGACACGCTCTGGATCATGGACCACGACGCGGAGATAGTGCTCTCCTTCAACGCCGCAACGGGAAAAAAAATCAACACTATCGGAAACGACGTGGATGACCCGGGCCTTATTTCCGTACTGGACAATTACAATGTCGCCGCCTGCAGCGATACCACGCTCCTGGTATACCGCACGTGGAAGGAGGGCCCGCCCGGGGGCACAATCACGGAGCGGATACGGGAAAAAGGCCCTCATACGCTGACAGCAGAAGAAATCGCGCAATTAAACAGCAAGACCGGCCTCAGGGAAATTCGCCGCTTCGATAAAACGGGAAAGCGGATCTCCCTCTGGCCCGGCCGCGACAACGCCGGCCTTGAACGCACGGTCCCCGCATGGGACGCCATGCCGGACTGCCCGGCTCAGCCGCCGGAAAACGCGCTGCTTGAAGCGGGCCCGGACGGCATCCTTTACATGATGGACCCGGCAAGCGCCGTCACCGCGCGCTATGACCGCGATGGAAAATTCCTCGGCTTGATACGTCCGGAACAGAAAGCAATAAGGGAAATAGAGGATTTCTGCATCGCCGGGGACGGCACCATATGCATCATCTTCTGGCATAAGAAAAAAATCGGCGGGGAAGACTGGCCCCACGTGGCGCGCATCGGGACCGACGGCTCCTTCCGGCTCCTGGCCGGCCCGCATGCGCCGAAGCATAATTATTCCATCGGCACCTGGTCAAAAAGGATCTCGGCGTCGGAGCAGGGTTCCATCCACCTGTGCGCCTACAAGCTCATGGATTTACGAGTGCTGAATCCCGACGGATCGCTCCTCTGGAAGGGCCTCTGGACCGACCGTTATGACGAGACCCTGGCCGGGGAGCTGAAGGAGGCGCGGGAAAAGAAATAATGCTTCAAAAGGTTCTGGCCAATAAACCCCTTTCTGTCCTGGCCCTGCTCTGCCTGGCAGGCGGCATTGCAACCCTGGGCTACTTCATTCTACTGATCAGGGCTGCCGATGACAGCGCCGACTGGCCGTCGACAACGGGTAAGCTTGTAAAATGCCGCGTGGCGAAGCACCGGAGCTCATCCGTCGGCGGGCGCTACGGTCAGAGCAGCCTGGGCGAAACGGTGGCCTACGACCTGGACATGGAATATGAATACGAGGTCGCCGGAGTGGCGCACCGGGGGCGGAGGTTTAACTTCGGGCCCCACACAGGCGACCGGGATTACTGGAGTGAGAAAGCGAAAAAATATTGCGCGGGAAGAAGTGCCGAGGTTTATTACAATCCGCGCGTTCCGGAAGAATCCGTCCTGGAGACTGAGGGGGGCGAAGAGAATTATATCTTCATTTTAATGGGCCTGGGATTCCTCGGCTTCGGCCTGTATTGTGCCGTACAACTTTTTCGGGAACGGGCCGCTTAGCGTCCACCAGTCATGACCCGGTTTAATGCGCCGGATCGTCTGTTGTTCCGGCAGGAAGCAGCGCTTCCGTCCCATTCTTCCCGTCATTTCCGCAATCGGCCGCATTCCGGAAGCATCCCCTTAACCCGACGCACGGTTTCCGGCTATAGACCGTTCCTGATGGTTGTCCCCTCCTGTCTTTCAACGCATCCTCATACGGATCTGGCCCGAATGCTCGTTTATCTGCCCGGCAAACGCACGGCAACGCAGTACGATATCATGGAATATGCGCACAGGTAGACATTTCAAAATCCCTTCGCGGCATCGCGGCGATTACCGGGATCTTCGTAGGAGATATTCAGGTCGTCGAGAAGCCGCAGCAGTCCCATCTTGTTGTTCACATTGAGCTTGTTATATATATTCGTGATATGACGCTTCATGGTGTTCTCGCTTATACCAAGATACGAAGCTATCTCCTTGTTGGACGCCCCATAGGTAACATGGTGGATGATCTCGATCTCCCTCGCCGTTATTGTGTAGAGGTGCCCGAGGTGCTTCAGTTCCCGCAGCTCTTTCGCTATGACCAGCAATCCCAGGCTGTCCCCCAGCTTGTCCGTGATGACACTGAAGCGCGCGTCCATCATCCGTGAGTCTTCTCCCCCATGGCAGAAATGCAGCCGCGCAGAGAAGGTTTTCGTCTGGTCCGACAGCAACAGCAGAATCCGGTCCTGAATTTTTCCATGTTCCGGGATGATGCTTGAAACATGGCTGCCAACGAGAGAATCGCCTCCGCACAGCTCTTTCATCCTGTCATTAATTGCAGCTATAGTGGAGTCCGCATGTAAAAAAATGATCAATTCATCGATGTGATCAATTATATACCTGCTTACCATCTCAGGCGTAATACTCAAAAGACGATACCTGGCCATTGCGAAAACAATAGCATAGCACCAGATCAGCGTAAGAAACGGCGTGAGGGTTGGTATGCGCATGAACCCCATGGCGTAATCGCAGATAATCGTTATGATGATAACCGCCACGGCGCTTCTCACGATAATCGCCGCTTGCTTTTTTTCCATTCTGCGCGTTGATTTCCTGCCCCAGACAAATACGAGAAAAAGCCCAATCATATTATAACTGTTTGCGTAGACATGCGCCATGACATACCACTTGCCATATGGAAAATCATTAACAATGGCGTTGTAGGCAATATTCTGGTACAAGAAAACGCCCGGGATGACCAGGATAAGCGCATTTACAAGAACCCTGTGCTTTATTTTTTCATCGAAACGAGTCAAAAAAAGAAAAAATCTTAATGTGAATATCTCGTAAACCAGGGCACCGCAAAAACTCATTTTCTGCCAGAAGACCCTCTGTTCCGGTGCCAGCGCCATATTCAGGAAGATATATGAAAAACTCCAGAGGGAGAAGGCAAGGCAGGAATAGAAGAAATTTCTGTTTATTTTCGAGTTATAATTCAAGTATAACACGAAGGCGCCCACATAAATATACGTGACAAAGGAAATTGTTGATAAAATCGACATCACGAACATTGTATACCCGGCACCCGAATCGTATCAATTATACTGTGAACAAAATTGTTTTCTGCATGCAATGCGGCTTTCTCACCGCAGCAGGCGGGGGAAAACCTTATTAAATGTACACTGTCGATTTATTTATTGCATATATGCGGCCATGATTCAACATGACATGGCAATAAGCATAAAAACGTATTTTCCGCGACTGTCAAGGAAAATACCGTTCATTTCCGGTCGGGGCTTACCGTCAGATAATATAAACGACCCACGGCGGATATTCGAATCGATGCCGCACAATGAGCTCCCGCACACGCTCATCGAAACCGTGAGGCAATAGACGGCATCGGAATTCCTCATATTGTCGCCATTTCATTTTTTTAATTCAAAATCCATTATTTCCCCAATCTACTACTTTTGGGTGATGCATACCCAACGCGGTGAATGTATATTTTCATTGCTGGTCATAGTATATTGCTCACGCCAGGGGCTTATATACGCCGAATCATGCATATTTTACTCAAGTACCATAAAGAGGCTTTCATGAATAAATTCATCGCGGCAGCTTCGGCATTATTGATATGCCTTCCGGCTTTGATCAACTTCACCTCATGTCATGACCCCGGCAATGAAATAAACCCGCTGATCATGGGGCTTGCCGGCCAGTCCGAGCCGGCCGTCTATCTCTTCCAGGTATCATCATCGCATAACGGCGATTTTCTAACCGACGCTAGTTCCCGGGCTGACCTCGACCAGCTTGCGCTGGCCGCATACCAGGCATCGTATTCGAACCTGCATTGCAGGGAGGTTCATGCTTTTATCAGCGTTGCCGCAGATGACGAGATCAGGGACCTGGGCATCCCGGCCGACCTGCCCGTGAAGAGCCCTGACGGAACGGTGATCGCGAACGACCGCGCCGATCTTCTGGACGGTTCCATAAATACGTCTCTGGGTGACGCCGGTGTGGTTGAAAATTTTGTAAGCAACTACTGGACCGGCGCCACATCAGAAGGCGGGCTCCATGGCTGGAATTGCACCAACTGGACTTCGACCGCTTCAAACGGAACGACCGGAAGCAGCGGCAGTATAACTGATACATGGCTGATCCATTCGGCAGTATCCTGCGGATCAGGGCCCGCTCTGGTCGGCGTATGCTGGTAAGGCACCTGATCACTAACCAGGATGCGGAAAGGTGAAATAATGAGCAGTCAACAACGAACAATGCTGGTATCGGTGCAGTGCGGAGGAATGATTTTTCACCGCGTGCGGCAAAGATGACCCGGCACGTCAACGATTGCCGGAAAATTATTCCCGGGCGAGAAAGGGACGCGACGGTGCTGTCACTTCATGCATAGTTTTTCAATCACCTCGACCACCGGCAGCATTTCCGGAAGCATTTCTTTCACCTGCCGCCCGGTCACCGAATACAACCTGGTCTTCCCGGTTGAGCCTCCCAGCCAGAGAGAGCAGCCCGCTTCCCGCCCGACAACCATGTCTTTAACAATTGTCCTGTTTTTGCTTATGAAGTCTTTCAACGCATTCTTGAATTCAGGGTTGCCAACCAGGCTTTTTCCGCCGTCACCGAGGAGCCTCCTCTCCTGAAAATAGGCATCCAGCTCTCCATCCTCGAAACTGAACGGCGGATAATCGCTCTGGGCAACCGGATAATCGGGGATGAACGCAATAATTAGTTTCTTCAAGTGGTGAAAAAGCGTGTTAACATGGAATATTCTCGAGGAAACCCCCATGTGTACCGCGGAAAACTGAGGATCGCCCTTGACCTGCATGCATATGGATGCCTGGAAATGATTCGGCTCGATTCGTATTTTATGATTGTTCCACGAACCATGGTATATGCCGAACCCATCACCCTTCGTATGCGACAATTTCAGTTCTTTAGCAAGGACAGGCAGGTCTTTCTTCGCCCTGTCCAGATTTATATCATCTCGCAACGACTCCCATAACGGCTCGAGCATCAACTTCCATGATACCGCGATCATGAGTGACGCAAGCGCACACTTCCACATGATTTCTTCCATTATGTATCGCCCTGATGATTGTAGTGCCGCTTATTCTATCCGCCGGCCACGCCGGGATATGATGAAATTGGAAAATGCGCACATATCCATCCCGGGGCGGCAGAAACCATGGGATAATGCCGTGTCTTGCTCTCAGCTGATAAGCTTTTTATTCTGCGCCGCTCCGGCGCTCTCCGGGTCCGACTCGAACCCGGGAACTATTTTCTTGATGAGCGCCCTGATCTCCGCCGGGCTCATCCCCGCGACGCGCGGCAGGTCCTTTTTCATGAAGCGCTCGATGCGGGCGGTGTCCGTGCCGCCGCTCTCCGAGAGGATGAATACCTTTTCGTTCTGCGTCCTGACGAGCGTCGAGTCCTCGTAGAACAGGTCCTCGTGCATCTTCTCGCCCGGGCGGAGGCCCGTGTACTCGATCCGTATCTGGTCGTCGGAGCGGTAGCCATAGAACTCGATGAGGCGTTTCGCTATCTCCGCGACCCGGTACTGCCTGCCCATGTCCAGGACGAAGAGCTCGCCCCCGGACGAATAGGCCGCGGCGTTGATGACCAGGAGAGACGCCTCGGGTATGCTCATGAAGTAGCGCGTGACGTCCGGGTGCGTGACGGTCACCGGGCCGCCCCGCTCGATCTGCTCCATGAAGAGCGGTATGACCGAGCCGCGGCTCCCTATCACGTTCCCGAACCTGACGATGGAGGTCTTCAGGCCGCGCTCCCGGTAGTAGTGGCCGGTGATGATCTCGGCGATCCGCTTGGTCGCGCCCATGATGCTGGTCGGGTTCACGGCCTTGTCGGTCGAGATAAAGACGAACTCGGCCGCCCCGTATTCAAGCGCGAGGTCGAGAACGTTCATCGTCCCCCCGACGTTGTTCTGCACGGCCTCCGCCTCGTTGAATTCCATGAGCGGCACGTGCTTGTGCGCCGCCGCGTGGAACACGATGTCGGGCCGGTGCCGGTCGAAGATCGCCCCCAGGAGGCGGCGGTCCTTGATGTCGGCGATGCGGTACTCGATCCCGGTCCCGCCGGAGAGGAACGCGGCGTCCTCGTTCAGCACCCTGATCAGGTTGTACATGGAGAACTCGCCCCTCCCCACGGCCACGAGCTTCCTGATGCCGTACTTCAGGAGCTGGCGGCAGAGCTCGCACCCGATGCTCCCGCCCGCGCCGGTTATGAGCACGGTTTTGCCCGCGAACTTCTTCTCCACGGCGCCCGCGTCCACCCTCACCTCCTCCCTGCCGATCAGGTCGGAGATGCCGATGTCACGCAGGGAGATGGAGAGCGGCTTCCGCTCGTCCAGCTCGAAGGCGTGCGGCAGCACCTTGATCGGGATGGACCGGTGGTCGCGGCGGATAAGCGACGCGATCCGGTTGATCTTCTCCGAACCCACCGACGGCATGGCGATGATGACCTCGCTGACGGCCCGGTCGCGCACGAGCCGGCTGGCGCCGCCGGTATCGCAGAAGACCATCTTGCCGTTCAGGATCGTGCCGACCTTTTCCGGGTCGTCGTCCACGAAGCCCGCGATCATCCTGCCGAGGCCCCGCTTGATGTATTCCGATAAAATGACGCGGCCCGCCTCGCCCGCTCCCACGACCAGCACCTTCTTGCCGCGCCGGCTGCGGACCGGCGCCTCCCCCGCGGCAGCCCTGCGTGAATACAGGTCCCTGATAACGATCCGGTAGAACGAGCAGAGCAGCGTGGTGATGAGAAAGGTCATCACCAGGACCGCCATGGAATAGGGCATGTCGGCCGCGTGCAGGCAGGCGAAGTACACGATGAACCCGGAGGCGCTTGCCATGAGGAGCCGGTACATGTCGGAGATGTTCGAGTAGGCCCACATCATCCGGTATATCTGGAACAGGTAGGATGACAGCACGTACAGCAGGGCGAGCAGGACAATGTACTCGGGCCCGATATATTCCCTGTAGTAATCGGTATCGGGATAGAAACGGATCAGGCAGGCTGCGGCGTACGACCCGGCCGCGATCACCGCGTCCAGGACCGGAAAGATTATTTTTTTCCCGCGTATCGTGTAGAATAATCCCATGCCGCGTTATCTCCGGTTTTTTTCCAGGAGACCGGTCACGTTGCCGATCACGTAATCGATCTCCCCGTCAGTCATGCCCGGGAAGATCGGCAGGGACACGGTCCGGTCGAAGACCCAGGCGCAGTTAGGGCAGTCCCTTCCGTCGTACCCGAGCTTTTTATAATAGGTGAACTCGTAGAGCGGGATGAAGTGGACGGAGAGCCCGATCCCGCGGTCCCGCATGAGCCCGATAAACTCGTCCCTCCCGATCGAGAGGCATTCAAGGTTGAGGTCGACGGTGTACAGGTACCAGGACGAAACCCGGTCCGGACGCACCGCGACGGGGTTGATGTCGTCGCGGCCGCCGAAGGCCTCGCCGTAGCGCTCCGCGATGCGCTTCCTCTTCTCCCAGATCGTCTCCACGTTTTTAAGCTGCACGAGGCCGATCGCGGAGGCGATGTCCGTCGTGTTGTACTTGTACCCCGCCTCCACCACGTCGTACTGCCAGAAGCGGGGCGAATTGACCCGCTCCCACGCGTCACGGTCGATGCCATGAAGGCGAAGGATGCCGGCGGTCCGCGCCCATTCCGCGTTGTCGGTGCAGAGCATGCCGCCCTCGCCGGTCGTCATGGTCTTGGTCGCGTAGAAGCTGAAACAGGTCATGTCGCCCAGCGCGCCGACCTTTCTGCCCCTGTACCAGGAGGGCATGCAGTGGGCCGCGTCCTCGATCACGGCGATGCCGTGCCTCTTTGCGACCGCGCAAATCTCGTCCATATCGCAGGGCTGGCCGGCAAAATGCATCGGCATGATCGCCCGCGTGCGGCCGGTGATCTTTTCTTCTATCTTATCCGGATCGATGTTATGGGTATCGCGCTCGATATCGACCAGGACCGGCCAGGCGCGGAAATAGCGCGCCACCTCCGCTGTGGCGGTGAACGTCATGCCGGGCACCAGGACCTCGTCGTCCTCTTTCAGCCCTATGGCCGCGAGCGCGAGATGGAGCGCGGCGGTGGCCGAGTTCACGGCGACCGCGCACCCGCACCCGACATAGTCCCTGAAGGCGCGCTCGAACTCGACGGTCCTGCTTCCGGCGGTGAGCCAGCCCTCGCGGAGCTGCAACGCGGCGGACGCGACCTCCTCCTCGGTGATGTAGGGCTTATGGAAAGGGACGTTCATACTATCCTATCGGCACGAAAAAGGGTATTATTCCGCAAAAAAGGGGGCAGCAGGGCAGAAAAACGGGCCTACACGCCGTAGTAGTCACGGTACCAGTCCACGAACTTCCCGATCCCCTTCTCAAAGGGCGTGGCCGGCGCATACCCGATATCGCGCACGAGATCGTCCACGTCCGCACAGGTCGCGGCCAGGTCGCCCGGCTGCATCGGCAGAAAATTCTTCACCGCCGGCCTGCCGATCTTTGTTTCCAGGAGCCCAATGAAATCGAGGAGCCTGACGGGCGACCGGTTCCCGATGTTGTAGATCCGGTAGGCCGCCTTCGAACGCGCCGGGTCCGGCGCGGTACCGCTCCAGCCGGGGTCGGCCTTCGGCGGCCGGTCGATGATCCGCACCACGCCCTCGACGATGTCGTCGACGTAGGTGAAGTCCCGCTCCATGTCGCCGTTGTTGAACACGTCGATCGTCTTCCCCTCGATGATGGCCTTCGTGAAGAGGAACGGCGCCATGTCGGGCCTGCCCCAGGGGCCGTACACGGTGAAAAACCGCAGTCCGGTTGACGGTATGCCGAAGAGGTAGCTGTAGGTGTGGGCCATCAGCTCGTTGCTTTTCTTGGTGGCGCCGTAGATGCTCACGGGGTGGTCCACATTGTCCGAGGTGCTGAAAGGCATCTTCTCGTTCAGGCCGTACACCGAGGAGCTGCTCGCGAACACGAGGTGTTTTGTTTCGCTGCTGCGGCAGGACTCAAGCACGTTCACGAACCCGGTGATATTCGAATCGATGTACGCGTACGGGTTCTCGAGGGAATAGCGCACACCCGCCTGGGCGGCGAGGTGGCATACGACGTCAAACTTCTCCCGGGCGATGAGCCCGGACAGGGCGTCGCGGTCCAGAAGGTCCATCATGATGAAGCGGTAACCCGGGTGCAGGGAGCTCCGCGCCTCTGCGTGGAGGCGCACCGACTCTTTTTTCACACCCGAGGCGGCGAGCCTGGCGTATTTCAAATTGACGTCGTAATAGTCGCATATGTTGTCGATGCCCACTACCTCGTCGCCCCGCGCCATGAGCGCCTCGACAAGGTGGAACCCGATGAAACCGGCGGTGCCGGTAACCAGTATTTTCACGGCCGTTTCCTGAGATAAAAATCAGCTGATTCCTGGTGAAGATAGGTGCGGGAAAGTTTACTGTCAAGATAAAAAAACAGATATCAATCGATAGGTCCGCAAGCGCTTGCGGACCTATCGGAGGAGAATCGCGTCGTGCGAGCGGGATGGCCCACGGCCGGTCAGAAAATGTCGATCGGCCCCTCGATCCCGCCCTCGATGAACTGGCGGGCATACGGGTCGTCCCCGGTGAAAAAGCCCGCGCTGTCTCCCCGGTGAACGATCCTGCCGCCGTACAGGAGGGCTATCGAGTCCCCGACCTTCCGCGCCACTGCCGCGTCATGCGTGACCGTGATCGAGGTCGTGTTGAGGGAGCTCTTGATCTCGACCATCAAATCGGCTATCGAGTCCGAGAGGATCGGGTCAAGGCCCGCTGTCGGGTCGTCGAAAAATATGATGTTCGGGCTCATGCACACGGCGCGCGCGATGCCGACCCGTTTCTGCATGCCGCCCGACAGCTCGGCGATGAGCTTGGCCTCGCTCCCCCGGAGTCCCACCCGAGCCAGCGAGCCGGCTACCAGCTCCGCGATCGACTCCTCCGGCTCGCCCAGCCTTCTGAGGCCGAACGCCACGTTGTCGTACACGTTCATCGAGTCGAACAGGCCGCCTTTCTGGAACACGTACGCGACCCGGAGACCGCCCGTTCCGCTGCCGGCCCTGCCCCGGTCCCGGTACAGCTCGCGAATGTCCGTGCCGTTCAGCACGATGGTCCCCTCGTAATCGATGAGCCCGGACATGGCCTTGAGAATGACGGACTTCCCGGAGCCGTTCTTCCCCATCAGGACCAGGGTGCTCCCGGCGGGAACCGACAGGTCGATCCCGTCAATAACGGTCCTGCCGCCGAACGATATGCGGAGCCCCCTGACCTCTATCATGTCACCGGTACCGGTTCTCGTAGTAGTCCTTCAGCGTGGAGAGAATATTCAGGTACGAGATGTACCGCTCCCCGCTGAGCGTGCCCTTTTCCACCCGCCTCTTTACCTCGCAGTCGGGCTCGTGTTCATGCGTGCAGGGGCTGAACCCGCACTTGCGGCTGTACGCGCCGAATTCCATGAAGTAGATGCCGAGCTCCTCCGGCTCGATGTCCATGAGGCCGAACTCGCGCAGTCCGGGCGTATCGATGATCCTCGCGCCGTCGGCCATGCTGAACATCTCGACGTTGGTGGTGGTATGGCGCCCCTTGCCGGTGCTCTCGGACACATCCGTGGTGCGCAGGGCCAGGCCGGGGTACAACCCGTTCAGTATGCTCGTCTTTCCCACGCCCGAGCTGCCGATAAGGATCGACAATTTGCCGGCCAGCATCTCCCTGAAAGCGGCCAGCCCCTCGCCCGTTTTCGCGCTTACCAGGAGGATATCAGCGTCGTAACCGCGGTAGTAGTCATCGAGCATGGACGCATCCTCTTCCCCGGCCAGGTCGAGCTTGTTCACGCACAGCGTCACCGGGATCTCCTCCTTGCAGCCCCGCACCATGAGCCGGTCGACGAAGCGCAGGTTAAGCCGGGGCTTGCCGAAGCACTGTATCACCACGATCCGGTCGAGGTTCGCGGCAATCAGGTCGTCCCGGTCGCTGTCCTTGTACTTCCGGGTGAACACGTTGCGGCGGTCGCTCACCAGGCTGATGGCGCCGCCGTCCCCGTCCGTGTCCGGCTCGAACTCCACCTCGTCTCCGACCACGACCGCCTCCGAATATTTCTCCAGGCGCTTGTCCTTCCTGAGCTTCCCCCGGAGCACGCAATTGATCCGCCCGGATTCATATTCCACGGTATAGTACTTGCCGAAGCTTTTTACCACTATGCCTTTCATAGAGTCAACAGGTAATAGTTAATGGTGAATAGTGGCACAGAAAAAGCGGCCACTATTTTACATAGTGGCTGCATTCTGTTATAAACCATCCACTTTATCCAGGAACTGTAAATATTTATAAACCGCCGAAAAATTCGCTCAAGTTTTTTCCGGAACATGCCGATATCTAATCTACAAGTTAATATATGGTAATTCCCTCCCGATTTTACCATATTGAAAACTTGGCACTGCGTTTCGTGAGAAGGCAGGATAGCCGCCCAGCTATTCTGCTTTCTTTTTTTATGGGGATCGCGCCGCTCGCTAAGGCAGGGCATCCAGGATGACCGGCTTGAAACCTTTCAGGTCCGCGAGGATGTTTCCCGCGCTGCCGGCGTCGCGTACCGTGAAGGTCACA
Organism: Spirochaetota bacterium; assembly: GCA_029564515.1. Taxonomy (GTDB): domain Bacteria; phylum Spirochaetota; class UBA4802; order UBA4802; family UBA5550; genus RBG-16-49-21. The sequence goes on along the minus strand of JAKQPV010000048.1, from coordinate 61,929 downwards.
TTATACTCCAGGCCCTGGTGGACATTCAGCATGTCCGCGGCCAGGCGCTTCTTCAAGTCTCTATCGGATATTGAGAACTCGATGTCATGGTTCTTCGTATCATAAAAAACAATCTTCTCGAAGATACGGTCCACCTGCTTCAGCCGCAGGCGGAGGGTGATTGTTTTTGTTTTATAGGTATTTATGGAAGCGGCAATCTCCATGAGCAGCGGCTGCCTGTTCTCAACCGGCGGTCTCTCCTGCGCCGCGAGAGGAGGGCCGGCGACCGCCAATAGAACCAAAACCATAATTCCGGATAGTTTCATACGTTTGCCTGCTGCCATACTGCCACACAATTATTACGGATTCAAGCCTTATTACTCCGCGGGATCTTTTTTTACCGCGGATGCCGCCGCCCCCGGCCATGGCGGCGGGGCCGACTGCATGGCACCGTATTCATTTATCAAGTATGAAAAACTCGGTCCTCCGGTTTTTTCTTCTCCCCCCGGTTGACGTGTTGTCGGCAATCGGCTTGTCGGGACCGAACCCCTGCGACAGGAGGCGCTCGGGACTTATACCTCCTTTAATCATGTAATCCTTGACGGCGTCCGCCCTTTTTTCCGACAGCTTCATGTTGTGCTCGTGCGTTCCGGTTGAATCGGTGTGGCCCCGGACTTCAAGCCTGATTTTCGTGTTCCGTTTCATCGATTCTATCATGCGATCGAGAATATTGAGCGATTCCTTTTTCAAATATGCGGAATTGATCTCGAAATGTATATTGTCGACGACGATCCCCTTCCCTTTTTCTATCCTTTCCAGGTTGATGGATTTGTTTTCATCCTCGCGTGAGATCACTATTTTTTTTGGCACATATCCGTCCGAATCCGCGGTGATTTCGACATCGTCCGCGTCAGGGACCGTAATTTCCTGGTCCGCCTGTGTTATCCTGATACGACGGGTAAAAACCAATTTGCCGTTGTCCCATCGCTTGATGTCGATATCGGCCGGTATCGGATTGTTGTTTTCATCCTTCACGCTTATTTTCATTGTGCGGAAGTCGGTCTTTGGTTCAGCTTCTTTCTTTTTTATAGCTTTATCAATCGCATCCTTTTCGATTTTTTCATCGGATTTTTTATCCCGGTCCGCACGGGAGTCGTTTTTATCGTCAGGGTCACGCTTGCCGTAGGGATCATAAATGGCGTCACCGCCGTCTATAATGCGGGGATAATAATCCGTGCCCACCGCATAGAGGTAGTTCCCTGCCGGTAGGAACATGATGCCGCCGGATGCGGCCGGCTGATACGCGCCCCCCGGAAAGGGGGGAATGAATTCCCAGAGCATATCCTTCCGGTCAAAGCGAAGGGCCCTGAGCGCCGTGAACGGAAGGTCCCGGTCACCCACCTTCCTGTTAAACGTGCTGGCCACGTATATCTGGTCCCGAATGGTAACAAAATATGGGCTCGACCGTTCACCAAGATTGATCGAGGCGGTAATGCTGCCGTCAGACGGTTCTATTATCGTCACCTGCCTGTTCCCGGTGGTGAAGAGTATCTCGCGTTCGGTAAAGCTCGGATTCGAGGTGATGGTCTCGCCGTAATTATGTTCCCACACCCTGGATCCATCGGCCAGGTTGAAGCAGTGAACAAAGCTTCCGGACGCAAGATACACGTTCCTCCTGTATACGACCGGCGAGAATATCTGCTCGGGCTTGTTGATGGTATTGGCCCACACCACCTTCCCGGTCGCGGCATCAAGACAGTAGAGGGTAAATGTATTTTTTTGATAATCCATTGACTGCGTGAAAATGTACGTATCATAAAAGGAAGGAAAGCCGCTGTATGATTTTATGCTCTTGTTGTCCCATTTCAAATGCCCCTGGATGATTTCACGGGACATGAACACGTTGCGGGTACCGTAAAATATCATGTCACTGGCAATAACAGGATCGGAATATATCCCTTCCACAAGCGTGGTGGAATGCTTCGAGGGATCCCATGCGCCGGCCCTGTTCGGGTCGTACGAGGGCGTCTTCCTGTTGTACTCGCTGTCCCTGTCAAATAATTCTTTCTCGTCACTCATGCCCGTGCGCGCCCATAACACATTTCCGGTGCGCTTGTCCAGGCAGTAGATGACGAAATTGTCGGTAAGGATGAGACGGTTATCCTTGACAAGGGGGTACTTTACCTTGCCCGCGGCTTTGGAGCCGGGGAAAAACCTGGCTGATAATTCCTTCAGATTAAGCTTCCATACGAGCTTTCCCGAGTCCTCCTCGAGGCAGTATACATTTTTTTTGATATCGACGAAATAGACCATGCCGTCCGATACGATAGGATTGTAGACCATATCAGTCGCCTGGAAGAGCCATTTCAGATTGCTGTTTTTAACCGTTATTTCATCATTGTTGCCGGTGAAAAAAATGTTGCCCTTATAGATCGGCCAATCCGAGGAAGCGACAGGGCCGGCCAGGAATATAAAGCATATGATACATAGCACCGCACCCGGTTTGATGTATTTGTTTTCCATACAGTTATACACTCGGTCATTTAATAGTTAGACAATTGACAGGTTATAATTTACACTAAATAAATATTAAATCAAATAAAAAATATCTGTTTTCTCGTTTAATAAAAATCAGCTTCATCCGGTCACGGGACTGAATGCGCCTTATGATCCATTGGTGTTTCCGATACATAACCGCCCGCAGGGGCGGCACTCCGGATTTCGATCATCCGCACCCGCCAGGCAGGGGGGAAGCACACGTCAATTTCATCTTGACATCCCGCCCCGCCCCGCGCTATGTACGGTCATTCAGAAGTGGAGGAACAGCACCATGGCACATCCGTTACGCAGCTCGTTAAGCACGCAGGGAAGAAAGATGGCCGGCGCCCGCGCCCTCTGGCGGGCAAACGGCATGAAGGAGGAGCAGTTCGGGAAGCCGATCATCGCCATCGCGAACTCCTTTACCCAGTTCGTTCCCGGCCACGTGCACCTGCACGGGATCGGACAGCGGATGAAGGAGCTCATAGAGTCCCGCGGCATGTTTGCGGCCGAGTTCGACACAATCGCCATTGACGACGGCATTGCCATGGGCCATACCGGCATGCTCTATTCCCTCCCCTCGCGTGACCTGATCGCGGACAGCGTCGAGTACATGGTGAACGCGCACCGGGCTGACGCGATGGTCTGCATCTGCAACTGCGACAAGATCATTCCGGGGATGCTCATGGCTGCCATGCGTCTCAATATCCCGACCATGTTCGTCTCGGGCGGTCCGATGGAGGCGGGCGTGATCGGCGGTAAAAAATATGACCTGATCGACGCCATGGTCATGGCCGCGGACCCGTCCGTGCCGGACGCCGAGATCGCCGAGATCGAGCAGGCCGCCTGCCCAACCTGCGGCTCCTGCTCCGGCATGTTTACCGCAAACTCGATGAACTGCCTGACCGAGGCGCTGGGCATGGCCCTCCCCGGCAACGGCACCGTGCTGGCGACTCACCGGAACAGGACCCTCATGTTCGAGCGGGCCGCCGGCCTCATCGTCGAGCTGGCCGACCGGTACTACGCCGGCGGCGACGACTCGGTGCTGCCCCGCTCCATAGCGACGCGGGCCGCCTTCAACAACGCCATGGCGCTCGACATCGCCATGGGGGGCTCCTCCAACACCGTGCTTCACATCCTCGCCGTGGCCGGTGCCGCCGGCGTGGACTTCACCATGAAGGACATTGACGACCTGTCGCGCCGCGTGCCCACCCTGTGCAAGGTGGCGCCCAGCTCGACCTACCACGTGGAGGACGTGAACCGCGCGGGCGGGATCATGGCCATCATGGGCGAGCTTGACCGCGCCGGCCTCATGGACCGGGCGGTGAAGCGCGTGGACGCCGCCAGCCTGGGCGCGGCCCTTGACCGCTACGACATCATGCGGAAAGGGGCGTCGCCGGAAGCGGCCGACCTGTACCGGAGCGCGCCGGGAGGCGCAGGCCGCAACCTGGTCCTGGGCTCGCAGGAGACGATGTACGAAGGCCTGGACACGGACCGCGAGAAGGGCTGCATCCGCGACGTCGCGCACGCCTACAGCAAAGACGGCGGCCTCGCCGTGCTCCGCGGCAACATCGCCGCAGACGGCTGTATCGTCAAGACCGCGGGCGTGGACCCCTCGCTTCTTGCATTCAGCGGTACGGCGCGGGTTTTCATATCGCAGGAGGACGCGAGCGAAGGGATCCTTTCCGGCAGCGTCAGCGCGGGCGACGTGGTCGTGATCCTGTACGAGGGCCCCAGGGGAGGTCCCGGCATGCAGGAGATGCTCTACCCGACCTCGTACCTGAAATCGATGAACCTGGGCAAGGCCTGCGCCCTGGTCACCGACGGCCGCTTCTCCGGCGGCACGGCAGGCCTGTCCATTGGGCACGTATCGCCCGAGGCCGCGGCCGGCGGAAACATAGGCCTGGTGCGCGACGGCGACACGATCGAGATAGATATCCCGGCGCGGAAGCTGAACGTGAAGCTTTCTGATGCGGAGCTGGCAAAACGGCGCGAGGAAGAGAAGAAGAAAGGCCGCATGGCTTTCAAGCCCGCCGGCCGCGACCGGTCGATCTCGGACGCACTGCGCGCCTACGCGAAGTTCGTGACATCGGCTGACCGGGGAGCGATACGGATCGTACCGGAGGAGGACTGACCCGGACCGGGCGGGCCGCTGTCAGGGCCAGGGGTCCCAGTCGCCCCAGTTGGCCAGGTATGTTTTCAGGGCGGGAATACGCTCCTGGTTGTCCTCCAGAAAGTTCTTCGTGGACTTTACAATCTCCTGCTCCCGCACGATCGTGACCTCGCCGGTCAGCACCCGCGTTCGCAGGAATACGAAATAGGTGTCCAGCACGTCGTGGACACAGTAGTTGTTGATGTCGCGGATACGTCCCTCCAGGAACATCGAGTATACCTCGTTCCCTTTCGTCTGCATCTTCCCCGGCTTGCCGATGATCTTGGCCAGCAGGTTCAGTCCGCCGTGTATCCGCACCGCGCTGTAATTGGAGAGCCAGTCCTGTAAATCGATGTGCTTGTTCCCGTACCGGCTCCGTCCCGCGTACTTGTCCTTGAAATGGCGCTTGGCCGAATACCCGTACCGGTACGCCATCAGCTCAAGCAGGGGGACGTCAAACCCCCGGCCGTTGTAGGTCACGAGCGAAGCGCCGTCGTACACCTCCTCGACGCCGAGCCAGAAGAGCCTTGTCATCTCGTCCGGCCTGAACTCTGGATCATCAAGGGAAACAATATCCAGGAGGGTGAAGTCATGCCGCACCTTGGCAACGCATATCGCCACGGGGTACTGGAAGGTCACCGGTATGAAATCGGACACGCCGCCCGACGACCCGAGCAGCTCCTGCTGGTAGCGCCGTACCGCCTCGAGCCCGTCGATCTCCTCGCCCGGATATTTCACCAGCGAGATCAGTTTTTTATCCGGCACCGACTCGACGTCGAACACAAGGAACTTTACCGATTCATCTTTCACCTGTCACCCCTCGGGAGGCGTATTGTGGAGCCCGGATAAAACAAAAAGCATGTTGCCCGCCCGTCTTCGCAACATGCTTCTGCCGGATTAGACCGTTCGTATGTATTGATACGGTTTCCGAGCGCTTCGCGCGGCATGGCCGGGCCATACCGCGGAAACGGAGCGTCCTCTATTTTTTCGACTTTTCTTCCAGCTTGGCCAGGAGGTCCTGGATGAAGGGATCGGTCTCCTTCTGCTTTGCCTGAAGGAAGATGTCTGCGGACTTTTTGGATCCGATCCTCATGGCCGCGAGAACTGCCGCATAGCGGACTTCCGCGCTTTCGTCGTTGAGAACGGCGTTATTAATGGCGTCGGCCGCGCTTTCCTCGCCGATGAGACCCAGGGATATGGCCGCTTCCATGCGTACGTTCGCACGCTTGTCGCTCATCAGGTTTATGAGGCCCGGAACGGCGTCTTTCTCCTTCTTGTTGCCAAGCCACTGGGCCGCTTCGATGAGGGCTTTCTCATCGCCGCCGGATGATAAATCAGCTATATATTCCTTTGCGGATTTTTCGGTCTTGGCTTCCTGCGCCTGCACCACCGCGACCGCCGCGACAACAAGCAGAACCATGCATATAATACGTTTCATAGCAATCTCCCTGTAGAATTTAAGATAGTGTAACATTATCTTCTTATAAAAAATTATGTCAATGAATTTATGGCTGTTTGCAGCTTTTTCCTGCTTTATAGAGAAAGAATTCAGGGCAATCATCCTGAAAACTTTGTCATCGCGAGCGCAGCGCCCTTCGACTTCGCTCAGGTACCAATTGGTTGCCGAGCGGAGTCGAGGCATGCTTCGCCGTCCCGATTTCATCGGGGCTTCCCGCAATGACATCCCGGATCGAGGCGTAATGTGATATATAATCATCTGACATAAAATTGCCCCAAACCATAAATATTTTGTTTACAGCATCCGGGCACTGATTATACGCTGACACAAATTTATTGACCCGGAAGAGCCCGGCAACCTGCCGGAGCCCTCTCCCCGGAACGATTGACAGATATATTATACGGCGGGACCACAATGAGCACACCATTCGAACACACCGAAGACACGAACGGCGAAAACTTTCAGGAAATGCTTGAAAGCTCCTTGAACCGGAGGGACGATTTCGAGATCGGAACCCGGGTCGAAGGAAAAATCGTATTCATAACAAAAGAACTCGTTTTTGTCGACATTTCAGGGAAGAGCGAAGCCGTCATCGGCGCCGAGGAATTCAGGAACGACGACGAGACGCTCTCGGTAAAAAACGGGGACATCATACAGGCCTATGTCGTCTCCCGCACGAGCGGCGAGATTCGCCTTACCACCAGCATCGGACGGGGCGGCGCGAGCATCAACCTGGTGCAGATGGCCCACCGCGAGGCGATCCCCGTGTACGGGACCGTGATCGACGCGGTCAAGGGCGGGTACTCGATCTCGGTGGGCGGCATCAAGTGCTTCTGCCCCGTTTCCCAGATAGACACGCGTGCGCCATCGAACCCGGCGGCAATGATAGGCCGGGCCTTCCTTTTCAAGATCATTGAATTCAAGGAGCGCGGCAAGAACATCATCCTGTCGCGCACCGCCCTCCTCGACGAGCAGCGCAAGCGGACCGAGGCGAGCCTGAAGGAGACCCTCAGGGTCGGCGACCGGATCGCAGGCACGGTATCAAACGTGCGCGACTTCGGCGTGTTCGTGGACATCGGCGGCATGGACGCCCTGGTCCCGAAGTCCGAGCTGTCGCGGGGACGGAACGTCGGCACCTCCTCCTTCAAGATCGGCGAGCGGATCGAGGCCTCCGTGAAGGCTATCGACTGGGACACCCGGCGCCTGACCCTTTCCATCAAGGACATCGAGGCGGACCCGTGGGACAACATCGGCACGTACGAGGCCGGCGCTACCGTGCCCGGGCGCGTGGCCAACATCATCAAGACCGGCGCGTTCGTGGAGCTCGAGCCCGGGCTGGACGGGTTTATCCACGTATCCCGGATGAGCCACCTGAAAAAGATCACCCGGCCCGAGGACGCAGTTTCCCTGGGGGACGAGGTGCAGGTCCGTATCAACAGCATCAATGCCGTGGACAGGAAGATATCCCTGGAGCTGGTGTCCGGCGGCCCCGATCCCTGGCAGGAGAAAGGCTCCGGCATCGAGAACTCCGTGCAGACCGTCATCGTGGAAGAAGTGAAGCCGGTGGGACTGAGCGTTCGCCTCGAGAACGGCATGCTCGGCTTTATTCCCCGGGGAGAGCTCAGGAACAAAATGGATGCGGACATGCTGAAGAAATACGCCGAGGGCGACTCCATAAAGGCCGCCGTGCTCAGGATCGAGCAGAGCAGCCGCAAGCTCGTCCTCAGCGAGAAGGAGGCGGTCCAGATGGAAGAGCGGAAGGACTACGAGACCTTCGTGAAGAAGGAAGGCGCCTCCGCTTCCAACACCCTGGGCGCCATGCTGAAAAACAAGTTTGAGGACATACAGAAAAAAATCGAGAAGTGATCAAAGCAGGTCAAGCAAAGGCCGGAGCCGCGACCAGTCGACACCCGACAGAAGACCGCCGACCGATTCCGGGTCATCGCGCCTTCCCAGCCGCAGCGTCAGCTCCACCCTGTCCCCCTCGAAATAGGGCGGATAGGTCAGTTCAAGCCCCCGTGAAGCAAAATAACTTACTATGCCGTCAGCCTCCTGGCTGAGAGAGGAAAACTCCGGATAGCGGGCCGCGCGGACGCGACCGTACAACTCCTCCTCCCATGTTTTCCGGTCCCGGTCCTCACCCGGGCTTATTCCCGCCACGGCATCAAGACCGCCGTCGCGATCACGGATGTCCGCCAGCATCTCGACGATGAACCTGAATATGTTCACCCTCAGGGGCGCAAACTCCACCCACGACGAGAGCAGCGCCCTGTCGGAAGGATGCATCCGCGCCAGGTCCCTGACAATGCGCAGGTGGATGTCGCGTACGTCGCAGTAGTCCCGCAGCACGGCAGGCATATCCAGAGCCGCGGCGAGGAGTGCGCCGTCGCGGACGAAGTCCGCGGACACGTGCAGGCCCTTTGACGCGATCAGCTCCAGGTGCGCATCGTCGACGCCGAGGTCGCGCAGTATCGCGAGGGCCCTGAGCCTGCCGATCGGGCCCGCTTCATTCCGCTGGCATTTCAGCAGCGCGCCCCGGGCGAAAAACCCGGCGCCGAAATCGGGCGCGACCAGGCAGTCGGCGGCCTCCGCGCCCAGCTCGCGGAGTACATCGAGCCTGTTGAACCCGAAGACCGCGCGGTACGACCGGCCGCGCGGCGTCACCACCGGCGGGTCAAGGACGCCGAACTCCCGTATCGAGCTTCTCAGCTCGTCGCGAATGATGTTCCTGCTGATTTTAAAGTAGCGGTCGTCCCCGTCGATGGAGGTGAGGGGGACGCGCTTCATGCCGCCCGTGTCGGCCGGAGAGGTCATCTGCCGCCCGCCGCTATATCAGGCCCGCGAGTGTGTTCCCGAGCTCCTCGGGAGCCACCACCCGCACCTTTGAGAGCCGTTTTACCGCGTCTTCGCCGACGGAGGAGAGTTCGCTCGTCGTGATGAACAGGCCCTGCTTCGCCTTGGCGTCGTTCACCGCCTGGGCAAAGTTCCGGAGCGGGATTTCGCTGACGCGAAGGTCCCTCCACCTCCTGACCCAGACCAGCGTTTTGTCCCTGGTCGCCGGATCGACGGCCAGGAAGTCGACGCCGTCCGCCTCACGGTACGAGGGCAGAATCTCGTCCACGCGCAGGCCGAGCTTGCCGACCACGCGGCCGGCGATGATCCGGAAGTTCTCCATGTCCAGATCAAGGAAGGCGTTGATCTTGTCGTCCGCGATGGACGACCTCCCCGTCTTCATCCCCCGGTCATCGTCACGGACCGCGTCCGCCCGTGCCGAGGCAAGGATCGGGTCCAGGTCAACGGCCTTCGCGCTCTTGAGGCCGCAGATGCTCCATAGAAAATCGGGCGCGAATGCGCCGTCGAGCCATTCCTGCTCGTGCTCGGTCACCGTCCCGTCGGTGCGGTTGCCTGTTTTGGCCGCGGTGTCCATCTCCTTGCGGAGCTGCGTCACCAGGAACTGGATGTTCCGGAAATTCCTGTCGGCCTGGTAGAGCTGGTTCCAGTAGTCGTACGCCTGGTCGGTCATCTCGGCGTGGAGGCAGGCAAAGCCCAGGTCGTAGAGAATCATCGACGTCTCGTCGGGCATGTCGTTTTTACGCGCGTATTCCAGGACCGTTTCCAGCATCTTCACGCCCTCGGCCGGCTTCTTCGCCTGGACGCAGAGTATGCCGTAGAGCCTGGTCGCCACGAACCGGGCCGTCGCGTCCTCCGTCCCGTCGATGATAAGACGCGCGTAATTCAGGGCGGCCTTGAAGTCGCGCTTCCGCTGGAGCGCGAACGCCATCGCGAGGTTCGTGATGTCCGACCGCGTCTCGAGCGCCAGGGCGTCCCGGAAGTACTCCACCGGCTCGTTGAGCTTCATGGCCTGGTAGCTCGCGATGCCGGCGCCGAACAGCACCTCCATGTCCTTCTCGCCCATCTTGATGAGCCGGTCGAAGTAGCGGAGCGCCTGCTCGAAGTACTCGTTCCCGAGCAGGATGAACGCCGCGTGGTAGAGCGACTCGGCATCGCCCGGGTACGCCCTCAGTATGTCGAAATAGTTCTGGAAAGCCTTCAATGTCTCGTCGCGGCGGAGATAGACCTCGGCGAGCTTCCGCTGGACCTTCACCTTCTCGACCTCGTAGTTGAACTTGTCGATCCTGAGGATATCCTCCAGGTGCAGGACGGCCTCGTCGACCTCGTCCCGGTCGAACAGGACGTTGGCCAGCTTCCAGTGGACGGCGAAATCGTTCGGGTTGTTGTCCAGGACCTTTTTGTACTCGAGTATCGCCTCATCGACCATGTCCTGCTTCAAGAAGCTGTCCGCGCGGTTGAGCGGGTTCAGGCGGGGGGCAAGAACATAGACGTACACAAGCACGAGGCCCAGCAGTATGACCAGAATTATAAGGGACGGTACCAGCATGTCATCACCCTGTGTTTCGGTGCCGGGGCCGCCCGGGCCCCGGTCCCTATACCCTTAAGAATCGGACGATGGAGGGCCACCCATTAATGATAAACGAGGTATCCTCCTCGCGTTTGAGGATAAAATCGTCTTCCTGCTTGATTTTTGTCTTATAGGGAAGGTTTATCATGATGTCCGGCGGCACGAATTTCGGGAGCTTCTCGAAATGGAGCTGTATCTCGTTGACGGTGGAGGACATGCGCAGGGAGATGAGCCCGAACCGCGACGGCGCGTCCTCGATCCTGATCTCGTTTCCCGGGGCGAACCAGCTTTCCCGCGGCAGGGGGAAGAGTTCGAGCCGCTCAGGGTTGTCCACGAAGAGAAGGTTGCGCAGGGTCGCGAAGACCATCGCGCTGACCGCGATCGAAGAGCCGTCCCCCCAGTTGGCCCTCCCTGTCGAAGGGTTGACATATTCCGGCAGGGAGAAGGTCCTGCTCCTCATTTTCAGGAGGCCCTCGACCACGTCGTAGCCCGCCTGGTCTTTCAGCATGATCATGGCGTTCGCGGCGACAAGGGTCGAGAACAGGTCCCATCCGATCGATTTCACGAAGAGCGGCATGTCGCCGAAACGCGCCCGCACGCGGCCGAGCAGCCCGCCGAGCAGCACGGCAGTATACGACTCGTGCCGGAAGGGGAACCCGGCCGACACGCTGCCGACGATGAAATCGTTTTCTGGCCGCTCGCTGTCAGGATCGAACACCGCCCTGACAACGCCGGCGGCGATGCGGTCCGACTCCTTCTTGAATTTCAGCTCGTCGCCGAATATGCCCAGGCAGCGTGCCAGGTAGGAGTACTGGCCGAGCGCGTGCGCGATGAGTATCAGGTCGTGCGGGTGGTCTTCGGCAATGTAGTAGTCGGGCAGCGAATTGCGGTTGAGGAGGCCCGGCTTTTTTAGCTTCCGCGCGTAATCGTACAGGAGGCGCGCCTTGGCCCGAATGAAGTCGAAGCGGCCCTGGAGAAACGCGTTGTCCCGGACGTGGATGAAATGGTCCGCCGCGGACTCAATCACGAAGCAGATATTGATCGCATCGTCGAAACCGATGCGCTTCTCGTCGCAGGCGAAATGCTTGATAAGATGATCAATATAGCTGAGCGACTCGGGGAAGTACCCCATGCGGACGGCCCCGAGCACGATCTGCCACGCCGCACGGTAATCGAGTGTCCCGTCCTCGCGGCGGAGTTTCTTCAGCGAAAAGTTGAGGAGGGAAACCTTTGATCCGTAGAACCAGTTCTGCAGCAGCTTGTCGGGAAACGCGGCGTTGGCGCCGTTCTTTATCCTCATGCCCGAAAAGGACGTATAGTCCTCCCGGACCGCATTGTAATCAAACTTGCCCCCGGCCATGCCGCCGCGCGGATCGAGCGCGATACGGAACCGCACCCTGTTCTCGCCCTTCTTCAGCGAATAGCCGAGGCCGAGGGCGGCCATGCCGTGCTTCGACGCGCTCTTGAACTGCTTGCCGTCATCGCGCGGGTCGATATCACGGCAGCGGTCGCCGCCGCCCGAGATCACGTAGTCGGGCCGCGCGCCCATGCAGACCGTTTTCTTCCCGTTTACGGTCAGGGCGAGCGAGTCCGCGTGGAACTCGACGGAATCGAGGCCACCCAGGTGCAACTGGTTATAGGGCCGCACCGCCACCAACAGGGATGAGTTTTTCCGCTCCTTGAGGACGCACTCAACCTCCACGACGGCCTCGTCAACCTCGCTCCGTGCGCCGAATACGGTCTGCTGGAGCTTTAACAGGGGGCTGTCCCACACCGTGGTTATAACGGAATTTTTCACGTCCCGGTCGATCCGGACCCTGCCCCAGTCGTCCGCGGGGCGGTGCACCGTGTTACCGGCGACGAACCACACTTCGATCGACCAGTGCGCATACGACGGCGACAGCATGCCGGCCGGGTCTACGGAGAGTCCTTCATCCGAGAGCAGGTTCGTGAAATAGAGGTTGTCACGCGCGGCGGCGTTTACAAGCACGAGGGGCACGAACGATGCAGCGCCGCGCCGCGTGTCCGTCACGGCGTTTATCCAGGCAGGCCACCTGAATCCGGAGAATTTCTGGAAGAGGGAATAGTTATTGATACCGGCGCGGTACAGGCCTTCGGAGAAGCGGTACTTTTCTTTATCTATTGTTACTTTGCAGGCGCCGGCGAAATCAACAGAATTCTTTTCAGCTTTTTTTATATTGCGAAATATGCTCAATGGCGACCACTGGATCACGCGATGATCACTTGAAAGATTTCAGCGCTTCATCCTCGGACTCGTATATATCGAACATATCCATCAACTCAACGACTTCAAAGATCTTCTTGACGGCGTTGTTCATGTTGCAGAGCTTCAGGAGCCTCTTCTGCTCTTTCAGGATCCTCATGGTGGAAACGAAAATCCTCAGACCCGAGCTGCTCATGTACTCCACGTCGTTCAGGTTCATGAGGAGATGCGTGTTGGGCTCATTCTGAATGATCTTGTTGATTTCTTTTTCTATCTCGGCGGAAAGATGCACGTCCAGCCGTCCGGAAAGGTAAACAACTACGACGTTATTGACCCTTTTAATATTCAGATTCATAGGTTTCTCCAGTCACTCCGTTATCAATTAAATCTCAGGAATCAGCCGCTGTAAAGCTTTTCAACAACTTTATATATTCGTGAAATATTAATCAATTAAAAAATTTAAATGAGCTGCAATATTTATCGGGCGCAGCAGCTGGTGATTATTCCCTTCCTGCCCTGGCCTGGTCCCTCGTGATGATCAGGCTTGCCGCGTTCAGGACCGCTATCACGAGAAAAACGGAGGCCAGCACGACCATGGCAGGATGCGCTTCCATTGATGCGATGGCCTCCTTGCCGGTATCCGCCGCAATCCCGGTATTTATCGATTTCTGTATGCGCATGAAAATGAACATCGAAATCGAAAAAAAGAAGGGAAAAATCAGCCCGTTATAATACACAAGCCCCCGGTAACGAAGCGGGTCGAACAGGGGCATGATCATGGCCACACCGCTTACGATCAGCAAAACCGCCAGGGCGCGAAACACGTAATAGAGCGGCGAGATGATGTCGTCGTTGATGATCTGCTTGAGCCAGTTGTCCTGGGTGAGCTCCTCGCCTTCATCAAGCGTCCCCGATACCGTCTCACCCGGGTTCTGGACCACGGCCGCACTGCGGGCCTCGGCGCCCGGTGACAGCATCTTGAATACGCGGAACGGAGAGATATAGAAAAAAAGCCCCATGACGATAAAGAGCACGCCGGTCAGGAGCACCACGCCCTGCAACAGGTTCGTCTTTCTTGATCTCATTCGCCCAACCCCTGGTCATTGAAGGTTTTTACAATACCCTGCAGCCGATCAACCATGGCGCAGGTCCATATGCGGCACCGCCGACCGGTCTGGATACAACTTATCAAATCCGTTAATTAATCAATAAGAATTTGGCGCGTGCGGTAAAATTATGACTTCCGGGAGATTTTTTTCACGAGTTTGTCCGAGATTTCCCGCGAGTGTTCAATGATCCATCCGGGACGCACGTCTTTTTCAGAGACTTCAAGCACAATTGTTTCGTCCGCACAATCGCCCGGCGCGCTGTCCGTGGCCTGCTCCCCGATAAAATCGAGGTAGCGGGTGTAGAAGCTCATCAGCTTGCCGTCGCGGTAGGCGGGCTTCATTGCGTTCCGGACCGAAATATAAATTGTCTCGTCGACATCAATGCGGAACAGGTCCTCCACGCGCACGCTGAAACCCGGATAGCCCGCGTTGTAGCGCTCTTCCAGTATCGGGACCTCCTCGAACACGGGGTAGAGGCAGAACGCGGCGGCAAGCATATCGCGGAGATAACCGGTGCTGAATATGCGCCGGCCGGACGTTCCGCCCTGGCCCAGCATGGCCACCGGAAGCTCGCGGAAGGTCTCGATCCGCGCACTGCCGCACATTTCGCCCGCAAGCTTCACAACGCTGTCGTTCTTGAACACGTGGTCCGTCGGGAAGGTGACGTCCAGCAGCCTGCTCATCCGGTCCTCGGAGAAAAAGTGGTCCATCCGCTTCCTGAACTCGCCGCCGCTTCCGCTCACCAGGGAGAGCGCGGCGACGATATAGGCGTAGGAAGATGCGTACAGGAGGTCAAAGGTCGTTCCGGAGCCCTGCATCGCTCCGAACAGGCCGCTGAAATAGAGCGCGTTGAGCAGGCCCGTTTCAAGAACCAGTGCCCGGTTCTTCTTCGTCACGAGCGAGACCAGAGGCGCGAGAGCGTCCCCGCCGGCACAGCGCCGCAGACGCTCGTACTCGCCGGATGACGGCGGGTCGAATTTCGGGAGCGTCAGTCCGCCGGGAAAATCCCTGATGTCGCCGGCGTGGTATTCATTCAGTACGTAATAGACGCGCTGGCCCTCACGGGCCGATCTGTCGAACACCTCGTGCAGTGAGCGTATGTCCTTCCTGTTCTTCACGAGCGTGAAGACACGGTCGGACAGGCCAATGACGCGGTCCCTGAGGCCCGGGTCATCGTCGCCGCAGTCGATCACGATGAAACGGTATTCCTTCGACAGCATGAACAGGAGCGGCGACAGGATATCGGGATTGACCTTTACCTTAGAGCCGAACGCGACGTTGACAAGGTCAAGGCCCTCATCCACCGGCTCGATCCGCCCGCGGATGATCTCCTCGAAGGAAGGGCCGTCTTCCGCCCGGTGCGACAGGGGGGCGGTGATTTTCTTCTCGAAAAAATTGAACACGCTGTTCCCCGCGTATGACAGGTCGAGGATGACCGTTTTTCCCGCGCCCTTCAGCGAGACGCCCATCAGGGAAGCAAGGAGCGATTTGCCCGCTCCGGGCAGGCTGCTGTACGCGGTTATGATCCTGGTAGTACCGCCAAAATACTCTTTCCCCACGTCGGAAACGTCAAAGCCCATCCTGTCGATGATCTTCAGGTAGCCCCGGAGGCACCGGTATGACATGAGCAAAAATCGGAACATGTCCTCCGCGGCGAACATCAGGATCGAGGAGTCCACCAGGGCGCGGATCCTTCCCGCCTGGCGGTTCTCGGTGAAGGGGATCGTGCCGAAAAACGAGCCCGGCGCCAGGTACACGACGTCCGTGTTGCCGGTCGACTCTATCTCGAAGATCCCGTTGACGACGACATTGAGGGAATTGATCTTCTTCAGGTCGAACCGGTGGCCCTTCTTCACTTCGGCCAGTTTCCCGATCGCGCGGAGCCGGCGCAGCTCATCCTCCAGGCAGTGCCTGAAAAGCGGGATGCGCGGAAGGATGGTGCCGATGACGTCCATGGTGCGGGGTCGCTCAGAACTTTCTCAGCATGCCGACCAGCTCGTTCTTGCCGTACAACTCAATGGGCCGGGTGTTTGCAAAATCGATCGCGCTCTGCGAGAAGTCGCCCGTGCTTATGACGATGATCCGCGTCACGTTTTTAGCCTTCATGCTCTCGTGGAGATTCCGGAGCGTTTTATCCTGTATGGTTTCCGTGTCGCGGAAGATGCGGATCAGCCGGTTCGTCTGGCGGGTGTTGCGCCACTTTCCCTCGCTCTCGGTCCCGATGATCTCGATCTCCGTGTCGCTGATGATGTTGATGTCGGTGATGTTGAAGTTCATCGCTTCCACGATCTTGCGGCAGGTGTGTTCGAACTGTGACAGGCCCGAAATCAGGAAGTCCTTCATCCGGTCGTCCTGCCGGAACTCGGCATAGTTCTTGAGCTTGGCCTGGACGTCGCGGAAATTGGGCTTCACCTCGATGATCTTTTCCCACTGGTGGATGGCAGAGTGGAGGTCCCGGGTCTTCTCGTGACACTCCGCCAGGTAGTAGCGGAGGCCCAGCTCGGTGTCGCTCCCCTTGCGGGCGAACTTCAGGCCGCGCTCGAACTCCATCATGGCCTTGGGGAGCATCCCCTTCTGCATGTGGCACGACCCCTTGGCGAGGAAGCACTTCACCTTGAGGTCCTCGCTCTTCTGCGCGATGTCGAACTCCTTGATCGCCCACTCGTAGTCCTGCATCTGGCGGAGCACCAGGCCCAGGAAGTAGTGGGACCGGTAATTGAGCGGGTCGATCTTGATCGACTCGATGAAGCACTGCTTCGCGTCCGGGTAGAGATTGGTCTGGTAGTATATCTGCCCGAGGTAGTAATGCGACTGCTCGTGGCGCGGGTTGAGGGCAGCGCTCTTCTTTAAAAATGTGAGCGCGCGGTCAAGCGTGTTCGTCCTGAAATAGATGGAGCCAAGCTCAAAGAAGTTCTGGAAATTGTCGGGCTCCAGCTTGGTCAGGATCAGGTACTCATTCTTGGCATCGTCGAAGGAGCCCTGCTCCTGGTAGAGCTTTGCGAGTCGTGAACGGACATCCACCTCAACGACCTTCTCGCTGTACTTGCCGTATTTCAGGACCTGCCGGTATTCCACGATGGCGAACTTGATGTTGTTGTCCCGCGCATAGGCATCGGCGAGGAGAAAGTGCGCATAGCTGTTCCGGTCATCCTTTTCAAGTATGTCGGTCAGCTTCTTGATTGCCTGCTTGATCTGGCCCGCTTCGATCATCTGGGCGATCTCATCGATCCGTCTGGGGAGAACGAAGGTCTGGAGCGTATAGACAACGATCATCGCAAGCATGATAACGAACAGGAAGACGATTACATAGGTGAATATCATCGAACCATCATACCTTCAGGTGGCGTTATGCAAATGATAGTACGGAACGCCATTTCTGTCAAGATTGTATTTTCCGGCACCCGGCCGGAACCGGCACGGAAAACCTCATTATATTATCGGATTATCGGCACGTAAAGTATACTCGCGGTTTGTCGCAGGAGTGTAATTTTTAAGATCCCGGAAGCCCCGCGGCACCGGCAACATTATTTATCTGGTTTTAAAAATAATATTGACAAAAAACGACCCTTCAAATATCTGAAAATTTCCGAACCGGGGGCGTAGCTCAGTTGGGAGAGCGCTTGAATGGCATTCAAGAGGTCAGGGGTTCGATTCCCCTCGTCTCCACAGTTAAGGCAGTGAATAGTTAATAATGTATAGTGAATAATTATTGTAAAAAATCCGCTCTCAGAGCGGATTTTTTTATGTATGTATCATGAGAATGTTATAGCAATTAAAATACAAAACCGCTCCTTCGGAGCGGTTTTATTCCTTAACTATTCACTATTCACTATTCACTATTCACTTTTAACTGTTAACTATCCACTGTACTTCTTCTCAAATGTGTTCCCGTGTATGGTAACGATCTTCTCTATATAATACCGTCTCTTGCCGGCAGGGATGACCGCCTCTGCCGTTTCCCCCGCCTTTTTGTTCTGAAGCGCGTTTCCTATCGGTGAAGAGAGGGAAATCTTCCCGGCCGATGGATCGACCTCGTTGGGCGACACGAACACGAACTCGATCCTGTCGTCGGAATCCAGGTCTATTACGGTAACGGCCGCGCCGAATCCAATGCACTCATCGGCGATCTCGCCAATATTCAGATTGTTCAGCTGGCCAAGCTGCCCGTTGAGCTGCGAGATCCGGGCCTGGACAAAGCCCTGGCGCTCCCGTGCAGCATGATATTCCGCGTTTTCCTTCAGGTCGCCGTAGGTGCGCGCCTCCGCGATCCGCTTCGGGATCTCCACCTTGAACTCATAGTTCAGCTTCTCCAGCTCATCCCTGATGGCCTGGCGCTTTATTTCAAAATCGTTAGCCATTGCACGTCTCCTCTCGGTCCACGCTTCTCCGCCGGACCGGGGAGCGCGCGTGGAAGCTTATTCATTGTTGTTTAATTTGATCAGAATCTTGACGTTTCTGTTGTCGTCTTTCTTGACTTCGAAGCCATTGTCTTTAAGGGTCTTTTCAATCCGGTAAGTCATTAAATCAATTACTTTTTTTGACATGTCGTTCCTCCGTGAACTATTTTTAATACCGGAAACGTCCGGGACATTGTTTCCGGGCCGCCCCGCCATCAGTGAAAAAATGGCCCGTCATGCAAATTATCCCATTTCTGCCGGTATTGATGCGTGTTTGACGCGTTTGCCGCTGCAGCGCCTCCGGCGCCGCCGGCGGAGCACATGATTAATGTCGGAACATCCTCCTGCCGGATTAAATTAATTCGCGCCCGCGGCCCGTAACTTCCACGAGGCGCGGCGAAAACCCCTTCCTCCTGTTTATGGCTCTCGAGATAAGGGCGATGACCGGAAACGACATAATCAAACCTGCGGCCCCTCCCAGGATCGAAGAGACGTCACGGTCGAGCCCGGTCCCGGACCGGACCGCGTCCCCGGCAAGCACGCCGGCGACAAGCATGGCCACGGGCAGCAGGTAAAAAAGCAGGGAGCCGGCGACAACGGATTTCCCCGTAATAACGAAGCTGACCGTGTCGCCGACGCGCGCGTCATGCGTGTTCTCCATCCTGATCCTGCGCATGGTCGTGCTGCCCGCGAGGGCGCATGAGGATCCGGCCGCACACCCCTCGCACGAAGGACAGGCCTCAACCTCGACCAAAATGGTGCCGCCCGTTTTTTCTATTACCGTTCCATGTTCCATGGCTACTTCCCCCTATCAATCCGCGGGGCCGTGTTAAGATGCGCTTTCATATGCTTTATGAACACGGTCCCGGGATACCGGTTCCACTCCTTCCTGAGATATTCCGCGTACTGTCCGACGAGCTTCCCGATCCGCTCCGCACGAGGCCTGTCCTCCGGTCCGGCGTCAAGCGGGTCCAGGAAAGCGAGCGTCACCTCCCTCTCGCGAACATCTATCGCCGCGGACACGGGCACGACGGGCGCTCCCGTTTCGAGCGCCAGCTCCGCGAACCCGGTTTTGAAATTGCGCTGCCGTCCGTGAAAGGGAAATGTAATACCGCGGCTTAACCCGTCGCGGGCGTCCGGCAGGATAAAAACGACGCCCCCGCCGGAAAGGACGCGCTTGCCGGTCAGCAACTGGTCCAGGAAAATGGACAGCCTCAAACGCCCGAGCTCGCGCGGCGGCAACGACCCCGCTTCCCGATGCAGGAATCCCGCCGCCATCTTAATGAAATAATACGCGCCGGGTTTCACGCGCTCGAGCGCAAGCTCACGCACCAGAAACGCAATACCCGCGTGCCTGCCCGCAATGATCACGCCCTTCCCCTTCCGGTAGGCGCTTTCCAGCCGGGCCATGTCAACCTTCAGGCGCCAGCATGACGGTTTATTCATGAGGAGATGGTTCAGCAGCTGCCTCTGGATGCTCCCGGGGCTCCTGATAATCATTGCGCACTGGACGGCTTCGCTTTCACTTTGCGACGGGTTCTCAAGCAGGGCGTAAAAATCACGCGTCAGGCGGGCAACGTCCTGTTTGAACATTTTCTGCGCCCATCGTTTCCCGTACAGCCAGGTTAAAAAAGCGAGCCTGAATTCATAGGTGAAGCCGGGCGATTTCAGGTCCGACAGGCTTGTTTCCCTAATGGCATCGTCACGAACCGGCACCGGCGTCGTCGGCACGCGACAGGCGCCCGGTCCCATCCCGGCGCCGCCGCGCATATCGTCCTCCTCCGGTTCCCCTGCCGCATCGCCATCCTGTCCGCGGGACAGTATTTCAACCAGGTGCCGGACCGTCGGCCTTTGAAAAAATTCCGTGTTCGAGATTTTCCGCCCGAAGAGCCGCTCGATCTCGAGGAACAGGCGGAGGGCGGAAAGGGAATCGCCGCCCAGTCTGATGAAGTCATCATCAGGCCCGACCCTGCCGGTACCGATGACCGTTTCAAACAGGCGGATCACTTCCTGATGCAATCGGTCCGGGCTCAACTCCTCCGGTACAAATGCCGGCTCTCCCGGCCTGCGGTTATAACCTTCATCGATATATTTCTTCCTGCTGGCCGCGCGGGCGAGCTTCCCGCTTGTGGTCTTTACCAGCCAGCCCCGCGGCACCATCCGCACATCAGCCAGTACAAGCTCCAGCTCGTCGGAAACGGCCTGCCGCAGACGGCGTATCATCCGCTCCTCCGTGGCGGCATCCGTGTCCCGCCGCCGCTCGATTACCAGGACCGGGATCTCCGTCCCGATGACCGGGTCGCTTATCCCGAACGCGGCGCACCGCGCCGCAGACTCCCCGAATACCGCTCCCGCGATGCTTTCGATCGACTGGGGGTGGACGTTTCTCCCGCCTGAAATGATCAGGTCCTTCTTGCGGTCGCACACGTACAGCTGTCCGCCGGCGATATAACCCACATCGCCGGTGCGGTACCAACCGTTCATGAAAGAGCCTCCCGCTGCATCCTGGGCGCGGTAGTAATCCGTGAACAGGGTGTTGGACCGGATAACAATCTCCCCCACCTCCCTCTCGGACAGGCGCTCGCCCCGGTCGTCCATGACCGCCAGGTCAATTCCGGTGAAAGGATAGCCGCAGCCGGCAACCACCCGGGCCCCGGGCGAGCCCGGCTCAACCGGGACTGCGCGTCCCTGCAGGTGCAGTCCCTCCGCCGACACCCAGTCCACGACCAGTGCCTCTCCCGGGCGGGTCATGGATATCCCGCACACGTTTTCAGCCATCCCGTATCCTATAGCGAAAATATTCTCCCGCAGACCATACGCCATGAACCTCTCGCTGAACCTCCGCATGCTTTCCGGCAGGACAGGCTCCGCGCCGTTGGTTATAACCCGCCAGCTGCTCAAATCGACCCCTGCCAGGTCCTCGTCGCGGATGCGCCGCGTGCAATAATCAAAGCTGAAGTTCGGCATGTTGGTCAGCGTGCCGCCATACCTGTGCACCGCCTGCAACAGCATCTCCGGCCTGTGCAGCCAGGTTTGCGGCGACATTGACACCAGCAGGTCCCCATAGAGCAACGAGCGGATATGCCCGACCATGCCCATGTCGTGGTAAAGGGGGAGCCAGGAAACGTAGACCCAGTCCCGCGTCATCCGGTAAGCCTCCGCGCTGGCTGCGATATGATCAAGAATTACACGGTGGGAGAACCGGACAGCTTTCGGCGCGCTGGTAGTACCGCTGGTGAACTGCATCAGCGCGATCTGCCCGGGCCCGACCACGGGAAGCGGCCCGGGCATGACAGCCCGGTCCGCGTCCGGCTCCCGGCCCTCAATCACCTGGCAGCCGGTGTTCGCCAGGGCGGCAGTGAAGGCCGGGCACAGGTCAGGCAATGCAACCACCGCACGCGCATCCACCGCCGCGGCCAGTCGCCCGACCTTCCTGGCATACGCATCCGGGTCGGAGCCGGGGCGCCAGTAGGTCATGACTGACGGAACGGCGCCGCAGCAGAGTGCGCCCCAGAAATGCCGTATCAGCCCGTAGTCATGATCAAGGGCGAGGAGGACGATGTCGCCGGGACCGATCCCCTCGCCTTTCAAACGGAGGGCGCAGCGCTTCATATCCTCATTCAACTGAAGGTTTGTTATGGAATGGGCGCTGCCGTCTTCCGACAGGAATACAATTGCCCTGCCCCCCGGGTCGCGCTCGCTCCGGGAGGAGATCGCTTCAACAAGCGTGGAATACGATGATAATTCATTCATGGAAAAAATCCGGCGTAACCCGACAGGTACGCAAACGCCTGCGCTCCTGCGGGGGTTCTCCTCTTATGGCATCATTTCAACACCACGACCTCGCCCCGCTTCCTGAGCTCCGGCACGACCGATTCGTTCCCGACGACGACCGTAATCAGCCCGGGCGAGAACAGGTCGCGGCTTTCACGCATGATCTCTCCGGCGTCCACGGCGTTAATGCGGTCGAGGTACGAGATATAATAATCGGCCGGGAGTTCGTTGTACGCGATCTCCATGTAATTCGACAGGATATTCAGCGGCGTGTCGAACTGGAACACGAAGCTGTTATTGATGGCCCTCTGCGCCCACACGATCTCAGCGGCGGGAACGGGCTCGGCGGTCATCCGGCCGATATTGCCGGTCAGGAGAGAAAGCACCTCGCCCGCGCTTTTATTCTCTGTCTGGGCGAACGCGAGGAACACCCCGGAGCGGTAGCGGAACCGCATGATCGACTGGACCGCGTACGCCAGCCCGCGCTTCACCCGTATCTCCTGCATCAGGCGCGAGCTGAACGAGCCGCCGCCCAGTATATAGTTCATGACCTCGAGCGAATAGGCCCCGGCATACTTGATATCTGGCGCGATCGTGCCCACGACCACCGTGGACTGCGGTATGTCCTTGGGGTAAAAGAAGATTTTATTCCGGGATGAGGCCACCGCGTCCAGGGCCTTCTTCCGGTCGGCCGGGTACATCGCGGCGGCGCCCGCCGGCAGCGGGGCAAAGCGCTCGCGGCAAAGCCGCTCGGCCTCCGGGAACCCGAGCGGCGCGTACATGCCGATCATGATGTTGCGGCCCGCGAAATGCTTCCGCCACGTCTCCCGCACCCGCTCAAGGGAATATGAGCGCACGCCCGCCTCGGTCGGGGTTGAGCCGTAGCCCTCGCCGCCGAAAATGATGGCGCGGGCCCGCTCAAAGGCGATCTCCGCCGGGTCGTCGTATTTTCTCCGAATGGAGTCCGCAACCAGCGCCTTCGCGTTGTCCAGGTACTGTTCCTCCATGTTCGGGTTCGCGGCAAGGTCCGCAACGATGTCGAGCGCCTCGTCCCGGAAGCGGTCCAGCACCTTTATGGAGATAAGGACGTGCTCCCAGCCCGCCTCAATGGAGAAGCGGCCGCCCATGGCGTCGACCTTTTCGTGGAGCACGGTCCCGGGGAAGCGCTTCGAGCCGCCCAGGGACACGGCCTGCGCCATGAGCTCGGCCATGCCCGCGCTCTCCCTGTCTTCGTACATCCTCCCGTAGCCGGCGGATAACACGACCGTTACCTGGGGAAGCTCGTCCTGCACGTAGAAGAGCTTGATCCCGTTGGTCAGCGCCGCGGTCCGCACCGGCGGGAGCTTCAGGTCCGCGCCGGCGGAACCCTGCAGCGCGGAAGCGGCGATTAACATGAGAACCAGCAGCGCGTATCGTTTCATCGAGCGCCTCCCGCCGCGCGGCTGTCGCGCAAAACGCCCACGGTCCTGTTGCCCGGGATAAAATAGCGCGCACCCGCCTTTTTAATGTCCTGCACGGTTATCCTCCTCGTCATTTCCGGGTACTGCGCTGCGTAGGTCCAGTCGCCGTAGAGCGTCTGGTAATAGCTCAGCGTTCGCGCCAGCCCCTTGTTCGTCTCCAGGTCGAAGACTGTTTCCGACTCGATCGAATTGATCACCTTTACGAGCTCGGCCTCGCTCACGTCCGCGAAGAGCCGGTCCATCTCGGCGTATATGGCGCGCTCCAGCTCTTCCGCGGTATGGGGCGGCCGGGGCGTCGCAAAGAGCGCGAAGACGTTGTCGTAGCGCGCCCCGGGCGCGCCGTTCCATGCGCTGATCGACGACGCGATCTTCTTCTCGACGACAAGGGCGCGGTTCAGCCGCGCGGACATGCCGCCGGTGAGAAGCTCGCTGATGACCTCGCACACGAGGTCGTCGTACGCGGGGAACGCCGGCTTGTGCCAGCCGATGACGAGGTACGGGTTCGATTCAAAATCCAGGATGAACCGCCGCTCCCCCATCTGGGGCGGCTCCATGGCGGTAACGGGCGGCGGCTCCGGCCGCTGCTCTATCCGGCCGAAATATTTCTCGACCAGGGCGAGCGTCTTCGCCGTGTCCTGCATGCCGACGATCGTGATCGTCATCCGCGACGGGATGTAGCGCTCGCGGTAAAAGGCCCTGACGTCCTCGATGGAGAGGAACGGTATGGTGGAGCGCCACCCGATGATGGGATGGCGATACGGGTGGGCGATGAAGGCCTCGGCCATGAAGCGCTCGTAGATGAGCCCGGTGCCGAGCGAGTCATAGTGCATGAGCCGTTCCTGAAGAACATTGCTTCGCTCCAGGTAGTACTCGCGAAGCACCAGGTTCATCAGCCGCTCGGACTCCATCTTCGCCCAGGTCTCCATCTGTGACGCCGGCAGCTCGATGTAGTAGCCGGTCTTGTCCCTGGAGGTCGAGGCGTTCAGCCCCACGCCGCCGATCTCCGAATAGATACGGTCGTACGGTTCAGCGGTGAGGAACTTCGACTGCGCCTCCTGCAGGCGGGCGAGCTCCTTCTCGAGCTCCGGGAGCCGGGCGTTTTTCGGCGATTCCAGCTTCAACCGGTCGATCGTCTCGCCCACCGCCTCGATCCGCGACTGGATGACGCGCTCCTTCGCGTAATCGGTCGTTCCGATGGTGTCCGTCCCCTTGAAGAGCATGTGTTCCAGCAAATGGGCGGCGCCGGCGGTCCGGTAATTCTCGTCCACGGAACCGACGCGGAACGCGATCTCGAAAGCGCACACCGGGGCGAAGCCGCGGTTCAATAAAATCACGGTGATCCCGTTTTTCAGCTTTTTCGCCACCACGTTCTTCTTTAAATATACGCCGGCATCGCGGATGGCCGCGTCACCGGGCGAAGCAAGAAGCGCGATGAATACGAGCGCCGGCACCATCATGGCTTTTTTCATGGATTGCTCCCTGGTTGTTTTTCTCGATCAAAGGTATCACTATTCAGCAGGGCGGGAGCCAATTAGCAAGTATAATTTTGGGCCCACCCGGCAGGGATTTTTTCCTTATTGACACTGAATTATAGCCATGATACACTGCAATATTCCAAAAAAAGGGGTGCGCGTATGAAGAAATTATATCGAAACACATTGATTCTCCTTGCCGTTCTTATCACGGCCGGCGGATGCGAACCTTCCATCAAGTACTGGGGCAACTGGAGCGTTGACGGCCTGGTGAGCAAGGTGGTCTTCAACGGCTCGACCATGTACGCCAGCGGGGAGTTCACGCATGTGTTCGCCGTCACCGGAAACGGCGCGGTGCTGAACAACACCACCGGGCTTATTGCCGGCTTAAAAAAGGTGCCGGTTATTAACGACACGGTATACGCGGCCGAGCCGGACGGCAAGGGCGGTTGGTACATCGGCGGCGATTTCACCATGATTAACGACACGCCGCGCAACCGCATCGCCCGCATTAATAAAAACGGCACGCTCCACCCGTGGAACCCCGGCGCGGACGACACGGTGAGGACTATCGTGAAGTCGGGGGCCACGCTCTACGTGGGCGGCGAGTTCACGACCATCGCGTCCACCCCCAGGAACAACCTGGCCTCGTTCACCGCCGCTTCCGGCGAGCTCACCGGCTGGAACCCGTCCGTGGGCGACGCAGACGACACGGTCTACGTCGTAAGGGTGGCCAACGGCTTCGTCTTCGTAGGCGGCAGCTTCACGAGCGTGGGCCCGGCGACGCCGGTCACGCGGATCGGCATCTGCTCCTTCAACGCGTCGACCGGCGCCCTTACCTCCTGGGACCCGGGCCAGATTTCGGCCATATCGTCCATGGCGATAGCCGGTACTACCGTGTACGTGGGCGGCATCATCACCAACATCGGCGGGCAGGTACGGCAGAACATCGCTGCCCTTGACGCCGATCCCGAGAGCGCCACGTACGGGGACGCAACAAGCTGGTACCCGACAGGCGGCGCGCAAAACGCGGTGCTGGACATGGAATATGCCGCCCCGTGCCACCTTTTCGTGGCCGGCCTCTTCACCTCGATAGGCGGAAGTTCCCGCAACGGCCTCGCGTACCTGGATTCGCGTGACGCTACTCTCTTCCCCTGGAATCCCGCGCCCGATACGGCGATCGTAACTTCGATAGAGCTGAGCGATGGCGATGGCTCGCTTTATGTCGGCGGCGGATTCACCAGTATTGACGGGCAGACCCGCAACGGACTGGCCGCGGTCAGCACCCTGACCGGGGACGCCCTCGCATGGGACCCGGCGCCGGACAACGCGACACAATGCCTTGCCGTTTCCGGCAGCGAAATCTATGCCGGCGGCAATTTCGGGTACATGAACATGCGCGAGCGGACGCGGGTCGCCGCCTTTAACACGAGCACGGGCCTACTCACGGACTTCAACTGCACCCCGAACAACCCAGTCCTGTCAATGGCCACGACGGGCGACACGCTGTACATTGGCGGGAGCTTCACCAATGTGAACGGAACCGCGCAGCCGCGGGTCGCGGCCCTGGATGCTGATACCGGCGACATCCTGTTGGACTGGAACCCGGTGGTTGACGGCACCTATATATCCAAGAACGCAATGGCAATTAACAGGGGCGTGCTCTACATCGGCGGGGACTTCACCACCGTGGACGGGGAGGATCGGAACTACATCGCGGCAATTGACGCTGATACAGGTGAACTCGAAACGGGCTGGATTGACCCGGGCCTTAACGGGGGCGTCCAGGCCATTACGGTGCTCGGCGGATTAATCTACGCCGGCGGCTATTTCACCGGGGGAGATTGCGACTACCTCGCCCGGTTCACCGTCAAAGGAGGAAGCCAAGACTGGCAAACAACCGCGGATAACACCGTCTACAGTATTATCCCGGACGGCAAGACACTGTACATGGGCGGCCTGTTTACCGGCCTGGGCCATTTCACGGATGTAAAAGCCCGCTCTTATGTCGGTTCTACGGCCATCAATCCGCAGGCAGCCACATCATGGAACCCCGGCGCGGACAGCCGCGTCAATGACCTTGTCGTGAAGAGAGATGCAGTTTATATAGGAGGAAACTTTACCCATGCGGGTGGAGGCGGCACGGGGGACACTGCCCGGAACTACCTGGCTAAAATCCTGAAGAGCGACGGCAGCGCAGACACAATCTTCGATCCCTCGCCGGACGGAGAAGTGCTCGACCTTGCGTCGGCAGGCGATTACCTGGTGGTGGGCGGCGTTATCACATCCATAGCCGGGTACGGCTTCGTAGGCCTGGCGGTCCTCGACAGGGACACGGGCCGCCCGATCAATGAATGATCGCGGTTATGAGCATACATAAAAAAAGGGCGGCACGTGCCGCCCTTTTTATTTCATTGCCATGAGGACAATGCGATGATACGGATACGCACAGGCTTTCCGGCGCCCTATTTCTCCGCGCCGGCCTCGTTCCTGCGCAGGATCTCCTCCGCGATGATCTTCAGCTTCGGCGAGACTTTCAGCGGAGGCAGCTCGATCTTCTGTTTCGGCGCGGTCTCCTTTCCCAGGAGCTTCCCGAGCGCGAAAGCCATCCGCTCGAAAATTTCCTGCACCTTGTCCTGGCGGTTCACCATCCGGTAGTATTTCAGCGCGTACAGGGGCTGGCGCTTGTCGTAGAACAGATGATCGGCGATCCTGGTCAACCCGTCCCGGTAACCGGTTTTCACGAACAGGGCCGCGGCCTTGTTGATCTCCCCGTTATTGAAGAGCTCGTTGCCGCGCCGTATCAGCTCCACACGCTCCTTGCTGTCCATACGTCCCTCTGTACCAGCCTGATGATATATACTACGATATTGAAATTATCGGAATATGACAAACAAAAAATAAGGCTATTTATCTTTCCCGCCGCCGTGATACACACGCCCCGGTGCCCTATAAATATCTTGACAAATATCTTCGCCCCCATGTTACATTACGGTACGTTAAATACCAGGGGAAACGCGATGTATCCGATATTATTCAGCTATAAATTCATCAACATTGGCAGTTACGGCCTCATGCTCGGCCTTGCCTTTTACCTGGCCTTCCTCCTCACCGAGCGCGAGCTGACCATACGCGGCAAGGACCCGGAGCTGGCGTACAAGCTCCTCCTCGTCATCATCCCGAGCGCCATTATCGGGGCGAAGATCTTTCACATCCTTGAAAACATGGGCGAGTTTCTGCGGGACCCGAAGGGGATGATCTTTTCCGGCGCGGGCCTGTCCGTGTTCGGCGGCTTCATCCTGGCATTTATCCTGTCGATGGTGCTGATACGGAAAAACAAGGAGAGCATATTGGAGATATTCGACCTGACCGTGCCGGCCATGGCGCTCGCGTACGGCATCGGCCGGCTGGGCTGCCACGTGTCGGGCGACGGGTGCTACGGCATCACCACCGCGTCGTTCCTGGGCACGGCATATCCCAACGGCATCGTGCCGACGTCCGCGGAGGTGTTCCCCACATCGCTGTTCGAGTCCTTTTTCGCGTTCCTGGTATTTATTTTCGCGATGAAGATGCGCAAGAGGGAGTGGCCGGCGGGCAAGATCTTCTTTATTTATCTCATACTCAACGGCGCTGCCCGGATGCTGGTGGAGTTCATCAGGCTCAACCCGGTCATGCTTCTCGGCATGACGCAGGCGCAGGTCGTCTCCATTTTTTACATTATCACCGGCGTGCTCGGATGGATACTGGTGGAAAACAGGGCGAGAAAAGCCGCGTAATCACAGCCGGCGGCGGCATGCCCGCCGGCCTGCGCCGCACCCCTAATGCGAGTACTTCTGGGCCTCAAGAAAATCGGCCAGCACTTTGGGCTTGAGGTAACCCATCTCGACGAGTATGATACCCAGCAGTCCGCCCTTGGAGCTCTGTACGCCCAGGGCCTCATTAAGCTGGTTCGGGGTTATTATTCCGTTCTCCATGAGGATTTCACCAAGTCGCTTGGAAGCCATCGTTCCTTCCTTAATAAGAGTAATTGTAAACCGGTACCGGTCACCGACCTCCGTGCTCCGTGTAATGCCTCAGGGCACAGACTGCGCGCATTTCAGTATAATAAGGCAATTCCTTCTTCTTAAAACGAGTATCGGCATTTTCGGTCTCATTTAATCACTGTTTTATGGAAAAAAGCCGCCTGTTGTCCGGGACGGGGGCGGCGGGTTGCGCCTATAAACAAATGAGGCCGGCCCACAGGCCAGCCCCCCGATTGTTGTATGATGGTACGCAGACACTACTTTATATTGTACTTTTTCTTGAATTTTTCCACACGGCCGGCCGTATCGACGATATTCTGCTTCCCGGTATAGAAAGGGTGGCAGTTGGAGCAAATCTCAACGCGAAGGTCTTTCGCGGTCGATTTCGTCTTTATTTCGTTACCGCACGCGCATTTTATTACCGTGTCTTTGTACTCGGGATGTATCTTCGGTTTCATCTGGAACTCCTCTCGCTTATGAATTCATGGCCTTGAAAAACGCTTTATTGTTCTTCGTCGCCTTCATCTTCTCAACGAGCAGCTCCATCGCCTCGGTGGCGCTCATTGATGAAAGTGCCTTTCTCAAGACCCATAGTTTATTCAGCTCTTCCGTGTCAAGCAATAATTCCTCCTTCCGGGTGCCGGACCGGCTTATGTCTATTGCCGGGAATATCCGGCGGTCCACCAGCTTGCGGTCCAGGTGCAGCTCGCTGTTGCCGGTGCCCTTGAACTCCTCGAAAATGACCTCGTCCATCCGGCTTCCGGTGTCGATCAGGGCGGTGGCCAGGATCGTCAGGCTGCCCCCCTCCTCGATGTTCCGGGCCGCGCCGAAGAAGCGCTTCGGCCGGTGCAGGGCGTTCGAGTCGACGCCGCCTGACAGGATCTTGCCGCTGGTCGGCACCACCTGGTTGTAGGCCCGCGCCAGTCGCGTGATGGAGTCAAGAAGAATGACCACGTCCATCTTGTGCTCGACCAGGCGCTTGGCCTTCTCGAGCACCATTTCCGTGACCTGCACGTGCCGGCTTGCGGGCTCGTCGAAGGTCGAGGAGATTACCTCGCCCTTTACCGTGCGCTGCATGTCGGTCACCTCTTCAGGGCGTTCGTCGATAAGCAGGACGATCAGGTATATCTCCGGATGGTTGGTGGTAATGGAGTTCGCTATTTTCTGGAGCAGTATGGTTTTACCGGTGCGGGGCGGCGCGACGATCAGGGCGCGCTGTCCTTTGCCGATCGGGGTCATCAGGTTTACGATCCGCATGTCCACGTTCTCGCCCGTGGTCTCCAGGCTGATGCGCTCCTGGGGATACAGCGGCGTCAGGTTGTCAAACAGGACCCGGTGCTGGAGCTGTTCCGGGTTCTCGAAGTTCACGGCCTCGATCCGGAGGAGCGCGTAAAACCGCTCGTTGTCCTTCGGGGGGCGTATCTGGCCGGCAATGGTATCGCCGGTCTTAAGGCCGAACAGCCTGATCTGCGACGGGGACACATAGATGTCGTCCGGGCCGGGCAGGTAGTTGTAGTTGGGCGAGCGGAGGAACCCGTACCCGTCGGCAAGAATCTCGAGAACGCCGCTGGAGAAGATGAGGCCCTTCTGCTCGGTCTGCGACTTGAGGATCTCGAGGATCAGGTCCTGTTTCTTCAGGCCGTAGATGCGCTCGATCCCCATCTCCTTGGCTATGTTGACGAGATCGGTGATCTTCTTGGTTTTCAGCTCCCCAAGGTCAAGCCAGGTCCCGGAGTCCGTTTTCCCGTTTGTTGCGGGCGGCGGCGTTTCCGCAGGGGCGGCCGCTTCCGCGACCGCAGGCTCGGTTCCGTTTACGACCTGGTTGTCGGCCTTGTTCGCGGCCTTTGCTGAATCCGTAGTTCGTGCCATGGGCATGTCCTTATGAGTGGTATGAGATTGATGTGTCGATTCGATTTATCAGGTTCATTAATAATGATGTCAGAGATTTAGAAAATACCGTACTGTTATAGTATTATTTTTATGCAGGGTTATATAATGCAAAACTCTCTCAACAACGTCCTTTAACAGATAATTTCGGGAAAAACACCTGATGAAGAATCGGAGGCGCCACTTCTGTTCCAGATAGGGACAATGTATGGGCTAACCGCTTTTAGTCAAGAAAAATATCATCAAATCCGTACTTGAATATAATAAAAATAGTAAACCCTTTCAACTATTTTTTCAAGTCGCGTTTTTTAAAATGCGATGAACGATCAGCTCTTGACCTTTATGCCGTGTTTTTTCACCTTGTGCGTGAGTGACTTCTGGCTGATTTTCAGCGATTTGGCCACAGCGGCCATGTCCTTTTTGTTCTGTATCAGGTCGACAAGCACCATCCGCTCGACCGCCCCGCTGATATCTTCCAGGGACTTCGATCGTATGTCCACGCCCGGGATGAGCGACCCGCCGGTGTCGCCGTCGGCAAGGGAGCAGAAAAACAGGAACCCGACTTTCTTCCTCTTGCTCATGAGGGGGATCTTCTCGTAATGGAGCTTCAATTCGCTGTTGAAGAAGAGCAGGTCATCGTTCTTCCTGCCCGAGAGGAGCTCGTTCCTCTCCGTGTTCGCCAGCGACTGTTCCACGAGCCCTACGTCAACGTCTTTTTTGAACTGGCGGCGGTACAGGTCCTCGAAGTGGCTGTTGTAGAATATGGTCTTCCCGTTAATGTTGACCGCGTAGAGGGCGCGCGGTATGTGCTCCAGGATGAGGTATATCATCCACTCGAGCACCTGCTCCTCCTTCTGCTGGACCGCCTCGGACTGGACTGCCGCCGCGGCCCGCTCCGGGACCTCCGAAGCGGTAAAGAGCTGGAGCCGTGACCAGGTGCCCTGCGGCTCTCCGAATATGTTGATGACAACGAATTCCTTCATGTTGCCGTACGGCAGGAGCTCGTCCAGCGTCATTTTCTTCGCCAGCCGGTTGATGCAATCGTCTATCTTGAGCTTGCGCGCGCGCTCCAGGTCCGAAAGCTCGGACACCACGTCCTCTTTTTTCAGAACGCCGATGAGGATCCCCCGCTTGGATATGACGGGAATGATGGGCACGTTGTTGGTGTAGAAGAGCCTGACGACGTCCTCGGGCCGCCGGTTCTCCGGGTTAAAGGGATTTTCCTCGAATTCGCGCTTGTCGTCAGCCGGTTGCTCTTTTTTGTCTGTCATTTGAACCCCAGCACGTCGTACATGGTATATAGTCCGGCCGATTTGCCGGAACAGAACTCCACCGCGGCGACCGCGCCCCTGGCCAGCGACTCCCTGCTGGTGGCGCGGTGCGTCAGCTCGATGCGCTCGCCCGCGGTCACGAAAAACACCGTATGCTCTCCCACGATATCGCCGCCCCGCATCGCATGCACGCCGATCTCGTTGCTGGTCCGCTCGCCGGTCATCCCGCTCCGCCCGGCGACCTCTTTCGCACCGCCGAGCCCCTTCATGGCGGACTTCACGGCCTCGACAAGCCGCCTGGCCGTGCCCGAGGGAGCGTCCTTCTTGAACCGGTGGTGCGCTTCGAATATCTCCACGTCGTAATCGGGGCCCAGCGCCCCGGCCGCGAACTCCGTAAGCCGGAACAGCACGTTGACGCCCCGCGACATGTTGGGCGAGAAAAGGAGCGGGACAACGCCCGACGCTGTCCTGATACGCCCGGTCTCCTCCGCCGAAAAGCCGGTGGTACCTATGACCAGCGGCTTTTTTTGTGCAATCGCCGCGTCGAGCAGCCTCATCGTGGCGGCGGGTGAGGAAAAGTCTATAATGCCGTCGCAGCGCGCCACGTCCTCCTCGTTGACCGCGGCCACGGTGACGCCCAGGTCCTTCATGTTGAGGAGGGCGCCCGCATCGCGGCCGAACAGGGGCGCCCCGTCATGATCGAAGGCCGCCGCGATCGAGTGACCCCGCTGCAGGGCCTCTTTCATGATCATGACGCCCATCCTGCCGCATATGCCGCATATGCCGATTCTCATTTCAGCTCCACCCCGTAATCGAGAAGGGCCTTCCGGAGCTTCGCCCGGTTCTCGTCCGAAACGGGAACGAGCGGCAGGCGAAGGTCATCCGTGCAGTATCCGGCCATGGCCATCGCGGCCTTGACCGGGATCGGGTTCGTCTCAAGGAACATGGCGCGGCAGAGCGGCAGGAGGCGGTAGAAGCGCTCCCGCGCCCCGCCGATATCGCCGCGGTCATAGCAGGTCACCACGCTCTTCACGTCCGCAGGGAGAAGGTTCGAGACCACGCTGACGACGCCCTTCCCCCCGATGGACAGGAACGGGAGCAGTATGTTATCGTCTCCGGAGAGCAGGGTCAGCCGCTCGCCGCAGAGCTCGTACAGCTCCATCATTTGCTGGATGTCGCCGGAGGCTTCCTTCATGGCAACGACGTTGCCGGCGCGGTCCAGGAGCTCCTTCACGCTGGCCGGCAGGAAATTCACGCCCGTTCTTCCCGGAATGTTGTAGAGGACGACGGGCACCGTGATGGATTTCGCCACGCTCTCGAAATGAGCGATGAGTCCGCGCTGCGTCGGCTTGTTATAGTACGGGTTGACCTGGAGCACGCCGTCGACGCCGGCCTCCTCCGCCTCGCGGGAGAGCCAGATCGCCTCCCTGGTCGAATTGGCCCCGGTGCCGGCGATGACCTTCACGCGCCCTTTCACCAGGCCGACCACGCGCCGGATGAACTCCTTGTGCTCGTCAAACGACACGGTCGGCGACTCGCCGGTAGTGCCCATCGGCACTATGCCGTCGACGCCGCCCTCGACCTGCATGGCAACCAGTTTCTCCAGCGCCCCGTAATCGATCGAGCCGTTCCTGAACGGCGTTATCAGCGCGGTGTAAACTCCCTCGAACATAATCGTGTCCAGACCCTATTTCTTTTTGATAACCGGCGCGGCTCTCCTGTCAGCTATCAGGGCCCCAAGCCGCTCGTTGAAATAACCGGCATTGTACTTGTTTTTCTCGAACTCGTCATCAAACACGAAGAGGAGCAGAAGGTACTCGGCCTTCAGCTCGTCGGACCGCGCTGGATACGCGTGGACCTTGATCCAGCCGCTTCCCGGCGTAATCTTGATCCGGACTTCCTCGCCCTTCTTCAGCTTTTTCCCGTCTATCTCAAGGTCGCTCTTAAGAACGTAGATCCTGTTTTCTTTCTCCCGGAGCGTGTCCAGGTCCTTTCCGGGCACGAACACGTCGCACGCCAGCACGAAGAGCAGGCACGCCGCTATCGCTATCGCCGCAATAATTCGTTTCAATGCATTAATCTCCCGCTTGCCAGACTGTAACAGAAGTATACCACGGCCGGGAAGGCCGCTGTCAAGAATTTATTTCTTCGCGCCGGCCCTTTACTTGTGGTAGGCCGTCCCGGTGCCGGTTGCGATCAGCTTGCCGGCGGCGCCCCGCACCTCGATGCTCCACACGCTGACTTTACGCCCGATGTTGACCGGGCGGCCCTCGGCGAAAATCCTCTCGCCGTCACCGGCGGACGAGAGGTAGTTGATCTGGAAATTCACGGCTATGGCCATCACCCCTGTGCTGTTGCAGGCCACGGCGAACGCCTGGTCGGCCACGGCGTGGATAAACGCGCCGTGCGCCCTGTCGACCGCGTTAAAGAACTCCGGCTTCACCGTGACGGCGACCCGGGAATAGGCCTCGCGAACCTCTTCGACCTCGATGCCGAGAAACGTGGCGAACGGGTCACGGCCTACGACTTCCCGCGCGTATTCGATCGGGTTCTCTATTGTGACTGGCGTACTCATGGCTTATTCCTCGCGATATACGTTCCCCCACCGGCCTGCGGCCGCCTCCCCCGCTTGCGGGGGAGACCGGGAGGGGGCTATAACGTGTACAATTCCCTGATATCGTCCGTACCCGTTTCCGGCTTCCCGCCCGCCCCGATGATCTGGTTCCGGTACTTCAGCACCGAGATGACTTCCTGGGTCTCGATGTGATGAATGGTCTTGAGCAGCTTCATCTCGGAGAGAAGCGCCCGGTAATCGTCATAACTGGACGCGATGACCTCGATGGTAAAGGAGTTCTCGCCCTGCACGTGCAGTATGGAATGCACGATCCGGCTCTTCGTCAGGAGCTTCAGCAACGCGTCATCATGGTGCGGGTTGTCGATCTTGACGAAAAAGTGGTACGGCTCTTTCATGCTCAGGTAGTCCGCCAGCTTGAAATCGTCCTTCTTTTTATACACGTCGATGATGCGCTGGGTCTGTATCGAGATAATGGCCGGAATGCCTGACGTGAGCCGCGTGGCCTTCATCTGCGTGATCCATTCCGCGAGCTGCGCCTTCCCGTCAAAATTGGCGTCCATGAGATAACTGTGACGGCCCATGATGTGGAAAAGAGATATCACGTGCCTGTTCTGAGTGAGCATAGATACGATATCGGCGTCTTCCCCCCAGTTCTGCATGAGGACCAGCGCATGAATTATGGTTTCGGCCATGGTCTTCTCCCTTCTCGCACGAGAATTGACGATGCGATCAAATTGACAGCCAACTATTCTTTTCGTCAAGAAATATATGGGCCGGCGCCGCGCCCTTACCGCAGGGGCGGGTTGTAGTAGCCCAGTCGCACCGCGGGGTACTTCTTCCCCAGCAGGGCGAGCAGGGCCGTTATCCCCAGCGGTTCCGATTCGCGGAAACCGATCCGCTCGAAATAATAGTCCGGGTCTATGTTCATGTTGCGGGTCTGTATCATGTTGACGGGGAAGCGGTTCAGAAAGCCTTCCAGCGCCCCGACCTCGGTCTCCATGTCCGTGAACCCGGGCATGAAAAAGAGGTTGATCGATACGAATATGCCCGCGTCGAGTGCGGTGCCGACCGACCTGAGCACATCCGAAAAGGAATACCCCGCGGGACGGTGGTAGCGCGTGTAATACTCCTCCGTGGGCGAGTTGAGGCTTATCCTGATCGAATCGATGCCGGCCGCCGCGAGCGCCTTCACCCCGCCGGGAAGGGAGCCGTTTGTGTTGATGTTGATCGTGCCGCGGCCGGTCTTTTCCCGCACCAGGCGCACTGCAGCCGCCAGGTCCCCGGCGCGGAGGAGCGGCTCTCCTTCGCAACCCTGCCCGAAGCTTGCGACCGCCCGGTCGACCCGCCCGAGGTGGTGCAGGATGACCGCCGCGATCTCTTCCGGCGCCGGCCTGAAATCAAGCCGGGGCTGCGACGGCGGGAAGGGCGAGTCGCCGGCCTGCCGCGACAGGCAGCCCACGCAGTCGGCGTTGCATGCCGGCGACGTGGGCACCGGCGCCTCGTGGCGGCCCAGGAAAAAGTTCCTGGCGCAGAGGCAGCGGTACTCCGTGGAACAGACTGCAAGCTGCCCCACCAGCCGGTTGTCCGGGAACAGGGCCGTCGTTTCGCCGATGGCGGCGCGGAGCTCTTCGTCGTTCTCGTGGATCGCAGGGTCCGAGCGCGGGTCATCGTCAATGCGGACCGCCGGCACGACGAACTCTCCGTCCGAGACCGCCACGCCGGCGTAGGCCCACATCGGCAGCACCGGCGCCCCTTTCTTCCGCGCAAATGCGGGGAGATGGGTCCGGAGATAGGCGGAAGCCAGGAATGCGGAGGCGGCGGTGATCTCGTCGCCGTCCGGCGAGGCAGTGACGGGGTTGAAGTCCCTTTTCTTCCTGTTGAATGAGAGCGGATAACGTTCCGGCAGCGAGAAAAGGTAGCTCCCGTATGGGAGCGGGATCAGCTCGCCGGGCGAAAGCCTGACGAGCCGGTTGCCGGCGCGGAATGCCGGCTCCCGGCCGGGGTAGTCCCAGACATGGCCTTCCGCGTCTGCGAAGGCGAGGCTGAAGTCACGACCTGTTTTTTTCACGTGCACGAATCCTGTTGAGGCGCCGCTCGAGGTGCCGGATGACGACTGCGCTGCGCCGCTGCTCTTTCCTGTGTCCGCGGTACGCACGGTCGCGGCGGGCCGCGGCACCGCCCATCCCGCCGGCCAGCAGCTCGCGCTTGCGCGAGAGTTTTGCGTCGCGGGCCCGGCGCCATTCCCCGCGCGCCATATCAATGCTCTTCCTGATCTCTTCTTCTTTCATGACGCCGGCGGTCACAGGGACTTCTGCCCGCCGCGCGCCGCCTCGGCGAGCGCACGGCTGTTCTCTTCAATCCGGTTTTCCCCGTACAGGGCCGATGTCACCGCTACCGCATCCGCGCCCGCGGCGATCGCCTTCCCCGCCTCCGCCGCGGTAATGCCGCCGATGGCGACAACCGGCACGCTTACGGTCTTCTTCGCCCGGCCGATCATGTCCACGCCCGACCCCCTCAGCTTGATGGCGCCCTTCTCGGTCTGGTACACGGTGTCATACACCGGCCCGATGGCGATATAGTCGGCCGCCCGCGGCGCCGCCAGGGCAAGCCCGTCCGTACTGTAGACGGACACGCCGATGATCATCTCGGGCGGAAGCAGCCTGCGCGCGTCAGCCGCATCAAGGTCATTAATGCCCAGGTGGACGCCGTCGGCTCCGGCAAGAATGGCGATATCGACGTGATCGTTGACGATGAACACGACCTTCTCGGCCCGGCAGACCGCCGACAGGTCTTTCGCCGTTTCCAGGACTTCCTTCCGGCCCCCTCCCTTCATGCGCAGCTGTATGATCGAGGCGCCGCCCCGCACCATGGCAATGGCGGCATCGCGGTAATTCACGCCGGACATGTACGAGGGGTCGAGCACCGCGTAAAGCGCCCGGTTAAAGCGCGCCATGACCGCCTCGCGCCTGAGCGCCGG
The DNA here is from genome assembly GCA_029564515.1 of Spirochaetota bacterium. Classification (GTDB taxonomy): domain Bacteria; phylum Spirochaetota; class UBA4802; order UBA4802; family UBA5550; genus RBG-16-49-21. The sequence continues at coordinate 24,213 of JAKQPV010000048.1, read as the reverse complement.
CACGACCTCGCGCTCGAGCGCGTAGAGCATGAAGCGGATCTCCTGGAACGGGTTCCCCGGCATTCCGGGGAGAGCAAGCTTGCCGAACTCCTCGAGGGAGCGGACCGCCTCCATGGCGCGGTGAAGGTTGGCGGAGCAGAGATCGTCCAGCGTCTCCCTCGTTCCCTCTCCCCCCAGGTCAACGAACTTCTGCCCGTCGGCTTCGACGTCGCGGCCCCGGAGGAGCAGGGCGCGCGGAAAGAGCTTTGCTGCATCGGCGACGCGGTGCCGTATCTCCTTGATGCGGGTGGAGATGTCCGCCCGGTGAAGGCAGAAGCGGAGGACGTCCTCGCACACGCGCACTCCCTCGAGCGCGCGGTTGATATTGGCGTCAATAGCTGCATACAGGTATCGTTCCATGGTGGCCCCTCGGGCGGTGCCCGTCAGTCAGTGTGAAAAAGCAGTCAGGTCGAAACAGCGGAACATGCGTTGTCCCGCTCTCCCCATTCATAAACGATAATTCCGCAGAGCACAATCGCGGCGGTGCCGGCCCTCATCTGCGAGAAACCGATCCCCGCGGCCGTCCACCCGGCCTCCTCCGCTGCGGCAACCTCGCGCGGGCTAAAGCCGCCCTCGGGCCCGACCAGGAGGCTTATGCCGCACGAGCGCTCCCGGCGGAGAACCTGCATCAGCGATCCCGGTGCCCCGGGGTGCGCAATGATCCGCACCCGGTCCCGCTCTCCCGCGATCAGTTCCGTGAAGGAGCGTATCTCCCCGATAACCGGCCGCGTGCCGCGAAGCGACTGCTTCGCCGCTTCCCCGGCCTTTCGGTCCCAGCGGGTCACCCGCGCCTCCGCGTCCGCCGGGCGGGCGATGGTCCTCTCCGACAGTACCGGCACGATCCGGGAGACCCCCACCTCCACCGCTTTCTCGATGACCAGGTCGAAGTTCTTTCCTTTCAGAAGGCACATGCAGAGCGTGATGTCGGCCGGCGGAGGCGCGCCGGCGCTCCTGCCGACGATCTCGACCTCGATATAGCTGTCCGTCACGTTCACGACGCGGCCGGAAAGCGAATCGCCACGCTCGTCCCGGAGCATGATCCGGTCATCGGGCCGCACGCGCCGCACCGAGGCAAGGTGGCGGTAATCGTCGCCGGCGATGCGGCACCTGCTGTCAACGATATCGGACGACATTACGAAAAACTGGGGCACCGGGGGTCTCCGTCATTCACCGAGCCGTTCCGGCCGGAATATCTCCGGGTTGAACGCCGCATTCTCGTCTATATCGCTGATGCTGAACACGGTGACCGTGCCCTGCCGGATATTCATCATGTCGTACCGGACCGGGACCACGCGGGAGCCGTTCTCCTTTACCTTGACGACGCTTAAGAATTTAAATATGACCTTATCGCGGTCATGGTAGTCGATCCTGAGGGGGATGAACTTGTCCTTCGTCACATACAGGGTAAGCTGTCCGTACTCCCCCCCCTTCGCGATCGGTTTCAGCACCAGCGTGTAAACGTCGCTCCCCTTGACCACCGCCTCGCCGGTGATGGTCGCGGTGTAGTTACTCTGGAAATCGACGTTCGAGAGGTCGGTGAAGCTGTAGTTCGTCGCGAGTACCTCGTCGAACTTATCGATGCCCATCTTGTGGAACATCTTCAGCTCGTGAAGATTATAGACCCAGATATCCTCACCCCCCAGATTGTAGAGCACCTTCATCTGGTCGCCCCGCTCGTGGGTGTTGAACGTGAAGAGAAAATCCTCCTGGGTGATGCGCCCGGTCAGGTAGATGTTCAGCGCGCTTCCGTCCGGCCTGATGTGCTTGATAACCCCCTTGAGCAGGCCGCGGGGATATTCGAAAAACCTGTCGACCCGCGCCAGGATACCTTGTGCATTCAGCTCTATTTTCCTGTCTTCCTGCGAGAGGGATGCGGAACTGAAAACACCGACCGATGCTGCGATGATACAGATGATACAGATGCGCTTCATGATATACTTATCAGCCGTTCCGGCTCCTTGTTTCTTAATATGCGGTTCGCAATTCACCACCCTTGCTCCCGGTGATGGCAGGACACAAGCACAATATAATTAAGATAGTTGTATATTATTATAAGTCACTGAAATAATTCAATTTATTTTTTATATCGCCGTGACGCGGGGCTCCTGCATGTTTTAACGTGCTGCAATTACTCTGGCACCCCGCTCTGACCTATTCAAGCTGTGATGAATTGCGTTCAAGTCGGTAATTTTACTTCATCTGAAGATTCAGCCGTCTACGCCCTGCACCCAAAACTTACATACCCTCTTTCAGTGTATAAATGCCCACATTGACTGATCGGTCATTTTTTATGTTAAAAAATTGGACAAGAGTTAAAAATTCCATATTTTTTACCGTCTGGTCGGTTTTTTATTGACACAAGGCATGAACCTCTTTATAACAATAGCAAGGGCAAACAGATCAGTATTCTGGTCTGTTTTTTGTTATTCATCTACATCCATTACATAAAATAATAAAGAGAGGACGTATGATTCGATCCGGATTATTTTTAATCTTCATCATAGCTGTAACCCTGTTCTCCACTCTCTCATGTGATAATAACTCCAGCGACTCTTCTTTCCCGTTTCATGATCCATCTGAATCCGACCTGTCCGATGATACAACAGGCGGCACCGGTGGCATTGGAAGCACCGTGGAGGAATCGAAATACTATGTCGAGCCGATCGGCGACGACTCTTGCTCGAGCTGTCCGGACCAGCTTTTATCGACACAGAAGGACCAGATTAGCGGCGAGCTTTCGAAGAGCGGCATTCTCAATGCGAAGATCGACCTGAATGTCCGCGTTACCGTACCGCAGACGGAAAATCCTTACAGCGACGGGGACACCGACCTGTGGGCGACCGTCATCAGGCCGTCAGGCAGCGAGAAGCTTCCCACCATCGTGGTAGCGACGCCGTACCGCCGCGAGATCATGATGATGCTCTACGTTCCCCTCGTCGCGAGCAGGTACAACCTGATGGCGATCGACATCCGCGGGACCGGCTCCTCGTCGGGCAAATGGACCTCGTTCGACCTGGTCGAGCAGTATGACATCAAGTACCTGGTTGACAAGTTCATTCCGACGCGCGTCTGGTCCGACGGCACGATCGGCATGATCGGCCCGTCATACATGGGCATCATACAGCTGCTCACCGGCGGTCTCGTTGAGACCGATCCGAAGACCGGCGAGCCGGTGCACCTGAAAGCGCTCTTCCCGCTGGTCCCGATGGCCGACACCTACCGCGACATCGTCATGCACGGCGGCAACTGCGATATGCTCTTCATCCCCCTGTGGCTCGGGATGGTTGACATAATGGCCATCCTGCCCTCGATGCTCAACCTCGGCGTCGACGGAAAATTTACCGAGGAGGACATGGCGCAGGCGCGGGCCATGTGGAGCGAGCACCTGAACCACATCCCGACGACCCTCGGGTGGGTCATGGACGCCGCCAACCTTAAAGACGGCCCCTTCTATGACAAGAAGTCGACCATGATCTACTGGCCCGTCAAGCCGAAGGGCGGCTGGGGCTTCCCTGAAGGGGACAAGGTCCTGTCAAGCAAGCTGCCGGTCTTCAGCGTCGGCGGATGGTTCGACATCTTCACCCGCGGCACCACGAACGCATACCAGTACGGCCTGAGCAAGCATGCAGCATCCGACAAGCGCATGATCATCGGCGAATACTACCACCTGGGCGGGTCCCTGGGAATGGGCCTCAACTCGATCGTGGGCGGGAAGCTCCCGGCCCGCTGGTTTGACTGGAAGATCAAAAAGATTGAGGAACCGTTCCTCGAGCAATTCCCCGTTTTAATGTACGTCATGGGCGAGAACAAGTGGCGCGCAGAAAAGTCCTGGCCGCTGCCGGAGAGCCGGCTCGACCACCGGACGCTCTACCTGACCAAGCAGGCCCCCTCGCCAATCGACGGTGACTGGTACACCGACGAGGATACGCTGCCGCTATTGAAAAAATATACCGACAACAACTACGGACTGAGCGATGTCCAGAGCTTCTCCGGCGATAACCCGGTGCTGAAACACAACCCGGCGAACCTGCACGGATGGGAGTCCCGCTCGAGCACGCGGTGGCTCATGGGGATGGAAGCGATACTCTCCGACGTGTCAAAGTTCTACCTGGGAAAAAACATTGACGAGGACCAGTGGTTCGAGGACGAGCGCCAGGACGAAAAAGAATGCCTGACCTTCACGACCGAGCCCCTCGAAGAGGACGTGAACATAACCGGTCCCATCGCACTTACCTTCTGGGCAAAGACCAGGTTTGCTGACCCGCTCACCCAGACGGTGATCGACGGCCTGTTCGACACGATCAAGAGCACCCTCGGTATTACCGACAACCTGATCCTCGACGGCATGAACAAAAAGGACGTGCAGTGGGTCGCCGAGCTGAACGATGTGTTCCCCGACGGAAGGGCGCGCAACATCACCTCCGGCTGGCTCTCCGCCTGGCACCGCCAGTACGATCCCTCGGGCAAGACCAACGTCTACAACGAAGGCCCCTGGTACTGGCCGACCAGGGTCGTCGACCATCCCATCGACCCGGCATATGCTCCGTTTGACCCGTTCTATGACGGGCCGGACAAGAACCCGAAGACCATCAACGAGGGCGAGAACTACCAGTACACGGTCGAGCTGTGGCCCACCTGCAATGTATTCAAGGCCGGCCACCGCATACGCCTGAGCCTCTCGGCTTCCGATTTCCCGCACCTGCTTCCGATCATCCAGCCTTCGGACAACACGATCGTTATCGATGCGAAGCACCAGGCCAGGATCGATTTCACGGTAACCAACGACGACAACGAGGGAAAAACCTGGGAGTGGATCGGAGACAACGCGGATGCGGACGAGTACCTGCTCTCGGGCGAATCCACCGGTTGCGGAAGTCCGGCGAGCGCCGCCTCCTACCGCGGAACCCCGGCCGGCCTTGCGGCGGAGATCATGGGTCTCATGGGGATCATGATGCTCCCGATGACGCTCATCATGCTCCAGCGGTATTTCAGGAGAAGAAAAAAAGCGTAACACTCATCGCTGCAGGGAAAAAAAGGGACATGGCGGCATGTCCCTTTTTTTATTCCGACGTCCCGGCCCGGCACACCCGGCACCGGAGCCGTAACCCGTTATTTTTTTACGAGGGCCATGCCGAGCAGTGCCAGCAAAACAGCCGCGGCGACGTACAGTATCCAGTCCCCCAGGATAGTGTAAAGGGTTCGCGATTCGAGCATGAGGATCCCGCCGGAAACGCACTGGCGGGTGAAGAGCCCTGAAACCCGCACGATCTCCCCGGTCGGCGCAATGATCGCGGAATACCCGTTGTTCGAGGCCCTCGCCATGAAGCGCCTGTTCTCGATGGACCGCACTGACGCCTGCCTCAGGTGGAGCGGCGGCTCCGAGGAGCGGCCAAACCACCCCTCGTTCGAGATATTGACAAGGCAGCGTGCCCCGCTCGTTACCGACCGCCGCACGTGCCAGGGATACACGGACTCAAAGCAGATCGACAGGCCGATCATGCCCGCGCCGGTCAGTGCGGCCGGCGGCGTATCACCCCCCAGGAACTCGGTGGGCGCGGTATAGAAACTGCCGAGCACTGGTCCGAAGGGCGAAAGCTCAGCATAAGGAAGCAGGACATTCTTATCGTAAAAGGTCTCCCCCCCCTTTTCAGATATCAGGTAGGCGGTGTTGTATACACCGCTTCTGCCGATAGCACGCCGGACGCCGCCGGCGACCAGGAGGTCGGCCCCGCTCATGCGGGACCTGATAAACTCGAAAAGTCCGCTCCGTACCATGCCCTGGGAATTGAGGACCGTTTCAGGCCACACGACGATTCCCCTGCCCGAATGGCACCGCCCGGTCAGCCCGAGACAGACGTTGACCCGGTCCATGAAGCCCGAGTCCCGCCACCGCTCGTCCTGGGTGAAGTTCGCCTGCACGATAGTTATCGGTATCTCCCGCCCGGCAGCCCGCTCCAGCGACATCTCATCCTGAATCATGTGCCGGCGGACGGCGCCGTACGCGGGCGGCAGGATCATCACGCATGCCATTATGGCCAGCACACGGCGATTCCCGATCGCGAAAAGCCTCAAACGGCCGTCAAGCCCGGGCTGCCTTAAAGATGTAACCACCGATTTCAGTGATGCATCTCTGCACAGGTACGCAATCGCGGCGTTGATCATCACCACCATGAAAGACAGTCCGTACACGCCGGCAATATCCGCAGCCTGCACGAACAGGTTCCAGGGCTGGAGCGCATAACCGGCAAGGCCCCAGGGTACCAGCAGTGGAATGAGCTCCCGTGAATACTCCATGAGGACCCAGAGTGAGGGTATGGCAAACAGATAAAACCAGGGCTTCCGCACCCTGAGAAGGCCATACATGACCGCAAAAGCCCCGAATACCAGGGCGTGTGGAAGCGCAAGACCGGCAATCATGAATACGACTGCCGTCACGACGGAAGTACCGTACTGCCAGATCATGGCATACACGAGCCAGTACGCCATACCGAGCGATATGACCGTGCCCCAGGCGGCCCCGAGGGCAAATTGCACCGGCACCGAATCGGTTCTGTCGAGGGAGATAAAGAATGGAACGAGCGCTATAAAGGCCAGCGGCCAGAGGGAAAAATCATATGCCGTGACGGGAAATGAAAGGAGATAGAGAATTACCGAGATAATGGCGTAGACCATACCATGATACCACTCGTCAGGATAGTTTTCGGTTAATATCGGACCGCTACCATATAAAGAGAAGGGGGTTCACATCCTGGCCATGCTTCATGACGGTGAAATGCAGGTGCGGTCCGGTTGAAAATCCGGTCGATCCGACCTGCCCGATGATGTCGTCTTTCGTAACCCAAGCACCGACCTTCACGCTGATCGAACTCAGGTGGCCGTAAAGGGTGGTATAACCCTCATCATGCTGGATCATCACTGTGTTGCCGAACCCGCCGCGCCAACCGGTAAAGATGACCATGCCGTCGCGGGCGGGACGAATCGACGTTCCATAACCTGAAATTATATCAACCCCGTTATGGAAACGGAAGGTCCCGTCCTGAATGTACGGGTGCTCGCGGCTGCCGAAAAGAGAGGTGAAATTACCCCTGAGCGGCGATTGAAAAATATTTTTCATCCGGTAGAGCTTTTCCAGGCCCGCATTCACGATGACAGGTTTCATCCCCTTAAAAAATACCAGCCTGATATCATCTGTGGAAATTATTTTGAATATGGTCGGGAAATAATCGCCCCGGACCTCGCCCTTGAAATCAAGAAGGCTTTTCATTCTCCTCACGTCGAACACGTCATTTATAGCCACGAGGACCCCGTCGGTAGCCGGCACGACGAGCTCTATGCCGTCTTTGGGGACCAGCGACGAGATGAACGGATTTGCTGCAATGAGAGTATCAATTGATATGTTATGATAATACGCGACGTCCCAGTAGGATTCGCCGTTGATGAGTCGGTGCGTGGTGATCTTCACTCCCGGATCATAGGGATAGCTCTTGACAAGCTTTACATATTCACCGGCATCAGTAAAAAGCGGAAAGCCCTGCCTGACGGAATAACTGCCCTCCTTCACCCGGACACTGTCGCGGACGAGGGCGGTTATGATATTGCCGATCAGGAGAATCCCTATTATTGCAGCGGATATGCCGGCAATATAGAGCCTGGCGTCCCGGCCTCGTGGATCGACCAATGGCAGACGTTTGGGCATTACCGTTCTCCCAGCTTCTGTGATTTCTGCGCGGCCTTCTCAACCGCGTCCATGACGATGCCCGAGAAGCCGCTCCGCTCGAGCACGTGTATTCCCTCGATTGTCGTGCCCCCGGGCGAAGTAACCCTGCCCCGGAGCGCCGCCGGGTCTTCGCCGCTTTCCAGGACGTATTTCGCAGAGCCGAGGACTGTCTGGGCAGCGAGCATTATTGCCTTATCGCGCGGGATCCCGAGTTTGACACCGCCGTCAGCAAGCGCCTGTATAAATGTAAATACGTACGCCGGGCCGCTTCCCGACAGGCCGGTTACAGCATCCATGAGCTTCTCCGGCAGCACGGTGACTCTTCCTATCTTTGAAAATATCTGCTCAACTTCCAGGAGGGACTGCTCATCCACATGATCATTCGGCGAGAGCACAGACATGCCCTCTCCCACCATGGAAGGTGTGTTGGGCATGACCCTTACAATCTTCATCGGAGACCCGGTCAGGACTTCGATGGCAGCTATGCTGACACCGGCTGCGATTGATACAATAATGGCACCGGGCTTGAGTGCCCCGCGAATTTCTCCAATAACGGCAGGAACGGCATCCGGCTTGACCGCGATAATGACCACGCCCGATTCGGCAGCAAGTGACTGGGGTGTGGACGATACAGAGATGCCCGCTCCGCGCGACAGGGTGTCGGAGCGAGCCGTGTCCTTATCATATATCATCAGCAGTGCGGGATCAAGACCCGTAGCGAGACGCAACATGATAGCTGATCCCATGTTCCCCGTCCCGATGCATCCGATGATCTTCTTCCCTGCTGTCATTCAACCGTCCTGTGTCCGAATATTGCCGTGCCGATCCTCACCAGCGTGGTCCCCTCCTCGACTGCGATCCTGAAATCGGAAGACATTCCCATGGATAACTCGTTGAGTCCCAGATTTAGTTCGCCGTTAATCCGCTCCAGCGTTTCCCTCGCTTTCCTGAAGGTGCTGCGTATTACATTTCCTTCATCGGTGAACGGCGCCATGGTCATGAGCCCACGGAGGTCCAGGTTTTGCAACCCCGTGATCTGCCGTGCAAGCTCGATCGCCGCCGCGGGCGGTATCCCGCTTTTACTCTCCTCGCCAGACGCGTTGACCTGTATCAGTACTTTCTGCTTCTTGCCGGCCGCTGCCGCCTCGCTGTCGACTTTTGCCGCAGTGCCGATCGAATCGATCGAGTGTATCATGTCGAACATCCTCACAGCATCACGTGCTTTGTTTGACTGCAGGTGCCCGATCATGTGAAAAAGAAAATCACCGTTAAGCTTCGGTATTTTCGCCTTGGCCTCCTGGACCTTGTTCTCGCCGAACAGCCTGATGCCGGCGTCAATGGCACTCTGAACTACCGATTCATCAAATGTTTTACTTACAGCAATAAGGCTGATATCTTCCCGGTTCCTGCCACATGATGATGCAATCTCATGTATCTCGTCCAGTATCCGGTTGTAATTCTCAATAACGCTCATTGCTATTCATGGACCGCCGGAAGGCGGCGGATAGTTTATCTCATGGCATCCGCGCGCCGCTTTCCACAGCCCTGCAAGGCTGGAAAGGACAGGGACAAATTTTTGTCTTATTATCATAAATCGATATAAAAAGCAAGCCTTTTCTTCCATTACGATAACAATCGGTACATCATCCCGTCAGCGCATATGGTACCATAATCCGGTAAAAATTTAATATTGACGAATAAATATTACATACAGTAAACAGATTCTATCATATATTATTATATGATTTCCGGATATCACCACTCCACGGAATACTCATGAACCTCGGAATACATTATCTGGCTGAATTCTTTAACTGCGACCGTCAAAAAATCAATGATATAGCACTTATTGAGCGTATCATGATCGAGGCCACTGAACGGGCCGGGGCCCGCATGATCAAGCCCTTTTTCCACCAGTTCAATCCCCACGGCATCTCGGGCGTGATAGTTATCGCTGAATCGCATTTTGCGATCCATACCTGGCCTGAGCATGGCTATGCGGCTGTCGACCTGTTCAGTTGTGCCGACTTTGATTATAAGAGCGCCCTGAATCATATCAGGGCTGGCATAGGCGCCGAACATCATTCAGTAGAGCTTGTCCGCCGCGGCATCCTGCCGGACAAAGACGGATTTCACCGTGCCGAGTGTGAATCAGCGGATATCGAGAGGTGAAATGACTGCAAAACTTGCCTTCCTCGGGACCGGCACCTGTGTCTCGACTCAAAGCAATTCCGCTTCCCTTGCAATCTCTGACGGCAAAGAGATGGTACTCGTTGACTGCGGTGGTGGATGTTACCACCAGATAAGCAGGGTCGGTGACGCTTTTTTCAGTCATGAAAAGATCAGCACGGTGCTGCTCACCCATTTTCACCCCGACCATGCATCAGGCCTCATCGATCTTTTATGGGGAGAGATGTGGGACCCGGTGACGCCCCGCACAGCATCACTTACGCTGGTTGGTCCACCGGGACTGGCACGCTTCACCAGTGAATGCGTGCTGCCGTTCATCGGTGAGCACCGCGTACCGTTTGATATTTGTTTTATCGAGCTCGGCGATACAGAGTCATTTAACGGGAAATTCCTCACGGCGCGAGCCCATCGTCTCGCCCATACGCCCACCTCAACAGGATATTGCCTCCAGATAGGAAGGACCAGACTCGGCGTAACCGGTGACACTGGATTCTGTGATAACCTTCTTGTGCTGCTCTCCTCATCAGATGTTGCCATCATGGAATGGAGCCTGGCAGGTCACAACACTGTTGCCTGCCATCTGTCAGACGGAGACTTCATGCGGCTCATACAAACGGGAGTAATGCCGCCGAAAATTTTCATAACACACATGTATCCACAACCGGGAATCACGGTTGACCAGCTGATCGCGAAGAAAAAAGACATACTCGGTGCCGAAGCCGCGGGGTTTTTCTTCCCCGGGGACCTGGATATTGTTGAGTTGTCATGATCATGCGCCGCGTGCGCCGGTAGCGTCTCCCCGGAATAATCGTAAAAGGTGCGCCGAAAGTGGTTTTTCCGGTATCCCCCAGTAATGTATGAGGCAGACAGTGCCGTTGTTGATTAAATATGAAATAGTGTAATTGCTATATCGATAGTTATCGGTACCCTTTATAAACTCGGCAATAATCTCATCGAGATATTTTCCCACAGCAAAGGCAACGAGACGTGAAACGGATAATTTACAAGCCTTTCTCATATCCAGGAAAAACTCATACTCATCCGGCATTAACGTAACGTGGAGACGTTTCCATTTCTTTTTACCATCCCGCTTCTGGTATGCTATTCTTCTCCAGGGAACGGCAATCCTTTCATAGTCTTCCGAAAGGCGACGCATCAATGATGAAATAATGTTTCGTTTGGACTCCCCTGTGATTAATGACGCATCTAACAACCTGTCAAGAATGTCAATATTGATATTGATTGTTGTTTCTACATACATTGCATGCCTCCCAATAATCTCGTTTACATATTATACGAATGGCGTTTCTAAAAAATAAAAATAAATTAAAAAAAACCGGAATATGGGCATTTCGTTATTCTCCTTGACGTTTTACATGATTTAATATTTTTCGATACTTATGGGGATTCTACCGATAACTATCATATCCTTTTTATTTGGCACTCTCTGGGGAAGTTTCTTTTATACCCTGGCGATACGATACACCGACGGCTCTATGGCCGCAAAACCGCTTGAAGGGCTTTTTTCCCGTTCCCGTTGCCCGGCCTGCAGAAATGAGATAAGCCCTATCATGCTCATTCCAATCTTCGGATATATCATTCAGAAAGGGAAATGCAGAAATTGCGGCAGCACGATCCCGGTCTGGTATCCAGCCATGGAGATCCTGTACGGGGCCATGGCCGCCCTGTTCGCATGGAATACAGGCGTTTCGATTTATGCATTCAACATCTATATACTCGCCAGTATCGCCCTCTGTATAGCCATCATTGACGTGAAAACCCTTACCATTCCGGACTCACTCATCATTGCTTTTGTACTGCTATCAGCCTACCCTGTTATATTAAACTACAACATCAGGGACAATCTGTTTGGAATGCTCGCGCTTTTCGCAGTGTTCATGGTTATCCTGCTCCTGTTTCCCGGGTCATTTGGCGGCGGAGACGTCAAGCTGGCATCAGCCATCGGATTCTTATCGGGTCTGGAGCAGTCTATTGTTGTGCTGGAGATATCCCTTGTAACAGGCGCGCTGGTCGGGATCATCTATGCGCTGAAGACAAAAAAGGGCCTCAGAACGAAAATACCGTTCGCCCCATTCCTTGCAGTCGGACTAATTATATCTTTATTATACGGGAGAGATATACTACTTGTATATTTCAGGATCCTGTATTAATTCCGGACGCGTCCGCGTCCCCGGGCTTCCGCGTACTCTTTTAACACGCTGCAATACCGTTCAAACGCCGCCCCGAGCTTCTTCGCATAAAGGAAATATACAAGCGGCGCAAGAACTCCGTGGAACTCCTCATGGTTCATGAAACGGGTGCGGTCTTCACCGATCGGCTCGCATATCTGCCAGCGGAAGCTCCTGATTCCGGGCCGCCCCCTGGACCGGGACGTCCCCATGCAAAAACTGAACCTCTCCGGCTCGAATACCAGTATTGTCTCATGCTCGTTAACAAGTAATTCCCGATCAGTCATACGGCAGTCAAGATCGAATTCAGCCCCAACGCGGCACCGGTCATTGGTTAGAGTGATGCGCGGGGTGAAAGTATTCCAGAGAGGGTATGAGTCAAAATCAGAGATGATAGCCCATACTCGCGCTGCCGGAGCATTAATGGTTATTTCGGCGCTGATTTTTTTCATGATTTAAGCAATTTTCCGATCCCGGTTGATGCAGGGTTCTCGATAACGCCTTTTTCGGTTATAATGGCGGTGATATACTTCCCCGGGGTAACGTCAAAGGCGGGATTTCGTATCGATATTCCCTCGGGTGCTATCTGCTCGCCCCGGATATAAGCAACCTCGTCCACGCTCCGCTCCTCGATCGGAATATCGTCCCCGGTCTTAGTATCCGGGTCAAGGGTCGAGACCGGTGCGGCCACGTAAAAGGGAATACCGTTCTCCTTTGCCAGGACCGCATGCGAATATGTCCCTATTTTATTCGCAACATCGCCGTTAGCGGCAACGCGGTCTGCACCCACGATGACCTTCTTAATGACACCGTTTCGCATGAAATAACCGGACATGGAATCGGTGATCAGCGTGACAGGGATATTGTCCTGGAAAAGCTCCCAGGCGGTCAGCCGCGCACCCTGAAGGTAGGGTCTGGTTTCGCAGGCGTACACCTGGATTTTCTTCCCCTCCTCAACCGAAGCCCTGATGACTCCCAGTGCCGTCCCGTAGCCGCCGGTTGCGAGCGCGCCGGCATTGCAATGGGTGAGCACAACGTCACCGTCGCTGATATACCTGCTCCCGTTTTTGCCCATGGCCTTGTTTGCCTGGATGTCCTCGTTGTAGACTGCCAGGGCTTCCTCCTCCAGGAGCTGGCGGATAGTGGAGATATCGTTTCCCTGCTGAATGATCTTTTTCATCCTGGCGATCGAGGCAAAGAGGTTAACCGCGGTGGGCCTCGTCGCGCCAAAGATACCGCATATCCTGTTCATCTCATCCCTGAACTTATCCGGGGCGGATATATTCAGGTGATGCGCGGCCAGGGCAATCCCCATAGCTGCTGCAATCCCGATGGCGGGAGCGCCCCGCGTCTCCATGTTCCGGATCGAGCCGGCGACGTCCTGATAGTGCCGGTACGTATTATAGACTTCCATTTTCGGCAGCAGCCGCTGGTCGAGAATCGTAACCGAATCACCGTCCCATCGTATGGTGAACATAATCCGCTCCTCCGGTCAGAGTGCCACTGGCTCTCCGTCAATTGTCCTCGTTTCTTTCTACCCGATACTTCCTGAGCCGGAGCGCGTTCCCCGCGTCATTCCAGCCCACCTCGTCCATGTGGATCCTGATGATAAGAAGACCCCGCCCGCTGTTCCTGAAAAAATTATCGGGATCGCGCGGATCGGGAAGCGAGTTGTAGTCGAAACCCGGGCCCTCGTCTTCTATCATGTATTCCACATAATCCCTGTTGAGCTCATAGGATATGGTGACGTGCCTGTTGCGATACAGGTCATCGGCTTTTCTCTTTTCTATCTCGTCATTATATCCCTTGATACCGTACTCTTCCCTGAGGGAAGACGAGACTTCAAGGCAGCCGTGGAACATGGCATTGGTGATGGACTCCTGCAGGGCCAGGGCGATGTTCTCGGCAGTGGTGTTATTGCACAGGCCCGAGGGAACAAGGTCTTTCGTCAGATGATACGATATAGCGGTTATGATCGTGTCGTCAATTGGTATGCGGTACCGGCTTTTCTCGTACACGACGTAGCGAACGAAACGCTCGGCGAGCTTCTTCTCATGTTTCCTGTTAAGTATGACCCGGACCGTGGAGGCAACATCATTTATATCGAACGGCTTGCGGATGAAATCGCTCGCGCCGTAGCGAAGGGCGCGTATCGCGTCCTCGACGTTTCCGTGCCCGGTTATTATGAGGACGGGGATCGGCTCATCAAGCCCGTGAATCCGCCTGAGGAGCTCTATCCCGTCCATCTTCCTGAGCTTGATGTCGGTAATGACAAGGTCCACCTTCTCGCCGTTCTTTATAAGGTAAAGAACGTCCTCGGCCTTTTCCATGGAGACAACCTTGTATCCAAGCCGCGACAGCTTTTTCTGAAGGGAATAGCGGATCACCTCTTCGTCATCGACGACGAGAATTGTGGCGCCGTTATCATTCATTGGTCTTCTTGGCCTTCCCGTCGTTGCCGAGGATCAGATGCCCCATCTTGTCGCGCTTGGCGCGGAGATAGTGAACATTCTCCTCGTGAGGGTCGATTTCTATGGGAACCCGCTCGACGATTTCAAGTCCGTATCCGTCGAGGCCGATAACTTTTTTCGGATTATTTGTCAGGAGGCGTATCTTGTGAAGGCCCAGGTCGACGAGAATCTGCGCCCCGATCCCGTAGTCCCGGAGGTCCGGGGGGAAGCCCAGTTCTAAGTTCGCCTCGACGGTGTCCAGGCCGGCATCCTGGAGGTGGTAGGCCTTGATCTTGTTTCCCAGGCCTATCCCGCGACCTTCCTGCCGCATGTAGAGTATCACGCCCTGCCCTTCGCGGGCCACCATTTCCATTGCCCGGTGGATCTGCGAGCCGCAATCGCACCGGAGCGAGCCGAACACGTCGCCGGTAAGACACTCGGAATGGACCCGCACCAGCACGTTCTCCATTCCTTCGACGGAGCCGCATACCAGCGCGACATGCGTGAGTTCGCTGACCTCGGTCTGGTAGGCGATAACAGTGAAGTCGCCGTAGGCGGTCGGGAGGTTTGCCTCGGAAATCCGGTGCACCAGGCGCTCCTTGTGCTGACGGAACTTGATAAGATCGGCGATGGTGGCTATTTTCAGGCCGTGCTTTTCCGCGAATTTATCCAGGTCCGGGCGTCGTGCCATGGAACCGTCATCGTTCAGGATCTCGCAGATGACACCGGCAGGCTTGAGGCCGGCCAGGTGAGTCAGGTCAACGACGCCCTCGGTGTGCCCGGCGCGGACCAGTACCCCTCCGTTTCGCGCCGCAAGAGGGAAGATGTGCCCCGGTTTCCTCAAGTCGTCGGGCCTCGCGGATTCATCGATGAGCACGTGCACCGTTTTCGCACGGTCATGTGCGGATATGCCGGTTGTCGTCCCCTCGCGCGCGTCAACCGATACCGTGAAAGCGGTACCGTACTTGTCCTGGTTGTTCTCGACCATGAGGTCCAGCGCAAGCTCCCGCGCGCGGGCTTGTGTCATCGGGGCGCAGATGAGGCCGCGGCCGTGTGTTGCCATAAAATTAATGGTTTGCGGGGTGCAAAACTCCGCAGCGATAACAAGGTCCCCCTCGTTCTCGCGGTCTTCGCTGTCGACCAGTATTATCATCTTGCCGGCGCGAATCTCATCAATGGCTTCGGGGATCGTACATGACTTCACTGGTTTTCTCCTGGCATACTGCCCGGTTTATTCAAAGGGCGCGAATCGCCTGCTGGGGGAGTATTCGTAGCCCGCGGTTGTTCCCATAGCTCTGATTATACGGCCGCCCGGGATATGTTGCATTAATAAAATCACCCTGAATATAGTCAAGGGTTTTTATCACATTGCTTATTTATATGGACACGGCGGCATTAAACGCATGATTCCGGCAGCAGCAGAAAGCGCTGGTTTATCTGCTTATCATTCAGAATTCCTGATTATAAATAACATTGACAACCCGATAATTATACTGAAACAATATATCATGAAGGGGGGGCAGGCCCCTTATGTGGCATGATCGTCACCAGGACTGTAATAACCCGGCATCCGCCTTATCCCCTATACGAGGTTGCTTTTGTGGAATAAACTGTCAGAGTCCTTTCTGAAAACGTACCGTGATTCGGATTTCATTGTACGGCAGAAATCCAAAACCATCCTGGCCATAAACATTGCCATTATTTTCATGATTCTTATTCTCCTTGCGACGAATGTGGCGCGCGACAACGCATCGTTCGAGGTCATCGCGCCCCTGGCTGCCGCCATATTAGCCATGATTGTTGCGATCTTTCTCCTGAGGGCGGGCTACTTCAACACCGCGGCCCACACCGCCCTGTGCACCTGCCTTTTCGCCGTATGGTGCGCCCTGTTCTTCGACTCGAACAGGGACGCCATCGTCGTGCTCGACACGATCATGTACATTCCCTGTCTCCTGGTCCTGACCCCGATCGTCGTTACCCGGCACAAATCCGTGATTCTCGTTTACTGCGCGGCCAACCTTGCCGTTGCCTACGCATTCTCGTTTTACGCAGCACGGCGTTTCGGGCTGTCTCAATTCATCGTAACCGACTACCTTATTGACATCAGCATTGTTACCGTCTCCGTGAGCATCGTAACATACCAGATATTCAAGATCAACAGAAGGGCGCTCCTCCAGGCACAGGAAGAGATAGAGAAAAACATCGAGCTGAACCAGAGCCTGGAGACAAAGGTCCAGAAACGGACGGAAGAGCTCCGTATCGCCAACGAAAAGCTCAAAGAGATGGACCGGATAAAATCGAACTTTTTCGCCAATATCTCGCACGAGATCCGGACGCCCCTCACGCTCATCCTTGCCCCGATTGAATCGGCGCTCCAGGGTGACTCCAGCGCGCCGGTGAACCGTGATCTCCTGAGGACAATGGAACGAAACGCGGTGCGGCTCCTCAAGCTGGTGAACAATCTTCTCGACATATCGAAAATCGAAGCCGGGCGCGTTACCATGACCGTTGCGGAGCAGGATATCATCGGCTTTATACAGACATATATCGACTCCATACACCTTCCTTCAGCGTCCCGCTCAATATCCCTCCTCTCCGATGCGTCCGGTCCCATCAACCTCTATTTTGACGCGGAAAAAATGGACAAGGTTTTCATGAACCTGTTTTCCAACGCGCTCAAGTTTACCGGACCGGGAGGGTCGATCGTCATCCGCGTCCACGATGACGGACCCGCCTGCCGCGTCGAATTCGAGGACAGCGGCGTCGGCATACCGGACGACAAGATAGGCATAATCTTCGACCGGTTCAGCCAGGCCGACGCGGGCTCCACGCGCTCGCACGAGGGCACCGGTATCGGCCTGTCGCTGGTCAAGGAGTTCGTCGAGATGCACGGCGGAAGCATCGCGGTGGACAGCCGGTATATCGGCGACCATCCGGAAGTGCATGGCACCGTGTTCACCCTGTCACTGCCGAAGGGGACGGGACACCTCACCGGCCTGCCGTGGGTCCAGTATGCCGGCGCGGGCGAGGTCACGGAGGTCGAGCTCCGGCGCCACCGGGCCGCGGAGATCCGGAGCATGGTCGGCAATGACGACGGGCAGCTGCCCCCCGATGCGGCGGCGGGTTCCCGGCCTGCCGGCTCATTGGTCCTTATCGTGGAAGACAATCCCGACATGCGCAAGTTTCTTACATCGCTGCTCGAGCGTCGATACTCTGTGCGCTGCGCCGCAAACGGCCTGGAAGGGCTTGCCATGGCCCGCGAGCTGCTCCCTTCGCTTATCATCACTGACGTAATGATGCCCGTCATGAGCGGCTATGAGATGACCGCGAAGATCAGGGAGGATGACATGCTGAGAAGCATCCCGGTCATCATGCTGACCGCGCGGACCGAAATCACCGAAGAGAACGAAGGCCGCGAGAGCGGGGCCGATGATTTTCTCATCAAGCCGTTCAGCCTGAAAGATCTTATGGAGCGCATCGGGACCCTCCTCGCCAGGAGGGGGCGCTGACACGCCCTTCTTAAAAGCCGCGCATCGAGGTTATTATGAATGCCGTTAAGCCCTACAGCCTGCTTACGAGAAAATATCTTCATGTCATCGCGCCCTGCTGGATAGGGTCGGTCATCGCCTATCTCGACCGTATAAACATCGCGTATGCGGCCCTCACCATGAATGTGGACCTGGGCTTCACCGCGCAGGTCTTCGGCATGGGCGCCGGGATATTTTTCATCGGGTACGTATTATTCGAGGTGCCGGGCGCCCTCGTGGCAGAGCGCTGGAGCCCCCGGGCCTGGATCGCGCGCATCATGATCACCTGGAGCATCGTGTCCTGCCTGATGGCCTTCATTTCCGAAGAGTGGCACTTCTACCTGGTGCGGTTCCTCCTGGGCGCGGCGGAGGCGAGCTTCTACCCGGTAGTGTATGCAAGCGTGGTCCCGCGCTGGTTCACGCCTGAGGAGCGGCCGGCCGCGATAGCGGTCATGCTCACATCACTCCAGGTGTCCGCCATCCTCGGGTCACCGCTGGCGGGGTGGCTCCTGGGCGTACCGGCTTTCGGCCTGAAAGGCTGGCAGATGCTTTTCATCCTGGAAGCGATACCGGCCCTCTTCTTCGGCGTGGTCATCCTTTTCTGGCTGGCGGACCGGCCCGAGGACGCCGGCTGGCTCTCCCCGAAGGAAAAGCTGGAGCTCGCGCAGCGTTACGAGCGGGAGACTGCGGCGAAGAAGGCCGCCCGCCACTTTACCGTGTTTGAGGCGCTCCGCGACCGCGAAGTCCTGAAACTCTGTTTCATCTATTTCCTCTGGATTACCGGTTACTGGGGTTTCAACTACTGGATGCCCACGGCGCTGAAAGAGGTCTCCGGCTGGTCCAATATGGCAATCGGTTTTCTTGTCGTAATACCGATGGCCCTCTCCCTCGCGGGCATGGTTTTCCTGGGTTTCTCCTCGTCCCGCACGGGTGAAAAGAGATGGCACGGCGCGGTGCCGGTCCTGCTCGGCGCGCTGGGAATCGGGATCGGCGCCTTCATCACGGACCCGGCGTTGAACTTCGCTTTTGTCTGCCTGACCGCGATCGGGGTGTACGGCGCCTTCGGTGTGTGGTGGTCCTATCCGACGACCTTCCTGTCCGGCGCCGCCGCCGCCGGCGCCGTAGGCCTCATCAACTCTTTCGGCAATATCGGCGGGTATGTCGGACCGTATCTCACCGGGTACGTGAAATCGCTCACCGGCTCGTTCAGCTATGCGTACGTGTACCTTGCCTTCTCGCTCGCCGCGGCCGGCGCACTCATGCTCACGCTGAGGAAGGGGCGGGTTTAACGTTCTGGTGAGGGTTTAATGAGATGGCCCGGGTTTAAACCCGCCGTTACTCCTCAGCTTCCTCCATGGGAGGCGCGGCTGCGCTCTCTTCCCGGGTGAGGTCCGGGTGGCTCTCGGCGAGGGCGTCGAGTATCCGGTGTATCTCGCCGCGGTCCTCCGACACCACGAGGTCCCGCCTGACGTGCCTGGCGCCGCGGAACGCGTGGATATACCGGACGATATGTTTTCTCATGAGCACTATTCCCCTCTCGCCGTAGAAATCGATCATCACGTCAAGGTGCTCCTTGATCTGCGCGACCACCTCCGCCAAGGTGGGGACCATGCCGGAGAATATCCAGGGATTGCCGATCGCCCCCCGGCCGATCATCACCGCCGCGCAGCCGGAGGAGGACATCCGCTCCAGCGCCTCGGCGTGGGTGCGGATATCGCCGTTGCCCACGACCGGTACCCGCGCCATCGCCGCTATCTCTGCGATCACGCCCCAATCCGCGGTCCCGGCGTACTGCTGGGCGCGTGTCCGTCCGTGAACGAAAATCGCGGAGACGCCCGCGTCTTCGAGCGCCATTACAATATCGCGGTAACCGCGCCGCTCGTCGTCCCAGCCGATGCGGATTTTCGCAGTAACGGGCAGCTTTACGTTCTTCACGATGGCCGCAGCCATGTCATGCGCCATGTCCGGGTCAAGAAGGAGAGCGGCGCCGGAGCCGGAATTGCATATCCGCCGCGCGGGGCACCCCATGTTGATATCGATGAAGTCCGGCTCCATGCCTTCGACGACGGCGGCCGCCTCAGCCATGAGCGCCGGCCTGTTCCCGAAGATCTGTATTGCCAGGGGCCGTTCTTCCGGGTGGAAGCGGAGCAGATCGGCCGTCTTCCGGTTCATCCGCACGATCCCCTCGGCCGATACCAGCTCGGTAACCGTGAGGCCGGCGCCGTGCCGGCGCGCGATCCTCCGGTAGGGCGAGTCGAAAAATCCCGCGATCGGCGCGAGCATGAGGGGGCCGGCTGCAGTTATGGTTCCCAGGTTGATCATATCGACCGTTACGCTCCTGCCGCCCCTGGGCGGTCAGAGCCATTTCTTTTTTCTGAAATGAACAAGCATCCCGACGGCGACCAGCAGCATGACGATGACAATGACATAGTAACCGTATTCCCAGGTAAGGCCCGGCATGTAGCGGAAGTTCATGCCATACTTGCCTGCAAGAAAATTGACGCCGTTCCCGGGGGAAGGCCTGCCTTGCGGGTATGTTTTTTTATATGCTTCCGCATGACCGTTACATGCCACCCGGTTAATAAAAAGTCAAGTTATTCCTGCGCGTACCGGGTAAATTCATTGCCGTCACTGTCCGGTTGTTCCGACATTTAAGCGGTCCGATACGATTTCTCTTTGACAAATTAATTCCCATGCGCCACTATAGGCCGTTCGAATTCCTGTTTCAGCACAACATGCTGATCAACCGTGCTCCCGGCAGGACAGACACAGATACCGTCCGGGGTTTTTTCACGATTGAGCGTAAAAATAAAGCCGCATCCAAACGGGCCCCCCCGGGTCTCGAATATCATCATGTCTGGAGGAACCATGACCAGTAAATCAGGAAACCCCGTTTCACCATACCGCTGGGTAGTGCTCGTGCTCTTCATGCTGCCGGCGATAGCAACCCAGGTCCAGTGGATATCTCTGGCCCCCGTAGCGACGGACGCGGCCAACATATACACCGGCGGCGACACCAAAACCCTCGACCTGCTGGCCGTGGTATTCATGCTGGTGTACCTTCCCATGTCTTTCCCCGCCTCCTGGTGTATAGACCGCCTGGGGCTGAAATGGGGAACCGGGATCGGCGTCATCATACTTGGCGTTTCCGGCTTCCTGAGGATGTTCGCGCCTGACTTCACCTGGCTCATGGTGTTCCAGGTAGGTTGCGCCATAGGACAGCCTTTCGTGCTCAATTCATTCACCAAGGTCGCGGGGAACTGGTTCCCTCAAGAGGAAGAGGCCCTTGCCTCAGGGCTGGCAACCATGTCAGTATTTCTGGGCCTTGCCATCGCCATGTTCGCACCCGGTCTTATCATGGCAAATTACGGAGTCGGCGATCCGGCAAAAGGCATACAGCTCATAATGTCCATTTATGGAATATTTTCGCTGGCCGCCATGCTGCTCTACATCTTCCTGGTGAAAGACAAGCCCGCGACGCCGCCCAACCCGATCGCTGCGGAGAAAAAGGTGACCATGCTGATCGGCATAAAGAACCTCTTCAAGAACCGCGACTTTCTTTATCTGCTTGGCGCCTTTTTCATCGGTCTGGGCGCCTTCAACGCGATAATGTCCATGATCGAGGATATCTTCAGGGAACGAGTTTCAGACCACGCGATCCTCTCCACGCTGTCTCTAACCTCGATCGCGAGTTTAATAGGCGGGCTTATCATCGTGGGCGGGATATTCGGCGCGGTTATTCTCTCCGCTCTATCGGACAAATATCATAAAAGAAAAATATTTCTGGTACTGTCAATGGCCGTCTCCCTGCCGCTAACAGTCGTGCTGAATTACTGCCCCAACATCATCCTTCTGGGAGTAACGGCGTTCGTGTTTGGCTTTTTCCTGGTCTCTGCCCTGCCGATAGGGCTGACCTACGCGGTTGAGAAGACCCACCCCGTGCCCGAGGCCACGTCAAACGGCATGCTCATGCTCAGCGGCCAGATAAGCGGCATCCTGATGGTGGCATTCTTCAACATGAACGTGATAACGGTCCTCTTCGGTGCGGGCCTCATCTTCGCCCTGCTCATGAAGGACGTTGCCGCGAATAAGGCGTGATGCATCAGTAAATCATCGGAAGCCCCGCAAGCGTTTGCGGGGCTTCCGCGCTTATTGTCACAGGCCGGAGGGGGGGCAGGTTACTCCCTGATGCTCGCGGCAATCTCTGCGATGATTTTCTCCGCCTCGGCCTTGAATTGCGGGATATAATTGAACGAGATCCCCACCCTGCTGCCGTTTGCAAGCGTCAGCACATAGGTTTCCACCGTCATCGGGACCGGGATCTTTTTCTCTGCCACATCCCCCCTGACCTTTTTCCCGGCGAACATCCGCTCTGTCGGCTTCCCGGCTTTTACCACTCCCATGAAAACCGACCTGGTATAATCGAGCAGTCCCGCGTCTTTCATCCCCATCGACTTCTGTGTCACGCGGGTGTAGAGAACGGCCATGATGCCCATCTTCTCTTTACCGGGCTTCGCTTTCCGGGGATGGAGGACCATGAACGCATCCAGCCCGGCCTTTTCCGGCGCTGAAAACTCGGCGCCCGACTCAAACGTCAGCCCGTGCAGCGTGCAGGAATATTTCTTGCCCGCGGCCCCGGCAGTTGCGGCAACGGCGGCGATCAGGCAGAGTGTGACGGCAATCGAGATCATTTTCTTTTTCATGCGGCGGCTCCTGTTCCTGTTGAGAGTTTATCGTCAAGCCTGCATACTTGACCACGCGGCCGTCCGTTTGTCAAATGGAATTACAGCGGCCCGGCCGCACGTCCGGCATTGAAAATATTCGCGCCTTCCCGCCGTCATCCGGAAAAAATTTTTTCATTCCGGCAAACCCCGTTCGTCTACTGCACAGTGGCGCGGCGCGGCCGCGCACCGGAGGTAGCCATCATGCTGTCAAAAGCCATATCGTTCGGGATCCACGGGATCGACGCACGCGTCATCGAGGTCGAGGTGGACATCATCAGGGGCCTGCCCAACTTCACCATCGTCGGGCTCCCCGATTCGACCATACGGGAATCCCGGGAGCGGATCAGGTCCGCGATCGAAAATTCGGGGTTCGAGTTCCCGCCCAGTAATTTCGTCGTGAACCTTGCGCCCGCCGGATTCAAGAAGCAGGGGGCAAACTTTGACCTTCCGGTCGCCGTTTCCATCCTGAACGCCACGGGACAGGCGGACGCGGACCCGGCGGCAATACCGCTCGTCGGCGAGCTGTCGCTGGACGGCCGCGTAAAGCCGGTTCGCGGCGTCATCTCCATGGTCATCGCCATATACCGCGCCGGGTACCGGTCCGTCATCGTCCCTTACGAAAACCGGCTCGAGGCGGCCGCCATACGCGGGATGAGCGTGTTTCCGGTGAAAACCCTGACCGGGACGCTCGACGTGCTCCGGGACCCGGGCAGTCCCTTTGCCGGGACGCAGGAGGAAGAGCCGTCCCGCGACCTTCTTGATTTCTGCGACGTCAGGGGACAGGAAACCGCGAAACGCGCCATCGAGATCGCTGCCGCCGGCCACCACAACATACTCCTGTACGGATCGCCCGGATCGGGCAAGACCATGCTGGCAAAACGCGTTCCTTCCATACTCCCCCCCCTCGGCGAGGACGAGTCGATCGAAACGACCATGATTCATTCCGTGGGCGGCGCGCTCAAGGGCAGCGGCGGGCTCATCACGCGGCCGCCCTTCCGCTCCCCGCACCATACCTCGTCGGACGTGGCCCTGGTGGGCGGCGGGGCCATGCCCTCGGTAGGCGAGGTGTCCCTGGCGCACAACGGCGTGCTGTTCCTTGACGAATTCGTCGAGTTCCGGAACAACGTGATCCAGGCCCTCCGCCAGCCGCTCGAGGACTACGAGATCACGGTCTCGCGGGCCATGGGCACCTTCCGGTTCCCCGCCGACTTCATGCTTGTCGCAGCGAGCAACCCGTGCCGCTGCGGCTATCTCTTTGACGGCGAGATCCCCTGCACCTGCCCGGCCCACCATGTCAAGGGCTACTTCCAGAAGATCACCGGCCCCATCCTGGACCGGATCGACATCGAGGTGCTGGTAGGCCGGGTTCCCTGCGGC
>JAKQPV010000050.1:0-8481 GCA_029564515.1 Spirochaetota bacterium | reverse complement strand
CGTAGGGGTGACCGAGGTCTTTCAGCATCTGCATGCAACTGGGGCGGATGTCGATCTCGTTGGCCTCCACCCCGAGGGCGTCCATCAGGCGGCGCGCGTTGCGGTGGGTCTTGTCGGTGGTGGCGAATCCGGGCATCGTGTAGGCCTTGACGTTCGAACGCGGCCGTTTCAGGAGGTCCATCGTGCGGGCGGCGACGATCAGGGCGTGCGTGGAATCGAGCCCGCCGGAGACGCCGATCACCGCGTTCGGGATGCCCGAAGACTTCAGCCGCTGCGCCAGGCCCTGAACCTGGATGTTGTAGGCCTCGTAGCACCGCTGGTCACGCCTGGCGGGATCGGCCGGGATATAGGGGAAGCGCGCATATTCCCGATCCAGAAGAAGCCGGCCGGCCGGGAGGCCAAGGGAGAAGGGGACCTGCCGGAAGGTTGACAGCCGCTCGCGGTGCGTGCGCGCGTTCTGCCCGAACGTCGTCTGGCGCATCCGGTCCTGGACGAGGCGGTCGAGGTCGACGTCGGCGTAGATCACCTGCGCCTGCGCGGAAAAGCGTTCGGACTCCGACAGGAGGTTGCCGTTTTCGTAGATCATGGCATGGCCGTCCCAGGCGAGGTCCGTCGTTGATTCCCCCGGGCCGGCGGCGGCGTAGAGGTAGGCCGCGACACACCGGGCCGACTGGTTGGCCGCCAGGCTGTGACGGTAGTCGGACTTGCCGATCGTGATGTTCGAGGCCGAGAGGTTGCCCAGGACGGTCGCCCCCGCCATCGCCGCAAAGCTCGACGGCGGGACGGGGACCCAGACATCTTCGCACAACTCGAAGAAGAGCTTGAGGGCGGGGATCTCCCTGCAGGCAAAAATCAGGTCGGCCCCGAAAGGAATGTCCGATTGGCCGCAGAGGTCGATCGTCCGCGGGAGGGCCTCGTCCGCGGGGCTGAACTGGCGCCGCTCATAGAATTCGCGATAATTGGGCAGGTAGGACTTGACGGCAACCCCGAGGATGGCGCCCTTGCGCAGGACGACGGCGCAGTTGAACAGGCGGGAATCGATCTGCAACGGTGTGCCCACGACCAGCACGAGGTTCATCGTGCGCGTCTTTTCCAGGAGCATTTGGAGGGCAGAGCGGACAGCGGCGAGGAGGGCGTCCTGATGGAAGAGGTCTTCGTTGGAATAGGCCGAGAGCCCGAGTTCGGGAAAGACGGCGAGGATCGCCTTGTTCGCGACGGCCTCCTTCGCCAGTTTCAATGTCCGGATGGCGTTGAAGGCCGGATCGGCAATCCGGACCTCCGGAATGCAGACCGCCGCACGGATGAAGCCGTGGGCATAGAGATTGAAAAACGCGTCCGTCTTTTCCTTTTTCATGAAAGACCTTGTCGTATACGTCCTTCCCGCCGCACCCTGTCTATCCCGCAAGGGCGGGAACGCTGAAACTATTACCCAATTCTCGCGATTCGTCAATCCGCAATTTACGGTTTCTCCAGGAAGGCGTAGGCACTGTGGTTGTGGATGCTCTCGAAGCTCTCCGCCTCGACGCTGTACCAGATGAAGTTCGGGTCGCGGTTGAGACGCTCCGCGACGTTGCGCACCACGTCCTCGACGAACATGGGGTTCTCGTAGCCCTTCTCCGTGACGAATTTCTCGTCCACCCGCTTCAGGAGCGAATAGACCTCGCCGCTCGCCGACTGTTCGACCAGCTGGATCAGGTCCTCGATCCAGAAGAATTTCCGGAAACGAACCTTGACGAAGACGACCGCGCGCTGGTTGTGGGCGCCGCTGGCGCTGATCTCCTTGGAGCAGGGGCAGACCGTGGTGACGGGCACGGCCACCCCCACGCAGAAGTCCATTTTCCCGGCCGTGTGGATTCCGGTGAAGGTGCAGCGGTATTCCATCAGGCTTCCGGCCCCGGAAACCGGCGCCGTTTTCTCGATGAAGTAGGGGAAGTCGATCTCCA
Organism: Spirochaetota bacterium; assembly: GCA_029564515.1. Lineage (GTDB taxonomy): Bacteria > Spirochaetota > UBA4802 > UBA4802 > UBA5550 > RBG-16-49-21. The sequence continues at coordinate 6,538 of JAKQPV010000050.1, read as the reverse complement.
TGTGCGCGGACTCGGCCTGGAGTTTCTCGCGTACGCGGGCGAGGATCGTCTCGAAGGTCTTGATGTTGATCCGGCCGCGGAACTCGTTGAGGATCTCGACGAACCGGCTCATATGCGTGCCCTTGAAGTGATGGGGCAGGTTCACGTACATGTTGATCTGGGCGTTGACGTGCTGGGTACCGTGGGCGCGGTCGAGGACGATGATGGGATACTTGATCCCCTTGACGCCGACCTTGGTGATGGCGATGTTGCGTTCGTCCGTCTGGTTCTGGATGTCGATCATGGTGTCCCGGTGTTGGAGGCCTTCAAGGATTTGCGACGCTCGGTGTTGCAACGGCGGCGGCCGCGGGTGCGGTTGCGCCTCAAGGGGCAACCGCCCGGTAAGCAACGCGGGCGTTGTCCGATTCCCATACGGTCACGCCCTGCAGGCAAAGTCCCGAACCGTCGAGCCTGCCGGAGAGCCGGTCGTGGATGTGGCGGGCGACCTGTTCGGAGGAGGGGTTGACGCCCCGGAAGAACTCGAGGTCGTTGAGGTATTTGTGATCCAGACCATCGAGGATCTCGTTCAGCCATCCCTTCAGGACGCGAAAGTCGATGAGCATCCCCTGGGCATCGAGTTCCGGCCCGGCGACCGTGACCTCAACGGCAAAGTTGTGGCCGTGCAGCTCTTCGCACTTTCCCCCGATCTCCGGCAACACATGGGCCGCCGAGAAAGACTTCCGGATCGTCACCTCGTACATGGTTGCACCCCCTGATCTTTGAACACAACCCTTTCCTATCAGACCGGGCCCGTGGAATCAAGACTCCAAAAAACCCTTGGGATGGTGAAATTCGCGACGACGGATCGTCGGCATCACGATCATTTCCGGAAGGGGTGGGGGAGAGGTCTGTTGTGAAAACGGGCCGCAGAAAAGATCCCCTTTTATTACAACCAGATACTGTCACCGAGCGTAACAAGGACGATGAGGAATTTTTGGTACAATTATTGCTCAATCGACTGAACAGAACTCTCGGACCGGATTGCCGCAAGGTAACGCCGGAAAAACGTGATGCCGATCAAGGATTGAAGAAAATATCACTAAAAGGAAAGAAAAAATGGTCAAGGGATTTCAAATCAGAGGGAGAGCGGGTTTCACCCTGATCGAACTCATGATCGTCATCGCGATTATCGGCATCCTGGCCGCCATTGCCATCCCTCAGTTCTCAGCCTACAGGGTGCGGGGGTACAATTCCGCTGCGAAGTCGGATCTGAAGAACGCCTACACGGCCTCGCAGGCTTTCTTCAGCGATTCGCCCACTGCGGAAATTAACAGCACGACCCTGTTGACGAGTTATGGCTACAAACCCACGACGGGGGTTACAGTGGCGGTATCGACCGGCTTCATCAACAGCATCACACTGACGGCGAGCCATGCCACCGGAAGCGTGACCTATACATCGAACAAGGACGGGGCCATGAGCCCTTAGGCGAGGCCTGAACGGATCACATCAAAGATCCCGGGAACGGCCTTCACCTTCTTCCTTATGGGACGGTAACCGCCGGATCGAAATCGTGGCTGAGGTCCGGGATGGTGAAATTCACAAGGATGCATCGTCAATATCGCGGATGCGACTGGCGAGACGGCGCGGAGAATGGTTCACCCATAACCATCCAAAGGGGAATGCGCCATCATCACAATGTGTTACATTAAGGAAGCCGATCCGAACGGATAGTCGAAATTTGGCACTCCATTTGCAGAAGGAGCATCAGATAAGTAATGAGCAATAACATCTTCAAGTGAATCAGCAGGGAGGTGATGCCCCGAAAAGGTGAATTACAAGAAGGATCAAGGTTCCATCACATAAAAACGAAAAGGAGAAAGGTATGATTAAGGCATTTCATAAGAGAGGCAAAAAAGGTTTCACCCTGATCGAACTCATGATCGTCATCGCGATTATCGGCATCCTGGCCGCGATCGCCATCCCGCAGTTCACCTCCTACAGGCAGAGAGGGTACAATTCCGCAGCCAAGTCGGATCTGAAGAATGCCTATACGGCATCACAGGCTTTTTTCAGCGATTCGCCCAGCGCGAGCATCGACGCCACAACCACGTTGACGGGTTACGGCTACAAGCCTACGGCAGGTGTAACGCTGGCCGTGTCGACGGGGTCTATCGGCAGCATCCAGTTGACGGCAAGCCATGCCAGCGGCAGCGTGACTTATACGGCGGACAAGAACGGGGCCATGAGTCCGTAGCCGGTGCTTTAACGTATGTCTTCCGGGGGGCAAGGGTCATCCCTTGCCCCCTTTTTTTCTTGGAAACATGTTCACAAGGGGAGCAGGCTCACGCGTAGAGAACCGGACGCCCTCGCCCGTCCAGGGTGGACGTGTCTTTCCGTTCCTTTCGCTGCTCCTTTTTCTGGCCCTCATCTATGCGAACAGCTTCGACTGCTCGTGGCATTTCGACGACTACAAGAATATCGTCGATAACGACAATATCCGGATCCGCTCTCTCGGCTGGCCGGACATTCGCCAGGCCCTTGAGGGGATGGGCAACGGCTATCTGCGTCGGCCCCTGTCGTATCTCGGTTTTGCCCTGAACCACCGTTTCGGCGGGCTCGCTGTCTTTGGTTATCACCTCTTCAACTTCCTGATTCATTACTTGTCATCCGTTTTTCTTTTCCTCTTCGTATACCGAACCTTGCAATTGCCTCTGCTGGAAAACCGATACCGGGACCAGGCCGCTTCCATTGCCCTTCTGGCGACCTTGCTCTGGTCAACCCACCCGCTACACGTGACGGCCGTCACCTACATCGTTCAGAGAATGACAAGCCAGGCCGCCCTTTTCTACATCATGGCGATGTTTTTCTACCTGAAAGCCAGGACGGCGGAAAGGGGGGGAGTGAGCCTTCTGTATTTCTCCCTGACGGCATTGTCGGCGCTTGCCGCCCTGGCCTCGAAGGAGAATGCCGCCATGCTTCCCGTCAGCCTTTTTTTCTTCGATCTCTTCCTGCTTCAAGGTGTCCGCCCGGAGACCGTGAAGAAATCCATGAAGATAGGAACGGTAGTACTCCTGTTCCTCTTCTTGGCAATGATCATCTACGCCCTGCCTTCCGATATCCTGGCCGGATATGCCACGCGTCCCTTTACACTGTCGGAGCGGTTGCTGACCGAGCCAAGGGTGATCGTTTTCTATATGACCCTGCTGATTTATCCGTTGACGTCCCGCATGACCCTCCTGCACGATATCGAGGTCTCGAAGTCGCTTTTCGAACCCTGGACAACCCTGCCCGCCATTGGGCTGATCGCCGTTATGATCGTTCTGTCTTTTGCGGCGGCCAGAAGGCGGCCGTTGATCGCCTTCTCCATCGTTTTCTTCTTTCTCAACCACCTGATCGAAGGTTCGTTCATCCCTCTGGAACTCATTTATGAACACCGGAACTATCTCCCTTCCATGTTCTTTTTCGTCCCTGTCGCTGTTGCTGTCGTCGAGGGGGTGCATCGGTTCCGTCAACGAAGGGTCATGGTCGGCCTCTTGCTGGCGGCGGTGGCGGTGCTGCTCGTCGCTCAGGGTGCAGCGGTGGCCCAGCGCAACGAGGTCCTCTATAACGAATGGACCCTGTGGTCCGATAACGTGGAGAAGTCACCCGGCCTGTTCCGTCCCCATCATAACCTTGCCGTCGTGCTGATGATATCCGGCCAATTTCCTGAAGCATACGCTGAACTGAAGGCGGCTCTCAAGGCCAGAGACGTTTCCGGGATTCATCTGAAAATGCAGACGCATTTCTATCTGGGGCAGTATTATCGGATTGTCGGACAGGATGACAATGCGATGGCCCAGTTCCAGGCTGCCCTGAAACTGGCCCCGCTTTACGCGGATCCCTATCAGGGGATCGCCGACATTCTGAGCAGGCGAAACGAACAGGACGCCGCGGAGGCTTTTATTCTCAAGGCCATTTCCCTCGACGGACGAAACGCCGATTTTCACCTGAGCCACGGCATCATCCTATTGAGAATCGGAAGGCCGGCACAGGCCATAGAAGCGGCCCGCAGGGCGCTTCTGTCGGGCGGTGACGCCAGACGGGCGTATGCCATTATCGGTAACGCGTTCCGGTTGATCAATGATGACCGAAGCGCTGATCATTTCAACAGGCTTGCATGTGGTCCCTGTTGACGGTCTCTTCCTGCCGTCGCTTTGTTTGTGAGGTCCTTGTCGGCGTGAAGGTAGAAATCATAGCTCGTTCTATTAAGGGGTTGCGATGGGCGAAGGGTCCTGTCGGAAAAATGAACGATCAGCGCAAAAGACTATTGATCGGAGTTGTCCTGATGGCAGGGACCGTCTTGGTTTACGGACAGCTGATCCATGCCGATTTCATACCCTATGACGATCAAGCGTACGTAACTGAGAACTCAGTCGTTCGTGGAGGTCTGACATGGTCGGGAGCCAGGTGGGCGCTGTCGGATATTCACACGGGTTACTGGCATCCTTTGACATGGTTGTCGCTGATGCTGGATTATGAGTTATACGGTCTGCATGCTGGGGGTTATCATGTTACGAACGTGATTTTTCACATCTTGAACACGATCCTGCTATTTTTGGTTTTTTCGCGGCTGACGGGTTCTCCATGGCGGAGTGGGGTGGTTGCGGCGTTGTTTGCCTTGCATCCCTTGCATGTGGAGTCGGTGGCGTGGGTAGCGGAGCGGAAGGATGTATTGAGCGGATTTTTCTGGATGTTGGCGATGTGTGGTTATGTTCGATATGTGGAGCGGCCGGGTGTTGGGCGCTATTTTCTCGTACTGGTTTTGTTTATACTGGGCCTGATGTCGAAGCCGATGTTGGTGACGCTGCCCTTTGTTCTGTTGTTGCTGGATGTATGGCCATTGGGGCGGTGTCGTTGGGGCGAGTCGGAGCCGGGAGGCGGAGTTTCCTTGGCTCGCCTGATCGGGGAGAAGGTTCCGCTGTTCGTGCTTGCCATCGGAATAAGCGTATGGACCTATCTGGCGGCAAGACAGATCGGAGCTGTCGCGGATCCACAATCCCTCTCCATGGGGGTTCGGATTGCGAATGCCTCATCATCCTACATCCTGTATATCTGGAAAATGATCTGGCCGGCAAACTTGGCTGTCTTTTATCCCTATTCCGAGCTCTGGCCTTTGTGGAAACTCATTTTGTCAGTTTTAGTGATATTCCTCATAAGCGCGATCGCATTTCGACAAGCACGGACCTATCCCTATATCATCGTCGGCTGGCTCTGGTATCTGGGGACCCTGATCCCGACAATTGGGATCATTCAGGCAGGAGCCCAGGCCATGGCGGATCGATATACCTATATCCCAATGGTGGGGCTCTTCATCATCATGACATGGGGCTTTTCCGATTTAACGAGACGGTGGCACAATCGGCGCGTGAGCATGGCAATGTTGACGCTCCTTGTTCTTTCCCTCATGTCCATCGTCACATGGCATCAAACTCATTACTGGCAGAGGGGCGAGTCGCTTTTGTATCATGCTCTTGCCGTAACGAAGAATAATTATATTGCCCATAGTGGGTTGGGTGAAATATTTCTAAAACAGAATCGGTATCGGGAAGCCGTTCAGCAATATCAGGCGGCTCTTAAAGCCAAACCCAATTATGAAAAGGCTTGGTATGGCCTTGGGGTTGCCCAGCAGTACCTGGGAAATCATCGGGAAGCGATATCGAGTTTTACCCAGGCCCTTTCGGTTGAGCCTCGGTATGCAGCAGCCCACTATGCTTTGGCCGATGCGTTTTCTACCCACGGCAGTCATCACGAGGCCTTCCATCATTATCGGGCGGCCTTGAGGTATGCGCCGGAAGAGGTGGAACTCTACAACCGCTTGGGCAACCTTTCGGCGCATCAAGGCCGGTGGGAGGAGGCGCTCCATTATTATCGGGAAGGGTTACGGCGACAGCCGGACCATGCCGGTTTTTACAACAATATCGGAATGGTCCTGCTGCGGCAGGACCGGGCAGGCGATGCGGAGCAGTCTTTCCGATCGGCCGTCCGATTGCGGCCCGAATACGCCCACGCGCATTTTCAGCTTTCCTGTCTGTTGAGGAGCAGGGGATTGTCCGCGCAGGCGGATCGTCACTTTGAAGCGGCGGTTCGGATCAACCCCGATTTTTCACGTGCAGTTTGCAATGTCGATAGAAGGAGCGAGGCGCAGTAGATTGTGGATAGGAAGCGTATACCGGCACGGATGAATGCCGCGCATTGCCGCGATCTCACGATCGGGACCTCCTTGCTGGTTCTGATCCTGGTTGTGTACGGACAGGTCTGGGATTTCGGGTTCATCCGCTTCGACGAGGAGACCTATATCCTCGGCAACGTTCACGTTCGGATGGGATTGACGTGGGAGGGGGTTCGGTGGGCTTTCGTTTCGACGGAGGCGGGTTTTTGGCATCCGTTGACGTGGTTGTCGTTGATGTTGGATTACGAGTTATACGGTTTGCGGGCGGGGGGTTATCATGTTACGAACGTGCTGTTTCACATTTTGAACACGTTGATCTTGTACTGGGTATTGTTCCGGATGACGGGT
>JAKQPV010000017.1:0-29919 GCA_029564515.1 Spirochaetota bacterium | reverse complement strand
ACTTTTTCCTCATTAATTTCGATAATCTTATCAGTCATACAAGTCCTCCTCTGAGAGTTAAATTTTGTGGTTATTATTTAAATCGTCAGATCGAGGACTTTTTTATTATCTAAAAGTGCGAAAGATATTTTACACTACCTCCGCGCCGCTATCTTCTTCACGATCAGCATGATGAGCCTGCTCACGCAGAAGTAGAGGAGCATGCCGATGATTATTCCCGCAACCGCGTAGCCCGCGGCCTCCCAGGTCAGCGGCAGGCCGAAGGTGAAATTGTCCCACGTGGCGCGCGCGATGTCCAGGTCAATGGTCTTGATGAACACGAAGAACTTCTGGAAAGCCGGCGCCTCCTGCAGCTCTTTCAGGGCGGCGGCCAGCGAGTCGTACCGCTCCAGGTCCAGGGCGATCTTCTGCCCGGTCTTGAACACGGCCGGGTCCTTTGACGCCAGCATGTGCTGGCTGTACTGGTACATGGTCTTGCCCAGCTCCTTCGCGATCTCCCGGTATTTATCCATGTTCCGGGCCGCCTCGTCCACGTGCCCGCCGAGCCGCTGGATGTACAGGACCAAGTACTGGGGAAACTGCGCGAGCGCCAGGGCCCCCAGCACCGCGCAGATCCGGTCGGCAATCGAATCGAGGAACCGCACGGGCGCCATCAGTATCTTTCTCTTATCGAACATCATCGTTACCGCACTCCTCCCATTTTTTCCGAGTCCATCACACAGGTCGAGGCGATGCCTCCCCTGAGATTATATACTGTTTTCACGGACAGGCGCTTCGGTGCGAGTAGCCGGTACAGGTCGTTATAAATGCGGTTCGTGGCCGCCTCCTGGTAGATGCCCGCGTTGCGGAACGAAACGAAGTAGTACTTGAGCGATTTCAGCTCCACGAGCTTCCGGTCCGGCACGTAGGTGACCACGACCTTCCCGATGTCAGGGAGCCCGGAAAAGGGGCACACGGCGCTGAACTCGTCGGTCTCGTAGGTGACCTCCTGCGGATTGCCGTCATAGTCTATGGTTTCCAGAAAATCGACACGGATTGCGCTCTCGTCCTGGAATTCGAAGGTTTTGCCCTCTGCGGTCGGCATTGGAATGCTCCTGGATATATCGTGCGTCCCCCCTGCCTCTTTCAGGGTCATGAGGACCGGCAGTATTCATCATGTATGCCTACCCCCACTGATTATGGAGGCAGGGAGGCCCATGGCGCTTATAATGGTATGCCGGGCCCCTCCGCCGCCCTCGGCGGCGGAGGGGCCCACCAGATGGTTGTATATTCCGGAGCATTAATAAATGCAAGGAAAAAATATCAGGACCGGGAGCACACGGCCTGCGCTCCCCGGTCCATTCTCACTCACCCCCGTTATCGTGTAAAAAATTATTCTTGCTATTTATCCCGCCAGCCCCCATGCTCATTCAAGCGGACATACCGTTCATCCAGACAAGACAAAGAACCGGTCATATGGCAAAGGCAGTAATAGAAAAAAGGGATTTGTATATTGACGATATACCCCAGACTGACGTTTTTTATATCGCAATATTGGAAGAGAATCTGGTTATGAATGTAGCCCCGAATGTCAATTCTGCGATTCAGGCGCATTTGAAAGAAAAAAAATTCAATTACATTGTCATCGATCTTGCGGACGTCACCCGTATAGATTCCGCCGGCTACGGGGTTTTATTGAACCTGATAACCTACTTTCCCCGGGCTCAAAAAGTGAACATCTTTATCGTTAACATGAACCTGATGATTAAAAGGATAATCGAGATGATAGGAGTTCCCCTCATAATGTACACCTATCCTTCATTGGAAAGCGCGATTGAAAAAATCAGGGAATTAAAGCTCGCCTGATCCCTCCGGCACCATTCTTGCGGGCAAGGGGTGATTGATTATTCCCCTATCTTGAATGACATCATGATTACACTCTGTTTTTTCGGGGGGGAGCTATGCACGACAAGCAATATGATAAAGCGGTATATGCGGGCCTGGCGCTTCTCTGCGGCCTGGCTGCGTTGGGCTGTTTTCCGAAACGGGTCGGGCCTGTCGGCGCCGACGGGAAGCGCCTGACATGGGACATGATGAGCAGGGACCAGCGCACGGCCCATATGAAATGCGCCGTGATGCCCCGCGCTGCAGAGCTGTTCCGGACATGGCGGCCGGGAAACTATCCCGCTCCGGATTGCACGCTGTGCCATGGCAGGGGAACGAAGACCGGGAACTTCGACATGCCCACCGCGCATCTTCCGAGGCTCAGCGGCGACTGGACCCTGAAACCCGAGTTTGAAAAATATTATGATACGACCCGGCTCAAGCTCGACCGCCTGGTCCCCCTGATGTCCCGGGCCCTGGGGAAGAAGCCTTTCAGCATCACCACCCGCAGCGGGTTCGGATGTTATTCCTGCCACCGGGGACCGTCAGGCCCGATGTTCGGGAACTGACGGACGTCCCCGCGCACCGCAGGCGTGGAGCAGCATCTCCGGCAGGGATTACTCCTATACCGCTTCTTCCGATTTTACCAGCAGCTCGGTCGCGTTCTTGAGGATCGCCCCCGAGGTGCTGGAGAGGTTCCGTATCTCTTCCACCATCTCTGCGATTACAAGGTTCGCGTTGTCGATGGCCTTGGTGGTGTCCTTAATCGCCTTTTTCTGTTCGGCCGTGCTGGAGCCGATGCCCTTCGCCATGTCTATGTTCTTGGTCATCTGTTCGATGATGACGCGGATATACCGCTCCTCGACGAGTATGCTCTCTTGAAGAAGCTTGATCTTGACGGAGCTCTCGCCCATCTTGGCTATGAGCCTTTTTATCGTTTCGGCGGTCGTTGTGATCACCGATACGCCGTCGGTCGTCGTTTTGGAGCTGAAGGCGAGGACCTTCTCTATCTCCTTGATGCTCTCGGTGGTCAGCACCGCCAGCTTGCCGATCTCGTCCGCGACCACGGCGAAGCCCCGCCCGTATTCCCCGGCGCGCGCCGCCTCGATGCTGGCGTTCAGGCTGAGGAGGTTGATCTTGTCTGCAATGTCCGTGATGATCGAGACGGTTTCGGCTATCCCCTTGCTCTGCTCGCTGATTTTTAAAATGGTGTTCTCCACCTCGCGCAGGCTTTCGTTGGAGATGCTGGTCTGGGACACGATCCCCTCGATATCGCCGTAGGTGTCCCTGAGCTTTTCTGTCGTTTCCGACTTGATGTGCTTGAAGTCATTGACTATGTTTTCCATGGTCACGTTGCCGTTGACCTGCTCGTCGGCGGTGCCGCTGATGTTCTCCGCGGCCGCCAGGAGCTCCTCCATCGTGGCGGACATTTCCTCGAACGTGGCCGACTGGTCGTGGATCTTCTCGTTAAAGCGGTTGACCAGGTTATTCTGCTCGTCGACCTTGGCGAACAGGTGCGACATCCGCTCCTTTATCTCGAGGTTGATCAGGCGCCGCGCCTCGGCCTGCTGCTCGATCACCTCGCGCTGGCGCGCGGTCCTGCTATTGAACTCGTCAATGATCGGGATGGTGCGGTAGACCAGGTAGAACACGAAGCCGGTTATGAGAATAAAGAAAATCTCCCGGTACAGGATGATCCCGGTAACTACCGGCTTCCCGTCTATGTTTGCGGCAAGATGGTACTCGCCCCCGTTGGCGATGGCCCAGTACACGAAAAAAGCCCAGTTGGCAAGCGCGAAGATCGAGATCACGATAAAAAGCTTCCGGTCATGCAGAAGGTAGATCAGGACCACAAGGATGATCAGGAGGGCGGTCGAGTTGTACGACTGGAGCGCGAACGTCCACCCGTTGTTGGCGCCGAAATTGTATTTAGCGATTATGGGAACGATAACGGTAATGAAGGCGGCAACCCATGCAAGCACGGCCGTTTTTTTCCGCTGCTTCTTTCGCCGGTAAATGATGAAGGCGATAAGAATGGCAACGAGGTCGATCACGGTCGGCCGCAGGATATCGATGGCGCGCATGTCCGCAATGACGAGAAATGACACGGCGACCACGGTTACGACGCAGAGGCCGATGAAATACATGAAGCTCCCCTTGATCTGTAAAATCTCAAAAGGAGAATAATTTTCGTGGTCTATCATGGCATTAACCTTCCTGAGTACTTCATTATTTTAATGTATCATTAATTATCACGGGTATCAAGGATTTTTTCGGCCTGCATCGCACATTTTGTTAGATGAAGTCCGTACGCCGTTAAGCATTATCTTTTTTTCTGGAGCAGCGTCTCGATCCTGCGCATCATTTCGTCAGGAATAACAACGCCGGCCGTCTTGAGCCGCGTCAGGTACTTCTCGAACGACTTCCGCGTGTCCGAGGACGCCGCGAGCACGCGGAGGTAGGACCTCATGTTCTCCTCCACCTGTTTCCGGAACGAAATGTTTCTGTTCAACAGGTCCTCCACCGGGGCCAGGAGCCGGTAGTTGACCGGCCGGCAGAAGGAGCGATACACGGCGAAACGCTGGGTCTGGTCGCATGCGGAGTTCCCGGCGGCGATGCTTTCCTCGACGACATCCAGGTTGATGAAATCGATCGCCTGGAAACCGTGACGGTCAGCCAGCAGCTCCTGTATCCGGGCGGCAACGTCCTTTGCGAAATCGCACGATTCGAAGTCGCCGCCGCACGAGTCCTGTCCCTTCAGGTAGAGAACCGCGTCCACGTCGGAGGAGTCCTGCGCCATGCCCATGTTGACCGAGCCGACCAGGTCAAGCGCGATATGCCCGGACAGGGGGCCAAGCGACTCCAGGGCGCGCTCCAGGTTCCGGATCCGCTCCTCGGTCTGCTTCGTCTGGTATATCCGGAAGAAGTTGCGTATGTCCCTGAATATCTTCAGCTCCGGCACCTGGGTGTACCGCTCGATGTTCTCGTCGATCTGCGATATGTCCGCAAGCGCCTGGTAACGCGCCCCGTCGATCACGGTCTCCCGGTACCCGTCCCCCTCCCTGCGATATTCCGCGATATCGTGCACCCGGTTATCGACGATCTTTTTGAGCTGGACCTCCGGCACCTCTCCGCCGCTGACCGTTATGTCAAAGAAAAAACCGCCCTCGGAGATCTCCCCGCGAGAGGTCATCACCTCCCCGAAATTCGACGGGTTCAGGTAGAGGGTTTGTTCCACGAAGCGCGCTCCCCAGCTTTCATGGTTATGGCCGGACAGGCACAGGATCACGCCGTGGTTGTCGCAGTAGGACCTGAGGGCTGCGGAGCCCCAGGAACCGAGATGGCTGATGGTATCCAGTATCCCGTACGCGGGATGGTGCGCGACGACAATGTCGGGACGCGCCTGTTCCATGAAGCGATAGAGCTCGCTGTCGGTGTCACGGGCCGATGTGCCACCGTAGCGGACCCCGTATGCCTCCGGGAAGCCGGGGGTCCGCACCGCGGCCCCGCCGTATCCCGCAACGGTACAACCGCCGGCCGTCACCGACCCGAGGTGCAGGTTCCGCGCGTCAAGCGCCGTGCCGGCGAGGTCCATGTCGTAGTTGCCGGGGACGGTGAGAATCATGGTATCTTTCTTCGAGCTGAAAATATTTTCCAGGATCTGGTATTTTTTCAGCATCACTTCCCGCGCCCTGAGCGAGGCATCGAGGTAGTAGCGGGCTCTGCCGGCGAGCTCTCCCCCGATGGAGCCGCTGTTCAGCAGGGACCCGACATACTCTTCAAGCAGGACATCCCCCTCGCCGCTCTCCCGTCTCATGGCATGGAACACGTTTTGCGTTTCAGCATATTCGACTGACTCGTCCAGGGAATAAAAGGGCAGGTCGATCAGGTCACCGGAGACCACGTAGAGGTCGGCAACGGTTTCTTTCAATAGATTGTACACCCGTACGAAACCGCCATGGACATCCGTGCAATAAATTATTTTCATCCCGGTTCCCTGAATTTGTTTGTCCGCGCCGGGCGGCAGTGGAGCGCCGGCCGGTCCCGTGAACGAGCGTCCGGGGCCGGCAGATTTTGTCAACATAAATCGTCCCGGGACCGATGCTCCGGCGGCCGCCGGACCGGCCCGGAATCGTTTTGTTATTGCATTTTTTTCATGTCCCGTAAAAAGTATGAACAATCAAAGCAAACAAGAATTATCGACCATGGTAAACAGGGCCAACCTGAAAGGGGACCTCTTCGGCGGGCTGGCGGCAATGCTCGTTGCGCTGCCGTCCGCGATCGCCTACGGTATAATCATCTTCACGCCCCTCGGCCCGGAGTATGCCGCCAGGGGCGCGGTCGCGGGGGTCATCGGCTCGGTCATCCTCGGCGTCATTGCGCCGCTGTTCGGCGGCACGCCGCGCCTGGTCTCCTCCCCCTGCGCGCCGGCGGCCGCCGTGCTCTCGGTCTTTGCGCTGGAAGCCGCCGGGTCAGTCCCGCGCGAGTCGGTGCCTCTTCTCGTCGCCATCGTGGCCTTTGGCGCCGGCCTGATACAGCTGATTGCCGGCGCGGTCCGGGGTGGGACCTTTATCAAGTACATCCCCTACCCGGTTATAGCCGGTTATCTCAGCGGGGTCGGTATCCTCATCTTCTGGGGCCAGGTCCCGAAATTCCTGGGCGCGGGCGCGGGCAGCGTCCCAAGCCTTCTGGCGGACCCGTCCCGCTGGAGGTGGGAGAGCATCCTCATCGGGGCGACGACGATCATCGTCATGCTCGCCATGCCCCGTATCATCAAGGCAATACCGGCTTCCATCGCGGCCCTCGCGTCGGGAATTCTCTGTTACTTCATCCTGGCCCTGTTCAACGGCGACCTGCTCTCCCTGCAGGGGAACCCGCTGGTGATCGGCAGCATCAACGGTTCGCCGGCCGACCTGGTACGGGGGGCCATGGGTAACTTCACGGCGCTCGCGGCCCTTTCCCCGGCCGGCCTGGCCGCTCTCCTCGTGCCGACGCTCACCCTGGGCGTGCTCCTGTCCGTGGACACGCTCAAAACCTGCGTCGTGCTCGACGTGCTGACCGGCTCGCGGCACAACTCCAACAGGGAGCTGTTCGGCCAGGGGATCGCGAACATGGCCTCCGCCGCGTGCGGCGGGGCGCCCGGGTCCGGGACGATGGGGGGCACGCTGGTGAACGTTTTCAGCGGCGGCGCAACGCGCCTCTCCGGACTGCTTGCCGGGGCCTGGGCGCTGGCCGTGCTCGTGCTTTTCGTCAATTACATCGCGTGGATACCGACGGCCTCCCTGGCCGGCGTGCTCCTGGTCGTGGGCGTGCGCATGGTCGATCTGAAGAGCCTCCAGCTCCTGAAGCACCGGTCCACGGTGTTCGATTTCATGGTCATCCTGGCGGTGATCGTTTCCGCCATAAGCATGAGCCTGATCGCGGCCGCCGGCGTCGGGATCGTTCTTGCGATCGCCCTGTTCCTCAGGGAACAGCTCCGTTTCCCCGTGGTGCGGCGGAAGGTCTTCGGCAACCAGGTCTCGTCCAAGCGGAACCGGCTCGCGTCCGAGCGCGACATCCTTGAAGCGAAGGGGAGCGCCGCGCTGATCATTGAGCTCCAGGGCCAGCTCTTCTTCGGCACCACGGACCAGCTCTATACCCAGATCGAGCCGCACATCGCGCGGTGCCGCTATTTCATTTTTGACATGCGGCGTGTCCTGTCGGTCGACTTCACGGCCGCGAACATGCTGACCCAGATCAAGCGGAAGATCGTGGAAGGCGGCGGGCAGCTCATCTTCACGTCCGTGCCGCTCAGCGTGCCGACCGGCCAGAACATCCGCCAGTACCTCGAGACGCTCGGGTTCGCGCCCCACGAGGGCCGCGTCAGCTTTTTCCCGCAGCTCGACGGCGCACTCGAATGGGTGGAGGACCAGCTCATCAGGGATAACGCGTACGCGGCCCCCGACAGCAGGCCGCTCGAGCTCCGGGAGTTCGAGTTCTTTTCCGGCGTGTCGGAGCAGGCCCTCGCCGCGCTGCTGGCAAACATCCAGGAAAAAAGCTTTCCCGACGGCGGCAGGATCTTCCGGTTCGGCGATGCGGGCGGGGACATCTACTTTTTGAAGCAGGGCATGGTCCGGATCGAGCTGCCGCTGGTTGACGGCACCGTGCACCTCCTGGCATCGTTCGGGAGGGGGGATTTTTTCGGTGACATGTCGTTCCTCAACCTCGAGAACCGGTCCGCGGACGCCGTCGCGGTCGGCGAGACCGCGCTCTACATCATGAAGAGGGAACACTTCGACGCGATAACCGGGCACTTCCCCGAAGTGGGGCACATTTTCTACTACCGGCTCGCGCACGAGCTCGCCCAGCGCCTGCGGCAGAACGTGATCGAGCTGAAGGCGCTGGAAGAGCATTGAGAAAACAATTCAAGCCCCCTGTCCAGAGCTTTTTGTGTTGATATTTGTTATTCGATTCCCCACAATAGTTCAGATGCCTCGACAAGCTCGGCACAAGTAAAGCGCACTGTGTCCCTTCAGCCGGTACTGGTGAGGGTACAGAATCCACTAAATATTAAGGCGCCTTCCCGGCGCTTTTTGTGTTGAAAAGATCAAGTCGTTGTCCTATAATTGTTCTGATATGGCCTATTCAGTCATACTGGCCTGCACAGAATGAGGATAACATTTAAAAAATAATAAAGTTTTCATTGTAAGGATTTTATGGTTCGAAATATTTATCCTATTATAACAATATTTATTATCGTGCTTGGTTCAATTTTACGTGGTAATACACTAATAAATGATAAATATGGAGTGGTACTGGGCACTAAAGTCCTTGTTAGAGAATCGCCAAATACAAAATCAAAAATTGTGACGGTGGTAAAAGAAGGTGAAATGGTAGAAATTATTCAATGGACAAATGTCAAAGAAAAAATTGGCATTCATGAAGACCATTGGGCCAAAATCAAAACACAGAATAATGAGTCTGGCTATATATTTGGCGCGTTTATTTTTGATTTGAAAAATTTCATTGGCAAAAAATGGTTTAGAGAAACTTGTAGTGGTCTTATAATAGGTGTGATTTTTGAAAATAATAATACATTCAAAATAATTGGAGGATGTGGGGAACTTGGCTGCGGTGAACTCAGGATCATGAACGGCGGCACTTACTCTTTCAATAAAACAGAAATAACTCTGAATAATATCACCCAACATTTACAGATAGACAAATTATATTTATTCAAATACAACCAAATGAACACTCTAGATGAAAAAAAACGACACATTGATGATCGATCTTTTCTTGAATTGGAAAAAATCGGAGTTTGTTGGGGTTGGTGGTAAAAACATAACTATTGAAACATTAATCCTACCGGTATGAATCCTTCCGGGCGCTGATATCGAGAACAATGACCAGCACCCTGCCGTTTTCAACCTGATAGAACAGCCGGTAATCGCCGATGCGATACCGGTACACGCCTTCAAATTCGCCTTTCAATTTCTTTATATTGTTTCCGAAAAACGGGTTTAATCGAAGCCGGGGATATACGTAATCCCTGATTTTTTTATAAATCTTTCTGTATCTCGTTCCCTGAATTTTGGAGATGAAATGATCAGTTTCAGCAATGGAAAAATTATTCAACGACTTTATACTTCCCTTTCCGGGCATCGCTCATTCCCTTCTTCAGGCCCGCCATCAACTGCGCGTCATTAAGTATCTGCTCCATCTCCTCGTCCGAAACATACATCTCGCTGGTCAGGTAGGAGAGTGACGCGTTTTCCATGAAATTCGAGATGGTCCTCCGCTCACCATCAGCCGCTTTTTTCAGGAGATTATACACGTCATCATCGATTCGCACGGTTATCGTTTTCATAAAAATCACCTTAAATCAATAATATTCAATTTTATTCAATATGTCAATTATTAAATTTCAAGCCTCCTGTCCAGCGCTTATTTATTGAATGATGTGGTATGATCACCCATACCTGCTGCCGATAAAGCCCATTGCGTCCCTTGGGTTTTTAGTGGAGAGGACACACTTTACTAGATATTTTTATTAACCGTCTCCCCGGTCTGAGCTTTTTTTTTAATCCCGTTGACAATTCACGCTCCCGTTTGTACATGGCCCGATAAATAAACAAACATTTGTTATAAAAAATATTTTTCGTGATAAGGGGAGTGTATGCATCGGTTTCAAAATTGTATTATTCTTTTAACAGTTCTTTTCAGCGCCTTGACATTTATTTCCTGCGACGACACCGGCGACAGGACGCTGGCGGCAAAGTACAACCAGGCTGCCCATGACGCCAGGGCCACGAGCGACGGCGGATGCATCGTGGTCGGGGAGACCGTCACCGCCGGCGGATCCATGCCCGATTTCTACGTGGTAAAGCTTGATTCCACCGGCAGGGTGCAGTGGTCAAAGACCGAGGGCGGCAGCCGCCTGGACAGCGCCTGCTCCGTCAGGGTCACCGGGGACGGCGGGTATATCGTGGCCGGCGTCACCGAATCGTCCGGGCCCGGGGACCCGAACAACTACGGCAGCTACGGCAACATGATGGTCGTGAAATACGGCCCGACCGGGACAAAGCAGTGGCTGAACGTCTACGGGAACGAGCTCTACGAAGGGTGCGCCGAAGTGGTCCAGACCTCCGACGGCGGCTATGCCCTGGGCGGATACACCCACAGCTTCGGCAACGGCCAGTTCTACCTGGTGAAGCTCAACTCCGCCGGCGCCATGGAATGGGACGAAGTCTACGGCGGCGAGGAAACCACGGAGGTGGCCTATTCCCTGAAAGAGACCCGCGACGGCGGTTTCATCCTCGCCGGCAGCACCATCGTGAACGGCAGGGCCCTGGCCATGACAGTCAAAACAAATTCGCTGGGCGTCGAGCAGTGGACCCGCACGTACGGCGACTCATCCGTCTTCAACTGGATTCGCAGCATCGTTGAGACCGCCGACGGTTCGTTCGTTACCGCGGGATACAAGGGCACCGACATTATGCCCAACAACGACTGCAACGCCTGGGTCATGAAGCTTGACGCTTCCGGGGCCCTTGCGTGGGAGCAGACCATCGGCGGAAGCAGGCTTGACATCGCCAGCTCGATACAAGCGGACGGCACCGGTTACGTGTTCGCCGGCGAGACCCGCTCGTTCGGGAGCGGCAATGAGTACGAGTCTGACATCTGGGCGGTAAAGCTCGATGCAGCGGGCGCGCAGGTATGGTCCAGGACCTACGGCGGCGCGGACAATGATACGGGCGCGGCAATCGACCTTCTCTCCGGCGGGGGATACGTTCTCGCCGGCGATACGATGACGGGCCTTGCCAACGGATATGACATTTACGTGGCCAGGCTTGATTCAAGCGGCAACAACTGACACAGTCGCCGAAAAGCACCGGAAGAGCCTCACCTGCAAAGGGTGGGGCTTTTTTTACGCCTGGCCCTGTATCCGCACCGTGATGAGCGTAATATCATCGTTGACCGGCGCGTCCCCCCGGTGCTTGTCTATCTCCGCCAGTATCATGCCGTTAACCTCGTCCAGGGGCCGGGCAAAGGACCCGTCCGCGGCCAGTTTCCGGATGAACGCGGTCAGCCGCTCCTCGCCGTACTCCTCGCCCCGCCGTTGAACACCTCGAAAAGTCCGTCGGTAAAGAGCATGACGACATCCCCCTCATCGAGCGCGGCTTCATCCATGAGAAAAGACGACGAATCCATGAACCCGACCGCCCGCCCCTTTGTCTTGAGGCTCGCGATTGAACCGTCCCGCGCCTTTATTAAGAGCTGCTCCGGGTGGCCCGCGGTGCTGAATCGTATCTTCCCGCCGCCCAGGCCCAGGATGAACGCGGTGAAGAAGTTCTTGCTCTTCAGCTCGCCGGTGAAGATCCCGTTGATGTAGCCCAGCCTCTCGTGCGGCCGCCCCATCCGGAGGCTCTCCCTGTTGAGCAGGTCGATCTGCATCGTGGTGAGGGCCGCCTGCATGCCGTGCCCCGAAGCGTCGGCGATCATGATCGACATGCCGTTGTCAAGGCGCGTTATGTTGTAGTAGTCCCCGCTGACCATCCCGTTCATGGGCACATACTTCACGCCGATCTCCATCCCCTCGATCCGCGAGTAGTAGCCCGCCGGCGTCAGGATCGTCCCCTGGACCGATTTCGCTATCTCGAGCTCGAGCTCAAGGCTGGCGAGCTGCTCGTGCTCGCGGATGGAGCGGTTCAAGGCGATGAGGTTCCGCGCCCGCACCAGGAGCTCGCTCTTGTGAAAGGGCTTCACGATGTAGTCGTTCGCGCCCGCCTCGAAGCCCATGACGATGTCGCTGGTCCGGGTCTTGGCGGTCAGGAGTATGACGGGAAGCCGCGAGATCGAGTGCCGCTCGCGGAGGATTTTCACCACCTCGTACCCTGACATGCGCGGCATCATCACGTCCAGGAGCACCAAGTCGAGCCGGTCGACCTCGCCGATTATCCTGAGGGCCTCCATGCCGTTCACGGCGCGGAAGACATTGTAGCGCTCGAGGGTAAGGAGGTTTTCGAGTACCTGGAGGTTGACCGGATCATCGTCGCAGATGAGTATGTTCTCCACGGCCTCCCCCGCCGTCACGGCCGGGGCGGTTTCCTCCATCTCCCCGGCGGCCGGAACCGCGGGCAGAGCGATCGCTTCGCCGGCCCCCTCCTGTTCCGCCGCCGGCGGCTGGCCGCCTGCCACTGACACGTCCAGCGAGATCGGCAGCGTGAACGTGAAGGTCGAGCCCTTCCCCGGCTCGGAATCGACCCCGATGGTCCCGCCGTGGAGCTCGACGAGCTGCCTGGTGATCGAGAGGCCCAGGCCGGTGCCGCCATACTCGCGCGCAATCGACCCGTCGGCCTGCTCGAACGAGCGGAAGATGCTCTCCTGCTTGTCTTTGGGAATGCCGATCCCCGTGTCGGTCACGCTCACGGCGACGAAGCCGCCGCCGGTCCGGGCCGTGACCTCGATGATGCCCGACTCCGTGAACTTGACCGCGTTCCCGAGCAGGTTCAGGAGTATCTGCTGGACGCGGTTCTCGTCGCCGTACACGGCCGGGACGTCGCGCAGGGCGTTGACCAGCTTCAGGTCGCGGCTCCCTACCAGCTGGCGGGCGA
Source organism: Spirochaetota bacterium (assembly GCA_029564515.1). Classification (GTDB taxonomy): domain Bacteria; phylum Spirochaetota; class UBA4802; order UBA4802; family UBA5550; genus RBG-16-49-21. Next base: position 16,960 of record JAKQPV010000017.1, on the reverse strand, counting down.
GAAGGCACGTGACGTCCACGAGCGGCTTCAGGTCGAGGGGCTTTTTCCTGAGCTCGAGCTCGCGGTTTTTCAGCTTCGAGAAATCGAGGATATCGTTGATAAGGTAAAAGAGCCGCCTGCCGCTCGACACGATCATGGAGAGGTTCGCCGCCTGCTTCTGCGATACGGGCCCGGCCGCGCCGTCGATGATCGACTCGGCGATGCCGATGATGCCGTTGAGTGGCGTCCTGAGCTCGTGCGAGGTGTTGGCCAGGAACTCGTCCTTCATCCGGTCGAGCTGCTCGAGCTCCCTGTTCTTTTCCTCCAGCTCGACCGAGTAGGATGTGATCTGCCGCTGCGTTTCCGCGAAGCGCATGATCAGGATGACGCCCAGGGAGAGCACCAGGCAGAACATTCCCCAGTGCCCCTTCATGGCGGTCCAGAACCGTATGATCGCCAGGTCGGCGAGGATATCGTACACGAGTGAAATGATCAGGACGGCCATGCCCACGGTGAACACGCGGGACACGATGTCTCCCCGGATCGACCGCCGGACATTGATCGTCACGATGAATATGATGTCAAAAAATCCGAGCACGTACAGGGGCAGGATAGTCGGGATGAAGGGCACGATGCCGGCCAGGGCCAGCGGGATCGCGATGAACGGATAGGCCAGGTGCACGTGCCCCAGGCGGCGTATGATGTTGCAGGGACCGGGCTCGAAAATATCCGCGAAAAAATAGCAGAAGCCCGGGGCGAAAAAGAAGATGCCCGCGAAAATGCCGTAGTGCCAGAAGACCGGCGCGTCCCAGAAGAGCTGTTTTATCAGGGACCAGCTCAGCGCGTACACGCCGAGGCTGAAGGACATCAGGCTGAAGTAGAGGTAGGCCCGCTGTTCCCGGTTGCGGGCAAAGATGAAGAGCGTGAACAGCCCCATGAAAAAGAAGATCGAGAACAGAACGATCCGGTCGATATCGCCGGTGACGATCTTCCGGATATGCTCCTCGGGCGTGCCGATCGCCACTCCCTGTACGCCAATCAGCATGTAGTCCGAATACAACCTGAAATAGAGGGGGCTTGTATAGTAGTCGCCGTCGAGGCGGATGATGTGCCACGGCACCCCGGCAGGTTTTTTCCTCTCGCCGGGCGCCAGGCTGCCGTGACGATAGATCAGCCTGCCGTTCTGGTAAATCTCGAATTTCAGGGCGGCCCTGCTGATGAAGAGCGAGGGATCGCGGACCTCCGTGCCGGCGGCAGGTTTCGGCAGGGTAAGCCGCAGCCAGATGAATTCGCTGCCGCCCCGGTCCTCCGGATTTCCCTGCGAGTCGAGCGTGGAGCCGGTGGCCTTCCACCCGGTCTTCGCCCCGCTGCCATAGGTCCATTCGGGAACGCCCCTCCCGTCAAAGGGCGAGTCGCCTACCCGGTATTCCCAGCCATGAGTCAGGGAAACAGGGGACGCGGAAAGCGCCACGTGCATAACTGCCCACAGCGCGATCGCGGTAATCATTGTCCTTGATAGTGGTCTCATGCCTGCCACAGGTATGTTACCATGACATAAAGGTGACTGTCAATATAAAATGAGATGGGCCGGAAGGTCCCCGGGGGGCCGGGGAGGTGCCCGCAGCTCAATCGAAGGCGATCGTCTGGTCGTCGCCCACGAAAAATTTCGTGCCGCAGTCCGGACACCTGAAGGCGCCGGGCCTCTTGATGCGTATGAGGGACTTGCATTTGACGCACTCGACGATGAGGGAGCCGAAATCGGTCAGGTCCACATGCGGTGCGGCCTCAGGCTCCGCGCCGCCGCTCCCGGCTCCGCGCTGCATCATGCTGAATTCGGTATTGCAGTTAGGGCAGATATAATCGCTGCCCGGTTCCACGCGCAGGGGAACGCCGCAGTTGGCGCACTTCACCACGCCGGGCTCCGGCTCGTCCTGCCGCTCCGCCGGCGGCTCGGGTCGCCGGGGCTCTTCGGCCGGCATCTGTCCGGCTTCCGGAACCGGCTCTTCGGCCCCCCCGCTCTCCCTGAGCTCCATCTGCCGGTCCATGATCTGGAGCGCGTCCGCGCGCGATTCGGCTATGCGGAAGACCTTGTCGAACCCGAGGAGACGGTACAGGGTGAGTATCTCTCCGGGCAGGTCGAAGATCACGAAGAATCCGTTAGCCTCGGAGATTTTTCTCTGGAGAAAGAGGAGCAGGCCGATCCCCTCGGAGCTGACGTAGGTCATTTTGCCCGCGTCGAACATGATGAACAGGATGTTCTTCGCGAGGATCTGATTGATATATTCCTCGAACCCGGGGCTCGTATGGCTGTCGAGCGGTCCGTCTATCTCGACCACCGCCGCCTTGTTGTCCAGTATTTCCGCGTGATTGATTATCACGGCGCTACTCCTTATCATCCGCCGGTATGGCGTCTTTTATTTTCCTGCCGGTGCCCCGGTCCGACCCGCCGGCGGCCAGCACCGCGTCATATGAGCCCTCCTCGACCAGGTCATCCATGTTCACCGCTATTGCCCTTTCGGACCCGGCGACGGGCGCCACCGCCACGGACATGTCGTACAGCTCGCCGTCTGCGCCGGGCCTGGCGCTCCGCCGCTCCTCGAGCGCACGCCTGCGTATGCCCCGGTACCGGCCGTAGACCACGAGCGACACTGTCAGCGATACGAGGAACGCGGCCGCAAAGGCGATGCGGAACACCTGCAGGGTGCGGTCCACATGGTCCCGGATAAACGCGTATATTCTCGTCTTCGATATGATAAGCCCGACAGTGCCGACCGGCTTCTTCCTGCCGTAGACCGCCCTGCTGGCAAGCCATCCGCTCGAGTCGATGCCGCGGTACAGGTAGTGCCTGATCAGGTCCTGCTGGCTGCGTTCAAAGGGCACGGGTCTGGATACGATGTTGTAGTCGGTGAAAAGGACCCCGGTGCTGTTGCTGTTGACCGGCTGGAGGATCAGGTCGAGGTTGTAGGCCGACCCGCCGCCGGCCATGGTGCCCTTAAGCTTTTCCCCGGCCTGCGGGTCGGAATGCGCGATCAGCTTCCCGCTCCTGAGAACGAAAAAAGCCTCATCGATGGTGCGCTCCCCGATCTTTTCCTGGAACAGTTTTTTGAGCCTGGCATAGTTCTTGGCCCGGTAGCTCAGCTCCGCCGCTCCCCCGAGCGCCTCGGCAAGGTTTACGGCATGCGACCTGGTATCCGCCTCGATCTCGGAGATCCTGCCGGCCCCGGCATACAGGAAGTAGGCACCTGCGGCGCCGGCCGCCATGATCGTCTCGATCAGGAAAAGCATGAAAAAAATGCCGAACGGAAGCAGGCTTTTCCCGCCCCGTTTTTTACCGGTCGATGCCGCTGGACCGATGCCCGCCGGATTTTCAGCGCCGTTCAATGAGATTTCAACCATGGTTTTTCAGCCTTTTATATCGTTTATAATATCGGTGTATGATTATCTATTTTAAATAAAAAAAGCTTGTCAATCCTGTGCCGTTTTTCATCAGTTTATACAGCCCCGGGGCAGGAAAAGCCTGGCTTGATGCGCTTCGGGCGCCTTTTATATCTCCGTCCGGCTGCCCTTGATGCATAATTGAACACCAGCGGCCCCGGACAAAGCGAAGTCATTATGCAGAAATGTACTGGTATCACCGAGCTGCTGGAAGTCTGGGATTGGGAAAACGGCCTCCCAACGGGGGAATCGGTCGAGAGGGACATTGCCCACCGGGACGGCACGCCGCACGAGGCGGTCCACCTCTGGATCATGAGGGATGCAGACGACGGGCCCTGCCTCCTCTTCCAGCTCCGCGCCCCGCACAAGGAACACTACCCGAACTGCCTCGATATAACCGTAGGCGGCCACGTGCCCTACGGGGTCGGCGGCAGCAAGGTCGCCAAGGAAGCCCGGGAGGAGATAGGTTTCGAGCCGGATGAGCATCGTCTCATCGACCTTGGCTGGTACCGTTACTCTGAAAAAAACGGTGCCCTGTTCCAGCGTGAGCTTCAGCACATCTACATCATCGCCGACAACCGCAGGCTCGATCGCTACCGCTTCCGGGACGGTGAAGTCACGGGCATTTTCGAGGTGAGGCTTGATAACGTGCAGGTGATCCTCGCCGGCGGCGGTCCCGTCGAGGTCGGCGGTTTCACCGGAACGGAGACGATCAGAAAAACCGTCGGCCCCGCAGATTTCCATCCGCAGCTGTTCCATGAATCCATGAAGGCCTACATGCAGGTGGTGCTCCAGGCGGCGGAGGAGCTCGCCTGGACCGGGCGCGTGACCGCCCGCATGCCGGATATCTGATCGCCCCTTCCGGCCTGCTTTCTTATAATAAAGGCTGAATAATGAACGATATAACCTACAGCGAATCTCTCGAGATCCCCGACAGGATATACATCGACGTGCGCGCACCGATTGAATTCGCCGAGGACCACGTAGAAGGAGCGGTCAATATTCCCCTGTTCGACGACAGCGAGCGCAGGGAAGTGGGGACCATGTACCGGGCGATGGGCAGGGACAGCGCCATCACGCGGGGCACCGCGATTGTCGGCGGGAAGCTCCCGGAACTGGTGGGCTCCTTCATGCAATACCGCGACCGGAATATCGTGATCATGTGCGCGCGGGGCGGCATGCGCTCCGGGTCACTGGCAGCCCTGCTCGACTCGCTGGGCATGCCGGTGTTCCGGCTCCGGGACGGATACAAGGGCTACCGGCGTCATGTCGCAGGGCAGCTCGCGTCCATCCTGCTCCCGGCCCCGCTCTTCGTGCTCCAGGGCCTGACCGGAACGGGCAAAACCGAGATCATCAGGAAGCTCCCGTACGCGATCGACCTGGAGGGGATGGCGGGCCACCGGAGCTCCGTATTCGGCGGCATCGGCATAGCGCAGAAATCGCAGAAGCGGTTCGAGAGCCTGCTCTGCGACCGCATCCGCGGGCTGGCCGGTGCGCCGGGCATCGTCATCGAAGGCGAGTCCCGCAAAATCGGCAACCTGCATCTACCGCCGTCACTGTACGAGCTGATGAGATGCTCGCCCTCGATCCTGATAGACACGCCGTTAGAGCGCCGCGTCGAGATAATATACAACGAGTACCACGAGCACTGCACCGACGACAACATTCCCGTCATCGTGACCGGCCTTACGCCGAAGCTGGGCAAAAAAAATGCCGATCTGCTTATCGGGCTCTACCGCGCGGGAAACATACGGGAATTCATTCGCATCATGCTGGAAACCTATTATGACCCTCTCTACCGGCATACCCTGGACCGGAAAGAACACGCGGCAATTATCCGGAACCTGGATACCGATGAAACGGTCAAACAGGTGATGGAGCTATGCGGGGGGCCCGGCCGGTAGCGACCCGCCGGATAACCATTCCGGACGGGGTCGTTTCCGGGCAATCCGGCAAATACGCCGCATTTACAGGCCTTCGCGTGCCGGCCCCGCAAAGGGTTTAAAAAAATATATTTACTTTATTGACAATTAAAGGCCCGGATTTCATTAATCAACTATCATTTCATTCCCCGGGGGTGGGAAAGAATCAGTAATGATACCGGTTTTTTTTCGCTATTGTAATACATAGTAGCCGCAAGGCACCCGTAAAAAATCCAAGGAGATTCATATGAACAGAGCAGCCGTGTTGGTCATTGCGATTTCCATACTGGCGGTAAGCTGTGGCAGCACCCAGTACCGTGATGCGAGCAAGGACAAGGGATCGATGGAATGGGGGCCGCGGGAGATCAAAACGACCGTCAACAAAATGGTCGGCTCCCTCTATACATATTTGAAGAGCAGCTGGAACAAGCCCGCGCTGATTCAAACCCAGAGGATCAAGAACGACACGGCCGAGCACATCGACACGAGAATGCTTACCGACGAAATAGTGAACAACCTGATACAGATGAGGATCGAGTTCGTCGATGACTCATACACCAGGGAAGCCATTAAAGAGATGGAAAAAGGAATGACCGGGCTGATCGATCCCGACAGCGCCGTACCGGTCGGCAACCTCAAATCTCCCAATTTTTTCCTGTTCGGGCACATCACCGAAAATGTGCGTTACGACGGCGGCAAAAAAATCCAGTACATCGTCGTTACCATGAAGCTGAAAGAGCTGGGGACCGGCGTTCTGCGCTGGCAGGACCGGCAGGAGTTTTTAAAAAGCACATCCACGGACAGGATCGGCTTCTGAGCACGCGGAGGCACCCGCCCATGACCCCGAAACTCACAGCTGCCCTTGCACTCCTCATACTCGCGCTGCTCCCGCTCGCATGCGGAAAGGACTATCGCGAGGTCATCAACGCGCCGGAGGAAAAATTTTACCAGGGCCAGGAGCTTGAGGCCGCGAAGATGCTCGTCCCGCAGATCAAGAATGCGGGCAAGGACAAGCTCCTCCTCATGATGGAAGCGGGATATCTCCTTCACATGGCGGGCAAGCACGAGGACAGCAACAGGATCCTCGAGATGGCGGCCAAAATCGCGCAGGTCATCCCGATCAGCGTGACGCAGGAAGCGGCGGCCCTGATCGCCGACCAGACGATCACCAATTATCGCGGAGAAGATTTCGAAAAAGTCCTGATCCACATGTTCCTCGGAATCAACTACCTGTCGCTGAACAGCCCCGATGACGCCGCGGTCGAGTTCAAGGCGGTCAACAACGAGCTCCAGAAAATCAAGAACGAGAAGGGCGAGGCGCGGTACAAGCAGAATATCATGGCCAAGTACCTCGCCGCCATAGCCCACGAGCTCCGCGCCGACACGACCGGCAGCGAAGACGACCGGGAATACGCGGAAGTGGAATACAAGCAGATCTTACAGCTTAAGCCGGGCATGGCGACGGCCCGGGCCGACCTCGCGCAGCTGCAGCGCTCGAAAAAAACCGACCCCACCGGCGAGCTGGTGGTCATCTTCCAGGCCGGCCGCTGCCCCATCAAGGTTTCCCGGGGCAGGCTCCTCGACGAGCCGGGGATGAACGCGGCAATCGTGGCCACCCTGGCTACCAGGAGCCTGGCCGCCGGCCTGACCGTCGGTGCCGTAATGAACACCATCGGCCTGGCGGAAAACCCTATCCCGAAATTCAAAATCCGGACAAACAGGACAAAGTCACTCAGGGTGACCGTCATGAACCGGACAATCGAGACGGAAGTCCTCGAGAACATAGAATACACCGCCATCAAGAACCTGGAGGACGATTACGCGCGGCTCCGCGGCGAGGTCGCTGCGTCCATTGTGACAAAGGCCCTTATATCGCTGGCAGCCGGCATCGGCGCGCAAGAGGCGACACGGCAGCTTTCCAAGGGAAACAGCGGCCTGTCCGCGCTCATGGGACTCATCGTGGGAGCCGGGACCGGTACGGCGCTCTTCGCCACCATAAAGCCGGACCTCCGCTGCTGGCACACGCTCCCGGCGAACCTGCAGCTGGCGCGAATGCGCCTGCTCCCGGGTAAGTACACCGCCGCAGTCCAGTACATCGGCTTCAACGGTGCGGTTCAGGAAACAAAGTATCTGAATTTCGAGATAAAGCGTAAAGACAAGTATTTCGTGAATATCCGGACTGTCGAGTAACCTGCTCCCGCGCCCGGGCAGCACCGGACGCGGGGAAGATTGTGAAGGTATCAGTGCCTCATGAGCGTTGATTATGAAAAAAAGGGAGAAGCGGCTGCAACACTTTCTTCCGATCATGCCGTCTTCGAATCGTTGAAGCACCCGGTTTCGATCATCGGCAAGGACGGATTGATTCTGTACGGCAACAGGGCCTACCACGAGTTCTTCACCGGCGGGACCGGGGAGATACGCCTCGACTGGGAGCACCCGTTTTTTCCGGAATACCGCAAGCGGATCGCCCAGTCATACCTGGCGGCACAGCACGGTGTGGAAAAGCGCTGCTTTGCCGTGGTCAACGCGCCCAGCGGCGACCACCTGCCCGTCGAGATATACCTGTTCCCGATGTTCACCGGTGAAGCGGTCACCTCTATCCTTGCCCTGATGATCATCGTCGACGACCGTCTCCTCTCCTTCGACCGGTCCACCCTCTCGATCATATCCGAGGAGAACTTCCAGTATGATAACCTTCATTTCGAGTTTTCGCCCATGCCTATCGTTCGGGTCAACGACGAGATGCAGATCATACGCTGCAGCCATTCGCTCGCGGGCTTCATCGGCTACGGCGCGGAGGAGATACTGTCCGACAAGACGGTGACCTTCGACACCATTTTTTCTGCAGAATCCGACAAGGTCAGGAAAGCGGTGACGGGCCTCCTGACCGGCGAAACCACGTTCCGCCGCCTCGGCGAGACGAAGATCTCCGCGCGTGACGGCGAAAAGAAAATTGCGAACCTCATCCTCTACCCCATCGTTGACGACAAGGAAATCACGGCGGTAGAGATAATCATGGAGGACATAACCAAGATCAAGGAGCTGAAGAACCGGATCAACACCGCGAACCGGGTTAACCTCTTCACCGATATAACCAAGGGCTTCCTTCACTCCCTCAACAACACGATGAACGTCATCCTGAGCAGGACCCAGCTCCTTCTCCAGATCACGGAAAAGGAATCCGTCACGGAGGGGATCCAGCTCATCGAGGAGTCGGCCACGGAGATCGCCGGGCAGGTGAAGCGGATACAGAACTTCATCGGGACAGCCCGGGAGCCGGGCGAGGACGTCACGGAACCGCTCGTTGATGTGATCGAGGATGCGATCGAGTTCTCAAACATGCAGTTCAAGGTTTACAACATCGACAACACGAAGTCTATCAGGGTAGACAAGAAATATTTCTCCGGCGTCCATGTGAACACCAACACCAGGCTGCTGCGCGAGATCATTACGTCGATCATCCTGAAGGTATCCAATTACATACAGAAATCGGGTACGATCGGCATCACGCTCCGCCAGAACAACGATCTCTACCTGATGGTGGAAGCGATGAAAGACCCCGGGGCCGTCTCCCCTCCGTCACCGCCGGCCTTCGTCAACATCTTCTCCGGCATCGACATCCGCCAGGCCTCCGAGATGATCAACCTCAAGATTATCGAGGAGGAGGCGCCGGAATCGTACGCCATCAAGGCCATTTTTCCCGCACGCATCCTGATCGACCGCGAGAAGCGGGAGGCCGACGGCATCGACTACCGGTTGCGCGACCTGGACATCATGATCGTCGAGGACGAGATCGCGCTGCAGAAAATACTCTTCGAACTGTTCGACAAGATGGGTAACCGCGTATTTGTCTGCGCCGACGGCAAGACCGCGATCGAGGAGTTCAAGAGGAAACAGTATGATATACTGGTCACCGATTACGGTATACCGGGCATAACCGGCATCGAGCTCTCGGCGCGGATCAAGGAGCTCAAGGAAGACACGATCACCGTTTTACTTTCGGGATGGATGCTGGATGACGTGAAGGCGTACCGGAACGTGGCGGACCTCTTCCTCCCGAAGCCCTTCAAGCTTGACATACTGCTGAAGAAAATCGCGAAAACGATAAGCGAAAAGAAAAAATAGGCGGGCGGTACGGCTACATGACGCAGCTCATGCGCCGCATGTCGTCCTTTTTCCCGAGTACCACCAGGATATCGTCAGACTCCAGCACCTCGCTGGACTGCGGGTTGAATATCATCGCTCCGCCGTACTTCTTGATAAGCACGATGATGACCCCGTAGTCCTTCCTCAGATTGCTCTCTACGAGGTTTTTCCCCACCAGGTCCGATGTCGGCTGAATGCGGCATTCCTCCATCTGCAGGTCCAGGTTGCCGTCAGTGACGGCACTATCAATGAAATCGATCACCGTGGGGCGGATAAGCACGTGCGCCATCCTCTTGCCCCCGATCAGGTAGGGGGAGACCACGCGGCTGGCGCCGGCGCGCTTGAGCTTGATCTCGTTCTTCTCGTCCGACGCCCTTGCAAGCACGAATATATCGGGCCGGAGTCCCTTTGCCGTCAGGGTTATGAACACGTTATCCGCGTCTGACCCGACCGCGGTCACGATTCCTTTCGCGCGCATGATGCCCGCATCCATGAGTGTGCCGTCGACCGTGGCGTCAAGCGGGAGAAAGAGCACCCGGTCGGCCTCCATGCGCTCGATCGACGCGGGCTGGTTCTCGATCACCACACATTCCATGCCGTGATCCCGCAGCTCGGCGCAGACCAGGCTGCCGATCCTGCCGTACCCGCAGATGATGTAATGGCCTTCCAGTTTAGATATTTTCTTTTCCACTTTGCGTCTCCCAAAGGTTTTTCTCAGCTCCCCCTCGATAAACACCCTGACCAGCGTGCCAATCGTGTATGCGGCTATCATGATGCCGGTGCTGATGATGAGTAACGTGAGCACCCGTCCCGGGACCGAGAGCGGTTTGACCTCCTGGAAGCCCACGGTCGAAATCGTGATCACGGTCATGTAGAGGCCATCGAAAAAACTCATGCCCTCGATAAAGTGATAGCCGGTTATGCCGAAAACCAGGGTCAGCAGGAGAAGCGCAAATGACAGTTTAAGTTTCTTCATTGTTAATGTTATATCATGTTAATTTTCATTTCGGAAACGATCTCGCCCCGCCCCTTCCGGTCCCAAACGCGTACCTTCCAGATATACTCCGCGCGCGTCTTCATGGGTTTCCCGGTCGTCAGGGTCACGGATATGCGCCCCGCCTTCTTCGGCTCCATGCCGGTTGCCGCATACCCTCCGAAGAGATCGGCAAATTCCCCGATCGATACGCCCTTCAGGTCCGTCACGGACATCGAAACGCCGGGGTAGACCCTGTTATTCAGCTTTTTGAATCCCCTGACGCCGTCGTAGCGCAGCACGATCTTTTTACCCATCGGGATCCGGTTCGAGTCGAGCTTCACGTCGTCCAGCGTTACGGTTGCATCCTTGCAGGAGAGGCCGGAAGTCGTGGTCCGCAGCCCCGTGGTGGTGTCGGTTTTCGTTCCACAGGCGGGCAGGAACCCGCCGGCAAGGACAATGAGCGCCAGGAAAAAACTGCCATGCCGCGATGCCATTCCGGTCTCCTGTTCCATGTCATGTGCTCTCACCCAGAGCGGGCCTCTTCTTTTTGTGACCCCGAATCCATCCTGTCAATATCTTTTTGAGAGCCCGTTGGTCAGCATAATCATTGACATGGCCGCGGATCATGCCATACACTGACTTCGTGCCGGCATGCCGGCACCGGAGCATCTCACCCATGAAAGGAATACTGTCCAGGCCCATATCGCGCGCATGCATCATCGCCCTGCCGGCTGCTCTCCTTTTGACGTGCACCGGCGGAGAGAAGCTCGTTCGCCTGACCCGCGCGGTGGAACGGTCCGATGTCGAAATGACCGTGGGCGGCTCCGCGCTGATACGGAGCGTTTTCTGCGACCTGATGGTCGAGCCTGTTGACGGCGCGCTCTGGGAAAAGCTCGCGAACACGGATGCGTACATGAAAAAACCCGCTCGCGGCGCCCGCCGGAGGGTACCAATGGTGGCCGCGTTCCATGTTATTATTAAAAGCACAATCGGCGCGCCCCTCCGCCTTGAAAACGCCCGGCTTGCCTCCGGAGACACATACCGGGAGCGCATGACCGGGGAGGCGATTGCCGGCCGCCTCAAATCGCCCGCCTACTCGGCTTACGACTTCGGCAGCCTCCTTTCCTACCGGAGGCTCATCGTGGATAAGGATTCTTCCCGCTGGATCGATTATGACCGGGATACCCTGGCCTCGACCTTCGATTTCATTCCGCCGTACGATACGGTGGTCACGGTCCTCTGTTTCGAGAGAATGCCGAGGGAATACGAGCGGCTCAGGCTCACCCTGGAGCTGTCCGCATCGGGAAACAGAAAGAGCGTGTCCTGCGATTTCGTCAGCCGCGATTACCGGGCGGGCGACCCGGAATACCGTAAAATATTGAAGGATACGGTTCCGATCGATGACGAGTGACATGTCCCGCATGCGCCTTTTTTTCGCGCTGCCGGCAGACGGAGCCGACGGGCCGCTGCGGCCTGTCCACGAGCGGCTGGCGGCATTCCCGCGCCTGCTCAAACCGGTCACCCCGGGCCTGTATCACATAACCCTGAAATTCCTTGGCGAAACAGATGCGGAGGTTTGCCGGCGCCTGAGAGAGGATGTCCGGAAGCTCGACCCGGGCATAGCGGCGCAGCCCTACGCCATGAAGGGGCTGGGCGCCTTCCCCGGACTACGGCGGCCGCGGGTTATCTGGTGCGGGCTCGACCTGGACGCCGGGGCCCTGGCGCGGCTCCAGCGGTCAATCGAGGAGCTCTGCGCCGTTCATGGCTTTAAAAATGAGTCCCGGCAGTTCACGCCCCACCTGACCCTGGCCCGGGTCCGGACCGATGCACGGCTGCCTGAAGAGCTTACCCGATTCATGACCGAAAACGGAGCTACCGTGTACGGGGAATCGCGGTTCGAAAGGATTGTGCTGTTCAAATCAGAGCTCCGGAGAGAGGGCCCTGTCTATACGGCCCTGGAGGAGATACGGCTGGGATAATTTCAATAATGCCCGGGACAGCGGTGGCGCATACCAGCGCTGTCCCGGTTCATGCACCCCCGGTACGAATCGAACGTACGCACATGGCTCCGGAGGCCACTGCTCTATCCACTGAGCTACGGGGGCAATTACAGCAAATCTGCATGTAAAAAGAAATAATCCGGGAATCATTGTCAATGAATTTATTACAAACCGGAAATAAATTGATTCCGTACAGGTTTTCAGGAACATGATGACCGATTCACAATTTCATTGTCGCCATCGGAAGAATCCGGCGTGCGACAAGGCAAGGGCTCACCCGGTGAAATACAATTTTTTCTTGACCGGATCCATAACCGGATACTACAACGAACCAGATCCGAGGTACCCATGTCGGCAAAAAAGAAACTGGTGCCGTTTACAAGCGTCTTTAATCCGGTCGAGTACGACAGGAAACCCCTCCCGGATGACATCTTCAATTCAGAAGGCGCCATCCTCGCGTACAGGGGTTACACCCTCCCACGTGACAAGCTGGCAAAAGTATTCGTCTATGTGGAGGACGTTTTCCAGGGCAGCGACATCCCGGACGCCCCCGCCGGAGCACCCCGGAAGAACGAAGAGCACCGGCCCCCGGCCGATACCCCAATCCAGCGGGCCCTCAGGGAAAAGGAGGAAGAGCACCACAAGCCCGGATTCGAGCTGACCGACCAGTACGATGAAGACACGGCCGATAAAATCGAGCAGTATCTCACGGAGATCGAGTTCGAGCCGATCCCCAAAATCAAGACAGCCCTCCGCTCGAACATCCACAACGTGAAAGAGATCTTCCAGAAGAAGATCATCAACAACATGACTTTTCTCGTTTCCCAGAACAACGAACAGATCACGTCCCAGATAGCCGAATATCTTCATCACATTCTTGACACGAACCTTTTCGCGTCCGATTACCTTGACATGGTTACCGCCGTGCGGACGAAGAATAATTACGTTACGTTCTCCCACGCGCTCTCGACCGCCTTCTACACGATGGCAATCGCGAAAAAGCTGCGGATGCTCCGCGACGACTACCTGGTCAACGACAACCTCGGACGATGGCTCCCGGTAAAAACGAGGACGAACGCGCGTCTCGCTTCCCCGGTTCCCTTCTCGGGCCAGCTCCTGAAATATATTGACCGCCAGAAAAGCACCATACTGATAAAATATGACAACGACGTGAAGGAGGTCCTCTTCGAGAGGATCCATGACCTGATGCACGAATACGCTGCGCTCGACCCGAGAAAAAACAGCTATCCCTCCCTGTCGCCCGCCTACGACGACGGCATGCTTCGCACCCTGACCATGGCCGCCATCAACTGCGACATCGGCAAGCTCTGCATCCCGAACAGGATACTCAACAAGCCGGAAGCCCTGACCGGGGAGGAATGGGAGGTCATGAAACACCACCCCGCGCTCGCAGTATCCAAGCTCAAGGAGGTGAACGTCAACATCCCGAAAATGTTCGTTCACATAATCGGCCACCACATTCTCGACAGGACAACCGGGTACCCGGCGGTCAAGGGGAACATCCCTCCGGAGACCAAAATACTGACCGTGAGCGACATGTATGACGCAATGACCTCGCCGAAGCACTACGGGAAAATCTACAGCAACGCCCAGGCCCTTCAGTACATAAAGGAGCTTCTTGAAAAGGGGCTTATCGACCTGCCGCTGTACCTGGCCGCGGTGCATACGTTCGGAGAATATAACCACGAGTTCGTGAAGCGCCGACACAAGAAGCTGAGTGATGCTGAAACGGGCGATGAATAAGAGGAAGACGTGATGCCGGTACTGAAAGAAAAACCAAGGGCCGTTGCCCGCGATCATTACCTCCTGGAAATTGCCTGGGACGCCGGCGAGTCACGGCCCGGGCAATTCGTCGCGGTCCGCGTCTCGGAAGGCACCGACCCGCTCCTGAGAAGGCCCTTCTCGATCTTCTCGCGCGATCCCGGGACCGTCAGTATCCTGGTGCGCACCGTCGGCAAAGGAACCGGCCTCCTCGCCCTCAGGGAGCCGGGGGCAATCGATGTCATCGGCCCGCTCGGAACCGGCTTCTCCATCCTCCGCGACGCCAGAGTCCTCCTGGCCGGCGGCGGCGTGGGCAACGCCCCCCTCTACTACCTTGCCCGCGAATTAAAGAAGACAGGCTGCGACATTACCTGCATTTACGGCGCACGCTCCCGGGACTTCATCTATCTCGAGGACCGGTACCGCGAGGAATGCTCGCGATTCATACTGACGACCGATGACGGCTCTGCCGGAGAAAAAGGGATGGTCCCGGACGCGGCGGACCGCCTGCTCCGGGACGAGCGGTTCGATATGGTTTACATATGCGGGCCCGCCGCCATGATGAAGGCGACTGCCACACGCGCGCACGGCAGCCCTGTCGAGGTTTCGGTCGAGAACTATTTCGGGTGCGGCATCGGCATATGCGCAGGGTGCTCCATCGAGACCCCTGACGGCAGGAAGCGCGCCTGCATTGACGGCCCGGTCTTCAGCGGTACGTCCATCGTGTGGGACTCGATGCCGGACTGACGCCCGGCATAATTATGCTTGACCGCATACGTGCCGCCATGCTACTATAACGACATAATACAACATCCGAGGAAACGGACCATGCAGATTCCCAGCAGTCTCGTCACACTTGCCACCAAGTCCCTTGCCGAATCGATGGACTTCAACCTGATGACCCACGTGGCCAAGGACATAATCGACGGATACGATGTATTCAAAAGAACCGGGTTCCGGGAGAGCATGGTCATACCGCAGCGGGACGCGGCGCGCCAGATCGTGCAGGACATCGTGAAAGCGGGCATGTTCTTCTATTTCATAGCACTGCTCATACAGATGCAGACCAGCGGGTACAAGGGGAGAATCTATAACGTCTCGTACCTTAAGGACATGGTAAAGCTCATCAATGACGATTGCGGGTACATATACGACGTCGAGAACAAGCTCTTCGTGGAAAACCCGTCCCGGCGGCGGACGAGAAACTGGGGCGCGTTCCTCGAAGGCCGGGATTACATCGTCTCGTTCCTCCGGCTGGACATCGTCGGTAATTCCCAGCTTGTACGGAAATACCCGGAGAACCTGATACACGCGACCTACGCCGACCTCAGGAAAATAGTGGAGCGGGCCATCGACAAGCGGAACGGCCGCATCTGGAACTGGGAGGGGGACGGCGGCCTGGTGGCTTTCTACTTCGCGAGCAAGAGCCTGCTGGCCACCCTGAGCGGTATGGAGATAATAAACGAGCTGTTCGTGTATAATCTCCTCCGCTGCAGGCTCGGCGAGCCGGTTCAGGTGCGCGTTGCCGTCAACACGGGACTCTGCGAATACACGGAGGACTTCGAGGAGCTCATGAAGAACGATTCGATCAAGGAAACGGTCCAGATCGAATCGAAATACACCAAGCCGAACTCGATGACTATCAGCAATACCGTCAGCTCCAAGCTCGACGCATCCCTCCTGTCCGGTTTCGATACCGTCGAGGTAGACGCCCGGACGAAATACTACGGCTACAGCATCAACCTGGAGAAATAAATGAAGATTATCATATTCTCAAACACCAAGAACATCGAGAAAAGCTTTGCCGGCCTGGCCAGGAACAAAAGCAACGTGCTCCAGATTTCACCCGCCGCCGAGCTCAAGAAAACAGTAAAAAAAATACCCGAAGGCTCGCTCGTGTACGCCGACCTCTCCTCCTTCAGCAAGACCGAGGCGCCTCAGGCACTGAAGCTGCTCGCAAAGCTCGAGGGCTCATCCTATGCCGTCATCGATCCGAAAGGATCGGTCGCCGACGTAGCCGAGCTCTTTCACAACGGCGCGGCCGATTACATTTCAGCCCCTGTTATGAAGAAAGGAGTGTCTCTCAAGCGGCTTGAAGAGCTCATGAAATTCAAGAAGATCGAGGCCCCGGATGAGAAGCTCAAGGCCATGAAAAAAGATTATATACTCTCCGGCACCGACTGGAAAAAAGTCCAGGTGGGCAAGGAATACACCTTCTGCTTCCTGCTGGTCGAGCTGGACAACAAGAACGACCTGAAAGGCACCGGACCGGAGCAGTTCAGCCGTATCACCACCGCCTTCCGCCAGTATATTGAGGGGGTGGTAACCCCCCTGAACGGCAAGATCTGGATATGGATGGATTTCGGCGGGCTGGTCCTGTTCCCCTTCGACGGCAGGAAATGCGACGCTATCGAGACGGCGTTCAAGCTCATGCTGGACCGCAAGCTGATGAGCGCGATGATCGTCCAGCTCGATATAAACCTCTCATACCGGATCGCCCTGCATATCGGCAACACGGTCTACAAGACAAAGGGCGAGACCGGGACCATCATCTCTGATTCGATCAATTCCGTTTTTCATCTGGGGCAGAAGTACGCGGAGCCGGGATGCTTCTACATGACCGATGATGCTTTTCTCCTGACCCCGGCGGGCCTCATGAACATGTTCGTCCCCGCGGGCACGTACGAGGGCCGCAATATTCTCCGCATGAGGAAGATACT
>JAKQPV010000015.1:0-1209 GCA_029564515.1 Spirochaetota bacterium | reverse complement strand
GTGGACCGAACCGGCCAGGATCACCATCCGGCTTGCCGGGTTTTTGTCCAGGTACTCGAGGGCGTAGACCGCCATCGCCGTGTCCCAGATCATCTGGGCCTCGCAGAAGTTTTCGAAACTGCGCCCCGATCCGTGCGCGTGTCCCGCAAACGTCTTTCGGATAAAGGACCGGTAGGTCTCGTCTACGGAGCAGGTCAGCCCCGACGGCAGCTTCCCGCGCTCGGACTCCGTCAACGAGGCATAGCCCTCGCGTGCGACTTTCGAGATGATCTCCCGGGGGACATTGAGGCCGACCAGCGGAATCCGTTTCTGCCTCGCATACAGGAAGATATCCCGGTAGAGAATCCAGGGCGTCCCCCAGTTTTCGCGATAGAGCGCCTCGAACCGTTCCGTCGACATGCCCCAGCGCCACCACTTGTCGAGCAGCTCCTGGTTCTCGGCCCTGAACATCTCGAGGCCCACCGCGACCACGGCGCCCCCTTCGTGCAGGGTCCGGATGATCCTGAGCTGCAGGCCGTGGTCGGCCCGGCTGTCGTGTGTCTCGCCCGCGACAATGACGCGGCTCCTGGAGGCCTCCGCGACCATCCGATCGAAAGAAACCGGCGCGCGGTCCGCAAGCCTCGTGACTCCGCCGTCCTGGCAGCCGGCCAGGAAAACGAGCACTGCTGCCGCGGCCGACTGCAATGAAATCCGCACGGCTGGACCCATCATGCCCCCCTTGCCCCTGATCGTTCTATATGAGTCGGGAGGAGCATTCTTGTCAAGCGCGGGGCCTACTGCCGTATTTCTTTACAGTGGCCCCGGGGTGACCGCCGGTCATATTCTAAACCATTACGCAAATTTAGCTTGACAAGACTCATCGACATTATTAATGAACTTACGTTGCACCCGTAAAACTGGATATTTTCATTGCGCAGGATGCAATGGAAATACGGAAATATCGCGGGAGCACAGGGTTGCTGCCGTCCGGCATCTCCAGTTCGTCCCCGCGTCCGCCGGGGCATGGAGCTTTCAGAAGGGGGGGTGGTCACCATTTACAAGAAAAAATGGTCCAGGCAATTTCTCGGGTTCATCGCGGTCACGATGCGCTGGCCGATGCTTCTCCTGCTGTCGTTGGGCAGATTCCTGAAGATCAACTGCATTTTCACCGTCTACCCCGGCTCCCAGAGGGATGTGGACGGATACTTCCCGAAAGGGCTCAAGTGGTTC
>JAKQPV010000014.1:0-1210 GCA_029564515.1 Spirochaetota bacterium | reverse complement strand
GTGGACCGAACCGGCCAGGATCACCATCCGGCTTGCCGGGTTTTTGTCCAGGTACTCGAGGGCGTAGACCGCCATCGCCGTGTCCCAGATCATCTGGGCCTCGCAGAAGTTTTCGAAACTGCGCCCCGATCCGTGCGCGTGCCCCGCAAACGTCTTTCGGATAAAGGACCGGTAGGTCTCATCTACGGTGCAGGTCAGCCCCGACGGCAGCTTCCTGCGTTCGGACTCCGTCAGCGAGGCATAGCCCTCGCGTGCGACTTTCGAGATGATCTCCCGGGGGACATTGAGGCCGACCAGCGGAATCCGTTTCTGCCTCGCATACAGGAAGATATCCCGGTAGAGAATCCAGGGCGTCCCCCAGTTCTCGCGATAGAGCGCCTCGAACTGTTCCGTCGACATGCCCCAGCGCCACCACTTGTCGAGCAATTCCTGGTTCTCGGCCCTGAACATCTCGAGGCCCACCGCGATCACGGCGCCCCCTTCGTGCAGGGTCCGGATGATCCTGAGCTGCAGGTCGTGGTCGGCCCGGCTGTCGTGGGTCTCGCCCGCGACAATGACGCGGCTCCTGGAGGCCTCCGCGACCATCCGATCGAAAGAAACCGGCGCGCGCTCAGCAAGCCGCGTGACCCCCCCGTCCTGGCACCCCGCCAGGAAAACGAGCACCGCTGCCGCGACCGATTGCAGCAAAATCCGGACGGCTGGAATCATCATGCCTCACTCGCCCCCGATCGTTCTATATGAGTCTGGAAGGGCATCCTTGTCAAGCACGGGACCGACTGACGAATTTCTTTACAGTGGCCTCGGGGGGACCGCCGGTCATATTCTAAATCATTACGCAAATTTAACTTGACAAGACTAACCGACATTATTAATGAACTTACGTTGCGCCCGTAAGATTGGATATTTCCATTGCGCAGGATGCAATGGGAATATGGGAATAACATGGGAGCACAGGGGCGCAGCCGTCCGACATCTCCAGTTCGCTCCCGCTCCCAGCGGGGCATGGAGCTTTCAGAAGGGGGGGGTGATCACCATTTACAAAAAGAAATGGTCCCGGCAATTTCTCGGATTCATCGCGGTCACGATGCGCTGGCCGATGCTTCTCCTGCTGTCGTTGGGCAGATTCCTGAAGATCAACTGCATTTTCACCGTCTACCCCGGCTCCCAGAGGGATGTGGACGGATACTTCCCGAAAGGGCTCAAGTGGTTC
>JAKQPV010000011.1:0-5867 GCA_029564515.1 Spirochaetota bacterium | reverse complement strand
GTCTTCACAGGGATCGATAACGGTATTCCCGAGAAGCTCGTAGTTCATCTCGTACGGGTCCAGGTCGTCGATATACGCCCTTTCCCTGAGCTTCCGGATGATGTCCGAATATGTTGAAGGCCTTCCTATTCCTTCTTTTTCGCAGGCCAGGATGAGTGACGCCTCGTCGAGCACCCGGGGCGGCGGATCCTGTTCTTCGACCACAGACACATGGACCCTCGAGATCCTTCTTCCCGGTTTCACACCCTGGAGCGCCCCCGGGGGTGCAGCATAATTGCCGAGGAGTTTTTTTGTCTCGCCGGTGTGCCGTGTAAAACCGTCATTGTGGACCGTCCTGAAGCGGCTGACGAATTCATCGATCGCCGAAGTGACGACAAGTGTGGTCTCGTCGACCTGGGCATCGGCCATTCTCGAAGCGACGAAGTACTTGTCAATAAGGGACCACAGCTTCTTCTCCTCCTCGTTCCAGAGTCTGGCAGGCTTCGGGCCGCTGAGCCGTATCGCCTCATGAGCACCCTGGAATCGCTCAAGGGCCCCGGCCACACCCGGTGAACCGACATATTTTTCACCATAGAGGCGCATGATCATCTCATTGGCGAGTGCGACACCCTCGTCGGAGAGCCGCTCAGAGTCCGTCCTCGGATAAGTGATGAGACCGCGCTGGAAGATCGATTGGGCCGTTCTCGAAGACACCGCGATCGGCATACCCTTCTCCGAGAATGCCCTTGCCTGCATTGTGGATGTCTTGAGCGGCAGGGGAGGCCTCACGTTGTGGCGCAGTGTCTTCAGGCTCTTGACCGTGTGTATAAGGTTCTTTGCCGCAGACGCCGCGCTGTACGCCTCGTCACGCCTGGCGTAAGCCCCTCCCCCCAGGGCGGAAACATAGAAGAGCGACGATCCCGCCGCCCCTACAGATCCGTAGAAATCATAATCGATCCTCACCCTGTATTTGGTCTTTGGCTCGTAGGAGATGCGCTTTTTGAAAGCTTCGGAAACCAGCGCCAGCGCGGGTGACTGCACCCGTCCCACCGTATAGCGGTATTCGGAACCCGACTTGTTCACCGCCGCGTCGGCAAGCGGGGAAATGAAGAAGCCGATCAACCTGTCGAGCACCCGGCGTGCATGGGCCGCCTCGACCAGTTTCATATCGATCTTCGTTGGCGACTGCACCGCCCGGATAACTTCCGGCTTGGTGATGGAGTAGAATTTTACCCTGTGGACAGGGATCCTGCCGCCCAGGACTTTTGAAACGGAATACGCGATCGCCTCGCCTTCGCGGTCGGGGTCGGTCGCTATGAATGCCCGGTCGGCGCTCCTGGATGCCTCGGATATCTCCGCTACAACCGCCTCTCTTCCGGAGATGAGCGTATAGAACGGACGGAAGCCGTTCTTGACATCGATCGCAAAATTGACGCGCTTGTTCACGGTCCGCGGGATTTCCACGATCTGGCCGTCTTCACGGATAATTTTGAGTCCCCCGAGACAACCGGCGGGCAGGTCTTCTATGTGGCCTTTTGTGGACACGATCTTCCAGCCATGGCCGAGTATCTTCGAAAGCTTTGCAACCTTGTTCGGGGATTCGACAACAAGGAGGTACATTCTATTCCCTCCCGAAGCTCACTGCATCGTTCGAATACATGAGAGCGTCTTTTTCATGAAGCCTGCCTGCCTTCACAAGCCTGAGCAGGTCATTGTTAAGGGTCCAGCCTGCCCTTTGAATGCCGTTCTTTACCGGCCTGCGCATCAGATCGCGCAGCGCCGGACCGTCGCCCCCGGCAATCGCCAGCCTTGCTTCTTCCTTGCGTGTGTCCACGAATTCCGTGGCCAGGACAAGCTTCTGGCCGGTGGATGACGGGACAAGCACCTGTATCATGCAGCCGATGGTGGTGTCCGCCATCCCGCGCAGGATCCATGCCTGCTTGTCGACAGGGAACATGGCGGCAAGACGGGAGGGAACCTGCGATGCCATGTGGGTATGCACGGTGGTCAGGACGAGGTGCCCCGTTTCCGCCGCCTTTATCGCCGCAAACACGGTATCCGGGTCCCTGACCTCGCCTACCATGATAATATCCGGTTTTTCACGCATCGCGGCCCGCAGTGCCTGATCGAAAGATTTTGTCAGGGTACCCACCTCACGCTGCATGACGTTGCTTTTGCCCCGCGGGATCTCGTATTCGATCGGGTCCTCGATGGTTACGATGTTCAGACAATACTTTTCAGCGAGCGAACCTATCATTGCCGCCAGGGTCGTTGATTTCCCGCTTCCGGTTACCCCCGCAATGAAGACAATGCCGTTCTTCGTGCTGTTGACCATATCGATGAGCTCGGCGGGAACGCCGAACTTCTCCGGGGTCGGGTCGACCGTCTTCAAGCGGCGCATAACGATACCGATGCCCTGTTTTGTCAGGCACACGTTGACCCGGAACCGGTGCGACAGGCTGCCCTCCGTCATCGCGTATGAAAGGTCGCGTTCCTCCTTGTCATACATCGCCGCGATAATGCCGGGGTCCTTGAACATGGTCGAGAGTATCTCGTCAATCTCCGATTTGCCGGGCGTAATGCCCGTCCTGTACATCTGGCCTCCGGAACGAAAGAACACGGGGTTGTCCGTCTGGATATAAATGTCCGAGACGTCATCCCCGTGAGCTTTGATAATGATATTTCTAAGGCAGTTGTTTTCCACTATGGACTGATCCCTTCCCGCGTCACGGGAGTATAATTGTTGCTGAGAATTTCCTGTTCCCGGTCAGCGAGATGTTCACTGATCATCTTCGACACCTCGCCGAGAAGCGGAAGTATCTTCTCTTTCAGGTTCTTGCTGTATTCGTTCAGGTTACTCCCGAGCGTCTGGGCTATATTGCCGTTCGTAAACGAGCTGTCGATTAATTTCGTGCCGAGCGACAACGCCGTCCGTGCCCGCTCCGAAGGACTGAGGTCGTCCCCATGGAGGCTTTTGACAACCTCGCTGAGTGCCTGGACATCATTCTTGAGTGCTGTAAAATCGCTTTTCATAACCGTCTGGTCAGAGTCCATTTTATTGACTGTGGCCCAGATCTCTCTGACCAGGTCCGTGAGGTCCTTGCCTTCCATTGAAGCCGATCCGGATTCACCCGCTGCCGGCATGTTAATGACCTTGTCGTTGCCCTCCGGCTTGATCCCGCGCAGGAAGTAGCTGTTCTTGCCGTCTTTGGACTGGATTACTGCTTCGACATTGACGATATCACCGATACCTGTACTGGAAACCGCGTTTTTGTACTTCTCGGCGGCCTTTTCGTTCCTGCCGTAGTTAAACCATTCCTCGGACCCGTTCTCGAGCCTGAGCCTCACCCCAAACGGACCTTTTCCTATGACAGCCGCCCTGATACTTATCTTTTCCATGTTCCCTCCTCGGTTATCTGTGAACCCGGCGGATCATCGTCCTAAAAGCCAATCTCCGCCGAGAAAGAATGCGAAATATCTTCTCAGGATCCCTATCCTGCTATACCCGCGCATCTGGATCTCGGCTTTTCTCCTTTTGTACGCGAACATATATAGAGAAATAGCCGCGCAGACACCGATCACGATGCAGAATGTCGAAGCCTCCTGCCAGAAAATGCCCAGGATGGAAGAGGTCCCGTTGCTCAGCATGATAACCGCAAAACAGATAACGAAATCCTCGAGGGCGACGTTGGCATACGGGACCACGATGGGCAGATTGACGTTTGATGCCCGCCTGCCCGCCGTCTTCCGCTGTTCTGATCCCTGCTCCGCCACGTCTCACCCTATGCCGCGTTCCTGAGCGTCGCGCGCAGGACCCCGATAATGACAGATACAGCAAGCAGCGCACCGCCGGCCATGAGCTTTCTTGGCGCGCCCTGGGCCGCCTCGGGGTTGTCGCGCTTCTGGGCAAAACCAACCAGCCCCATGACAACCATGCAGGCGCCTACGCAAAACGCGATGGCGAGGACGGCCGTGATAATGATATCGGCCAGGCTGGACGCAAATGATCCCACGTCTTTGCTGCCAATGCCGATCGCGCTGTTGTCGTAGGGGCTTGAAGACCCGGCGGTTGCACCACCCGTGCACAGAAAGCTCGTGGCACCGAAAACACCCGCCATCATCGAGTAATACGCCCTTCTTGACAAGACCTTAATCTTCATTGTCTTCCTCCTGCCTGGTTTTCTTTGACCTTCTTTTTTTATTCGCGGAAAGGGTGTCATTGAACTGCGCCCTTTCCGCCTCGCTCTGGAAATAGATCTCCCCCAACTCACAGGAAAAACCCCCGTAGACCATCCTTTCAACATTGCTCTTGATAACGAGGGCCACACCAACGATGAGCACTATGCACGCGGTCATCTGGAAGACAGTGTTCGTTGTAAATGTCTTCCCCAGCCATGATATGACCGCCGTGATAAAGAGCATCTCCAGTAAAGCGCATCCTGCGACGATCGCGTATGTACGGGTCTTCTTCCCGATAATCTCCCGCGTCTTCTCAAGGTTGATGATGTCGGGTTCCTTCTTGCCGGAAACGGTTATCTCGAGGGTCACCGCATCTTTCCTGCGCCAGTCCTCGATCGGCTTCACGACCGACAGGTTGATGTTCTGCAAATACTTTTCCGGGTAATACCTGATTTTCATATGTCCTCCCCTATTCGATCCGGACTGTGTTATTCCCTTTCTTTTTGTAAAAGGTCATTGCGTTCCCGCAGTTGCCGGTCAGCGTCTTGCCGATGACCGCGAATCTCCCTGACGAATCGCCGTGAGGGACCATCGTCAGGAAAACTCCGCCCGGCTTTTCCGAACGGCCCACAAAAGATGTCGCGTCTTTCTCTGTATCGAACGTCCTGATCAAGAAATAGCAGAAATTCGCACGGTCCTTGTTGAGCCATTTTGTGCTCTCTTCCGAAATGAACTGCGGGGGCTGCACGATCTTCCAGGACAGCGACGGGGCTGAGAATGAAGCGCCGTCATCACTTACCCTTCCGGGGATATAAACCATGGACACCTGGGCCGGTTTCAGGGCCCCGCCCTTTACCAGCTCCAGGTAAAGCAGCTCGTCCCGGTATTTCCGGACGAAGCCTCCGAGCTGTTCCTCGATCTGCTGCCTGGCAAGGGCAGCGGCATCCGCGCGTCCGTCTTCGCGGCCTTTCTCATAGGCCGACTTCAGCGCCTCGTCCTTGATGATCTCTTCCGGCATTGCGCGGATCACGGGCGCGCTGCAACCCGCAAGCGACACGGTGGCCAAAAGAACCGCCAACACTCCAATCGCCCTCACTTTCTCCTCCCGCCGGCCTTTTTCTTCTTCGCCGGCTGCCTCGCTTCCGCCTGTTTCACGGCCTCTTCCAGCGCCGCGCCCTTCACGGGCGGGGTGTGCATCGCGCTGTCGAAAACAGGATCCTGCACAGCCCCGGTTCCGGATACCGCGCCCGCCTGGTCGTACTGCGACGGGCTGTCCACGGAGAAGGTCTTGATAAATGCGAGCTCCCGCGTAAAGGCCTTCAACATGGCGGCATCTGCGGTCGCGCGGGATGTCCGGGCTTGCGTTTTCTCCTGCTGCTGTGTTTCTGCCCATCCCGGGCCCGTCGTCTCGTCGACCGCGAATGCGATGCCGGCGCCCGGGAGCACCAGCAAGACCGCCCATAACACGGCCAGCTTAATTACTCGTGAATGTCTTTCCATCGCTTATCCTCCTGACAGTCAGCCTGTCTTTCTTCGTTGCCATAATCGTCGTCCGGCCGTCCGGGTACGCGCTCCACTCCACATCGCCCAACGGGGTGACCCTGCCGTTAACCATATAGACAGTGAGGTCCGGGGACAGGAGCGTAAGTTTCCTCATAAAGGGGCCGGCGCTCATATTGCTGATCACGGGAGCCCGTCCTTCGAAGAAG
>JAKQPV010000148.1:0-7394 GCA_029564515.1 Spirochaetota bacterium | reverse complement strand
GCAGCTCCGTTGGAAAGGCGTAC
This sequence comes from Spirochaetota bacterium, assembly GCA_029564515.1. GTDB lineage: Bacteria > Spirochaetota > UBA4802 > UBA4802 > UBA5550 > RBG-16-49-21. The sequence continues at coordinate 7,371 of JAKQPV010000148.1, read as the reverse complement.
CCGGAAACGTAGACGGTTTTCGTATTCCCCGCGAAAGCCCGCAGAAACGTGGCCAGGAGCTCACGGCTGAACAGATCGAACCCCCGGGTCCGGGCGGCCAGCCGCGCGTCCAGGAACGCCAGCATCTGTCCGTATTCTTCCTTCATCGCCTCACCTCCTGTTCTCTTCAGCCGCCGGACGCCACCATCTCCACGAACGCCTCCACCCGCGTGCGGAGGCGTTCTCCCTCGGTCCACATGTAGCTGTTCTCCAGGACGAGGATCGGCAGACCCCGCTGGCGAAAGAACGCTTCCAGGACCGGCGCCTCGAAGAGGCCGTAATCGCAGAACCGCAGGGGCGCGTAGATGATCCCCTGGGCGTCATACTCTTCCGCGAGGGTGGCGAGGCGCTTCAGACGTTCCCCCGCGCCGGGCATCCGGGGGCAACCGGTCTTTGTGAGATACCGGCGGGCGAGGGCAGTCAGGGGCGGGACGTTCTCCTCCACGAACCCCTCGTAGTGGCGCAGGCCCTGGCAGGTATCGCACAGGACGACGGTGCCCCCCGCCGCCTCGATGTACGAGAAGAGCTCCGGCCGGTCGAGACGCCCGCCGGCGACGACGAGGCGCGGCCCCCCGTTCCCGGCTCCCCCCGCGCCGTTCTGCCCCGCCGCTGCCGCATCGAGGAGCGCCTCCGTCTCGCCTTTCGGCCGGGTCTGCTCGGCATGCAGGAGTTCGTGAAGGGCGGTGGCGGCGATACTCGGGGGGTGCTGCTTCTGCAGGGCGAACAGAGGTGCGGCGCGGCGGCGGCGGCCGTTCATGAAGGCAATGGCCTCGGCCAGGCGCTTGTCGGTAATGGCAACGGGAAAGGCCTCCTCCAGCTTTCCCTTCAGGTCGGCGAGGCGGGCGGCATAGAATGAGACGGCGGTCTCGTCGGTGTTCTTCGGCACGTCGAGGAAAAAGGCGGGGGGCTGCACCACGGCGTGCCCCCAAATGTCGTGCAGGCGCCGTACACCGTCGCAGGCATGGGCGAACACCACCATGGAAAGGTCGGCGAGGCGGCCGCGCAGCCCCGCGTCGAGTACGTTCTTCACATAGGGACAAAGATTGGAAAACGTGTAGGCATCGGCGCGTTCGATCGTTTCCACACGGCCGCCGACACGGCACGGGTCGAACCCGGCCGCCATGAGCAGCTCTTCCGGCACGAAGGAACACATCCAGCCCGCCTTGCCGCGCCCGGATCCCGGTGCAGGCATCTCGTGCATCATCGCCTCCTCGTTTCTTTGCAAGTGAATTGATAAGAATTTGCTTTTTGACGTTTCGGAGTATAGGCGTTGCCGTTTTCTCAAGTCAAGGGATGATTCCATCATACAGGTAGCCGCTATAAGGAATTTCTTTGCCGAGATGGTGAGATTGCAGGGATGACAGGTCGTCAGATGGCTGAACGAGTCTTATCCTTATCGATAGCCCGTTCTTTTTCGTGAATCCGCGTGGGAAACTTAAAGGGAAGCATTACGCGATAGCCACGATGGAGGAGATTTGGCGGAACGCGTGTGAAAAGGTTGGAGAGGATATCGATATGTATTCTGGACTGAAGCATTCGTCATGCTCGCAGTATATAAACGAGAAACATTACTCTCTTGACCAGGTACAAATGTTGACCGATCATGCGCGAAGGGAGAGCGTCAAAAGGTATGCGTCCGTTCAACTGGAGGAGAAAAGACGGTTGATGGAGGGTCGATGAGGTTGGTTGGGATCATCTGAAAGTGTAAAGGGGTGTGGGAAGGATAATCTCTTTCCTACACCTCCTTCTCTCTCCTCTCTCTGGCAGGAAATCCCGAAAATGTAAACAACGCTACTCTATCTCACATATTAGATTATGGTAATTAGTCCCGTTTTGGCACCAGATCACAGAGGTAGCTGGCTACCCGGTCGAAGATATCAGAGCTACGATTATTATACCTGAACTCCAGTTCTTTCAAGTAGAGAGGGAAATGTTCCTTGGAGACACCGTGGTGCTTGATGAATCTCTCCTTGGCCCAGCTCCAGAATCCCTCTAATCCATTGATGTAGACCTTGCCGGAGGAGAAATACTTGCCGTGATCCACTTTCAGGTGCCGGTATCCGCAGAACATCAGGCTGTCATAGCTTTTGAACTTATCGGTGTAGACAACGGCACCTCTGCGGACCTTCTTGACTGTAAGCCCCAGCAACGTTTCGGCCGTCACATCGGGAACCACGGTAACTTGAACAACACCGTTCCGCTCCAGGATTCCGAAGATGGGGACTTTGCCGGCGGCCCCGCGGCCGCGTTTCCCCTTGCGCTTGCCGCCAAAGTAGCTCTCATCCAGTTCGATCTCCCCGCCCAGCAATCCTTCGGCATCGCTGGCGTGGCTCAGGATCGAAAAACGAATGGCGCTCACGGCCCGATACACTGTCCGGTAAGACAGCCCCATTTGCTGAGACATCTTACGGACGGAAACCTCCAACTCAAAGAGCTTGATCAGGGACAGCCACTGTATGCAGGTCAATCGCCCCTGGTTGACCCACCTCCCGGAGAACGCGTGGAAGGTATAGTCACAGCGGGAGCACCGATACCGTTCGTCGCTTAATCTGTATAACTTTCGTTGCCGGCAGCGAGGGCAAAATCTTTGATGGTTTTTGAAGCATTTTCCCAGCAGATATCTTCTGGCTTTGTTCTCGCTGGATACAAAATCATGATAAGTAGTTAAGTCCATGTGGCACCCTTATCACAGGTGCCAGAACAGGATCAATTACCTAAAAAAAACTTCTAATTGGATTTTTCAAGGTTGTGTTATCCTAAAAACATTGCCACAACGCAAACAAATGTATTGTTCATCATATGCGGTAATCATTTCTTTGTTTTTCAAATCCTGCTTGCGATAGACTTTATATGCACCGTAAAAACTCAAAAATATAAGTATTACATATAATAGCCCTATCAGAATAGCAGAAATGGTATCACCCAATTTGCTCGTCGCTATTAAGTCTAAGATCATTCCTGAAAATATAAACCCTACAAACAATATGAGAAACCATATAGTGAATGCACGCGAAAGAGGTGAATATATTTTGGGTGGTTTAGTCATCTGGGACAGCATAGTTTGATTAGTTGCCTTACCAACGCCAATTCCCCCTCCAAGCCCCCCTAAAGGACCACCAGACATTCCAACTCCAATACCAACACCTTTTGTTTTAGATATACCGGAGACGTGAGTCATTGTAGCTTTTTGAATATTTTCAGACTTACAAGATGGGCATATATAATCCATATGAATTATCCTTTCATCTGAATATTTCTAGTTTTGGCATTAACTGCGTTTTTATTATGGAAATCACTCGTATTCGGAAAAGTCCTCTCTATTCCGATATTAATGTATAAAATCAAAACCATGAAACGAATGGCCTATGGCTTCAGAGATATTGACTCCTTCAAACTCAAAATCATGGCCCTTCACACTACGAAGTACGCTTTAGTCGGATGAACCATTTTTTTCTTAATATATATTGCATTGCAAGTGAAAAATGCAATGCGACACCGCACCAACGCTGCTAAAACTATGAAGACTAGATTTCACCCAAGTTAACAGCGAATGTGGCTAAGATTTTCCCTGACTCTACTTCCACAAGTCGTCTTGTTATTACATCGTTAGGCTTTGCATCAGTCGAAATATTTCTTGTGAAATTTACTGTAACTATGTGCGTTGCTCCCAAAAGCTTACCAATTTGATTTCGTTGTTCATCTGATACAAGACCTGAGTTTTGGAATTGTATTTCATTTAATATTTTATCAGTTTGATGACGATCTATTACTATAAAGTTTTTCTGCGTCCTGAAAAAATTGATATAAGTGCTTTCTGCATAGCCAACTATTTCAGTTCCTACACTCTTTTTCCATTTCTCTAATAATTCAGCATCAACTTTATACATGTTTTGAATTTCGCCAGGCAATACTGCTAACTTTACAATGTTATCTTTATACACCATTTCCAATAGGGAATAAAAATCGTTGGGATAGTTATATACTGATAAGAAGAAACTTATCTTTATCTCCCTGTCATTCCTTTTTATTTTTACCGTAACTGCATCATCTGGGTACATCGAGTCATAAATATCAAAAAGATGACCTTTATCTTTGATGGCTACATCATTGATCTCAAGAATAATGTCCCCTGGCTTTATCTTAGCCTTGTAGGCGGGTGTTCCGGAATAAACATCATAAATTTCAATTTCGTTATTCTTGTTTGTTATAAAATCAAATCCAGCAAAGCCCTTCTTAATGAAACTGTATGGATACTTAAGAGCCATTTTATTCATAAACTCTTGCTCTTCAAGCATTGGTGAGCGCACAGAACATGAGCACAAGAAAAGAATTCCAATAATTAATAAGCACAAAACCCCGCTGTCATCATACGAGACACGGGGTCTTTGATATGCCACCATAGATCACCTCACAGGTTGAAAATGGTGCTTTGGTGTGACTTTTAAAGGGATATATGGAACGTGCTCCTATTATCCCCATTTGTCAACACAAAATGTGAAGAATTTTAGCGATCTGACATTAAATCCGTGGCGAGACGCAAATACCTCATGATATCAGCATATTACACAACTCTTTTAAAATCGCTGAATTTACGAAGGTTAAAACAGGTTAAAGGTGGGTTAAAGAAATATCTTCGATAAAAATGGAAATTCGTGAATAAAATGGCGGAAGTGCATGGGAATCGAACCCACCCGGGACGGTTTTAGCGCCCCACACCGAATTTGAAGTCCGGGAGGCCCACCAGTGACCTTGGCACTTCCTTGATTTTGTCTCAATCCTTCAGATACTCGGGCGACTCCATCCGCTCCAGAGACCCGTCGATCAGTTGGACCATGACCTCGTCGCCCGTCCGGGCGTGCGTCACCGCCTCGGGGAGCACGATCAGGCCGTTGGCCAGGACCATGGATTTCAGGATTCCGGAGCCCTGCTCGCCCGTGGTGACGACGTGATAGCGGCCGTCCCTGAATTCGACGCGCGCCCTCAGAAAGTTTCTCGCCCCGGCATGCTTCCGGATATCCTCCCCCAGGCGGGCCCGGATGATCCGGCGGAAGAGGTTCCGGTGCCCCATCATCTTGAGAAGGGCGGGCCGGACGAACTGTTCGAACGACACCATGGAAGAGACGGGGTTGCCGGGAAGGCCGAACAGGGGAACCCCCTCGAGGGCGCCGAATGCCAGAGGCTTCCCGGGTCGCATGGCAACCCGCCAGAACTGCATGCGGTTGCCCACCTCCTTCATGATGTCCTTGACCAGATCGTAGTCGCCGACGGAGACGCCCCCCGAAGACAGGATGATGTCCGCGCGCCGGGCGGCCTTGAATTTTGCGATCAGGTCCTCCCGCGTGTCCCTCGCGATGCCGATCTGAAGGGGCGAGGCGCCGCAGTCCAGGACCTGGGCCGCGAGCGAATAGCTGTTGCTGCTGACGATCTTCCCCTCCGCCAGGAAGGCTTCGTCGATCTCGACGAGCTCGTCTCCCGTGGCCAGGACCGCCACGACGGGTCGCTGATGCACTTCGACAAAGGCCCGGCCGACGGACGCCAGGATGCCGATACGCGACGGCGTCAGCACCTCCCCTTTTCCGACAACCCGTTCCCCCGGCTGCACATCCTCCCCGGCCCTTCGGATGTCCATACCGCTGGCGGCGGCGGCGAAGATCCGGACCTTCTGCCCGTCCTTCGCGGTCTCCTCCATTTTCATGACGGCGTCGGCGCCGTCCGGGATGGGGGCGCCGGTCATGATCCGCGCCGCGGTTCCGGCGACGACGGTCTTTTCCGGGACTTTCCCGGCCGGGATGTCTTCCACGACATCAAGGACCACCGGGGACTCCGGCGTGGCCCCCTGCGTGTCCTGCCACCGGAGGGCGTAACCGTCCATGGCGGAGTTGTCCCGGGGCGGAATGGCGCGATGCGCATGGATGTCCTCCGCCGCAACGCGACCGAGGGCGTCCAGCAGGCTCACCCTCTCCGGCCCCAGCGGGGTGATGGTGGCAAGAATCTGTTCGAGCGCCTGTGCAACGGAGATCATCGGTTCCGATCCTGAGTTTGGTGACTGAACGCTAACGTAAATCCGCGCGCTTGTCAATATCCGGATCCCCGGACCCCTCCGGATTTGTCCTTGAAGTAATTGTGTTTCTGTTGTAGCAAATAGGGCTATTTATCCGGGGATTGCATGCATCGTTGGCCCGCAAATTCCCGGGGAAGGATAACCGGTCATGACGGACATACAGGCATGGCAGCAGAAGGTGCGCCGGCTGCTGAAGGAGCGGCGGGCGATTCTCCTCGCCCACTACTATCAGCGGGACGAGATCCAGGAGATTGCCGATCTCCGGGGCGACTCCCTGGCGCTCAGCATCGAGGCGGCCCGGACGGACGCCCCGGTCATCGTGTTTGCCGGGGTGCATTTCATGGCCGAGAGCGCGGCCATCATCTCCCCGGAGCGCACCGTGCTCCTCCCCCGGCCGGACGCCGGCTGCGCGCTGGCGGACTGGATCACGGCGGCTCAGTTGGAGAAGGCCCGGGAGGCCGACCCCGAACTGCTGGTCGTCACCTACATCAACTCTTCGGCCGCGGTCAAGGCCGTGAGCGACATCTGCTGCACCTCGGCCAATGCGGTCCGCGTGGTGAACTCCCTGCCGGAGGGGCGGAAAATCCTGATGGCGCCGGACGGCAACCTGGCCCGCTATGCCGCCCGCCATACGACGCGGGACATCATCCCCTGGAACGGACATTGCCCCGTACACCACGACATCACCGCGGACGAGGTCCGGCGCGCCAAGGCGGCCTGGCCCGGGGCGCCCTTCGCCGCCCATCCCGAATGCAATCCCGCCGTCCTCGACGAGGCGGATTTCGTCGGCAGCACGACGGCGATCCTCCGTTTCGCCCGGGAAACCGATGCGCAGACGGTCCTGATCGGCACGGAACGGGGAATCTTCCACACCTTGCGCGAGGAGAGCCCGGGAAAGCGGTTCGTTCCGGTCTCCGACAGGCTTCTGTGCGAAACCATGAAATACACGACCCTGCCGGACATCGTCGCGTCCCTGGAGACGATGTCGCCCGTGATTACCGTTCCGGAGGCCGTCCGGATTCCGGCAAAACGGGCGCTCGACCGCATGCTGGCCCTCGGGTGAGGACAGGCCGGAGGGGAGCCGATTGGTGCGCACGATCATAGCAGACAGACACGCCTTGCGCGACGCCTCCCTGGCCGGGCTGGCGGACCGGGTTGCCCGCGGGGCGTCCGGCCTCCGGGTCCAGGGGGTGTCGGGAAGCGCCCGGGCCCTCCTGGCCGCGGTCCTCTTCCGGCGCCTCGGCAAATCCCTGGTGGTGGTCACCCCGACG
>JAKQPV010000142.1:0-1285 GCA_029564515.1 Spirochaetota bacterium | reverse complement strand
CACCGACCAGCGCAGAATCACCCTCGCCCCCGCCGATTCGGGCGATGAGGATGACTGGAAGCATTTCTCGGGTGAATCGAAGCAGCCGGTAAGCTCGCTCGGCGAGAAGCTCCAGCAGGCCCTCAAAAAAAAGAAATAGCGCGGGCGACCGGCTTCCTGCCGGCCTCAGCGGCGAGAGAGGCGCAGACGGGCCATGCATGCCCCTTCTTTTCCATCAGCACCCTGAACGAAGCCGTCGGCATTCATATTCCATGACCCGGCGCCGCCGCGTTGAAACTCGAGAGAGTGCCCCTATAAGATTCTGATAGGAGAATAGGAACGCGGCCACCGCATTATTTCAGCATCCACTTGAGATGCCGCGTTCCGAAAACCAGGCATTCGGGCGGCTTCAGATCCTCTCTGAAAGAGCGAAGCGTCCCCCCTTGAAGACAGGCATCCGCGAATGGAAGAACGCCCGGATATGTGAGAACACCCTCACCGGGAGGTCACGATGAATGATGCCGCCCGCATCTCCGAAGCCGTGGAGCTTGGACGCAGGATCGGGTTTGTCCTGCTTGCAACCGCCGATGCTTCCGGAGCCCCAAATCTGGCTGCGGCCGGCGCAATCGAGAAGGTCTCTGAAAACAGGCTCTCGGTATCCAGCTGGTTCTGTCCCCACACCGCCTCAAACCTTCAAAACAACCCCCGCTTAAGCATCACCGTCTGGGACAGCGCTGCGGACGAGGGCTACCAGATACTGGGCACGGTTGAACAGGTAATGGAAACGGCCGTGATCGACGGATACGTCCCCGAAGACGCGCAAAGTACGCGGCACCCGGCCCAGACACAGCGTGAGGTCAGGGTAAGGGTGGAAAAGGTGATCTCCTTCTCCAGGGCGCCGTATTGTGATGTGACCGAAGAGGATCCGGACGTTTCGTGAGAGAGGAAGAGCCCGATCCGGGGCCGACCCTCTGCCCGGTGACATGTATCTGCTTGCAATCGTAGCGTATCGGGTTATCTTATACAAATACAGTGGATCTTCATGAGATGATCGGCTCGTTCCCGCAGATTGTGCATGAGCGTCCGGCACCGAGGCCGTCCATGGTTCTTTGAACAGAAGGGCGCCTCTTTTTTACGTCCTTTGCGGGCGGCTTTCGAATGCTCGTATAAGAGAGGAGGTTTTCATGGATAACAAGAAATCCCTGTTCTACGGGTGGTGGATCGCCGCCGCCACGTTCGTCATTCTGTTTATCGGGCTGTGCTCGGGATTCTACACCGTTTCGGTATTTCTCGAGCCGATCCAGCA
>JAKQPV010000141.1:0-1288 GCA_029564515.1 Spirochaetota bacterium | reverse complement strand
CACCGACCAGCGCAGAATCACCCTCGCCCCCGCCGATTCGGGCGATGAGGATGACTGGAAGCATTTCTCGGGTGAATCGAAGCAGCCGGTAAGCTCGCTCGGCGAGAAGCTCCAGCAGGCCCTCAAAAAAAAGAAATAGCGGGTGCGACCGGCTTCCTGCCGGCCTCAGCGCCGAGAGAAGCGCAGACGGGCCATACGGATCCCCTCTTTTCCATCAGCACCCTGAACGAAGCCGTCGGCATTCATATTCCATGACCCTGCGCCGCCGCGTTGAAACTTGAGAGGATGTTCCTATAAAATTCTGATAGGAGAACAGAAACACAGCCACCGCATTCATTTCGGCATCCGCTTGAGATGCCGCGTTCCGAAAACCAGGTGTTCGGGCGGCTTCAGATCGTTTCTGAAAGACCGAAGCGCCCTACCCATCGAAGACAGGCATCCGAGAATGGAAGAACGCCCGGATATGTGAGAACACCCTCACCGGGAGGTCACGATGAATGATGCCGCCCGCATCTCCGAAGCCGTGGAGCTTGGACGCAGGATCGGGTTTGTCCTGCTTGCAACCGCCGATGCTTCCGGATCCCCCAATCTGGCTGCTGCCGGCGCCATCGAGAAGATTTCTGAAAACATGCTCTCGGTATCCAGCTGGTTCTGCCCCCATACCGCCTCAAACCTTCAAAATAACCCCCGCTTAAGCATCACCGTCTGGGACAGCGCTGCAGACGAAGGCTACCAGATACTGGGCACGGTTGAACAGGTGATTGAAACGGCCGTGATCGACGGATACGTCCCGGAAGATGCACAAAGTACGCGGCACCAGGCCCAGACACAGCGTGAGATCAGGGTAAGGGTGGAAAAGGTGCTCTCCTTCTCCAGAGCGCCGTACTGTGATGTGATCGAAGAGAATCCGGACATTTCGTGAGAGAGGAAGAGCCCGATCCGTGACCGATTCTCTGCCCGGTGGCATGTATCTGCTTGCAATCGTAGCGGATCCGGTTATCTTATACAAATACAGTGGATCTTCATGAGATGATCGGCCCATTCCCGCGGATCGTGCATGGGCGTCCGGCACCGAGGCCGCCCATGATTCTTTGAACAGAAGGGCGCCTCTTTTTTACGTCCTTTGCGGGCGGCTTTCGAATGTTCATATAAGAGAGGAGGTTTTCATGGATAACAAGAAATCCCTGTTCTACGGGTGGTGGATCGCCGCCGCCACGTTCGTCATTCTGTTTATCGGGCTGTGCTCGGGATTCTACACCGTTTCGGTATTTCTCGAGCCGATCCAGCA
>JAKQPV010000114.1:0-1045 GCA_029564515.1 Spirochaetota bacterium | reverse complement strand
GGGAGGCGGCTTTTTTATTGCAAAAAAGGAGGTGAAAACCCTGAAAAAGAGCGTTTTCGCGCAAATAAAAGACATTTTCCGGCGGGGATTGTACCCCGGAGGACACCCGTCGGAAGCCGAGATCGTTCGCATACTGACGGGAGCAAGCTTGACGGGACACACCGTGGACGAAGAAAAAGCCATGAGGTTCTCAGCGGTTTACTCCTGCGTGCGCGTTCTCTCGGAGTCAGTAGCGCAACTGCCGCTTAAAATCTACCGGCGCAAAGGCGATGAACGGCAGGAGGCCGCTGACCATTACCTCTATCCACTCCTGCACGGCGCCCCGAACCCTCGTCAGACGGCGTTTTCGTTCTGGGAGGCAGTCACCGCGAGCCTCGCGTTATGGGGCAACGCATACGCCCTCATCGACCTCGACAACGCCGGACGGGTGGCAGCGCTCTGGTTCCTCGATCCATCCACGGTCACACCCAGGAAGGTCCTCACCACAGGGGAACTCGTATATGACGTGGCGATGAAGGACGGCACTAGCCGGACATTCCTGTGGGGTGAGTTGTTCCACATCCCGGGGCTGGGTTTTGACGGCCTAAGAGGTCATTCCGTTGTGAGGGTGGCGGCGGAGGCTATCGGGCAGGGGATAGCGGCGAGCGAGTACGCCGGGCGGTTTTTCGACAACGACGCGACACCGAGGGGTGTACTGGAGACGGACGCGTTTTTCAAAGACCCGTCAGCCGTCGAACGTCTCAGGAAGTCATGGAACGACCTGTACCAGGGCACGGACAACGCGCACCGAGTAGCCATCCTCGAAAACGGGCTGAAGTTCAAACTGTTGACCATCAACCCGGAGGATGCGCAACTTCTCGAAACGCGCAAGTTTAACCGCTCGGAGATCGCCGGGATATTTCGTGTGCCCCTGCACATGATCGGCGACCTTGATAAAGCCACTTTTTCAAACATCGAGCACCAATCAATCGACTTCGTGAAATTCAGCCTCTCACCATGGCTCAAAAGGATTGAACAGGCGATATCGTTGCAACTCTTCTCTCCG
>JAKQPV010000033.1:0-7569 GCA_029564515.1 Spirochaetota bacterium | reverse complement strand
AAAGGCAACGCTGCTTGCGGCGGCCCTGGAGTTCTCGCGCAGAAGGATCCGCCCTGAAGGGACACGGATCTCCTTCCCGCCCGATGTCCTGCCGCTGATCCGGCATTTCGCCGACCGCAAGCAGGAGCACTTCATCTGCGTATCCCTGAACGGAGCGAACGAAGTCATCACCTGCCGCGTCGTGTCCGTGGGGCTCGTGAACCAGTCGCAGGTCCATCCCCGGGAAGTCTTCGCGGACCCCATCACCGACCGGGCCTCCGCCGTCATTGTGGCGCACAACCACCCCTCTGGCAGCCTGGAGCCCAGCAGGGAGGACCTGGAAATCACCCGGCAGCTGAAGGCCGCCGGCGAGATCCTCGGCATCCGCCTCCTGGACCATATCGTTTTCAATCAGAGGGGGTATTACAGCCTTATCGAGCATAACTGCATTTAATCAGTCGAGGTCGAGTCAGGTCGAATTATTGTCTGTTCCGGCTAACCGCTCGAAGGGTTGTCCGAAAAAAGGAACAGGGTTTGACTTGACGGGAAGCGGGAAAAAGTCTTTTATGGATGCGGTCGGCAGAGGGCAGGCAGTGTCCGATCCAGGAACAAAGAGAATCGAGCTAGCCTTCTGGCCGGGGAATGACTTGGTGCCTGGGGCGGGAATCGAACCCGCATGAAACCAGGTTTCGAGGGATTTTAAGTGCTCAAACGATCATTTTGGAAAGGCCTGTGTTATCAAGGTTTTCTTGATTTCACGGGCCTTTTGTTTTATCAATTTAGTTGGCAAATGTTAGGTGAACTTAGGAAAACAGAGGCACGGCGGGCACAAAATTAGGCACGTTCGAACGGGCACAATTTCAGAAATAAAATGCACCGCGCCATTTTTGCGAGAATAACGCTTAGAATACAACTGATTACAAATGAACGCGAGGGACTCGCGATTTTCGCAAATCCCCTGCGTTGAAAGGGGGACCTGATGAGCGAAAAGATCACCTCCATTCGATTATGCGAAGAAACGACGGGAGAAGAGCGCAGGGTGCAGTCTGTAGCCATTGAGAAAAGCGGCGACCTCGTCGTTTACGGTTTGGATTCAGGTCCATTCGTCGAGAAATATCACGGCGATTTTGATTATGAGTACTGGTTCACGGTCCCAGCGGAGTACAAGGACACCATTCTTCTTCTCCTTCTGAAAGAACGTTTCTCGAGCTTTTTGGAAGTTCAGACATGGTTGACGAGCAAGGGGATCAAGAGTCAGCGCGGTTTCATGTAATAGAGTAAAGAAATACCGGGGCTAGGGTCGCTCCCGAAAAGGCGGTTTCCTGGCCGCCCTGCCCCGGATCATTTCCAGGCCGCTTGCAGGAGAGCGGGCGATGAAAAAGCAAAAGCCTACCCGCAGGATAGAACCAATAGTCAAAAAAGCCCTGTTTGTCTTTCCTGAGTATTTCTCCTCCGAACAATTTTTCAAGATCAAAAGCATCTTGGATCCTCCGCCTGGCTTTAGCTTGGGGGAAAGACTGGCTGAGGCGATCAGGGCATATCACGGGATCAGCAAGCTTGATTGGGAAGGCCCGATTACCGTATCGAAGGCCGGCAACAGGAACCGGATAGCTCTTAACCGTCAATTGCAAATCGCCGCGGCCGAGCTAGCCGAGCACAAGGTCTTAGACAAGGCAACACACAATGTTAAGGCCAAAGATAAAACTAAAGCTAAGGCCAGGGCCAAGACGAAAGAGGCAGTGAAAGCAGAAATAGATACTGCCCGGCGCGCCGCAGAAAGAGAAGCGAAAAAGCATCCCATCAAAAAAAGCAAATACGATGACGTCATCCTGGGGCTCGAAGGGATGCTCGAGGGCTTGAGGCACGAGGAGGTAATGATCGAGCTTCTGAGCAATGATTCGGCTGCCTTTGAGGACCTCGAAAGGCTGATTACTGGGCTCCACTTGAAGGCCACCATTGCCCGAAAAGAGATCCCTTCTGGCAAAGTGGGACCGAAATATAAGTTCGCTTACAGGTCTTATTGTAAGGATTTGATAGACATCTTTGAAGGCGCCTCGGGCGTACCTGCTTTTGCAACATGGTCCCCGTACACTGAGGGACCATCCGGAAGGGCTATTGATTTTATTCACGCATGCTTTGAGCTGATCGACCCACAAATTAGCAGAGAACGCGTTTATACGCTCCTAAAGGAGGCTCGTGACCTTTGACAGTTAAGGTCGTTAATCTCGAGATGTTAGACTCACAACTGATTAGATAGCGACCTTATACAATATTATTTCTTTCACCATAAGCTCTTCCCCGAAGGAAGGGCTTTTTTATTTGGAGGTCGAAATGAAGCTAGACGAGGCGCGATTCAGAAAAAGGATGACGCAGGCTGATCTGTTTCTCCTAACTGGGATCAGCACGTCGAAGATCTCGCTTATCGAGAACGGCTACTTGGTTCCCGGGGAGAAGGATCGTGAAGCCCTGGCGTCCGCCCTGGGAGTTTCGGCCGCCGAATTGGAGTTCGAAAAAAGATCGCCGCTGAAAGCTAACGGGGGGACGCAATGAAAGCCAGGAAAATTCTATTACACGCACAAGCGCTCGCAGACCCAGATCTCCGACCAGAGGATCGCGTCGAAATCGCCAGGCGTATTATAAAGCACTGCACCGAGGTCATGAAGAATGCGAATGGCCAAGACAATGACGAATAAGCCCGAGCTCATCGAAGTCTTGCGGCGCGAGGGCGTCGAACTCAAGCAGAAAGGCCGCGTCCTGTGGGGTCGGTGCCCCTTGCACCAGGACTCCTCACCATCCTTCAAGGTCGATCCCGAGCGGCAGACGTTCCATTGCTTCGGATGCGGCGCCGGCGGGGACGTGATCTCCTTCGTCCAGGCGCGCCGGAAGGTGTCGTTCACGGAGGCCCTGGGGATCCTGGGCATCAGGAGCGGAAGGACGACCCGGCCGGATCCCGACGAATCGAAGAAGCGCGAGCTCGTCAAGGCTTTTCGCTTATGGTGCCGGGATCACGCGATCGCCCTTGCGCGGGATCTGCGAGCCCTTCGCGGCATTGTCGCGGGGATCCGGAGCCCGGAGGATCTTGAACATCGGGCCTGGGCCTATGACGAGATACCCGTGATCGAGTACCAACTCGACGTGCTGCAGTACGGGGACGACGAGGCGAAATACCACCTGCGAAAAAAGGCCATGGCGAATGGATGATTTCAACCTGCGTGAAACTCTCCTGGCGGATTCGAAAAAGGTGATCCCGTTCACGAAGCCCGGGGATCCAGACCCCCTGGCCTTTCCTGAGATCATGACGGGAGCGGCCGGTGAGTTCGCAGAGGTTTACTCCGCGGCCCTCGAGGTGCCCATGCACTTCCTGTACATCTCATACCTCACTTGCCTGGGCTCGATCATCGCCCATAAAGTTACCCTGAACAGCGAGATTGCCCCACAGCCGCGTCTTTTCGTCGTCCTCCTGGGGGAGAGCGCCGACGACCGGAAATCGACGGCCTTGAACAAGACAACGGGGTTTTTCCGAGACACCTTAACTGATTTCCAGGCCTGTTGGGGCATCGGCAGCGCCGAGGGCTTGCAGAAGCTCATGGAGCAATCGCAAAACCTTCTCCTGTGCTTCGATGAGTTTAAGCAATTCATCTCGAAATGTCGGATTGACGGAAGTGTGCTCCTGCCTTGCGTCAACACCCTCTTTGAAAGCAACCGTTATCAGAACATCACGAGTAAGTCAGAGGTCAACCTGGAGCGGGCCTATCTCTCCATGCTGGCCGCCTCAACGGTGCAGACCTACGAGCGCACATGGGATTCGAGTTTTACTGATATTGGCTTCAACAATCGGCTCTTTCTCGTTCCCGGCAGCGGGGAAAAGAAGTTCTCCTTCCCAAAGAAGATCAGCTTCGAGGACAAGGCAAAGCTCCGGGACCGCCTCGGCGCTATCCTGCGGGCCGTTGCGGAAGAAACAGAGTTCGACATCACGCCAGAGGCCGAGGCCCTCTACCACAACTGGTACATGAACCTTGAGCGCACAATCCACGCGAAGCGTCTCGATACCTACTCCCTGCGTTTCATGATCCTCCTAGCCGTCAACGAACGGCGCGGCCGGATCGACCGAGACATCGTCGACAAGGTTGTCCAACTCATGGATTGGCAGCTTGAGGTCCGGCGTCTCCACGATCCGATCGACGCCGACGGCCAGGCCGCGAAGACGGAGGAGAAAATCAGAAGGACTCTCCGGGCAAAGGGACCCCTCACGGACAGGGACCTAAAGAGGCACGTTCACGCCGACCGGACAGGGTTGTGGATCTATCAAACGGCAATTCGGAACCTCCAGGCCGCACGGGAAATCAGGTGGATGAAGGTCGAAAAGCAATGGCAACTTTTTTAACTGTCACCATTTCTGTCACCAGTAAAAATGGACCCATGAAAGACATCATAAGCATGGAATATCTGGACAGAATTCTCGATTCTATTTCATTAGAGAGAGGGGGGTGGGGGGTATATATTCCTACCCTCTCTATATACGGGAGGAAATTCGCTTATTATATCGTAGCGTTAACCCTCCTTTTTTACTGGTGACAAATTTGGTGACAGTTCTGGCGCCGTCCTTTCGGAGGCAATAGATAGCGGGCACATTTCGGGCACAGATAGATGAGACGATCCGGGATCATTGAGAAAAAAGTAGCGCAAGGGATTAGCAATCCCCAGGGGCCTCGATTACTGACCCTGAAGGCGGCTGCCGAGTTCCTCGGTTTGACAGTCTGGGGAATGCGCGAAGCGGTCTGGCGCGGCGATATTCCGGTCGTACGCTTCCCTGGCGGTCGAAAGCAATTCATTGATCGGATGGATCTGGAACATTTCATCCAGAGCAATAAAACGATTGTGAGGTGAACCATGAAGAATTTCGGCAAAGACAAAGAACCTGCATCAGTCGGGGCGAGTTCTGCGAACCCCTGGCCACTCGAACGGACCGACACAGGCTATGACGCCGCGGCCATGAAGGACGCTATTCTCCACGACAAGGCGCATCCACTTCACGACGCTTATCAGAAGAACACGCACCCCCTGCATTCCAGGGCCGTCAGAGAGGTGCAGAGGCTCACCGAGATCGTCGTCGGGGAGCGGGGAGCTCCGAACAAAGCAGTAAAAGTCAACGCGCCGGCCGGCGTCTTCGATTTCTCGAATTCTCACAAAGTAACCAGCAGGAGGTAACCAGATGGAAAAAGCGAAAAAGCAAATTGCCGACGAGATGGCCGTCTATGTCACGCCGAAACTATCGGATCACGTCAAGGCCGTGGACAGGATCCGCAAAGAACGAGCGGGCATCGAGAAACAGCTCAATGATCTCGAGGAGCGGTGCGCCGGATCCCAGGCGGCCCTTGTACAGGCCGAGGCGAAGGTCTCGGAGACGATCCTGGCCAACGGCAACCCTGGTGCTCACCTTCGCCAAGTCGAATTGAGAAGGGCCGAGATCGACGCATTTGGCCGCCAGGCCTCGAAACTTCGCCGGGACGACGCGGAGCTCGCGGAAAAAGAGAAAGCCGCCCTGAAGGCCCTGGAAAGCGTCCTGTGGGCTTCCCTGCTAGAGTATCGGAGCATCCTCGAGGATCGGGTCAAGGGCTTACTCGACGAATCGCTCGCGCTCATGGCCTCCTTCGAGTCCCAGGGGCTCGAGCTCTTCCAGCAGCATGGCCTGTGCGACCTGCTCCCCCGAGAGAAAGAGACAGGCCTCGGTCGTTTCCTGGCGTGCCAGGGCATTCCGGATCTGCTTGTTTCGTTCGTCGATCCCATCGGCGCCCATCAGAGCTACCTGGAGAGGAAAGAGGTACGGCAGAGGCTCGGAGCCGCGTAGGGTTTCCTAGCATTGGAAACGTTTCCGATTTTTTTCCAATCGGTTTCCAAAGGGAAAGTATGGCAAAGGCGACCATAAGCAGATTGAAAGTGAAAGAGCTCTACGACAAGGGGCTCAATCTTGCTGATATCGCAAGGGAAACAGGAAGCACGAAGGGCGCTATTTGCAAGGTGCTGAAACAGATGAACATTGCCGTCACAAAGGCGGCTTTGCCGGCGGCCGGTGCATACGTGGAGAAGAAAGAGACGGCCACGGATCACCTCCTTTTCCTGGTCGGGAAGATGAAGGACGAGCTCTCCTGGCTCGAGGAGGAAGTGCCGAGGGCGACGGATCCGGAATACCGCGCCTGGCAGGCGCAGAAGATCGCCTTTTCGGGCGAGATGCGGAAGCTCATTACGGCCATTGGAGACATTGGCTATCGTTTGTTTCAGGCGAACGAGGTCGCAGAGGTTTTGCGGATCATAGACGAGGAAATCGGGCATGAGTCGGCCGAGTGCCAGGCAAGGATACGCGAGAGGATTAAACGCCGTCGAGATCTTCGATTCCCTGGTGGGGTCGATTGAGCGTCGGGTCGGAGAGTCCCTGGATTTCAAGCGCTACCAGGCGGACCCCGTGGGCTTCGGCGAGGAGATCCTGGGCGAGCGGTTCACGGATGACGTGAAGGCCATGATGGAGAGCGTCAGGGACAATATTATCACGCTTGCGCGGTCGGCAAATGCCGTTGGTAAGACCCACGGGGCGGCCCGGGTGGCGATCTGGTTTTACAAGTGCTTCGGCAATTGTCAGGTCTACACGGCCGCGGCCCCTCCGGAGTCGAACCTCCGGAACCTCTTATGGGGCGAGATTGGGAGCATCATCGAGAGGCACCCGGATCTGTTCAAGCGTGACGAGGTGAAAAATCTCCATGTCTCCCGCTCGGCTCAATCGTTTCTGACAGGCGTGACGATCCCTACGTCGGGCTCCGAGGCACAGCGAGAAGCGAAGTTCTCCGGCAAGCACAGCCCCAACCTGCTTTTCGTCGTCGACGAAGGCGACGCCGTGCCGGATGAAGTCTTTCGCGGGATCGAGTCCTGTATGTCAGGCGGTCATGCGCGGCTCTTGATCATGCTCAACCCCAGGGCCGAGGCCGGCGAGGCCTACCGGATGAGCCGGGACCGAAAGGCGAAGGTCGTTTCGCTTTCGGCCTTCAATCATCCGAACGTCGTGGAGGGCCGGGACGTGATCCCTGGCGCCGTGACACGCGAAACGACGGTGCGCAGGATCAACCAATGGTGCCGGCCCCTGGCAGAGGGCGAGCCCGTCGACGGCGAGTGCTTCGAGCTCCCTGGGTTCCTCGAGGGCGCCGTCGCCTCGACACAGGACGGGCAATCGTATGATCCCCTCCGGCCTGGATGGTACAAGGTCATGGAACCGGCTTTCTCGTACATGGTCCTGGGCCAGTACCCTTCGAAGGGAAGCGCGCAGTTGATCTCCCGTGCTTGGGTCATCCAGGCCCGGCAGAGGTGGGACGCCTACGTCGCGGAGCACGGGGAGCAGCCGCCTCAGTATTCCATGGCGGTCATGGGCCTGGACGTCGGGGAGTACGGCTCCGATTCGAACGCCGCCTGCTTCCGGTCCGGCGGTTTCGTGGAGCGGCTCACGACCTGGGGCGGTATCGACACGATCCAGACGGCCGACCGGGCCATCGGTCTTTATCGAGAGCGCAACGCCCTGCGGTGCAACGTCGATGCGACGGGCATAGG
>JAKQPV010000075.1:0-1238 GCA_029564515.1 Spirochaetota bacterium | reverse complement strand
CGCCGCGTCAGGGGCGACGGGTGCAGGAGAGTCAGGGGCGGCCGGTCTTGAGCCAACGATGAAAGTCCTTGCAGCGGTCTATCTCGCTCTTGAGAAGGGCAAGTTCGCGCTTCCGTATTTCCGGGCGAAAGAGTTATGAGCGGCAGCTGCTACCGCGAGGGCCATTACGGCGCACTTATGAAAGCGAGCGCCCGGTTGAGCGAGGCCCGCGAGTTTATTGCCCTCTATGACGAAAACGCGACCGTTGCGGAAAACGCGCTTGCGGCGCAGGCCGGGCGTTGGTACGGGAATGCGTCGCCTGCCGTGTGCCGGGAATTGACCCGGTTTTTCCACGACCGCTTTGTGCCGGTTCCCGGCCATCTTGCGTCGCTCCGCCGCTTCATGAAGCTCGGCGAGGAAGCGCCGCTTCCGGTTCTCAATCACTTTTATATGCTACTCCGCGACCCGTATTACCGCTGGGCCGCTTCCGACTGGCTCCCTGCCCGCATGGAGGCGGGTCTTGTCGATATTCCACGGAACGGGTTCGAGGACGAGGCAAAGAAGGTCTTCTCCGACGTATTGGGGCCGACCACCATGACCCGGTACTGCCGTAATATGCTGACCGCGCTCCGGGACAATGGGTATCTTTCCGGCAAGGCGAGCAAGTCGATAGCGTCGCCGGCGGTTTCTGCCTCAGCTCTGGGCTTTATGCTCTATACCCTAAAGGAACTGGGGGACGGTTTTAACGAGTTCGACGAGTCTCCGCTTTACCGCGCCTTGCTCAAACCAAGGGAACTTATGGTGCCGCTTTTCCAGGAAGGAGAGCGGCGCCGCTGGTGGGAGTTTACCGGCGACCGCACGAAGCTCCGCGGCAGTTTTACGCTGTCCTGTCTCGATGACTTTTTGACGGAGGTGGGCGTATGAGCCTTGAATTCCGACTGGTCGAACTGAAAAAGGATCTCTTGAGCCCTGCAGGCCCGGCTATCAGCACGAACCGAAGCTATCCCTTCGCGATATTCCAGTATTTTCCTACCGAGGAATACGAGGCGCGCAGCAAGTTAGGCAGTCTTGCGGAGGAACTGAGGGTCAAAGGCTGGAAGGTGCGTACGGTGGACCTCTTTGAACAGCTGGAAGCGTATCTTGCCGAGCAGGAAGACGGAGAGCTCGTTGAAGCGATCATCGAGGAAGAAAAACTCCAGTACCGGGCGTATGGAAAGGACTGGAAGCCGGCGCTCGACTATCTTTCGAACACGCTGACC
>JAKQPV010000044.1:0-1095 GCA_029564515.1 Spirochaetota bacterium | reverse complement strand
ATGACTACGCGACGCAGTTCGCGGGCACCCAGGGCGTGGCCTCGCTCGGCAGCTACATGGACAACATCCTGTTCGGTCAGCTCTATGTCGGCTTCAAGCCCACGCCGAAACTGGACGTCCGGTTCAGCTACAGCTACGCGGAAGCGGATGAGCCCGAGATCAAAAATCAGGACGAGGAGTACGGCTCCGAAATCGACGTGACCGCCAGCTACAAGATCTACGACAACCTCGAGTACATGATCGGCGGCGCCTACTTCATGACGGGCGACTGGTTCAAACGCGCCAATGCGGCGATTGAAGTCGACGACGACTACATGCTCATGCACAAGCTGACCCTGAAGTTCTAAGGGGAAGCATGGGGTTGTAACGGAGAAAAGACACCTAACCTAACCGCCGCCCGCAAAGGCGGCCACAGACAGCGCCCCGGCGGCCATCCGGCCCCCGGGGCGTTTTTTTGCCTGCGCGGGAATGACCCATTTATTCCGTCTCGCTTGACGCCTCGCGCTCGAGGTAGGCGAAGTCGATCTGGTCGTGCCGGTAGGGGAGCGACTCCCGGATGGGGTCGGGCACCGCGCCCCACTTCCCCTCGAAGACCTGAAAACATCTGTCACTCCCGCGAAAGCGGGAGTCCATAACCCGCTTGAATAGCCGTGAGACACTGTCACCGGGCGGTTCTGACCCAACGGGATTGAATATCGGGCGACACGATGATTTTTTAGATGAAACCGGGTAAAAGGTGTATAATGATTCACAGCTTCAACGCATAAAGTCGTATGTGCAGGGAGCAAGGAGGAACTCATGAAGACCTACGAGAAAATTGAGATGAATCCTCAGATCATGTTCGGGAAACCGATCATCAAAAACACGCGGATCACCGTGGAGCAAATTCTCCGGAAGCTGTCCGGCGGGATGACCATCGAGGAGATTATCAAGGATCATCCCCATCTGACCCCGGAGGATATCTATTCCGCCCAGGCCTTTGCCGCCGATTATCTGGCCGACGAACAGATTGCTTTTGGATAACATTTGTGGTGGTTGATCTGGACAAATATCGTTTCCGCTCGCTGATCTTCAAGCAGCCCCCTCTATAAGTCG
>JAKQPV010000042.1:0-1443 GCA_029564515.1 Spirochaetota bacterium | reverse complement strand
GCCGCGCATACGCCTGCGCCTGCCTGTGCATGGACTCCGCCTCTTCGGCCATCAAATCCCCGCCAGGCGTCACGTAAATGACTTTTCTTCGTTCGTCACAGCACACCAGCATCTCGTCACGTATCGCGCAGTCCTGTGATCAGTTTTCTGCGGGTAAACTGCTTTTTATAGAGACAACTTGCGTGCCATGTCCGTAACTTGTTAAAATATAAGCGAAATCAATAATTTGGAGGGGTTGACGCAGGGGAAAAGTGTAAATGACGCCGACACCTCGGCTGCGAGATTCGGGTCATTTCTCGAGTAACAACAGGTAATGATTATAGATTTTACACTTCTGCGAACTCGTAAATGATCCCGACAATATCTGCGCGGAACCCTTCATCCGCGACAATGACAAATACGAAAAAAGTCCTATGCCGGCCTCGGATTCCCGTTACAAGTAACGAACGGGCAACACTGCTATCGATTTCCCGGCTGAGCGGCGCCTTCGAGTACTTCGGCGGTGTGCCCGCCTGTCGCTATTCCTTCGCGTCGGAGCGGAGCACGAGATTGTCAATCCCGTGCTCGGCGAACTCCGCCTCGTAGGGCTCGGCGAACTCGTAAAACCTGGTGACGCGATCGATGGGGGACATCGTCCTGATCGCTTTTTCTCCCAGGGCCCGGACGAAGTCGCGTTCCCCCAATCGTTCGGTCAGTTCGTCCCAGAAGGAGACATCCATAAACTCGTCGATAAGCTCCAGCATTTTCTGCTCGAATTCCCTGTCATGGTAGTACTTGCCGTCCTTTTCATCGAGATCGACGTTCTTGAGGTCGAAGAATTTCCCCTGGGAGAGGATGTACTGCTCGAGCCGTTCGAATTCGTCGTCAGGCCTTTCCTCCTTGCATGAATTGACGACCCAGTTGGCCAGGAACAGGGCCTTCACGAGCGTCTTGTAGTGGGTTTTGCTGATCTCGATCTTCATCTCGGCCTCCTGTACACGTCCTTCCTGTGCCCCACGGTCAGCGCCAGCATCACTTCATCCCGGCGGTCGATGGAGTAAATGACCCTGTAATCTCCGCACCCGTAACGAAAAAGGCCGCGGAAGATCCCCTTCAGGGGTTTTCCGAGCACGATGGGGTGTTCCGAAAGGTGATCATCAACCTTGCCCACGATCTCACTCGCCCTGGCCTTGTCGAGCTTCCTGAGTTCCCCCAACGCATCTTCATGCCAGGCGACCTTATAGCTCAAGGAGTTTTTTGACCTCCTTGCTCGTGTAATATTTTGCATTCTTTTCGGAGATGCGCTCGAGGGCCAGGTAAGCATCTTCATACTCATCAAGGTATTTCTCCAGCATGTCCTTGATGTAGAAGCTCTTGGGCCTCTTGGTCTTTTCAGCCAGGTTTTCGAGTCTCTGCTCGATATCGTCCGAGATCCGGACATTCAAAGTCTTCGCCATGGCGATT
>JAKQPV010000041.1:0-1443 GCA_029564515.1 Spirochaetota bacterium | reverse complement strand
GCCGCGCATACGCCTGCGCCTGCCTGTGCATGGACTCCGCCTCTTCGGCCATCAAATCCCCGCCAGGCGTCACGTAAATGACTTTTCTTCGTTCGTCACAGCACACCAGCATCTCGTCACGTATCGCGCAGTCCTGTGATCCGTTTTCTGCGGGTAAACCGCTTTTTATAGAGACAACTTGCGTGCCATGTCCGTAACTTGCTAAAATATAAACGAAATCAATAATTTGGAGGGTTTGACGCAGGGGAAAAGTGTAAATGAAGCCGACACCCCGGCTGCGAGATTCGGGTCATTTCTCGAGTAACAACAGGTAATGATTATAGATTTTACAATTCTGCGAACTCGTAAATGATCCCGACAATATGTGTACGGAACCCATCATCCAGGACAATGACAAATACGAAAAAAGTCCTATGCCGGCCCCGGATTCCCGTTACAAGTAACGAACGGGCAACACTGCTATCGATTTCCCGGCTGAGCGGCGCCTTCGAGTACTTCGGCGGTGTGCCTGCCTCTCGCTATTCCTTCGCGTCGGAGCGGAGCACGAGATTGTCAATCCCGTGCTCGGCGAACTCCGCCTCGTAGCGATCGGCGAACTCCCAGAACCGGGTGAAGCGCTCGTCGCGGGACATTTCCAGGAACGCTTCCTCTCCCAGTTCCCTGACAAAATCCCGCTGCGCCAGCCTTTCGGTCAACTCGTCCCAGAAGGACTCGTTCACAAACTCGTCGAGATGCTCCAGCGTTTTCTGCTCGAAATCCAGGTCGTGGTAATACTTGCCGTGCTTCTCGTCGAACTCGACGCTCTTGAGGTCGAAGAATTTTCCCTGGGAGAGAATGTACTGCTCGAGCCGTTCGAATTCGTCGTCAGGCTCTTCCGTCTTGTGGCAGTTGACGACCCAGTTGGCCAGGAACAGGGCCTTCACGAGCGTCTTGTAGTGGGTCCGGCTGATCTCGATCTTCATCTCGGCCTCCTGTATACGTCCTTCCTGTGCCCCACGGTCAGCGCCAGCATCACCTCATCCCGGCGGTCGATGGAGTAAATGACCCTGTAATCTCCGCACCCGTAACGAAAAAGGCCGCGGAAGATCCCCTTCAGGGGTTTTCCGAGCGCGATGGGGTGTTCCGAAAGGTGATCATCAACCTTGCCCACGATCTCCCTCGCCCCGGCCTTGTCGAGCTTCCTGAGTTCCTCCAACGCATCTTCATGCCAGGCGACCTTATAGCTCAAGGAGTTTTTTGACCTCCTTGCTCGTGTAATATTTTGCGTTCTTTTCGGAAATGCGCTCGAGGGCAAGGTAAGCCTCTTCATACTCATCAAGGTATTTCTCCAGCATGTCCTTGATGTAGAAGCTCTTGGGCCTCTTGGTCTTTTCAGCCAGGTTTTCGAGTCTCTGCTCGATATCGTCCGAGATCCGGACATTCAAAGTCTTCGCCATGGCGATT
>JAKQPV010000038.1:0-2814 GCA_029564515.1 Spirochaetota bacterium | reverse complement strand
CTCTTAAAAAGGCTTTGAACCAATTTTTGCAGGTTTGTTTGAAGACCTGCAAGTCATCGCCGATGTAGGAGATCGTATCTCCTGTTAATTGCCCGTCACGGCAAATCTGGTTGCCAAGTGTTCCGGGGCAAGATCCGTCACCGCTTAAATCGGCGAAGATGTACGCGGTACCAGGTCGGGAAAAAGTCACTTTCCCCATTTTCCTGCTGTTTATCGTGAGTTTCATGTCATCCTCCATGCCCGCGATACGCACGGGCGCGGGGTTTAGTCGAAAGCGACGAGGTTCTTTTCGCGGAGAGAGACAAAGCCGGGGGTCATGTCGGACGGCTGGCCGCATATCACATGGTCAACGATGTGGATACCCAGAATCCGCCCAGCTTCGACCAAGCGCCGGGTGATGTCGATGTCCTCCTTGCTGGGTGTCGGGTCCCCTGACGGGTGGTTGTGCGCCAGTATCACTCTGGCCGCGCTCTGCCTGACCGCCTCGCGGAACACCTCGCGGGGATGCATGAGGCTGGTGTCGAGCAGGCCACGGGTGCATTCGACCGGCGAGCCGATGACCTTGCTTTTCGTGTCGAGCAACAGGACAAAAAAGGTCTCCTGAGAGTCGCCGGAAGTGGCGGCGCTCATGATCGGCCGCAGAAGCCTGTAGGCGCTTTCGGGGTCGCGGATGGCGGGGCGCTTCACCGTCACGTATGCCGCGCATGCCTCCATCAGGGCGGCGTAGTCCATCACCAGATTCAGAGTCTTGGGATTTCTCTTGCTCATGGTGTTCTCCGTTTCTGCCCGCGTTTGACCGCACGGGCGCGGGTATGATCCTTAGATGTCCAGAATGCGCTTGTGCCGGTCGCTGCCGTGCTTGGCAACGTAGGCGCATACCTCCGCGTCAGTCTCAACCGTCACCCCGCAACGGTGCGTCCTGGGCAGGTTGCCGTTGGTTTGGATCGTAAATCCCCCACGCCCCGAGGTTTTAACGTGTACCACCTTGTTTCCGTTCCGGTCTCGCCCGATGGTGTAATACACATCGAGCCGGGATTTTACCGGCGCGGCGCTCTCCTCCTTTTTTGGTTCGGGATTCAGCAAGAACTCCGTCAGCCGGTGGATGAGCGCAACGGCGAAGTCCCGGTTAACGTCCAGTGTCCTTGTTGTCCTCCCCTCGCTCCCGATAAGAATCTTCGCCGGGTGCGGCCCGCTGAAGTCGATCAAATCAAGCTCGCGCTCGTAGTAGTCGCGTGTGTCGTTGCTCATGGTGTTCTCCTTTTGCCCGGTTTTCCCGCCGGGCGCGGGTGTTGTTCGTCAGTTATCCCGCCCGCCTCTGGCGACCGTCGCCCCGTCGCACTCGACGCGCCACCATCCGTCGCCCCTATACGGGGCGCATAGGCGTTTCGCGGCGCGGATCGCCGCACGGTCGGAGACGTGGTCAGACGTGCGGATGTGTCCGCATTCGTTGCCGGTCTCGCCCACAGTGATCCAGTAAGTCTGTTTTTCCTTCATTTTTCCCTCGTTTCTTCCCGGATTTCCAGCCGGGCTCGGGTTGTTATCCCCAACTCATACGCCTTGCGCATCCACGCGCCGATTGTGCGGCCATAGGGCGGGTTCATCCACACGCGGCCTGTCCAGCTTTGCGCCAGTCCATCATCCTGCTTCGTGTAGTAGCAGGGCGCACCGTTCAATCGAAGATGATGTGTGCGAGGATGTCCTTGGCTGCTTTCCCTTTCCCGTTGATTTCTCCTCCGTCGATCCAACAGTGCATGCAGATGTCGAGGGCGACGGCAACTTTCACGTCGAACGTCTTAGCGACCCAGATCGTGGATCTGCCGGGCTTTCTTTCGCTCGTAGACACGGCATGAACGTGGGTGTAATAACCTTCGCTGGAGCCCGTCTCCCATGAGGAGGTCAGGTAGATTTGCCGTGCGAGGTTGGGGTCGTCGGTCGCGTTGATCGGGCGTTTTCGACCAGGGCTTATGAAGGGCGCGTCAGGGCCGTAGTAGTCCAGACGGCTTCGGATTTCTTCCGGCATCCGGGCATTAATTTTTTCGGCGAATTGTTGCACGGTGATGTTTCGGTCGAACATCACATAGCAGCCGGGCTTATCGGGTGCATGCTTGAAGAGCATCCACTCGATTTCGCTGAGGTCGATGTTGTCGGTGTTCATTGTGCGAGCCTTTCTGTTTGAGGGGGGCCTTCATGGCGTCCGTCCAAAGGAATCGGACGTCATGAAGGCGTTTCAGCAGGGGTTTTTTGTTAGAAGAGCGCGTCGATCGGGTCTTCGTCGGTGTCGCAGTCGTCGCAGACGCCGTTGGTGGCGCGGGTGGCGACGGCGTAGTCCCCGGGCTGGGGCTTACGGTCGAGAACCTCTTCGGCGCACCAACTGCAGAGCGTGCCGATTTTCCAGCCGTCGTCCGGATCCCACCAGCGCAGCGGGGCGCGGTTGGGTTCGTCACCGGATTGCGGAATGTGACCGCATACTCCGCAATAGTTGTAACTGGCGCTGGCTTTGGCCAATCGGATCATGGGGTCTTGAGCGAGTGTAGCAGTCATAGGGTTGTTCCTTTCGTTTGGTGGATGTCCGGCTCCGACCGGCGATCTCTGTTTGTGCTCTCGGGGTTTTCGGCTTGCCTCCCGGCTGGTACCTGGCGCCGGTTTGTTGTGCCGTCCCTGCAGCCCGTTCTTTCGGGCGGAGCCGGGAGAGTGGGTTAATTGAAGGAGACGAGGTTTTTCTCGCGCAGGCTGACGTAGCCGGGGGAGGTGTCGCTCGGCCGTCCGCAGATGACGTGGTCGAGTATGCGGATGCCGAGGATCTTTCCGGCTTCG
>JAKQPV010000031.1:0-2843 GCA_029564515.1 Spirochaetota bacterium | reverse complement strand
GAGCTTTTTCGCCGTCAGCTCGCCCGACTTGAAGGCCTTGTGGACATCGGCAATCGTGGCTTCTGCGAGTGTGAACGTAGCCATGGCTTACGCCTTCTTCGGCAGGATCATCTGGGTGCATCGGAACAGGGCGATGTCCCGGCCGGTCTTCTCGTCCCACACGCGGGCGTCCCAGACCATGGTGCGCCTTCCGATGTGGGCGGGCGTTCCCTCGCAGCAGATGAAACCTTCGCGGGTGGTGCCGAGGAAGTTGGTCTTCAGCTCGATCGTCGTGAATCCCCCGGCGCCTTCGGGCAGGTTGACGATCGTCGCCATGCCGCAGACCGTGTCGGCCAGCGTGACGACGGAGGCCGCGTGGAGGTAGCCGTTGGGGGCCAGGTGGTGCTTTTCGACCGGCATGCGCGCCACGACACGGTCCTTCGTTACCGAGGTGAGTGCAAAGCCGAGTAGCGCGGGCAGGTACCCCTCGCTCTTGCGGGTCATGAACGCGGCGAGCTCCTCCGGCGGCAGGTCCTTCCAGTTTTTCGGTTTCTCCGTGTAATCGGCCATGGGCGTAGGGTAGGGGATTGCGGTTCTCAAGTCAAGATGACAAGCGTCAAGTATGGCAGTCCCGACCATATCCGGCCTTTCGGGCCGCTTTTGTAAGCAAGGGGCGGATAAATATCAATAATCAGGCCTGACCTTCTTGCTTCCGAATATGTGCCTTATAGCGCGCATATTCTGCATCAGGTCAGATTGCTCATTGATTACGGCTGATTACACTCCGCCAATAACCGCATTCCAAGTCCGCGGGGCGAAGATGCCTATAATCGGGCTTGTCTCCGGGTGATGCTTTTTCAGCAATTTGCCGGGGCAAAGGCCGGGCCAGGTGTTGGAACCGTCCATTCGGCGGCGGTGAGTTCGATTTTGGCCGGCCGGGGGATGCGTTTCGACACATGCCCGTGATGGATAATGGGCTCGAGTTTCAGCAGATTCTGGAAAAGAACGAGCAGGGTGTTGAATAACACCTTGTCAGACGGGCTGTTCAAAAATGCCTGGATGCAAGGCGCGCAAATCCTGAGGAATGAGGCGTACTATGGCGTACGCCGCAGTGACGAAGGATGCAGCGCAACGCGGCAGATAAGCGTTTTTCAACAGCCTGTTAGAGGCCAAAGGCGATTAACGACGATCGGTTATCAAGAGGGATGAGGCCTCTCTTCCTTCACAGAGATCGACCAGCTCGGAGAATACCAGTATCTGGGCCCGTCGCCCGCTGCCTTCCCTCATGACGTTCAGAATTCCCGCATCGCGAAGTTTGTTGATCAGGGTCCTGGTCATGGGTCGGCTGGGCAAACCTTTTATGCCTTCGAGATGCCCGGGTTGAAAAATAGGCTGCTCGAAGATCCTGTCAAGAAGCGGCACGGCATACTGCGAATGGGTCAGTTCGATAGCCCGCTGCTTCATGCGCTGGTAGAGATCGATAATCTGCCGCGTCTTTTCCGCATTGAGCCGGGCCTGTTCGTGGAGCGCCGCGAGAAAGAATTCAATCCATCCATTCCAGCCTGCCGGCCGTCGGCTCAACATGCGAAGCCGGTCGATGTAGGTCTCCCGATTTTCCTCGAGGTACGAAGAGATATGAAACATCGGCCGTGACAGGAGTTTTTTCTCGAAGAGGAACAAGGGGACAAGCATTCTTCCAATGCGGCCGTTTCCATCGAGAAACGGATGGATCATCTCGAATTGAGCATGGATGATGGACAACTGAACAAGCGGATCCGGCCGGCCCGAATGGTAGTATTTCTCCCAGTTGCCGAGGTGCGCCATGAGAGACCCCGGTGACGGTGGAACGTAGTCAGCATCCTCGATGGGACTCCCCGGGCGACCAATCCAGTTCTGTGTGGTCCGGAATTGTCCGCGCGCCTTGTTCCTGCCGCGCACGCCTTCGAGAAGACAGGAGTGAAGATCTTTCAGCAAATTCAGAGAAAACGGCCGCGTCTTCAGCTCTTCTTCCGCGATGTGCATTACCCTGCGGTAGTTTAGGATCTCCTGGATGTCGAGACCTCTGGCCGCCTCCACGGGCTCTTCACCGGCCTCAAACCGGAGGACCTCCCCCAGGGTTGCCTGAGTTCCCTCAATTTTAGATGAAAGCACGGCTTCCTGCGTGGTCAAGGGAGAGAGAAGAACTTCCGGGTTGGTGACGCCGTACAGGACGCCGTCATAGTATGCAAGGGCCCTGTTCGCCTTCCCAATCAGCGGGATAAGGGGTTCCCATTGCACGGATTTCAGAGGAAGCGAGTGTGGAACAAAAGGTTTCATCTTGTGTAAAGCATATAAACAACAAAAGGCTTTGTGTAAAGTAAAATCGATATTACTTTACACAAAGCCTTTTATGCTCTATGGCCTCATTTCAAGAACGTGTCCATTTATCGCCATTTTTTGGACACGTTCCCGGGACGTGTCCAAACCCTGGACACGAACCGCCATGCCCGGTCATAGAGCAAGATAAAGGGGCCGGCCGCGGGAGCCGGCCCCCGTGCCGATTACTTCAGGTAGCCCGGAAGGTCGGTGTCGTCCTTGCCCTTGAAGCTGCAGGCGCCGACCGGGCAGGTCTTGCAGGGGCTCTTGATGCCGGGAAGGGCCGGCTCGCCCTTGATCTTCGTCTCGATGAAGTCCATGCACTTGCCCACTTCCGCATCGGGCCCCTCGACGATCAGCGTGACGCCGCCCTCGGCCCCTCCCCAGCCGCCGGAGGCGAAGTGGACGGCCGCCACGTCGAAGAGGGCCTCCAGCGCGTCGATCTCCGTGAAGACCCGGCCGTCGGCGACGCAGGCCAGGCCGGCCTTGCAGCCGATCGATTTGCCGAT
>JAKQPV010000028.1:0-1287 GCA_029564515.1 Spirochaetota bacterium | reverse complement strand
CGAAATTCATAGATGCGGCCCAGGCGCCAAAGATAATCCTCAACACAGGTGACCTCATCCCGGGTGCCGATGCCGCGCGCCGCGGCCAGCACCTTGAATCCGGCCCTGCCCGGCATGGTGGAATAGCCGCTGCCGGTGCGGATATGGATCCAGGAGCCGTCCGTGTCAAAGATCTCCTTGTTGTTGGTATAGATCCGGGAATAGAGGTTGATGATGTGCAGCTTGAGATCATCCACCCACTGTTCGGCCGGATTGAAATTGGTGACCTTGACGGCCAGCGTCCCCTCCAGGGGCAGCGGTTTTGCGAGATGGATCTGCAACTGGCTGGTGGTATGCTCTGCGTTCCACCCCTTGACCGCATCGAACTCCCCGTCGATATTGTAAATGGTTTCGCCCTGGCCCGGGGCGGCCGAGGTCAGGGGATGGCTGTAGATGAGCCGGCGATGGTCCGCCGGCTGGGCGAAAAGGGGAAGGGAGACGAGCAGATAGAACAGGATGGTCAGGAAAGGGAATGGTCTCATAGCCTCCTCACAAGATGTGGCCCCGCCGCCACACGCGGATGAATAATGGTCGACATATAGATTGTAATTATTAAGGTTACAGACATGCCTGCTCCGGCGGCGACGGATTACCATATTGAGGGCAAATAATGGGCCACAATTTGCTTGACTTTTTCAGATTGTAAATAATGCAATAATATTCGTTATTTATAACGATTATGTATAATTTTTCTTTCTTTTGGAATTTTTTTAGCCTATATTTGTTACATTAAACAACAGCAGCACTGGTATTGACTCCCGCGCAACAGCATCCTTCGCACGGCATTTCCTCAGTTTTATCTGCACTACCTAACCAACAGTTTTTGTTCGTCGTAATCCATTTGCACAAGGGGAATTGATAAGGCAAGGTGGGGCTCACCCAGCCGCACCCATGCCGCTTGAGGCCAGCCGGCGCAAGCTGATCCTGGAGCATGCTATTGCATCTCCGGACTCGGCGACTGCTGCTGCCGGAGGCGTCGCTCATTATTTTAAACCAGGAGGCACCGTGAAAAAAAGTGCTATCATCTTCGCGTTCATGTTTCTCTATGCCATCGCCGGTCTGGCGCAGGTCAATCTGCCCTCGATCGTCAACGTCCCGGATCTCAATCGCCCGGAGGATGATCCCGATTTCTACATGCGGGTCGAGCTCGACCGGGCCAACGACACCGGCGAGCGCATTATCGTCACCTACACCATCAACCCCGGCACGGCCGCCTATCCGGCCGACTATTCCGGTCCTGATGCGAGT
>JAKQPV010000027.1:0-6196 GCA_029564515.1 Spirochaetota bacterium | reverse complement strand
CGTGCAGCACTTCATCGAGAAATACGCGAGGGAATTCGGCAAGGAGGTGAAGCGGATCTCCGCCTACGCCCTGGAGCTGCTCCTGCGCTACCCCTTCCCGGGGAACATCCGGGAACTCGAGAACATCATCGAGCGCAGCATCGCCCTGGAGAGCTCGAGCATCATCCTGCCCGAGAACCTGATCATCGCCGAAGAGGCGAAGGGAGCGGCCGCCGCGCCCGGGTTCCCGGGAGAGTTTCCCGAGGACGGGGTCGATCTGAACCGGGAGCTGGAGCGATTCGAGCGCGAGATCATCCGCAAGGCCCTGGACAAGACCAAAGGATCCAAGACGAAGGCGGCGTCGCTTCTCGGCGTGAGCTTTCCGAGCCTGCGGCACCGGCTCGAGAAGCTGAACATGGAAAACGGAGACGGGGAAGGCAAGTGATGAATCTCGGCAGGGGGTGATGGGAATCATCATTTTCTGCCTCCAGGACGACGGATCCCGGAAGTCGGGGGAAAAGGTCGTGTTACGGTAAGTGATCAGAATCATGGTACAAAGGACGAAAATGAGGGATGCCTGTTCCGTGGCATGCGAATTGCTCAATGGTGGTCAGACACTGAAAAACGGGCAAAGGAGGTACAGAAAGGAAGCAGTAAGGTCTCGGTCTAAAGGAATCCCAAAAGAAGGCGATAAAGAAACTAGAACATATACAAAAGAATTTCGAACAGGAGGTTATCATGATCAGTTATTTCGCAAAGAAGAGAGGCAAGAAGGGTTTCACGCTGATCGAGCTCATGATCGTCGTGGCCATCATCGCCATCCTGGCGGCAATCGCAATCCCGCAGTTTACGGAATACCGTAAAAGGGGCTTCCGGGCGGAACTCAACGCGGACCTCAAGAATGCCTATACGGCGGCGCAGGCCTATCTGTCCGACTTCCCCACTGCAACGGTTGATACCATGGCCAAGCTTACCGCGGCTGGTTATCAGAAGTCGCAGAATATTGCCGCTTCCCCTGGTGGTTCAGTTACCTCCACCAGCGGTACCCTGACGCTTACCCACTCTGTTCTGAACGCGACAGGATCCGTCGATTACAAGGGTGTTATCACCATGCCGGCTCTCTAGTCGGCCGACAGCACGACAGGACCTTTTCAAGGGGGCAGTGCACAGGCATTGCCCCCTTTTTTCGAAACATGATGCCGCCGGGAAAAAGTGGTTCAGTCAATAAAGCGTGGCATGGCAGTTGAATTGCATCGATAAAAAAATGATGCCTAAGGGTTGGCACTCGTGGCGGATAAGATGGCCTTTGGCCAAATACAATACATAATCGGACATGCAGGCTGCGAGACCGTGCAGGACTAGATTATGAATGTCGTTCGCAGAAATTCGAATGTTGATGTATTCGTACTTTCCATCATCCTGGTTGCGGTGACATTGGCGGTTTATTGGCCGGTCCAGACCTTCGACTTCGTGAACTACGATGATCCGATATATCTTACAGAAAATCCTGCAGTGCAGAGTGGGTTGTCATGGCAGGGAATCAGATGGTCCTTTTCGACTTTCCATGCAGGGAATTGGCACCCTCTGACATGGCTTTCTCATATGGCAGATTTTTCACTGTACCGATTTAGTTCTGGAGGTCATCACTGGACCAATCTTCAGATTCATCTTCTCAATGTGTTGTTGTTGTTTCTAGTATTACGGGGAATGACGGGTGCAACAGTATGTAGCGCAGGGGTCTCGATGCTCTTCGCAATTCATCCCTTGCATGTAGAATCTGTCGCATGGGTGTCTGAGCGGAAAGACGTTCTCAGCGGGTTCTTCTGGATTCTCACCATGGGCAGTTATTCCCATTATGTCAAGCGCTCTACCATACTAAGATATAGCTTGGTTCTTCTCTTTTTCATTTGCGGCCTTCTGTCAAAGCCCATGGCTGTTACGCTCCCCTTTGCTCTGCTTCTTCTCGACTACTGGCCCCTACGTAGACATGCGCATGCTGCTACAGTATTCGATCCATTCCTTCTTCGTTTCAAAGTCTTCAAGGAAAAGCCAGCTTTTCGTCTCGCGGTTGAAAAAATTCCCATGATCATGCTCTTAACGGCATCCTGTGCCGTGACGGTCTTGGCGCAAAAAGCTGCAGGAGCAGTGGTGCCAATAGAAGCCGTTGATCTCAGTCATCGATTTGCCAACGCGGCTGTTTCTTACTTAGAATATATTCGAAAGATGTTCTGGCCCTATGATCTCGGAGTCTTGTACCCCTATCGAGGAGTGATTCCGCCCTGGCATATTGGGGCGGCGTCTTCTGTTTTGGCGGGAGTATCCGTGGTTGCCTTCTGGCAAGCTCGCTCACGCCCCTATCTCTTGGTGGGCTGGCTCTGGTTTATCGGAACGCTTGTGCCAGTGATCGGTATCGTGCAAGTAGGGGCCCAGGCCATGGCTGATCGATACACCTATATTCCGCTCATTGGCCTCTTCATGGGGATCTCCTGGATGGTTCAAACGGTCACTGCCAGGAACACGTGGCTGAAAAGGTCGGCTTTCGTGGCGGTTCTGTTGCTCTGTATCGGTTGCGTGTCTTTGACGAGAATGCAGGTGGGGACATGGAAGAACAGCTTCACACTATATCAACATGCACTCGAAGTCGTTCCGGAAAATCCCGTAGCGCTGAACAACCTTGGAGTGCTGTGTCTCGAGGCGGGCATCTTGGAAAAAGCAGTCTCGTTTTTTAGAAAGGCCGTGGATTTAGCCCCTCATTATCAAGACGCATGGGTCAATATGGGTGCGGCCGCGCTTCGAACCGAAAATCTGGATGAAGCGGATCGTTGCCTGCTACAAGCAAGTCGGATCGACGTGCATCATACGAATCTGAGAATGAATATCGGGATTCTGATGCTTAGAAGGGGTTTTCCCGATGAAGCGGAAAGAGAGTTCCGGTATGTTCTTGCACTCAATCCCTATCATGAAGTAGCACATCACCGCCTGGGCGCCTTATTGTTTCATCAGGGAAGACTGGATGAATCGCATGAACTCTTGCAGGCAACAATCCGGATCAATCCTTTCAATGCCGAGGCGTATAATAATCTGGGAGTGGTGCTCAGGAAGAAGGGCAAGCTTGACGAAGCCATCCTAATGTTTCAAAAAGCTCTCGATTTGGATCCGGGCAATCCGCATTACGAGCGAAATATCCGTTCAGTACGGTTCGACGACGGCGGGAAATCGCTGTCAAATCATAAGCGGGAGAATCCATGGACGTCGTGACAGCAAAAGTCGAGTCCGACGGAAATCCAAACGTGCGGGAGGGCTTTTCACTGTTGACAGGGAGTCAGGAGCGAATCGTAGTTTGTGCGATTTATTTTGTTCTGATTGGATATGCTCTCGCCGAAGGTCTCCTCTGTATTTTACCCCCCGTTTCGCGCGACGCGCTCATTCACCACTTGGCCATCCCGAAGCTCTGGATCCGTCACGGCGGATGGTTCGAGACCCCCTGGGCCGAGTTCAGCTACTTCCCCATGAACGTCGATCTTCTATACCTCGTGCCGCTCGCCTTCGGCAACGACGTGCTGCCGGCCTTTATCCACATGATGTTCGGGTGGGCAACGGGGTATCTCGTGTATCGGTACCTGCGGGAGCAGGCCGGGCGAACCTGGGCGCTGCTCGGGCTCCTGGCGTTTGCAAGCACGCCGATGATTCTGCGGCTGTCCATTACCGCCTATGTCGACCTCGGGATGATCTTTTTCACGACGGCCTCCGTGATGGCTTATCTCCGCTGGCGTGACGGCGGCTACAAGGAGGCCAGGTGGATCGCGGCTTCGGCGGTTTTCATGGGGCTTGCGGCAGGCACCAAGTACAATGCCTTTATCTCGTGGGCCTTCCTCAACGGGGCGATCGTCTTTCTCTACGCGCGCGACACGGGCAGGCAGCTGCAGGCCCTGCGGTGGGGCACGCTGTTCTTTCTGGTTACCCTGGCCGTTGTTTCTCCCTGGCTCGTGAAGAACCTGATCCTGAAAGGGAATCCCGTCTATCCCCTGATGGACGGCCTGTTTACGTTCATCCACGGCGGCCGCGAGCCGGCCGCGTTCCTGGTTGCGGGCGATGCACCGAGCGGCGGCTTCAGCTTCATCCGCAACCGGATGTTGCTCTACGGGGAAAACGCATGGCAGATTCTGCTGTTGCCTCTGCGCATTTTTTACGAGGGCTGGGACCATTCGTCGCAGCACTTCGACGGGATTTTGAACCCGCTGTACGCCGTCGCGATCCCCTTTGCCTTCACGGGAAACCGGAAGGGTCACCGCCTCTTTTTCCTTGGCCTGATCGCGTTCGTTTTCACCGTATCCACACTGACCGCGGATCTGCGCATCCGCTACATCCTCCCGATCCTCCCCTTCGCGGCGATCCTCGCCGTGCTGGGGATCCGGAACGTCCTGGAGTGGATGGGTCTTCGATTGAATCGGACGCGTAACGTGGCGACAGGTGCCGTTTTGACCGGCGTTGCCCTGCTGCTTGCCATGAATCTTCTCTATCTGGGGAATCTGGTTGCAGAGGTGCGTCCCATGCCGTATATACTCGGCGAAGAATCGAGAGACGGGTTTTTGTCCCGGCAGGTCGGAAGCTACCAGGCTGTGGCGTACATCAACCGGCACCTGCCGCAGGATGCAGTCGTTTACCTCCTCTATATGGGCGGCCGCGGGTATTATCTCGAAAGGGAGTATCTCCACCATGCCTGGCGGGAACCCGGAATCGTGCGGGGCATCAGGAGAGCGTCCTCCGATACGGAAACGCTCTCGGCATACCTGAAGTCCCTGGGGGGGACCCACCTGCTGGTCCAGAAGGACCTGCTCCTCAAGGCGCTCGAGGACAACATCCCCCGGGAAGAGGTCGGCCGGGTGGTGGGGACGCTTGCCCAGTGCCTGGACAAACTCCATGAGTCGAACGGTCACGCCGTCTACCGGATTCGATGAGCGGATCGGAGCCAGACGCCGAAACCATTGAGGCAGACAGATGTTTGCAGGGAAAAAAGTCATCGTCGTCATGCCCGCGTACAACGCGGCGCAGACCCTCCGGAAGACCTTCGACGAGGTCATGGCCCAGGGTGTCGTCGACAGGGTCATCGTCGTCGACGATGCGAGCCATGACGAGACCGTTGCGCTTGCGCGGACCCTTCCCGACGTCACCGTCCACCGGCACCCCGAGAACCGGGGTTACGGGGCAAACCAGAAAACATGCTACCGGATGGCGTTGGAGGAGGGGGCCGACATTGTCATCATGGTGCACCCCGATTACCAGTACACTCCGAAACTGATCCCGGCCATGGCGTCGCTCATCGGCAACGGCCTGTACGAATGCGTTCTCGGCTCCCGCATCCTCGGAGGTCACGCCCTGCGCGGCGGCATGCCGCTGTGGCGGTATGTGGCCAACCGGCTCCTCACCCTCTTCGCGAATATTTTCACGGGCGGCAAACTTTCCGAGTACCATACGGGCTACCGGGCCTTTTCCAGAAGGGTGCTGGAAGAACTGCCGCTGGAGAGTAACTCGGACGACTTCGTTTTCGACAATCAGATGCTTCTCCAGGTGCTCTGGTTCGGCCACCTGATCGCCGAGATCAGCTGTCCCACGCGTTACCACTCGGAATCCTCTTCCATCAATTTTCGCCGAAGCGTGCAGTACGGTTTCGGCTGCCTCTGGACGGCGATTCTCTTCGGTCTGTCCCGCGTCGGCGCGGCACGGACGCCCCTCTTCCCCCCGCGCAGGCAGAACGCTCGCTGATCGCGCATCGTCCGCCGGCGGAATCCGCCCATCCCTTCGAAAAAAGCCCGGGAAGGCACCCGCCGGACCCGATCGGACCGGCTGCGGCACAGCAGGCAAAAAAGCCGTTGCCTGGCCCCCGTCTTTGCGATAAGAGGGACCCCAGGGCGGCGGCCGCAAAGGCCGCTGCTGCTCAGGGGGAACGGATGCCTGCAGCGATTCCGGACGACGCGGCGCTCGTCGAGGAGTACCTTCACTTTCTTGCCGTCGAACGGGGAGCCTCGCACAACACCCTCGAGGCGTACAGCCGCGACATCGGGCGGTTTCTCGAGTATGCCGGGGCGAGCGGCGTGCCGTCCCCCCTTGCCGTGAACCCCGAGCACGTGACCGCCTATCTCGGGGCGCTGCGGGGCCAGGGTCTTTCCCCGGCGTCCGTGAACCGGAAGCTCGCGGCGATCCGGGGATTCTACCGGTA